>JAQUWU010000045.1 GCA_028692715.1 Paludibacter sp. | reverse complement strand
TTTAAAGTGTTCAATACAGGATTCCTCATTTGGAAAATAATTACTAAAGTCAAGTAAATTCATGATTTTTTTACTTGCAAAGTTAATAATTTTCTATTGGGTGCAAAAGCCGATAGTCATTTTATATTATTATTTACAGTATCGTGCAACAAGCAGGAATCGAAATATAAATGTGAGCAAACATTCTCTATAGAAAAGAGTATTGTAGACAATGTTTTTGAGTGGCCTAAATCAATAAAAATTGATAGGTGTGTTAGGCTTGAAACATGCGACTCCGTTTTAATAGGATCAGTAAAAAAAATAATTGTTGAAGGAGATAAATACTACATATTTGATAGTAAAAATAAAACAATATTTGAGTTTAATCAAGAAGGTAAGTTTATTTCAAAAATTTGTAGACAAGGTAATGGTCCTCAGGAATATGTAGAAATCCGTGATTTTGATTTAAATAAGGGTGGAGATATAATTTCTATACTTGATTATAAAAATGTTGTTAAATACAATGTTAAAAATGGCGCATTTGTAAGAAAAGTAAAAATTAATGAGAAAATTAATCCACTACAACTTATCTGCTTCGAAAATAATGTGAATTATTTTTGGAATGGAACATCTACTAATGATGACAAAAATTGTTTTTTTCGAGAATCAGATGGAAATCTACAGGGATTATTGGAAAATGATAATTACATAATTGAAACAGATAGATTTACAAAGAAATGGAATGGTAATTATTTACTTGTACCACCACATGGTGATTTTAATATATATGAAATAACTGAAGAAGAAATGTCAGTTAAATATAGTATTGATTTCGGTGAATTAGCATTACCAATTAATTCTATTGCTACAAAGAATAATATTGATGAGATTGGTAGAGGCAATTATTTTAAGCGTATTACAAATATTCAAGAAACAAAAGATTGGTTATATGTTTTAGCAATTGGACCAGAAGGTAAATATTATGAGGTATTATTAAATAAAAACGAAAAAGAAAGTTATACCGGTAAATTTAATTCTGATAGTAGTTTTAGAATTGTATCTTCCGATGCTACCTCTTTTTATGCTTTAGTGGAACCGTTGTATATTTTAAATGCATCAAAAAAATCTATTTTATATTCTTTAAAGGAAATGAAATTAAGTGAGTTTGACAATCCTCTTATTGTAAAATTTTCATTTTGATTTATAGAATATAATTACAAATATAACAAGATGATTAAAATATTATCAAATAGAATGATGACTAAGAAAGGTTTAATATTTCTACTAATAATTACGCTTGTTGGTGTATTTGTTTATTTTCAGTATTATAAAAATAATGTAAACAAATTACTTAATTATTATGATATTACTATAGAGAAATACAGTGCTCAAAACACAAACTTAAATGTTATTAAAAGCGAATTCAAATCGTATATGTATTCTGAATATTTTCCAATTGATTCTAATATGGTTTTAACGTCAGATAAAGGAAAGAAAATTATGCTTAAAAATATTGTTAAAAATGGCGCAAGGCTAATTGTTAGATTTTCATATTTAAATTGCGAAGCTTGTGTTGAATCTCAGATTAAAATAATAAATGAATTTAGTCATAATTTTAAAGCAGAAAACGTAATATTTATAGCTTCATATGATAATTTACGTAACTTAAAAATGTTTAATATGACAAATAAAACTAAATACGCTATCTATAATGTAGAAGGTGATATTTTAAAGCAAATTGATGAAAGGAATGAACCACATTTTTTTATTTTAGATAATTCAATGCGAGCTAGATTCGTATTTATTCCACATAAAGAATTGCCTGAATTAACAAAAGTCTATTTAAAAGCATTATGTGATAGATACTTCCCTGCTGGCGTATATTTATAATCCGTGCAAATGCAAATGGTTTAAATTTAATTGATTAGTAAGTCTTTGTATGGCACAGGTCGCAGACTACGCCAGTTCGGGTCAATACAATACAAAATTTTTTTTTATTCGAAGAAAAATGAAAAAAACAAATCTTCTCTTATTACTATTGCTCTTATTGTCCGGTTCACTATTGGGGCAACAGGATAGTACTATTTTGAAATTGAATAAATTTGTGGATAACATTGAGAAGTTCAATTTCCTCTATCCACAAGAGAAAGTATACTTGCACTTTGACAATACTGCTTATTATAGGGGTGAAACAATTTGGTTTAAATCTTATGTGGTTACTGCAGAAAACAATATGCTTTCTCCTTTAAGTAAGGTGCTTTATGTAGAATTACTTACACCTGAAGGAGACATTCTGGAAACTAAAAAGTTGAAAATAGAAAACGGACAAGCTCACGGAGAGTTTACGTTGAAAGATAGTCTCTACAGTGGTTTCTATGAAGTGAGGGCATACACAAAATGCATGCTTAATTTTGACGAAAATGGGATTTTTTCGCGCGTGTTTCCTGTCTATGACAAGCCGAGGGTGGAAGGTGTTTACTCCAGCAAAACGATGACAGTTCGACCAAAAACTAAACGTGTGTTGAGTTATCGTGAAAAAACAGAAAAACTTGATAAAATAGATATTAGCTTTTATCCTGAAGGAGGGAATCTTGTTTACGGCCTTTCGAATAAAATTGCATTTAAAGCAACAGACAAACAAGGGAAAAGCATTGATGTCTCAGGAATAATATACAACTCAAAAGGAGATGAAATCACTACCTTTTCAAGCGTTTATCAGGGTATGGGTTCTTTCATTCTTTATCCGGATGGACAAAAATATACTGCCAAAATTATAGCAGGTAAAGACGAAACTAAAGTTGATCTGCCTGAAAGTTTAGAAAGTGGATATACCCTTCAGACGGACAATCTTAATTCGCAATACTTACGTGTACAACTAAATAAAACGGCTGATCTTCCCAACGATACTTTAGGAGTTACATTCACCTGTCGGGGTAAAGTGTATGCTTTTGAAAAATTCAGTATAACAGAAGGTGAGCCTTCATTGCTTACGATTCTCAAAAGCAATTTGCCTTCAGGAGTTATCCAGATTACTGTTTTCAATAAGTTGGGTGAAATACTTGCCGAACGCCTGGCTTTTATCAATCATGATAATACGCTGCAAATTAAATCCGACATAAATGCTACCTATGCACCATTGAGTCCAATTTCTATTGATTTTAGGGTCGAAGATAAGCAAGGAAATCCTGTAGAAACGACATTTTCATTATCAGTAAGAGACAAGGGAACAGAAATTCAAACGGGTTATACGGATGACATAAACACGAATTTGCTACTTTCTTCCGAGCTAAAAGGATATATTGAGAATCCTGCATATTATTTCGAAAAGGATGACAACAAACATAAATTTGCATTGGATTTATTGATGTTAACTCAGGGCTGGCGCAGATATGCATGGAATCAATTGGCAGGAATTGAACCCATTGAGATAAAGTATGGTATTGAAAAAAGTTTGATAGTAGAAGGACAAGTTTTATCCGTTGTTAAAAGGAAAGAAATGGAAAACGTGGAAGTAACCATGTGGATGCTTACACCCTACCAAAAAGGGAAATGTATAACCGACAGTCAAGGTAATTTTAATTTGGTTTTGAATGATTTTTATGGTAAGACAGAGTTGAATATCGAAACTAGAAAAAAATCGAAACTAGAAGAGTATCGGGTTTTGTTAGATCGGGTTTTTAGTCCTACACCAAAAACCATTGTATATGATGAACAAAATTTCAATTTTACAGCCCCTAAAAGTCAGATATTATCCGAAGAAACGATTGAAAAACCGATTGAAAAAACAAAAGTTTATAAACCTTCAGAAATTACGGTAAAGTCGGACTCCATAGCAAAAACACTTTCGCTCCGAGAAATAACAGTAACAGAAAAGAAGAAATGGAAACGCGAACAAGAAGCAATTAGTCAGGCTAGTGTTATTTATAATGTCAGTAAAGAAATTGAAAAGCTAGAAGATGTTGGGGAAAGTGAACCTTATGATGTACTTGATTTTATACGTCAACAACACAATTTATTTATATGTAATAGTTACTTAGTAAAAGACACACTTAATACAGTAATATACAAAGTTATATGTCAATACATGAGTAAAGATGTCATTTTTCTAATTAATAACTCAATAGCACGAGTAACCCCATTTTCCGATTTTACCCAAGAGGCATTTAATAATTACAATGCAAGTAGTCCGGCAAATGATTTTGTAAATTTGTGTGTAAGTGACCTGGATATAAGAACAGTGGAGTCTATTGTGATAGCTGAAGATAGTAAATTTGCACTTGGGTATTGTCAGGGTTGTGATAGAAGCAAAGAATACACCATAATTTATATAAATACTAAAAAGGAAGGTGCTAATAGACACAAGAATGGTATTCGCAAAACATCTTTTGAAGGTTATTCGAATGTCAGAGAATTTTTCGCTCCAAATTACAAAGATGTAGTTTTACCCGACGAGAAAGATTTTCGTCGTACGCTGTATTGGAATCCAGATGTAAAAACGGATAAAGAAGGGAAAGTCTCTGTAAGTTTTTATAATAACAGAAACTGTAAGTATATCTCCATATTCAACGAAGGTATTACTAAAAATGGAATTATTGTGAGATAATTTTAATATTTGCAGTGATGTGTAAATTATACTAGATTAAAATGATTCTTTTGGATATAAATAAGAGGCGGAGATATTGTCAGCTCCAGTAAAGAAAAGACAATGCACTTCCGCCCCTGCACTTCCACTCACTCAACAAAAAAATGAAAGGAGGATTGCCCGGCAAAAGTACAGAAAAAATATTGAAAACCTAAATGGTTTACGCTGTTGAAAAGATAAATACAGCATTGTAAAATTAAATTTTTAAATAATTTCAAAAATAATTTTATGAAAAAGAAAGTATTTGGCGTTATAGCTGTAGTAGCGATTGCTGTAGCTGTAGCTTTTAATGTGAATTTAAATATGAGTAAGACGAATCATACTTCGATGTTGGCATTGGCGAATGTGGAGGCATTGGCCTTCATTGAGTCTTCTGAACCTAATGGGACTCTAAGCGAAACTTCTGAAACAGGGTTTTTTACAACTGGTTTTACCAAAGAAATTGGGTGGGATTGGAACATGGAAGATCAATGTTGGATGTATATGACTTCTAATACTAATCAGGAGCCAAGTGATGCTACTTATGAAACTGGATATTATACTATAACTACTTCATGTTGTAAACCTTATGGTGAAAATGGTTGTGAAGATTATCCTGTTTGTGAGAATTAAAATTTAAAATTCACCCCAATAATAATCAAAATTTTGTGTTTTATTGTTGGGGTGATAATATTTGTAATATTAGAAAATAAAATGAAAATAAAATTTTTAGTTTTTTGTTGTGTTTCAATTTTTTTTCATAGTTGTGCTAATCGCGAAAAAAATAACACATTTGTTGACACTGTAAATATAGATGTCAAGCAGGATAAAACATTAGATTTATCAAGAAAATTGAATATTTATAATTGTGTTCCTTTAGAAACAACTTCAGAATCTTTAATAAAACAAATAGAGAAGATATATGTAATAGATTCCTCAATAGTAATATTTGACAATAAACAAAATGAAATTTTTCTATTTAAGTCTAATGGTGAATTTATTCGAAAATTTGGATCAAAGGGAAATGGTCCAGGAGAACATATAATGTTCAATGATGTATTTTATGATTATTCTTCTAAGTTAATGTATGCACAGGAAGGGATTAAACAATTCATGTATATATATGATATTTCTGGGAAATTAATATCTGAAATCCCAACAAAACAATTTATGTTCAGAAGTTTTTGTAAAGTAGAAGATGGGTATTGGATCTATAGTTGTTATAAAACTGGAAATCCAAATGGTTATAGTATTATGAAAGTTGGGAATAATTTTGAAAAGATATTGTGCGGCTATTTTCCTCAAAAGAACTTCTTTAGAACTTCTTTCCGTTCAACATTTCTTCAAAATTCGAGTAATGAAAACTTCTTTATTTATCCATTTAGTAATATAGTTTATAAAATTAATGATAATGATTTAAGTCCTTTTTTTGAAATAAATTTTGGTCGCCAAACTTTGCCTTATTCACAAATACAAAAATTGTATGATGAAATGCAATATGATCAGTTAGTTCAAAATAATGGATATATGGGTAGAATCTGCGATTTTATGTTTACAGGTGATGAATTTCATTTTAATTTTTCTGAAATTAAAAAGAAATCTATACAATATCATGGTTGTTACAATATTAAGAAAAAAACGATAGATGTATTTAAAAATATTCTTGATTATAAATCACCAACTGAGAGCCAACTCAATTTTAAACATTTAGTTTTGTCATATCCTGTAGGAGTAACTAAAGACATGTCAATATATATAGTAAAACCATATGATATGGATGATCAAGATTTATTAGAAATTAACTCTGTTTTAAAATCAACGATTGATATAGACTCAAATCCAATTTTATTTTTTATGAAAAGTGTAAAAGGTTGAGAATATTTATATATAATATAAAGTTAAATAAACAGCATTTTTATTTCAGTTAACGGTAAGATAATGATTGTATTTTAGCTATTGCAACGAGTTTTATAATAACATAAAATGAATAATATCTTAAATTTTTTATTTCTTGCACTTATTCTTAATGCATGCACTGTTAAAAACAAGCCAGTACAAACCAGTATTATTGACCCTGTTTTGATTACTGATTCGCTTTACACTAGTATGCCCGGAAATCTTATGTTGTGCGACGATTATTTAGTCTGGTTTGATCCCTTTGCTGTCTATGATTTTTTAAAAGTAATTGATCTGAAAACGGGAAAACAAATTGCACAGACGGGAAATAAGGGGATGGGTCCTCTTGAATTTATGACACCAACAGTGCATATCTCTTCAGGGAACAATATTATGATTGCTGATTTGAATTCGAAGAAACTTGCGACTTTATCAATTGATAATCTGGTTGCCGGTCGCAATTGCATGGAATTCAGAGATAAAACAAATTTTAAGAGGGCAACCCGAATTGTGCAAATCGATGATGACAGATTCTTAGGCCTTTATCCGGAAAAAAAACAACCTTTTAAGGTAATAACAAAAAAGCATCTCATTGCATTTGGTAAGTATCCAATTGTGGACCCAATCTCAAATGGTTATAATACATATCAAGGGGTATTGAAATACAATAGAGAAAAAGAGTTGCTGGTATATAGTATCTTTTTTTATCCCTATTTAGCAGTTTATAGAAAAAGTGGAGATGTATTTGAATTGAAACATGAAAAAACTTTAGTTAAGCCTGATTATACAATTTCGCATGGAGAAATGAAAATAAAAGATAAAATGGTACTTATAAGCGAATTGACATTAACAAAAGATTATATTGTTGCTGCTCAGAAAAAGGAGTATAAGAAACGACCTAAAGAGCAAAATTTATCTGAAGATATCCCTAAAACTCTTTATGTATACGATTATAAACTGAATTTGGTGAAAATTATTGATACAAAAATTCCTATAATGCGACTTGCTTCAAACGAAAAGTCAAACCTTGTTTATGCAATAGCCATTAATCCGGAATATTGCATTGTGAAAATTGATTTAGAATAGTACCATTTACAGGCTTACAAAATCAATACTCTTTCAATCTCGAATAACACGAATTTACATGAACAAATAACATGAAAATTAATCGACTCAACAAATACCTGAAAAATAGTTGGCAAATATTGGTATTAGTACTGGTTGCAGTTGTACTGGCAGTTACATTACGGATTTTTGTGTTTTCCACCTTTAAAATTCCGAGCCCTTCGATGGAGCCGGCATTGAAATCCGGCGATTATATTATAGTAAATAAATTAATTCCCGGTGCAAGGATATTTAAGGATTATGACTTTTTGGAGAATAATTCAAAACCCAACTTATGGAGGTTGAAAGGTGTACGAAGCATTAAGCGGAATGATGTTCTCGTTTTTAATTTTCCCTACTCAACAAAAGGAAAATTGAGTTTAGATATCAACAAATACTATGTAAAGCGCTGTATTGCCATTCCGGGCGATACATTTTATATCGACAATGGAATTTATAAAGTAAAAGGTTGTAAAGACACCTTGGGTAATATTGAAAATCAAATGCGAATGTCACATTCGTTGGAGTCAGATTTTGAGTCTAATGTGTTTCAATGTTTCCCCAAAAGAAGTTCTTATCATTGGAATTTAAAATTTTTTGGTCCGCTCTATGTACCCCATAAAGGGGATTGTTTAAATATTGATACAATGAATATCTCACTTTATAGACAACTGATAGAATATGAAACTGCAAGGTATATAAAACAGAAAGGTGGACAAGTTTTATTAAACGATAGTTGTATCTCTAAATATACATTTCAAACCAATTATTACTTTATGTCCGGTGATCATGTCCTGGATTCTCGGGATTCTCGATACTGGGGTTTATTGCCCGAAGACCACATTGTGGGTAAAGCTTCCATAATATGGAAATCTGAAGATAAATATTCAGGGGAAATAAGATGGAATAGAGTGATGAAGTTTATCAAATAGCAAAAATATAATGTGATGCGAATTTTGAATTGTCTGAAAGATATAGTGAGAAGGGTTAACTTATTACTTCTTATTCCTTTTCTACTTATTTTCTCTACTGTTTTTGTACTAAATACCGAACTGGCAAACGATGTAGTAAGTACAAAGTATTTTTGGTTTTATATTTCAATAGGTATTTGCGCTA
The DNA here is from genome assembly GCA_028692715.1 of Paludibacter sp. Classification (GTDB taxonomy): domain Bacteria; phylum Bacteroidota; class Bacteroidia; order Bacteroidales; family Paludibacteraceae; genus Paludibacter. The sequence continues at coordinate 28,420 of JAQUWU010000045.1, read as the reverse complement.
TAAGTCAAACAATATATTTTTCGTTTTTTAGTAATTTCAGAATCAAGCTTTTAATTTCAGACCTTTTACTTTTTCTGTTTGTGATGATTGGCTCGCTTCCGTTTCTGGTTAGGGCGGAAGCGGTCAATTCTAAATTTATTCTCTTTGTTTTACTTTTTGTATTCTATTTTTATTCCCGACTGATACTTTCTAAGTGCAAAGTTTTCAGATATACTTTGATTTTGTTTCTAATAATCACAGCCTTGGTTGAGAGTATTTGGGGCTTACGTCAGCTTTATGGTTTTATACCTTCGCAGCATAGTTTGTTTTTGCTTACGGGTTCATTCTTTAATCCCGGCCCCTATGCAGGTTATCTGGCAATGATTTCGCCTATGACATTTTATTATATGCTAACCGATTATAATGTATGGAATCGAAAATTCAATCACAAATATATAGTATTCTATATTCGTTGGATTGTTTCTGCCACTACTATACTGGCTATTCTACTGGTCTTGCCTGCCGCTATGAGTCGTGCAGCATGGTTAGCATCTTTGGGAGGATGTGGAGTAGTCGGACTTTTGTTACTTTCAAAAAAATACAGAATAAAAGAATATATTTCAGTACATCGTATAAGGGTATTGAAAATTGGAGGAATAGTCTTTGTGTTTTTAATAGCTGCAACTTGGGGCATGTACGCTCTGAAAAAAGATTCTGCAGATGGTAGGGCTTTCATATGGAAAAATACAATTTCAGCCATCGTGAAAAATCCGTGGGGAGTTGGTATTGGCAACTTTGCCGGTATCTATGGTTTGGAACAAGCTGCTTATTTTGAATCGGGGAGAAGTACCGAACAAGAAAAGTTGGTGGCAGGAAATCCGGAATATGCATTTAATGAATATTTGCAAATTGGTTTGGAAATGGGGATTGCCGGATTGCTGTTATTCCTCTTAATAGTAGCCTTTGCGCTGTATAAGGGCATAAAGAATAAACATTATGTAACTTTAGGATCTTTGATTGCACTTTTGATATTTGCATCAATGTCCTATCCATTTAGCGTATTACCTTTTCTTATCGTTTTCGCATTTCTATTGGCTGATGTTCAAATAGTACAATATGAGAATTTGAAATACAATAAGATCAAGAATTTAAATCGCATTCCGACTATAATAAGCTTGATTTCATTATTTATAGTTGTGACATTTTGCCTCTACAATCGCTATCCTACCTATCAAGCTTATAAAGACTGGAAAAATGCGAAAATGATGTACTCAATGAATCTTTATGCTGATGTAATAGATAGTTATGGGAAACTTGAACCATTCTTGAATGACGAAGTCAAATTCCTGTTCGAGTATGGTCAAATTCTTTCGAAAACTGGGGCGTACGATAAAAGTAATGTAGTGCTCAAACGTGCTACACGAATTAGTTGTGATCCTATGCTATTTAATATTCTGGGGAAGAATTATCAAAGTCTCTCACTACAGTCGGATAAAAAAACAAAGTTACACTCAGAATATATTAAATTGGCCGAACAGAATTTCAAAATGGCTGCTTCTATTGTACCCAACCGTCTTTATCCATACTATTTGTTGACGAAACTATACACAGAAACCGGCAATAAAAAAATGGCTATTGAAACTGCCCGGCTCGTTTTACAAAAAGAACCAAAAGTGCATTCACCCGCAATTGATGAAATGAGGGAAGAGGTTCGAAAAATTCTTGAGGTTGGAAATCAGAATTGAGTCAGAATTGAAAGGGATTTTGACTAGGTTTTGGGGATTGATATTCTTAAATTTGCAATTCGATTAATAATTTACAATTTTTAGTATTAACATGGTAAAGGGGCGGAATAATTGTCAAATTCTCGCAAAAGTATCAAAACAATGCTCTCCGCCCCGGCTTCCTCCAAAAAAGTAGAAGTATGCGGCAAAAGTAAACAAAAAGAACGAGAAATTCGGTTATCGACTTTCCATCTGTTGAAAGGATAGATACAGCATTAGTTATTATTGATTAAAATTAAATTTTAAATAGAATTTTTATGAAAAAGAAAATAGTTGGCAGTTTTGCCATGTCAGCTATTGCTCTAGCAGTAGCCTTTAATGTAAATTTGAATATGAGTAAAACGAATAGTACTTCTTTATTGGCATTGGCGAATGTAGAGGCGTTAGCTGAAAGTGAGGGAACGGGTGGTTGCTATTGGCTAATAACATTTCATGGTTCTATAGACTACTATACATGTCATGATTACTATTCAGGAACTTATTGTTGCTTTACATGAGATAAGTGATAAGTGAAATATAATGGGGGAAATTGACAATCAAAATGCAAAGTAACTGTCAAAGTACTTCCCCCATATTTCCCCTTATATAACTAAGTAATCCTAAATACAAAAATGTGTTTAAAAAATCAGTTTAAGGCTAAAAAAGAGCAGGTTACAATCCATTGAGAACATTCTTGTATTTCCATATAAATTTACACAGAATAAGATATAGTGTTTGATTAAAATTCTTTAGAACATAAAAGTATTGATTTAGTAGGACTGTAAGAATATTGTCTTCTTTCAAATAATTAAAAATATGAAAAAAATATATATTGTAATTTTTGCAATGATTTTCTTTATTAGTTGCGAAGTTAAAAAAGAACACTCAAAATCAGAAGAGTTTAGAATAAATATCTCAAATACTAATAAATCGAGTTTTGTCTCACACCTTGATCAAATTAAATTTATTCCATTAGAGACAAATGACTCAAGTATTATAGGGCGGATTCAATCGATTAAGATTGAGGGAGATAAAATTTATATTATAGATAGTAAAACACAAAAAGTTCAAATATTTAGCATTAAAGGAGAATATTTATATTCAATTAATAAGATAGGACATGGACCTGAAGAATACATTGGAATTACGGATATGCAAATAAATAAAAGAAATGGACATATAACACTATTAGATGAGGCCCAATATAAAATTTTAGAATTTAATGCAAATGGAAGCTTTGTCAGCGAAAAGAAAATTCCATTAAAAGATCCTCTCGCAAATTTTGCATATTTAGATTCTGCCACTTTAGTATTTTACAAATCTTTTATTAAGAATGATGATGATAATTCAATAGTGATTTGCTCCAAAGATTTTACACAAATCAAAAAGATATTCCCATGCAAAAAAACTACTTCTTTATTGCTTAGTCCAAGAATTTCTTTGCAAAATTCAGAAAATCAGCTTTTTTATTTACCAATTTACAGTCAAAAGTTATTTCAAATAAAGAAAGATGAAATCAAAGAGAAATACACGTTCAATTTTGGTGAAAATAATATCGATTTAGATGTATATAATCAAAATTATTCTAATCCTACAGATATTTTTAAGAAATTAAATAATGGAAAATCTATTTATTTTTTAACTGTATTAGACTCGAAAAGTACTGTCTATGCTGACTTTTACTATAAAGAAACACCCTATTTTTTTGTATACAATAAGGATACTAAGAAAACGAATGTTTTTTATGATGAAAAAATGAGTAAGATGTTTAATTCTTTTTATCCCTATACAACAAATAATGGAAAATTTGTATCAGCAGTTTCAACCAATCATTTGAACGAATTTTCTAATGAAATTTTAAAAACTAATAATTTAGATAATATCACTAGTGAAGCTAATCCAATCGTTATTATTTATCAATTTAAGGAATAAATATATCTTACAGTATTAAACAATTGACATTAAAATAGAAATAAATCATGAAGCACCTACTATTAATATCTTTTTTTCTCTTAGTATTCTCAACTTTGTTTGCAATTGATTGTACAAAATATCTAAATGAGGAAATTAAACCTTTAGAATTGCGAGGAACTGTGCTTACTAAGAAAATTGATGTAAAGACTAAAATTTACTCAATTGAAATTAAAACAAAAACTAAAGGGGTTTTTTTTTAAAACTCCTAATAAACAAAAGTAGTACGGAACTTTATAACTTTACTAAGGCAAAATCAATGATTAAAAAGGAAAAAGACAGTTCTTTTATATCTATTGCAACTCACTTGGGAAATGGGTCAATAGATGTCAAAAGATTTGACATTTCATGTGAATAAGAAAACAGTATTTAATAAGTATTGGTTGTTTACATAATACTAGTAGCTACTATATTTATTAAATCCTCGTATTATATAAAATCTCACTATATCAAAGTTAACGAAGAGGCTCTGGTTTTTCATATTATATTCAGAATAATAAAAACCTATAGACTAGTTTTTTGAATATCCCAACCATATACTGGCTTTTTGTAAGGGTACGTGAAGAAGTTAGACTAAACATGCTTATACTAAATGAGGGAAGAAATTCAAAAAATAATCAAACCTAAGTTCAGAATTGAGTCAGAATCGAAAGGGATTTTAACTAGGTGTAGACAAATTAAATTCTTAAATTTGTCAGTAAGTTTTGTGTCTTTTCGGTTTTACTTCATCTTTTCATGTAATCATTCAACAATTTATTGTTTAAAAAGAAATAACAGAATTAAATGAAAAATATCTTAACTTTTGCAGCAGCATTGCTCCTAATCTATTCTTGCTCTCCGACGAAAGGTGAGCAATCAGAACAAGTGGAGGAAAACAATAAGGAAATTATTGACAAGCCAACTCCGGTAAAAACAATACGCTTGGAGATGTCCGATTTTAATCATGATTTGATTGCCAACGGAACGATTGCATCACAGCAAGTAGCCGAATTGAAATTCCTGACTTCCGAAAAGATTACGGGTATATACGTGAAAAATGGCAATCGGGTTGTTAAAGGACAGAAACTTGCGGAATTGGATCAGTTTAAACTTCGCAGTACTATGTTACAGTCAAAAGATAATCTGGAACGTGCAAAACTTGAATTACAAGATGTACTGATTGGTCAGGGATATTCGTTGCGTGACTCCCTGAAAATACCTGCCGATGTTATGAAAATAGCCAAAGTGAAAAGTAATTATGACCAGAGCATGCTTAATTTTCAAATGGCAGAATATAATTTAAAAAACGCAGTACTATATGCTCCGTTTACTGGAGTGGTGGCTAATTTGTTTACGAAAGAATTTAATTATCCATCTGGTTCTGAACCTTTTTGTTCCATTATCGACAATAATCATCCCGAAGTTGAATTTAAAATTCTTGAAAATGAAGTTACTTTGGTAAACAAGGGTGATAGGGTCAGCGTGTCACCTTTTTCAATAACAGATTATATTTCGGAAGGAAGAATAACAGAGATCAATCCATTGGTAGATAAAAATGGGATGGTATATGTAAAGGCTATTTTACCTGCATCGGCGAAATTAGTAGATGGAATGAATGTGAAAGTACTTATTCAACGCAGCATTTCAAGACAGCTGGTTATTCCAAAAGAAGCATTGGTACTCAGGACGAATAAAAAAGTGGTATTTACGCTAAAAAAAGGTGTGGCATATTGGAACTACGTCACCACCGGTTTGGAAAACTCGTCGGGCTATGTTGTTACCGATGGCCTACATGTAGGCGATAGCGTAATTTACGATGGGAATGTCAATTTGGCGCACGAATCGCCTGTAACGGTAATGCAATAAACTTTATTTATGATTAAATTTCTTATTGAACGTCCCATAGCTGTGTTTATGGCCTTCACGGCATTTTTCATTTTAGGGATTATTACCTATATGAATATTCCGGTTTCGTTGTTGCCAGACATTGCCATACCCGAAATTACAGTGCATATTAGCGGGAATGAAAATTCGGCTCGCGAACTTGAAAATACTGTTGTTGCACCTGTTCGGCATCAATTACTTCAGGTTGGTAAATTAAGTGATATTCACTCTGAAACTCGTGATGGGAATGCGGTAATCTACCTGAAATTTAATCATGGAACTGATACCGAATTAGCTTTTGTAGAGGTAAACGAAAAAATAGATGCTGCCATGGGGCGTATTCCTCGAACCATCGACCGCCCCCGTGTGGTAAAAGCTAGTGCCACTGATATTCCTGTCTTTAATCTCAATCTTACACTAAAAAACAAAACCGCTTCAGAAAGTGACTTTTTGGATTTATCAGAATTCTCAGAAGCGGTTATCAAACGTCGCATTGAACAATTACCACAGGTAGCTTTGGTAGATATGACTGGACTTATGCATAGGCAAGTGCTTGTAGAACCAGACGAAAATAAGCTCCAGATTACCGGTATTAGTTTGGCTGATATAGAATCTGCATTGAATAACAACAATATTGAACCCGGAAGTATGACCGTGAAAGATGGTCATTACGAATACAATATTAAGTTCTCGGCAGTAATGCGAACCATTGAGGATATGCAAAATATTTATATCCGAAAAAATGACAAAATATATCAGTTGAAAGATTTGGCAAAAGTAAATCTTGTGCCTGAAAAAGAAAGGGGTATGGCTTATTTTAACGGACAACGGGCTGTTACATTGGCAGTAATAAAACAGGCCGACGAAAATATGGATAATATGAAATCGTCCATCAATAAAGAAATAGACCGTTTAAGAAAAACATATCCAACTATCGATTTTCAAATCTCCCAAAATCAAACCGAACTACTTGACTATACAATTTCGAACCTAAAACAGAACCTGATTCTGGCGTTTATATTTATTTGTTTGGTCTCAGCATTTTTTCTGGGTGATTTAAAATCGCCACTGATTATAGGTTTAAGCATGTTTGTTTCACTCATAATCAGTTTGTTATTTTTTTATTTGTTTAATGTTTCACTTAATATCGTATCGCTCACCGGGCTCATTCTGGCTTTTGGGAATATGATAGACAGTTCCATTATTGTAACAGATAATATTAGTCAGTACCACAAAAGTGGTTACTCGCTTGACGAATCGTGCATACGTGGTACCAACGAAGTGATAGCTCCTATGCTTAGTTCCTCTTTTACAACCATATCGGTGTTTTTTCCTCTTATTTTCTTGAGCGGAATTGCAGGCGCAATTTTTTATGATCAGGCATTTTCTGTAACAGCCGGCCTATTGGTATCGTATATTACTGGAATCATGTTACTACCTGTGATGTATAAATTGGTTTTTTCTTTAAAAACGCCCCAATTTATTCAGAAACTTAAATCAAAAGGACATAAAATAAAAGCGAATAATAAATCTAAAGTTTCTTTTCATGAACGTTATTATCATAAAAGTGTAAACTGGATTTTTGCTCATAAATCACTCACGTTATTTAGTTTGATAGCTGTATTCCCCATTTGTTTTATTCTCTTTAACTCTATACGGAAAGAAAAAATGCCAGACATTAGCCAAAATGAATTGCTGGTGAATGTGGAGTGGAACGAAAACATAAATGTTAATGAGAATGGAAGTCGGGTGCAGCTATTTACAAATTCAATAAAAGCCGGTACTGTTGAGAACTCAGCATTAGTGGGTCAGCAACAATTTTTATTGAATAGCAAACAAGACAAATCATCGTCGGAGTCTGAAATTTACCTGAAAGTCCCAACAAAGGATGATGTTCTGATAATTAAAGATAAAATTGAAAAGTATTTTAATCGCAATTATCCAAAAGCAATTGTCTCTTTTTCACCCTCAATCACTATCTTTGAGCGGATCTTTACTGCCGGTGAGCCGGATATTGTTGCTGAATATTATAAAAAAAACAATGATCTTCATCTCAACTCCGGACAAATAAATAATTTGAAAAATGAAATCTCATCAGCAACAGGTGAAGTACCAACTGGAATTTCATTTCAGAGTCAGTTGAATCTGGATATCGACAAGCAAAAAATGATTTTGTATGGCGCCTCCTACAATGATATTTACAGGGTTGTGAAAACAGGTTTTAAAGAAAATAACTTTTCTGTTTTGCGTTCCAATCAACAATATTTGCCCATAGTGCTTGGTGGAAAAGAAAATGAAGTTCGGGAAGTAATTGATAATACCATGATTTATACCACTACCGATGAAAGTGGAAAAAGAAACAGCATTGCACTGAGCAACTTTGTAAACCTATCCACTGCTGAAGATGTGAAAACAATTATAGCGGGGAAAAATGGCGAATACATTCCTTTTTACTTTTACAATGCCAAGCAACCTGAAAAAATTGTCCGTAAATTGAAAGAAAAAGCAAAAATGGATAGCAGTTGGGACGTTGTCTTTTCAGGAACTTTCTTTACGAACAAAGATATGATGAGTCAAATGATAGTCATTTTATTGATTTCTATTTTGCTAATGTATTTTATTTTAGCAGCCCAGTTCGAGAGTTTTGTACAGCCGTTTATTGTATTGTTGGAAATTCCAATTGACATCACCGCCTCCTTAGCTTTATTAATGCTACTGGGGCACAGCTTAAACTTAATGTCGTCTATTGGTATAGTGGTGTCGTGCGGTATTATTATCAACGATAGTATTTTGAAAGTAGATATTATGAATCAATTACGTCGATCAGGTTTGTCGCTTATGAAATCGATACATGAAGCCGGTAGACGAAGATTGAATTCTATATTAATGACCAGTTTGACATCAATTGTTTGTATGTTGCCTTTGTTTTTTAGTTCCGATATGGGTTCGGAACTTGAAAAACCACTCGCTATCTCCATAATTGGTGGAATGCTTATAGGTACGCCGATCAGTCTTTTTGTAGTTCCATTGGCGTATTGGTGGGTTTATACGCCCAACTCATTTAAACGAATTTTCAATCGTACTACCAAAATCAAAAAATAGAAAGCTAATTACGATGTTCAAAAAGAATCTATATTTATTTATTTGTTTGATATGCACTAATAGCTTGTTTGCTCAAACGCAAACACTGACTTTACAACAAAGTATTGCTATTGCTACTGACAGTTCCCTTCAGACATTTCGTGTGAAGAACCTTTACCGGTCTAGTTATTGGGAATATAAATCGTATAAAGCGGCTCGGTTGCCTTCATTAACACTCTCACTGACTCCGATTCGTTTCAATCGTGACTTTGTAAGTCGGTATGATTCGGAAAATAATATTGATATTTATCGTCAACAACAGTCCTTATCCTCTTATGGAAACTTATCATTAACCCAAAATGTGGATTTTACAGGAGGTACATTTTTTATTGATTCTGAACTCGGTTATTTCCGTAATATTGGTGATAATGCCTATTCTCAATTTTCGAGTGTGCCTTTTCGTGTTGGCTATTCTCAAGCACTTTTCGGATATAATAGTTTTAAATGGGAGCGAAAAATTGAACCTCTAAAATACGAGAAAGCTAAAAAAGAGTTTCTATATTCTTGTGAAGAAATATCGGAAACATCAATACAATACTTCTTTAATTTGGCTATGGCTCAGCTGGAGTATGATTTGGCAGTAGAAAATGTAACATCTTCCGATTCGCTTTTTTATATTGGATCTGAACGACTTAAAATTGCATCAATTTCACAAGCTGATTTATTGACATTAAAATTAGATGCGCTGAATGCGAAGAACACATTGAAGAGTGTAAGTATTGGACTTAAAAGAGCTATGTTAAGTTTTTTGGCTTACCTCAATTTGCCAAAGGATACAGAAATTCACTTAGAACTGCCAGATCGTCCAACCAATATTGAAGTTGCTTTCGATCAGGCATTAAGCTTATCTAAAGAAAATAATCCCGATTATTTAGAATACCAATTAAATATATTAGCTGCAGAAAAAGAAGTTGAACGTACTCAAAAAAAAACAGCTTTTGATGCAAATATTACTGCGAGTGTTGGGTTTAATCAGGTAGCTGATAATTTTATTAGTGCTTATCAGAATCCACTTGAACAAGATGTCGTGCGAGTAGGCCTTAGCATTCCATTGGTGGATTGGGGGGTTCGTAAAGGAAATGCAAATATGGCAAAAAGTAATTTGAATGTTGCGAGAATTTCGGTACAACAATCTCAAACATATTTAGAGCAGGATGTGATGCTTACAGTGAGTGATTATGGTGTACAACAGAATATGATTGCAAGTGCTGAAGAAGCTCAAAGTTTAGCCAACTTGGCTTACAATAGCACCAAACAACGATTCATGATAGGTAAAGCTGATGTGAATAGCCTAACACTTTCGTTGGGTCGATTAAATACAGCTCAAAAAAATTATATAATAGCTTTGAAAAATTATTGGCTAAGTTTTTATAAATTACGCAAACTAACCTTGTACGATTTCGAGAAAAAAGTATCACTTTCTTATCAGTTCGACGAATTAATGATCAACCGATAGATGAATATGATGAGTAAAAAATTATCTTCATTTTCGATCATACTAACTTTTGTGTTTTTTACAATAGTTGGCTTGTCATTGATTAGTAGATTGCCTATAAAACTATCGCCTTCACAAACATTGCCACAAATAAATGTTTCATTTTCAATGTATGGCAGTTCGCCCATAGTTATTGAAATGGAGGTAACATCAAAACTCGAAGCCATGCTCAGCCGTATGAAAGGGGTGAAGAAGATTAATTCATCATCGGGTAATGGTTGGGGGAATGTTTCAATACAATTAGATAAACATGTAAATCCTGATCAGGCACGATTTGAAGCTTCTACGATTATCCGACAAGCATGGCCACAATTACCTCAAGAATTATCATATCCAAGTATATCATTAAGAAACTCTGATGACAATTCAAAAAAAACATTTCTAACTTATTCAATTATTGCTCCCGCTTCCCCCATTTTTATTCAGCAGTTTGCCGAAGATAGAATAAAAAACTACTTAGCACAGATTGATGGGGTCTATCAGGTAAATGTTAGTGGTGCAAACCCTATGGAATGGCAATTGGAATATGACGTAAAACAATTAGAGACTTTAGGCTTGAGTATTGGCGATGTTAAAATCTTGGTGAATCAATATCTTAAAAACGAATCGCTTGGTGTAGCTAAAATTTTAGGGGATGACAATGAGGAGAGATATATCCGGATTGCTCTGGTTTCAGAAATTGGAACTGAAAAAGAAATAGAACTTGCATTAAATCAGATTAATGTAAAAAAGATTAACGGTAAAATTATTCGACTTTCGGATATAGTTTCAATTAAAAAAGTAGAATCGCAGCCAACGAGTTATTACCGGATAAATGGATTAAATACAATCTATTTGTCTGTAGTTGCCGATGAGTCTGTAAATCAACTTAATCTTGGTGTCGCGGTTAAATCAAAGTTAGCCGAACTTCAAAGAAGTTTTCCTGCTGATTTTCAAGTAAATCCGGCATACGATGCAACCGAATATATTCAGGAAGAATTGAATAAAATCTACTTTCGTTCCGGATTGACAATTTTGATACTCCTGCTTTTTGTAATTCTTGTTTACAGAAAGTTAAAATACACTTTGTTGATAAGCATTTCACTTATCATGAATATAGCTATTGCGCTTATTTTTTATTATTTATTTGATGTAGAAATACAACTCTATTCATTGGCCGGTATCACTATTTCGCTCACACTTATTATTGACAATATCATAGTACTTTCCGATCAAATAATTCATAGGAGAAATATGAAAGCTTTTTTGGCAATTCTTGCTGCCACGCTTACAACTATCGGTTCATTAGTAATTATCTTTTTTTTGGAAGAAAAGATTCGTTTGAATTTAAAAGATTTTGCTACCGTTATTATCATTAATTTATCCGTTTCACTGACTGTTGCCTTATTTTTAGTTCCTGCATTAATTGATAAACTAAATATCTCAAATGATTTAAATAACCGAAAAATTCCAAATCGGACAAATCGCATTCAACGTTTCTTCTCAATATTAAAATCAAAACGACTAATAGTATACTTCAATAGATTCTATGCTGTTCAATGTCAATTTCTGAGAAATAAACGCATACTGGTTTTTGTTTTTATCATTTTACTGTTTGGCCTTCCGGTATTTATGTTACCCGATAAAATTGAAAAAGAAGGAACTTTTGCTGATTTATACAATAATACCTTTGGATTAGAGTTTTTTAAAGAGCATCTGAAAACTCCTTTACATAATGCACTTGGAGGTACTTGGCGACTTTTTGTACAAAAGGTTTACAATGGTTCATATTTCAATAACGACAGAGAAGAAACCAGTTTGTTTGTTACGGCTACGCTTCCAAATGGTGCTACTTTGGTTCAAATGAACTATTTGATTCAACGCATGGAGGACTATATTCGACAGTTTCCGGAGGTACGGCAATTTGAGACTAATATTATGAATCCAAAGAGGGCCAATATTACTATCCGTTTTACAAAAGAGCATCAAAAAAGTGGCTTCCCGCATCAACTTAAATCGAATCTTATTAGTAAGTCACTCGAACTTGGAGGGGGAAGCTGGAGTGTATATGGTGTCGGCGATGGTTTTAGTAATGACATTAAAGAAAGTGCCGGTTCATATCGCGCCGAGTTGTTTGGGTATAATTACGATGACTTATATCTATATGCCGAAAAGTTTAGGACGAAGCTTCTTGAATACCGACGAATTAAAGAAGTTCTGATAAATTCAAAATTCAGTTATTATAAAGATGATTATCAGGAATTCAAGCTCCAGCTTAAATATGAGCAATTGGCAAAAGCCGGCATTGAACCTTATCAGTTGTATGCATCGCTTAAACCTTATTTTGAAAACAACAGTTATGTAGCTCAAATGAGTAATTCCGAATATACAGAAAATATTGTGGCTAAATCTAAACAGTCGCAAAAATATAATATCTGGGATTTACAAAATATCCCTATAATACTAAAAGAAAAAGAGTTTAAGCTGTCAGAGTTGGCCACTATTGAAAAATATCAGACACCACAGGAAATATCAAAAGAAGATCAACAATACAAGCTTTGTGTCCAATATGAATATATTGGAGCTTATCAACAAGGACATAAAGTGTTAGAAGAGACTGTAAATTCGTTTCAGGAAGAATTACCAATAGGATATTCCATAAAAAATAATTCCAAAAGAACTTGGGGCTGGGGCAAAGAAGAAAGCAAGCAGTATTGGTTGATTGGAATTGTGTTTGTGATAATATTCTTCTGTTCGAGCATTTTATTTAATTCCTTAAAACAAGCAACGTATATTGTTTTTATAATTCCAATATCATTTATTGGTATTTTTCTCACTTTTTATTGGTTCAAGTTAAATTTTGATTCAGGAGGATTTGCAGCCTTTATACTCCTTTCAGGACTTACAGTAAATGCAAATATATTTATCATTGATGAATTTAACAATATCCGTAAAAACAAAAATATATCGCCTCTTAAGGCGTATATAAAGGCGTGGAATGCAAAAATTCGCCCCTTATTCCTTACCATCGTTTCAACAATTTTAGGCTTTATACCTTTCATCGTTGGATTTAAAGAATCATTTTGGTATCCTTTGGCTGCTGGAACAATTGGAGGATTGTTAATGTCATTTATAGGAATCTTTTTTATTCTTCCCCTATTTTTAATCAATAAGTTTAAATAGTATCTACTTGTTAAAAGTAACATTTATCTGGTTTTCTAATTAACAAAATTAGATGTTGTATGATTTCATTACAAGATTGATAAAGATTGAGAATGGAACATGAAAAACTCTCATTACCAAACACTAATATTTAAAAAGTGTTTTCAACATAATATATTCATTTATGGTCTAAAATCACTTTAAACACTAAAAAAACTTTGTAACCTTTGTACAGCGATTACACAATAAATAAATATTTATAAATTCAAATAAGCTATTCCTCAAGAAAATAGAGATATTCTACGAACCAAAAGAAGCCCCTAATATTTTTACAGTAAGATGTTTCATTATAGTTTGCTGCTAAAACAGGGCTTTTCACTTTAATTAGTGGAAAGTCCTGTTTTTATTTGCCTAAAATTGTTTGTAAGCGAATGAATTTCTATTTGATTGTATTATATTCTATTATAGATGATATAAATGTTTAATACATTTGCAAGATTAAAAATTAAAATGTGAAAAATGAGTAAAATGAAATTTACTATTGCTATTTTGACAATCTGTTTTACAATACTATCCATGGGAGCAAATGCTTCGGAAGTAGCCCAAAACACAATTAAAATAGACAGTAAAGAGAAAGTGTTGATTGCACCTGAATCGTCAAGTTACAAATGGTTTTATAATGGACAAGCCTTGTCATTCTCCGAAAGGGAAGTGAAAATTGCCTTACCAGGAACGTACGAAGTGGAGACTGTTGACCAATATGGTGAAACGCTGACTAGTACAATTAAGGTAAGTGTGAATGCAAGTGGTAATGTGATTAGAATTTTTACGATTGGTGATTCGACAGTTGCAAACTATAGTGCAACACAATATCCCTGGGCCGGTTGGGGACAGATATTGAATTTATTTTTCGATCCAAGCAAAGTGACTGTTAATAATAGAGCAAGAGGAGGCCGAAGTTCCAGAAGTTTTTATGAAGAAGGTATTTGGGAAAGTGTAAAGGCTGAGCTGGTCAGTGGTGATTATGTTTTTGTGCAATTTGGTCACAACGATCGTGATTATTCTAACGCTTCAAGATATACTACTCCTGAGAATATGAAGACTTATTTGAGGATTTATATAAATGACAGCAGGGAAAAAGGAGCAATCCCCGTGTTAGTAAGTCCCATGAGCATGAATACCGGAACTCGGAATGTATTTACCGAAAGTGGAAGCGATTACAGAGGAGCTATGTTGGCAGTGTCTCAAGAGCTTAATGTACCGTTTCTTGATTTAAATATACGATCTTATAATTTTTACCAACAGATTGGGACAGAATATGCGTCCTACTTTATACATATGGGACTATCACCCGGAGAATACTCTAATTATCCTGATGGATATACTGATACTTACACGCATTATCAGGAAATGGGAGCTCTTGCTATGGCCCGAATGGTAACACTGGAGATACAAGAGAAAAAAACGAATTCTGAATTAGCACCATTGGCTGATGCTTTGAAACCATTGTACAATGTAGCAGTTGCCATCAAAAATTCGGCGGCAGCAATGGTTACCATTTCAGGCGATTATCCGGCTGGAGCAACAGTCACGTTAAAAGCCCGAAATATAGTAACCTGGACGATGAAAAACTGGAATGATACGATTAATAATATCACGCTGAATGGTAATTTGGTCACTTTTACAATGGCAGCACACGATTATGACTTTGTTGGAAATCTTGTAGACTGTAACGGTACGGCCTATGGGACAGCCATATATGATAATTGCGGTATATGTACAGGCGGTACAACCAAACTTGATCCCTGTTCAAATATCATCCGGTTTTCTGATTTTTGCGAAACAAACACCAATGCAGAAGTCAATCTTGATAAAACGCCTTATAAACTTTATTTGAGAACAGACAGCGTAGCCAATGCTTATATTACCCAACAATTTAATGTGGCAAAAACCGATAGTATTTTCTTTGCTGCATCCTACTACAATCCAACATCTGCAACTATATTTAATATCTATGTTAACGATACATTAAGGGTTAAAAATCTGGTGTTAACAAAAAAACCTACATGGGACGTGGTGAAATTTTATTTGCATTTAATAAAAGGACAGAATACAATTAAAATAGTACCTAAAACACTGTCACTCGGAGTAGGAGCTTCACTCGATTATCTAGCAATTTATTCTCAAGACATTCTAAAAGAAAATTGCGTTGCAAGTATTGAAAATAAAATTGGCACTTTCTTTCAAAAAGATAGTTTGATTGTAATAGAAGCAGAAAATTACAACAAATCAAAAGCAGCTAAAAATGGCACAAAATGGATGTCTGCTCTTTTCGATAATGCTTCTAATAGAAATGTCGTTGTTTCTCCTGCTGGAACTACATATGCAGCAGCTGGTACGGCTCAATCTGATGCACCGGTATTAAGATATAACGTTGATTTCCCACATGCTGGAAATTATTCTGTTTGGGCACGTGTTTATGCTTTTGATGCGAACGGAGACTCTTATCACCTTGGGCTAAATTCGGAAGTTATGCTCGAGAAAATTGATTTAACAAACAGCACAAAAGTTTACAAGGATTTTACATGGTTACATGTTGCCACTGCTAAATTAACGATTTTAAATTCAGGCGTTAAAGGTTTAGATTTATTTTGCAATGAACCCAATCTGATTATTGATAAACTCATTTTGACTCTTGATGAAAATTATTCTCCGTTGGGAGCTGGTCCTGAACAAACCTTAAATCCGGCAGATACTCTAGATACCGGAGTAAACGATATTATGATGAATAATCAGGATTTGCAAATAAGTGTATATCCAAATCCAGCGCAGGATCAAATCCGAATTGCTTACAACATGGCAGAAAGTAATTTTGTAAATATCAGTATTGAGAATATGAATGGGCAAGTAGTTGCTAATTTATTCAATGATTATCAATCGTTTGGGAAACATGAATTTACATGGAATTTGAATAATTCCGTTTCACATGTAAATCCAGGATTGTACCTTGTCAGATTTCAAATAGGAAATTCTTTTAAAATACAGAAATTAATCGTGATTCATTAATTAAAACTTTAGTTCTCAAATTTGCCTACTAAGTCAATAGTTTTTGAGAATTCTTCCAAGAAATTAGACTAAGAATTTTATTTTAATCCCCATTTATAAAAAAAGGAGTTCAGAAATGAGCTTCTTTTTTTTTGTTTTAATAACTGTACGGTTAAAAAAAACAAACAAAATTACTCCCATTAAACTATTTTCTTTTTGTAAAGTCTATTGAAGCATAACGATAAAATGATTATTAATAATTAAAAAAAAGGAATTATGAAAAAGTATGCATTATTAGCTTTAGCTACAGTTTTTATGTTTAGTACAACTTTGATTGCACAAAATCAGACCCAACCAAATCACGAAAAGGGAGGTAAAAAAGAATTCAAAAAGGAAGAAAGAAAAGTGATTTCTCCTGAAAAAAAAGCTGAATTTATGGCAAAACAATTAGTGTTATCGGATGCCGAAAAAGTAAAAGTTCAGGCTTTGTTCGAAAAACAAGCTGCCAAACAAAAAGTGCAGATGGAAGAAATGAAGAAATTGAGAGAAGAAAGAAAAGCAAAATTCGAAGCTGAAAAGACAGCTCAGGATGCTGAATTAATTAAGATTATTGGAAATGAAAAATTTCAAAAAATGCAGGCAATGCAAATTGAACATTTGAAGAAAATGAACAGATCGGAAAAAATGAAAGATATGCGTAAACATAGCATGAATAACGATGAACAGCGTCCGATGAAACAAGAAAATGCTCAAGATAAAAGATCTTAAAAGGGTATAGGTTGTGTTGTAAATAAAACTCCCGTTTTTCATTGGAAAAACGGGAGTTTTTGTTTCTATTATTTTACATTTTCATAATTTCCTGTTGATGACGAACAGATTCTTCGTGAATGGCAACCAAAACTGTTTTCATAAATTCGCCATCCATTTCCATTTGTTGAGCTTGAGAAATGCGGTTATGTAAAATCTCATCATAACGTTGTTCCTGTAAAATAGGCATATTATGTTCTTTTTTGTACTGCCCGATTTCTTTAGAAACCCGCATACGACGTGCAAGGAGTTCCAGTAAACTGTTATCGAGTTCGTCAATCTGACGACGTAATGCAGTCAGGTTCTCAGTGGTTTGAGTCATGTCACGAATAACAATATTGCCCAAAATAAACTCTAATACTTCTGGCGTAACCTGTTGAGATGCATCACTCCATGCTTTATCAGGATTAATATGTGTTTCAATAATTAATCCATCGAAGTTTAAGTCCATAGCCTGCTGACAAAGTGAAGCTATCAATTCCCGTTTTCCACCAATATGACTTGGATCACAAATAATCGGAAGATTAGGCATCTGACGATGTAATTCGATAGGAATATGCCATTGTGGAAGATTACGATAGATTTTTTTGTCAGAAGTACTGAACCCGCGGTGAATAGCTCCGATGCGACGAACACCCGCATTGTAAATACGTTCAATGGCGCCAATCCACAAATCTAAATCAGGATTTACCGGATTCTTGATTAAAACCGGTATGTCAATTCCTTCCAAAGCATCGGCTATTTCCTGTACAGCAAAGGGATTTGCAGAGGTACGAGCCCCAATCCATAAAATATCTACATTGTGTGCCAGACATTCTCGAACGTGTTTTGCAGTTGCCACTTCTACCGCAGTGTACATCCCTAATTCAGATTGTACTCTTTGAAGCCATGGTAATGCTTCTGCGCCTAATCCTTCGAATCCACCTGGTTTTGTCCTCGGTTTCCAAATTCCTGCACGAAAAATTTTTATGCCTTGTGAATGTAATCCACGAGCAGTTTCCATAACCTGTTCTTCCGTTTCAGCACTACACGGACCGGCAATTATGAGCGGACGATTTGCATCTACTCCGGGTAATAATATTGATTCTAGTTCCATCATTTTATTTACGATTTATTTATTTACAATTTACGATTGGTTAAGCGTGTAACGAATCAACCAATTAACTATTTAACTATTTTTCTAATTCTATTAAGTGCCTCCGTTAACATTTTCTCGTTAGCACAAAGCGAAAGTCGAATATACTGATTTCCTTTGTTCCCGAAAATAAATCCGGGAGTTATAAACACCTTGGCATCATAGAGTACTTTATCCGCCAATTCACCACTGTCTTTATATTTTTCAGAAATTTTTCCCCAAAGGAACAGTCCTACTTGCTTTTTGTCGAAAGTACAATCCAACGTTTTTAAAATTTCTTCGGCAATACTTCTCCTGCTCTGATAAATTTCGATATTCATTTTTTTGTGCCATTCCTCTGAATTATTCAACGCCACAATTGAAGCTATCTGCATGGGTTTAAATTGGCCACTGTCGATGTTGCTTTTTACTTTCAGAATCCATTCCACAAATTGAGCGTTCGAAGCCAACATCCCCATACGCCAACCCGGCATATTGTGCGATTTACTCATCGAATTTAATTCTATACAAATATCTTTTGCTCCTTTAACCTGTAAAATGCTCAGGCGATTTTCGTTCAAAATAAAGCTGTAAGGATTATCGTTACAAATAATAATGCCGTGTTTTTTGCCAAATGCGACTAATTTTTCGAAAAGTTCAGGTGTTGCACTTGCTCCGGTAGGCATGTTTGGATAATTTACCCACATGAGTTTAACGTTGGATAAATCCATTTTTTCCAATGCTTCAAAATCAGGTTGCCAGTTTTGGTTTTCATCCAAATCGTAGGTCAAAACTTTTGCCTGAACCAGATTGCTTACAGATGAATAAGTCGGATAACCGGGATTCGGAACCAAAACGCCATCGCCCGGATTAAGAAAAGCAAGAGAAATATGTAAAATTCCTTCTTTGGAACCAATCAACGGTTGAATTTCATTGGCAGGATTCAACTCTACCGAAAACCACTTTTTATACCAATCGGCAAAAGCTTGTCGGAGTTCGGGAATTCCAACATAAGGTTGGTAGCCGTGAACATTGTCTTGTGCGGCCGATTGACTAAGTGCTTCGATCGTTTCTTTAGATGGTGGAAGGTCAGGACTGCCAATTCCTAAGCTAATAACATTCATCCCTTTGGCATTCATTTCAGCCACTTCTTTCAATTTGGTTGAAAAATAATATTCCGAAATTGAATTTAATCTTTCAGCAGGTTGTATTACACGACCCTCAACCCCTAGAGGGGAGGAAGTAACCCCTAACCCTTGAAGGGGAATTGAGTTCGAGTCATTTTTTATATTATCATTATTCATAATCTCAATTTTAATATCATTTGTCTTGTTTTTCTCCCCTTTAGGGGTTGGGGGTTCATATTTCCGGTGTTATTCCCTCAGAATATTCTCCCAGATTTTTTAATTCATTTATTAAGGGCATGATAGCTACCAGTGACTGTTTGTAACGTTCATGGTCGTCAAATTTAAAATCGACATGAAACTGATATTCCCATTCTCTTCCTACAATTGGCATCGATTGAATTTTTGTAAGATTAATGCCGTAAAATGAAAAAACGGATAACACCTTCGATAAACTTCCTTCGGTATGTGGCAGGGTAAAAACGATAGAAGCTTTATTGATTACATCGTTTTTTTGAATTTCGTCAACCATCCATTCGTTTCCAAAAATCAGAAAGCGGGTAAAATTATGTTTATTTGTTTCAATTCCT
The DNA here is from genome assembly GCA_028692715.1 of Paludibacter sp. Classification (GTDB taxonomy): domain Bacteria; phylum Bacteroidota; class Bacteroidia; order Bacteroidales; family Paludibacteraceae; genus Paludibacter. The sequence continues at coordinate 8,387 of JAQUWU010000045.1, read as the reverse complement.
TTAGCCAAAATATTCAAACCATAAATTTCAGCTGCACGAACACTGCAAATAGCCGCTGTACCTTTTATGTCTTTAACTGCAATATCACGGGCAGCAAGAGCCGTATCTTCGTGTTCCACCACTTTTACTCCGGGTATGGTGTCGATAAAATCACCACATTGCATGAGTGCAATCGGATGGGACTGGATTTCCTTAATATCATGAATTGTTTGTCCGGGTAGAGCTGCAAGACAATGAGAAATTCTCAATTTATGTTCCCCTGCTATCTGGTATTTGTGTTCGCGCAATAACTCGTAATTAGGCAACAAACTCCCTGCAATAGTATTCTCAATTGCCATGATACCCAGTACGTTTGGTTCTTTTTTTAGAACTTTAAATATATCACGAAAGGTATTACAGGGAATTATTTCAACATCTTCGCCTTCGAAAAACTTTTCGGCTGCAATGCCGTGATAGGCGCCATTTCCACCTTGAATTGCTACTCTTTTCATTTTTTATTCGTTTATTTCAAAAAAAAATCCCACTCGTTATTTCGAGCAGGATTTTCATGTATTTTCTATTATAGGTCGTTTTTTACATATATAAATTCCTGCTCTCACCTTGTAAAGTAAAAGTAAAAATAGAAATATGTAAAAAATCGATTTGCCATCATATTGAGTCTTTCTTTTTATAAGACACTGCAAAAGTAATATTTATTTCAATATTTACAACCAATTTGATTAAAAAATGTTCAGAATAATTGCAAATTAGTAGAAATAATCTTTAAATAACAATTTTTTTAAGCTAATTAGCTTGTTTGACTATTGAAATATTCGTTAAAGAAGGTCGTTGTTGTTCAGTAAAAAATCATTTTGTAAAAGTTGTTTCATATGTTTTGTCAAATATCTCCCGGATAATATTGACCTTTTATTTTCTAAACATATTACTAGAAATGAAGCTTAAATAACTACTTTTGCAGAAATTTTTTGAATTTACAATTTTTAAATAAAATATGTCACATCAAGATGCTTCCATTAAATCAATAATTTTTGCTCTCTCAGCAAATTTAGGAATAGCTATAACCAAAACCGTTGCGGCTGTTTTAACCGGTTCGGGAGCAATGTTGGCAGAATCAATTCATTCTTTTGCCGATTGTGGTAATCAAGGACTGTTATTTCTTGGGTTGAATGCTTCTAAGAAGAAACCCGATGCGGAGCATCCGCTGGGGTATGGAATGTCTATTTATTTTTGGTCGTTTATTGTTGCGCTAATGCTATTTAGCATGGGTGGATTGTTCTCAATTTACGAAGGAGTTCACAAACTAAGCACCAACGAAGAATTGAAAAGCCCTATATTGGCCATAGTGGTTTTATCCGTTAGTATGTTGCTTGAAGGTGCGTCTTTGTTTGGTTGCATTACTCAGATAAATAAATTCCGAAAAAAAGAGAGTTTGTGGTCGTGGGTAAAAAATACACGCAAAAGCGAGTTAATAGTCGTGTTAGGTGAAGATGTTGCAGCCTTGTTCGGATTGTCGTTTGCATTGCTGGCGGTTGTATTATCACTGGTCACCGGAAATCCTGTTTACGATTCAATAGGAAGTATTGGTATTGGTGTCTTGTTGATAATTGTTTCCCTTTTTCTGGCAATTAAAGTAAAAAGCTTATTGATTGGACAAAGTGCCGATGAGCTAATGCGAGTTGAAATTAAAGTATTTCTCCAAGAAAGGTCAGAGATAGAGACGGTTTATAATTTAATAACCCTTCAGTTGGGAGCTCAAATAATGGTGGCAATAAAAGCAAAAATGAATAAGGTTGCTTCACCAGAAGATTTAATAAACAATATCAATATTTGCGAAAAAGATCTACGGAGTGCTTTCCCAGCTGTTCGATGGATCTTTTTTGAACCGGATGATAAAGAATAGTTTGTTTGATTTTTTTTTTTCAGCAGGATCAATTTATTAAAAAAAAAACTGTCTCAAAAGTGAATTTGAGACAGCTCTTGAATATCTTATTTGTGAAGTTTATTTTTTAGCTTCCATGCGTTTAGCATAACGGTTCATAAACTTATCAACACGTCCTGCAGTATCTACCAAATTCGATTTGCCAGTGTAGAAAGGATGTGAAGAACTAGAGATTTCCATTTTTACCAATGGATAAGTAACACCATCAATTTCGATAGTTTCTTTCGTGTTTACGGTTGAACGTGAAATAAAGGTGTCGTCATTCGACATATCTTTAAAAGCTACCGCACGATAATTTTCAGGATGGATTCCGCTTTTCATATTTATATGTTTTAATTTTTTTTTTGTTCTTATTCTTTGGGCTTGCAAAAGTACTAATTTTCATCTAATTATCAAACTTTTTCCTCTTTTTTATTCTTTTACTGCTATATTTTAATATTTTGAATGTTGAGTAAATTGATAAGTCACAGTATATCAATTGATAAACCTTCTTTTTTTATTTTGATCCTAAGTATAATAAGAACATTCCGATTAAAACGCCAATCAAGTCAATTATTTTAAGTTTTATATTTTTGTCTTTGAGTACAAAAGCACCATAAAGAAACGGAACAATTACGCCAGATCTGCGAACCGTTGAAACAACTGAAATCATTGAATCAGGTAACGTAAGGGCATAAAAATAGACAAAATCGGCGATGACCAGAAATGTTGAAATCCAAAAAATTGCCCATTTGAATTTAAAAGGGGTGGTTTTTTTACGTGTAGGAGCCCATAAGAAAAGGGTAATAAACCCCATAATTAAGGCCTGATAGAATGTATAATAGACCTGAACGGACATAACATCATATCTTTTCATCAGGTATTTGTCGTATAAACCGCTTATCGCACCGGTTAAAGTAGCCATGACTATAAACCAAAACCATTTATTTGTTCGAAATGAAATGCCTTCTTTTTTACCTACAACTGAAAAAAGAAAAAACGAAAATAAGGTTATCCCAATACCTGCAGCCTGATAGCCATTCAGTTTCTCGCTGAAAATTATTACAGCTCCCAACACCGTCCACATGGGTTGAGTGGCCTTAATTGGTGATGCAATAGAGATGGGTAAATGTTTGAGTGCAAAATAAGCAAAGAGCCACGAAGTAAGCACAATAATTGCTTTTAGCACAAATTGCATGTGAGTTTCAAAACTCTGATGATGAACAAAGAATAACGTTCCTTTTAGGGTGTCAGGAAAAAATTCCGATAATACTAAAAAAGGAGTCAGCGTTAAACATGAAAATAAAATGGATACAAAGATAACAGGAATAACGGCATTGTTATTTAACGATACTTTTTTAAAAACTTCATACGATCCTAGTAGGAGAGCCGAAATAAAAGCGAGGATTAACCACATAAATAATTTGTAATTTGTAATTAACAATTGAAAATTCAATTGTATATTTTTAGGGCGTTTTAAATATAAATTCCATTTGGATATTGAATATCAACTAAATAAAGACCCTGAGCAGGGACCGAAACGCCTGCTTTACATCGGTTTTTAGCTTCAATAACAACTTTAAATTCTTCAACAGACATTCTGTGACGACCTACTTCGAATAATGTGCCTACAATGGCACGCACCATATTGCGTAAGAACCGATCAGCTTCGATGCTGAAAACCCATTCGTCATTGAGATTTTTCCAATTGGCACTCGAAATCTTACAATTGTTCGTTTTCACATCGGTGTGTAGTTTGCTGAAACTGGTAAAATCGCTAAATTCCATCAGAGTGGCTGCTGCCTGATTCATTAAATCAAAATCAAGATGTTCCGAACCCTTTGCTGCAAATTCATTTTTAAAAACATTCTTAGAAGTAACAACATGGTATTCGTAGCGACGTGATATTGCATCAAATCTCGCATGAGCATTGGGCTTTACTTCGATTAATTTAGCAATAGAAATATCTTTAGGCAAAAAGCTATTGAGTTTTGAAATTAAATTAAACTTAACAGGCAATTCGGTTTCTAAATCAAAATGAGCCACCATAAATTTCGCGTGAACGCCGGTATCGGTTCGTCCAGCACCTGTTAATTCAATTTCTGTTCGTAAAATAGTGCATAATGCTTTTGTCAGCACTTCCTGTACCGAAATTCCATTCGGTTGGAATTGCCAACCATGATAAGCTGTGCCTTTGTACGAGAAATAAATGAAGTATCTTTTTTTCACGCTGCAAAAGTACAAGTAAATTGACAATTGACAATTCATAATTATCAATTGATTTCAAATAATAACACAAAATGCAGAATAACCATCTGTTATCCTGCATTTTGCGAGTTTATTTATAGAATGATTTATGAAAACAATTTTTCAATTTTTTCGGCATAATGTTTTTCAATAACATTCCGTTTAATTTTGAGAGTAGGAGAGAGGAAGCCAATTGCACCCGTCCAATCTTCGGCTACAAGTTGATAGCGTTTTATCTGCTCGGTGTCACCAAAGTATTTGTTGTATTGTTTTATTTCTTCCTGAAAACGTTTTGTAACTTCGGGCTGTAAAATCATTTCTTCATTGCTAGTATATTTGATTTTGTGATGACTACACCACGATTTTAAATAAATAAAATCAGGAGAAATTAAAGATGCTGCAAACTTTTTGTTTTCGCCCAACACAATCATATTCTCAATAAATGGCGATTCGGTAAATTTCGATTCAATAGCTTGAGGATTGACGTATTTTCCAAAGGACGTTTTGAAAAGGCTTTTTAAACGTCCGGTAATAACCAATTGACCCTCAGATGTAAATTTTCCAATATCACCAGTATGCAACCAACCGTCTGCATCAATGACTTCAGTTGTCAACTCAGGATCTTTGTAGCAACCTAACATGACATTATGACCCCGGCAAATTATTTCATTACTCTCGCCGAGTTTTACTTCAACTCCCGGAAGAGGAAGACCTACTGTTCCGAATTTTCTACCGTGTTTTCCTCGCTGACTTACCGCAATCACCGGAGATGTTTCGCTCAATCCATATCCCTCGAAAACCGGCATTCCGATAGCAGAGAAAAAGGATGCAATATGCGATTGTATGGCTGAACCACCCGAAACCACAATGTCGAAGTTGCCACCGATAGCTGCACGCCATTTTGAATAGATAAGTTTGTCGGCAAATTTCAATTGGCTTTTCATCCACGGGCTCATTCCTTCTAACTGATACTTAGTTGCCAGATTAAAGGCCCAATAATAAAGTATGCGTTGAATTAATGGAAGCTTTTTTCCGGATAAATATAGTTTGTCGTAAATTTTTTCCAATAATCGGGGTACAGCAGACATCATGGTTGGATGAATTTCCTTAATATTGTCTGCAATAGTTCCCAGGCTTTCGGCATAATATACCGACATGCCTAAATATTGGTATAAGTATACGAGCATTCGTTCGTAAGCATGGCAAAGCGGAAGAAAACTCAAAGCTGTTTTGCTCCATTTTGCAGGTGTCGGCGCTAAGTTTTTTATTTGGTTTATAATATTGCTGTGCGAAAGCATTACTCCTTTTGGATAACCTGTAGTTCCCGAAGTGTAAATTATGGTAGCAAGGTCTTTTTCATTTATCCCAGCTTTAAGTTTGGCAAGTGTTTCTGGTTGCTGATTTTCTTTCCCGAGTTCAATCAATTGATCCAAAAATTTATATTCTGCTCCCTGATCATTGAAAGTGTATATTTCTTTCAAGGTTTTTACTTCCGGCAAAATGGGTTGCAATTTATTCCGCAATTCTTTGCCCTCAATAAAAATCATTTTCATCTCGGCATGATTCAAAATGTGTCGGTAATCATCCTGACTGATAGTTGGATAAATAGGAATTGAAATGGCACCAATTTGCATAGTAGCGAAATCTATCATATTCCATTCCGGTCGGTTGCTGCTCACAATACCTACTTTGTCGCCGGGTTTAATGCCCAGTTTCATCATTCCAAAACTGATATAGCTTGTCAGTTCCACATATTGTTGAATACTAAATTTAACCCATGCACCATCTCTCTTACAAGCTAATGCAGCTTCTTGATTGGGATGTTTTTCCAGATAATTATCCAGTAAATCAAATAAGCGTGTTACTTCCATATTTTTGTTCAAAGTTTAATTGTATCTATTTCAGCAAATTAATAACTTGATAAGTTGACGTATTAACTAATTACTGAAATACTACAGTTCTATTTTTATATGTCAGGATTTTTCGTTCGATATGTTTTTCAACGGCATGTGAAAGAACAATTTTCTCCAAATCGCGCCCCTTTTTTATCAATTCTTCTACCGTATCTTTGTGTGAAATCCGCGTAACATCCTGATCGATAATGGGACCTGCATCTAAATCGCTGGTTACATAATGGCTGGTTGCTCCAATTATTTTTACGCCACGTTGATGTGCTGCATGATAAGGCTTTGCTCCTGCAAATGCAGGCAAAAATGAATGATGAATATTGATAATACGGTCGGGATAGTGCCGGATAAAATCAGATGAAAGCACTTGCATGTAGCGTGCAAGAACACAAAAAGTGATTTTATACTTTTTGAGTAATTCAAGTTGTTTTGCTTCCTGTTCGGCTTTATTTTCTTTGGTAATAGGAAAGTAATAATATTCAATTCCAAAACGTTTTGCCACTACTTCCATGTCAGGATGATTACTAATTATAATTGGAATCTCAACATACCATTCACCCGAAGAATATCGTGCCAGTAAATCGTATAAACAATGAGGCATTTTTGAAACAAAAATGGCCATACGTGGTTTAGTGTCAGAAAAATATAAACGGAAAGTCATTTGAAATCGTAAACCAATAAGTGTGTTGAAATACTCCCCAATTTTTTTTTGGGGAATCTGAAATTCGTCGAGTTGCCATTTTACCCGCATAAAAAATACACCTTCTTCACGATTTACATATTGATCAAGATATAAGATATTTCCTTTGTGTTGATTGATAAATTCAGTAACAACCGCTAAAATTCCCGGGCGGTCAGGGCAGTGGATTAAGATTACTGCCGTATTATCATTTCCTCTCATTCAAATTTTGATTTTATAAAACAGAATACAAAGATAACATTTTAATCGGAGAGTAATATTTCTGAGTAAAAAATGTTGAACTTATCGCTTGCCGGATTTTCCTCTGCTGCCAAAACCACCCGAAGATGGTTTGTTTTTCATAGCTGAACCCCCTTTTTTACCGCTAGAATTACTGGAATTGGAACGCAGGTCTCTTGATTTTGGATTTGGATTTGACGATCGGTCTGATTGTTTTGTGTTTCGTGTTTCAACCCGCTTACTGCTTGCCGCTTGCCCCTTATCACTTAGCTCTTGCTGTGTGCTTTTTATTTTTTGTTGTTTGCCGTTTACTGCTTGTTGTTTGCCGCTTGCTGTTGAAGTTGAGTTCGCAATATCAGCCAGAATTTGTCTTATTTCATTTGGCTCAAGTTGACGCCATTCGCCTATGGGTATTCCTTTTAGACTAATATTCATAATTCGAACACGTTCCAGTTTAACAACTTCATAATCGAAATATTCGCACATTCGACGAATCTGACGGTTCAAGCCTTGAATCAAGGTGATTTTAAAACTATAAACTGATTCTTTGACTACTTTGCATTTTTTTGTCATTTCGCCAAGAATTGGAACTCCAACCCCCATTTTCAGAATAAATTCGTCGGTAACAGGTTTGTTTACTGTTACGGAATATTCCTTTTCGTGTTTATTCCCGGCGCGAAGAATTTTATTTACAATGTCACCGTTATTGGTCAGAAAAATTAATCCCTGCGAGTCTTTATCGAGTCTTCCAATAGGAAAAATACGTTCGTGATAACCGATATAATCAATAATACTATCTTTTACTCCAATTTCGGTGGTGCTGATAATTCCAATAGGTTTGTTAAAAGCAATAAATACAAAATCTTCTCCTTTTTTTGCTTCTATCAAATTTCCATTTAACATCACTTTATCCCGACTTGAAACCAGGCTGCCTACAGCAGCTTTTTTCCCATTTACAAAAACATGACCTTGTTCGATGAATTTGTCGGCTTCGCGTCGTGAGCAAACGCCACTATCGCTAATATATTTATTTAGACGTATTTTTTCCATTTTGTTTGTTGATTGGTTAATTAGTTAATACGTTTATTGTTTGTATTTTAACGCTAACTGTTCACTGCTAACTGCTAACTGCTAACTGCTAATTGCTAACTGTTCACTGTTTAATCATATCCAAAAATTCAGTCATTACCATTGCACTAGCTCCCCAAATGTCGGCATTTTTCACTTTGTAATAGGGCGCTATAACCGAATAATTGTTCGAAGGTACTACAAATTCTTTTTCTTGAATAACATTTTTATTGAAAAATTCAGCAATGTCTACTTGAATGATTTCAGCTACCTCACGTTCATCTTTTTTGAACTGAGGTTTTTCGTCAATGTATCCTACAAAAACACT
>JAQUWU010000091.1 GCA_028692715.1 Paludibacter sp. | reverse complement strand
TAACACACGCCTATGTTCATTGGCTGGCTGACGTGCATTTCGCGGTCTTTGCTCCCGCATTCACTTTGTCGTTCCACGACAGCGAACGCTCCCGCAAACCGCCAAATGCCCATAGCCTCGGTCGTTAGCACCCAGCCGAAAAAAAGAGAAGAGAGGATTTCCGTAAACATGAATTCTGCAACAAACAGAACGATAGCAAATAGAAGAAATACAAATACAACTTTCAAAAACCCGCCCACCACTCCAACGTGGTGGGCGAATATTTTTAGAATAACAGGACTTGAATTTTGACTTAAAAACGCTAACTTTGACAACTAAATTAATAACGAAATCATAAATGAGTGAAGATCAAAAGAGAGTGTTAGAGCAACAACTCTGGAATATAGCTAACACCCTAAGAGGAAAGATGAATGCGGACGAATTCCGTGATTATATATTAGGTTTTATTTTCTACAAATATTTAAGTGAGAAAATGGAGATTTTCGCCAACGAAATTTTGAAACAAGACAAGATTAAGTTTCGCTCCATTACGCCAAAAATGCCCGAAGCCAATGAATTTTTGGAAGCTATCAAAGAAGAAGCATTAGAAAAGTTGGGTTATTTCCTAAAACCCGAAGAACTCTTTACCGAAGTTGCAAAACGTGGTAATGGTGACAATACCGAAGAAGATTTGTTTGACGAAAGCAAAACCAATTTCATTCTCGAAGATTTACAAAAGATACTCACCAATATCCAGTTGAGTACAATGGGTACCGACAGCGAAGAGGATTTCGACAACCTCTTTGAAGATATGGACTTGAACAGTACCAAACTCGGAAAAACTCCCGACGCACGAAACATAATTATAGCCAAAGTATTGGCGCACCTCGACAAGATAGATTTTAAACTCGAAAGTACCGAACTGGATGTATTAGGCGATGCTTACGAATACTTAATTGGACAGTTTGCCAGTGGCGCAGGAAAGAAAGCCGGAGAGTTTTACACACCGCAAGAAGTTTCTAAAATACTTGCCAAGATAGTAACCACCGGAAAGCACAAACTCAAATCTGTTTACGATCCTACTTGCGGATCAGGCTCGTTGTTGTTGCGTGTGGCTAAAGAAGTAAAAGAAGTAAACAACTTCTACGGTCAGGAGATGAACCGAACCACTTACAACCTTGCCCGTATGAACATGATTTTGCACGGTGTGCATTATCGCAAGTTCGACATTAAGCAAGAGGACACACTCGAACGCCCACAACATATTGGTGAGGAGTTCGAAGCCATAGTTGCTAATCCTCCCTTCTCGGCTCAGTGGAGTGCCAATCCTTTGTTTACAAGCGACGACCGTTTCTCTCAATACGGAAAGTTAGCACCCAGCAGCAAAGCCGACTTCGCTTTTGTGCAACACATGATTTATCATTTAGCCGACAATGGAACGATGGCAATTGTGTTACCTCACGGAGCTTTGTTTCGTGGAGGAGCAGAACAACACATTCGAAGATTCCTTATTGAAAACAAAAACTTTTTGGACGCTGTAATCGGTTTACCCGCCAATATCTTTTACGGTACAAGTATTCCCACTTGTATTATGGTATTCAAAAAATGCCGCGAAAATCCTGATGACATTCTGTTTATTGATGCCAGCAACAAATACGACAAAGTAAAAACCCAAAACGTATTGCGTGACGATCATATCAACAAAATTATTGAAACCTATCGTAACCGTACAGAATTAGAAAAGTATAGCAAAAAAGCAACATTGGATGAAATTGCGCTAAACGACTATAACCTGAACATTCCTCGCTATGTCGATACCTTTGAAGCAGAAGCAGAAATAAATATCGAAGCCATAGCCAAGGAAATTAAAGCGTTGGATGAAAGAATGAAAAATACTGATAATCTTATTGCTGCTTTTTGTAAAGAATTAAATATTTCAACTCCTTTTTAAAGCAAAATAAATGATTCAAATTAAAGATATAAAACTATTTGTAGGAACAAAAGAAGAATACCTTACTGCAAAGCAGAAAGGCATGAAAATAGTTTGCGCCTTAAATCGTGCAAATGGTTTTGTTACACACCAATCTGTAGTTGGGTGGCAAGGCAGAGGCTGCAATCCCGATAATCCTTATTATCTTTTTAAACGTGATGAAGACGCTATTTATCTAAATATGATAGATACTGAAGATCCTAAATACGTGAACGATGAAATGATAAATCCTGCATTGGATTTTATTCATCAACATTTAAAAGCTGAAAATTCGGTTTTTATTTATTGTAGTTTAGGCGAGTCTAGAAGTCCTTCAATAGCATTGATGTATTTGTTAGAAAACAATCTGATTGAAAAATCAGCAAATACATTCGACATTTTCAAAACTAACTATTATCCTAACTACCAGCCAAAGACTGGAAATTTATTGTATATAAAAAATAGATGGGGGATTTAAATAACATACCAAAATTACGGTTTCCTGAATTTGAAGAGGAATGGATTATTAAACCGTTGATAGAATTATCTGAAAATGGTTTTAGTAATGGAGCATTTAATGACCCAAAAAAAGTTGGAAGTGGATACAGAATAATCAATGTTAAAGATATGTATATCGATGGAACTATTAATGTTGATAATTTGACTAGAGTTGCTTTAGATGATAGTGAGTTTCAGAAAAATAGAGTTGAATATGGAGATCTATTTTTCACAAGGTCATCATTAGTAAAAGAAGGTATTGCTTATTCAAATATAAACCTAAATCAAGTTGATGACTTAACTTACGATGGGCATTTAATAAGAATGAGACCAAATCAGGATATAGCTTTACCTACTTTCTTGTATTATTGTTTTTCAACTAGTGGTGCAAGAATTCAATTTATACAAAGGGGTAAAACAACTACAATGACAACAATTGGGCAAGAAGACATTGCAACTGTTGAAATCTCTTTCCCTACTCTTCCCGAACAAACCAAAATTGCCAACTTCCTTACCGCAGTAGATGACAAGCTCAGCCAACTGAAAAAGAAGAAAAGCCTTTTGGAAGAATACAAAAAAGGGGTGATGCAAAAGATATTCTCGCAAGAGTTAAGGTTTAAGGATGATAATGGAGAGGAATTTGCGGAGTGGGAAGAAAAAAAGTTAGGAGAAATAGCAGAGTTCTTTAAAGGAAAAGGATTGCCTAAAAATGATATAGTTGAAGATGGTGAATATAAGTGTATTCATTACGGTGAGCTTTTTACAAAATATAAAGAGAAGGTTTGTAATGTAATTAGTCGAACTAATAAATATGATAATTCATTTCTGTCAATCGCAAACGATGTTTTAATGCCTACCTCAGATGTTACACCGAATGGATTGGCAACAGCAAGCTGTATATTGGAAGATAATATTATTCTTGGTGGAGATGTTTTAATTATTCGACAAAAAGTAAAAGTATTAGACGGAGTATTCTTTTCATATTATATTACCAATTTTAGAGAAAGAGTCATGAAGTTAGTATCAGGTTCAACCGTTTATCATCTTTATGGTTCAGACATGAAAAAACTTGAAATAAATATCCCTTCTTTTCCCGAGCAAACCAAAATCGCAAATTTCTTATCAGCCATAGATGATAAAATAAATCAATGCGGTGTGCAGATAGAGAAAATGGAAGGGTGGAAAAAAGGGTTGTTGCAGCGGATGTTTGTGTAAAGTGTCTGAACTTTGATTGTAATGATTAAATGAATACTATGATTTAATCATAGTCCATCAACAATCATTTAAAGTATAGTTCAGACAATCATTATAATCATAATTTAGAATATTATGGAAGAGAATAAAATCATAGTTCAAGACAAGTATCCTGAAAGCGAATTGACAGGTAAAATAATAGGATGTGCAATGGAAGTGCATAAAATTCTGGGTAATGGATTTCAAGAAGTTATTTACCAACGTGCATTAGCTATTGAAATGAACAATCAAGGATTAGATTTTAGCCGTGAACATGAAATGGATATTTTTTATAAAGGCGAAAGAATTGGTGGTAGAAGAGTCGATTTTTTTGTTGGTGCTAAAATTATGGTGGAATTAAAAGCTGTAATACAATTGGAAGATGTTCACCTTGCACAAGCAATCAATTATTTGGAAGCATACAATATGCAAGTGGGTTTATTAATCAATTTTGGAAGTCAAAGTCTCCAATTCAAAAGAGTTATGAAACCCAAAAGAAAAATATCTCAACTTTGATTTTATTTATTAAATGAATACTATGATTTAATCATAGTCCATCAAATAATCAATAAAATCATAGTTCAGACAATATTCATAATCAAAGTTTAAGACAAATGTCCAAACAATCCGAAGCCATATTAGAAGAACAATTAGTAACCCAATTAAAACAGTTGGGTTATAAATATGCAGCTATCAGCAGCGAAAAAGATTTAATCCAAAATCTAAAAACGCAGTTGGAAAAGCACAATAATATCACGTTCACAGATGCTGAATTTGAGAAAGTGCTGAATATACTAAGCAAAGGTTCGGTATTTGAAAAATCCAAAACGCTTCGTCAAAAGCAACACATTGTACGTGACAACGGCGACAACTTGTATTTCGAGTTTCTGAATACTGAGAAATGGTGTCAGAATCAATATCAAATTACAAACCAAGTAACCATAGAGGGCACATACAAAAATCGCTACGATGTAACCTTACTTATCAACGGATTGCCATTGGTACAAATAGAACTTAAGCGCAGCGGATTGGAAATGAAAGAAGCCTTTAATCAGGTAAACCGTTATCAACGCCATTCGTTTGGAGCGAATTCCGCTTTGTTTCAATATGTGCAGATATTCATTATCAGCAACGGTGTAAACACTAAATATTACGCCAACAATCGCAATCAAAGCTTCAAACAAACCTTTTATTGGACCGACGTAAACAACAAACGCCTCACCAATATACTCAACGGCTTTAGCTATTCTTTTCTCGACCCTTGCCACATTAGCAAAATGATATGCCAGTACATTGTACTCAACGAAGCCTACAAAATACCAATGGTACTCCGCCCCTATCAGTTTTATGCCGTGGAAGCATTGATTGAAAGAGTAACCAACAGCAACAAAAACGGTTATATTTGGCACACCACGGGTTCGGGCAAAACCCTCACTTCGTTCAAAGCCAGCCAAATTCTGATGAAAATGCCCGAAGTGCATAAAGTGGTTTTTGTGGTCGATCGTAAAGATTTGGATTATCAAACTACCAAAGAGTTCAACAGCTTTAGCGATGGATGCATTGATGGAACAGACAACACCAGCAATTTGGTAAAACAGTTTGTGGGCTCTTATGTAGATAAAAAAGGCGAAGCCAAAAACTCAAAACTGATTGTTACCACCATTCAAAAGCTAAACACCGCCATTAGCAAACTCAAATACGAGGGCAAAATGGCTGATTTGAAAGACAAGCGAATTGTTTTCATATTCGATGAATGTCACCGCAGTCAGTTTGGCGATACACACAAACGCATTAAGGAATACTTTAATAATTGTCAGATGTTCGGCTTTACCGGCACGCCCATTTTTGCCGACAATGCCAATAAAAACGAATTGGGGAAACGCACTACCAAAGATTTGTTTGAAGATTGTTTGCACAAATACGTGATTACCGATGCCATCAAAGATGAAAACGTACTGAAATTCTCGGTGGAATACGTAGGACGATATTACCGTAAAGACGAGGCATGCCTCATCTCCTCTGGCAAAGCAACCAATATCGACATTGAGGTAGAAGACATTGATACCAAAGAGTTGATGGAGGATGAAACCCGATTGAACAAAATAGTGGATTACATTATTGCCAATCACGACCGTAAAACACACAGCCGTGATTTTACTGCCATGTTTTGCACCAGTAGCATTCAAACACTAATTAAATACTACGATATTTTTAAACGAAAAAAAGAAGAAGGCAAGCATAATTTGAATATTGCTACTATTTTCAGTTACACTGCCAACGAAGACGATGCGGATGCCAATGGCTTTATTCCCGATGAAGTTTCGGTAGTAGAAGAACCGCAAGCATTGTATGGCTTACATGTGCACAGTCGTGAAAAATTAGACGAATATATCGAAGACTACAACAAACTTTTCGACACTAAATTCAATACGCGTGATAGCGAAAGTTTTTATAATTACTACAACGATATTTCTAAAAAAGTAAAGGAACGTAAAATTGATATTCTTTTAGTGGTAAACATGTTCCTCACAGGTTTTGATAGCCCTACTTTGAACACTATGTATGTGGATAAAAATCTGAAATATCATGGATTAATTCAAGCCTATTCGCGTACAAACCGAATACTAAACGAACAGAAATCTCAGGGAAATATTGTTACATTCCGTAACCTGAAAAGCCGTACCGACCAAGCCATTACGCTTTTTAGCAATAAAGAAGCTATTGAAGTAATCATCATGAAACCTTATGAAGATTACACAGCGAAGTTTGACCAAGCCTTTGATAAATTGATGGAAATAACGCCTACAACCGACAGTGTAAATGATTTGCTAAGCGAAGATGACGAACTTAAATTCATTCAGGCATTTCGTGATTTATTACGGATTAAAAATATTCTTGTTTCATTTTCAGATTTTAAATGGGAGGATATAGATATTTCGGAGCAATTATTCAACGACTTTCAGAGTAAGTACCTTGATTTGTGGCAAAAAGTAAAACATGACCACCAAAAGGAGAAAGTTTCTATTTTGGAAGATGTGGATTTTGAGTTAGAACTAATTCACCGTGACGAAATTAATGTAGCGTATATCATCCAACTCTTAATCAAACTAAAGTCTCAAAAACAAAAAGACACAGCAAAAGCAGAGCAAGAGATATTTAATTTATTGAGTACCGAAACAACACTACGCAGCAAACGAGAACTGATTGAAAAGTTCATAAAAGAAAATTTAGCTTCCATTGACGATACCGACGAAATTACACCCGCATTTGAACGATTCTGGAGCGAAGAACAACAAAAAGCATTTTCAATACTTGTAAAGGAAGAAAACCTTTCAGCCGACAAAACAGAAAAATTAATAGAAGATTACTTGTTTGCCGAGCGTGAACCTTTACGAGATGAAGTGCTTGAATTAATTGAAGGAGAAAAACCAAGTCTATTGCAGCGCAAAAAACTTGGCGATAGAATTATAAAGCGAATTATGGTTTTTGTTGAAACGTTTATAAAAGGTATGTCAACCGATTCTACAAACATTTAAACGGTATATTTACAGCAATTAAAACAATAAGACAGAAACTAATCGCCCATAAAGCAAAAAAAACCACTATAAGTTAGTATCTATTTTCAAAAGTCTTGCAGTGGCTTTTATAGCTTTTTGATAATAGGCAGAGCAGTCACAGTACATTGTTTTTTTATCTGATTAAAGGAGTTCTTTGCATGTTGAAACAAAAAAACAATGAACTGTAAGTTTATAATTGCTTCGCAATACTCGCATTATGCAAGTTCTTAAATAAAAGATCTCTTTTTTATGAAAATATTCGTGTTATAATGTTAACGTATTAAATTATTTCGTATATTTGCCAGCACAATTAACCAAAATATTCATCTCTAAATCTAAATTATTATGGCAAGTATCTCTGAAACAAGCATTGCAACCAATGTTGCAAACTTCGAGGTTTTAATTTCTGCAATCACAGCTTTTGGTACTAATTACAATCCATCAAAAGAGATTTTTAAACTTCCTGCATTACTAACGCTTCTCGGCGATTCTAAAACTTCATTAAATGCAGTAAACATTGCTCATTCTTCTTACTCCAACG
>JAQUWU010000090.1 GCA_028692715.1 Paludibacter sp. | reverse complement strand
TTTGGTTTCCCAGTCGTAGGTGAGAAGCAAATAAAAATAACTGTTCTTCCATTTGTTTGGAGTAGTTGTCCAGGCTCCTTCCAAACCGCTACTTACGGTATGCTCGGCATTACCTTTCCCTTTAGGGTTATGCCAGCCGAAACCTTGTTGTTCAATACCAGCACCTTCAGGGCTTTCTCCCAAGATAGACGCATCGCCATTTCCATGTGTTTTACCGACGGTATGCCCACCTGCGGTTAATGCCACCGTTTCTTCATCGTTCATTGCCATGCGTTTGAATGTAACCCGCACAGCCTGAGCTGTCTTTAATGGGTCAGGTTTACCGTCAACGCCCTCCGGATTGACATAAATTAATCCCATTTGAACGGCAGCTAAAGGATTTTCAAGGGTCTCTTCATCGGACTTATTTGAGTATCGGTCTTTACCCAACCAATCTTTTTCCGCACCCCAATATATGTCTTTTTCGGGATGCCAAATATCTTCTCGACCACCGCCATATCCAAATGTTTTAAACCCCATTGATTCATAAGCCATGGTTCCCGCAAGTATCATTAAGTCTGCCCACGAAATTTTATTGCCGTATTTTTTTTTGACGGGCCATAAAAGTCGGCGAGCCTTGTCCAAATTCACATTATCCGGCCAACTGTTTAATGGCGCAAATCGTTGATTTCCTGTGTTACTTCCACCACGACCATCAGCAGTACGATATGTTCCTGCACTATGCCAGGCCATACGAATCATCAAACCTCCATAGTGTCCCCAATCGGCAGGCCACCAGTCCTGACTATCTGTCATCAGTTTTTTTAAGTCATTTTTTACTGCTGCTAAATCCAGCTTTTTAAACTCTTCACGATAATTAAAATCCTGTCCTAAGGGATTTGTTTTGGTATCCTGCTGGTGCAAAATGTCTAAATTTAGCGCATTTGGCCACCAACTCATTACAGAATTTTCTGATGCTGTGTTTGCCCCATGCATTACAGGGCATTTCCCTTTTTCTGAATTATTTTCCATAATATTTGTGTTTTTACTTTTTATAAACGTAAATTTTATTTTCGTTTTTTATTTTATGCAGCAATGTCTAATTTGCTAATAACAAGATTTATAGCTTCGCGCACTATAGATTGTTCTTTTTCTACATTTGTGATCGAATCTGCTTGTTTTTAAAACCATAAACCACGTTTTTGTCGTCCAATAAAATACGAAACAATTCCATTTGTTCTTCATTTCGGAAATCAGGTTCTGCAATTCTAATTCTATCTTCGGTAACAATAACTTTTTTATATTTCTGAAATACCTCTGTGTTGATAGTTTGAATGTCTATATCAGAGATTATCTCAAAATAACGGCTGTTGCTTGAGTTCATACCAATAATTTGTCTGCAAATTATTGGTATGCTTTTTTTTTGTGTGATACAAGGCTGTATGTGGTACTTATTTTTAATTCTTTTATAGTTGTGGATATAAAAGAAATTCCGGCTTGCAAATTTAGAAGAGGAATACATCTTCAAGCAATCTGTTCCACTTTTTGTTTTCACCGTTTTATTTGCAAATGTCCGTGTGCTCTCAGTGGCTTTGATTATACAAACTACCTTGTCTGTTTTTGATTCTTATTTATCTTTCTTGCATACAACTCTTTTACAAAATTTTGCTCGGAATTTTATTTTGTCCTCTCTATTATTCCCCAGCAGTGAACGGGAATATCCATTTGCTCATCTGTCTTTTTATGTGATAATTGAGTTGATCGGTCAAACTTTTTAGTACAGCATTCATGTGATTATTAAATCTTAAATTACACAATAGCTTTATAATACTCACTTACACAAACTAACCCGGCAAATTACCTCGAAATATAATCCGGTCGAAACTTGAATAACTAAAACTTTTATGCTTGTCTAATTTTATATGTAAAAGGCTTGTTATCACTAATGCCTGTTTTAAATTGAAATACAAATATAAAATTACACTATGAATGGGCGAAATTGACCTTTAGGTCACTGTTCTTTAAACGTGTAAGTAGGCATTTTGTTTACAATATGAATAAAAAAAAAGTACAAATACAGCTTTTACTGCATTTGTACTTTTTTATTAAAATTCAGAAAATTAATTTTCAGCTAAATTTATTGCATAATACATGATTTTGCCATTCGGATAAACTCCCGCAATGTATAATGCTTTATCATTACTATCACCATTATTTATTACTTCATTATAAGCCGTTTTTACACCGTCTGCCGACTGAATAGGCTGATTATTGATTTTAAGAATAATAAATCCTGGTTTTATTCCGGCATTCATTAATTTGCCTTTGGAAAGCGATTTAATCTCAATACCATAATCCAATCCAAGTTGTGATTTTGTTTTATCATTTACATCTTTAAATGTAGCACCTAACACATCTTCACTATCCTGTGCCGAAACAATTCCTGTATTTCCCTGACGGTTTTTCAATTCTACCTTCAAGGTTTTTGTTGTATTATCTCTTACCACCTGAATGCTAATCTCATCACCGGGACGGTATCGACCAATTTGTTCCTGCAATTCCGCAACGGATTTAACATCAATATTATTCACTTTAATAATAACATCCCCTTCTTTAACTCCGGCAGATTTTGCAGAACTCATTTCAGTCACTTTTGCAACATAAGCGCCACTCATCGTTTTCAGTTTCTTTTCTTTAGCAAGTTTATCTGTAATATCACCAATTTCCACCCCTAAAACAGCACGTTGAACGACACCAAATTTTCGGATATCGGCCACCACTTTTTGAACAATACTCACCGGCACTGCAAAGGCGTAACCTGCATATGAACCTGTTTGAGAAGCAATTGCGGTATTTATTCCAACTAACTGACCTCGCGTATTCACCAACGCACCTCCACTATTCCCGGGATTTACAGCGGCATCTGTTTGTATAAACGATTCAATCTTCATTTTCGAATTAATGATATTAATATTCCGGGCTTTTGCACTTACAATACCTGCCGTTACGGTTGAGGTCAAATTAAAAGGATTTCCAACTGCCAAAACCCATTCGCCCACTTTCAACGAATCTGAATTTCCAAAAGCTATTACCGGAAGATTTTCAGCTTCAATTTTTATTAATGCTATATCAGTATTGGGATCAGCACCTATTAACTTTGCCTTAAAGGTTCTATTATCATTTAATGCCACTTCTATTTCTTTCGAATTATCAACAACATGATTATTTGTAACAATATACCCATCATTTGTTATGATCACACCCGAACCGGATGCTTCCTGCATGGGCATTTCCTGTTGTTGTTGCTGTTGTTGAGGACGTCCAAAGAAATACTCAAAAAAAGGATCACTCATACCTCCAAAACTTTGTGTTTTGACGGGCGTTTTAGTTTTTACGTGAACTACTGCATGAATAGACAATTCTGCTGCTACAGTAAAATCTGTTTCCATTGCATTGGAAGCATTGGCAAATTTTGCATAAGTGGCCGGGATTTGAACTCCATTTTGAACAAAACCCTCATCTGACTTATTTCTAAAATAATTTGTAGTTAAATTTGTTGCAAAACTTAGTACAACTACAATAACAAATAAGCCAAGCATTTTTAATCGCTTAAATTCTTTCATTTTTCCCATTATTATAATTATTAATTGTGTTAATTCATTTTTAAAATCTACTCGTATGACAGAGTTTGAATAAAAATTTCATTGCGAAAATAATCAAAAGTTAGATCCCAAAAATAAAATAATATGCATTTTTTTTGATAATTAACAGACATAATTATGTACTTAACTCGCTTTAACCCGAAACTATTCATTAGTAAATTTTATATAATTTATAGCATAAAAAAAGCCACCTTTTGACAGGTAGCTTTTATTTTAATTAATTTTTACAGTATTTAAACTGTCATTTTTACTTATTTTTTGAATCCGTAAACGGCAAGATCACCTAATTCTTCTTCAATTCTCAGTAATTGGTTGTATTTTGCCATACGATCCGATCGACTCAAAGAACCGGTTTTAATCTGCCCAGAGTTGGTTGCAACGGCTATATCGGCGATTGTAGCATCTTCAGTTTCTCCCGAACGATGCGAAGTAACCGATGTATAACCGGCACGATGTGCCATTTCAATCGCATCAAGTGTCTCTGTTAACGTTCCAATTTGATTCACTTTTATTAAAATGGAATTTGCGCATCCCATTTCAATTCCTTTTCTCAAATAATCAACATTGGTTACAAACAAGTCATCACCGACTAATTGAATTTTACTGCCAAGTTTATCGGTTAATAACTTCCAACCATCCCAGTCGCCTTCGTCCATGCCATCTTCAATAGAATCAATTGGATATTTTGATACTAATTCGGCCAAAAATTCAACTTGCTGTGCCGAATTGCGTTTTGCACCGTTTGGTCCTTCAAATTTGGAATAATCATAAATACCATCTTTATAAAATTCAGAAGCAGCACAATCCAAACCAATAGTTACATCTTTTCCGGGTTTATATCCGGCTTTTTCAATAGCGACCAAAATTGATTCCAATGCATCTTCGGTACCTTTCAATTTAGGTGCAAAACCACCTTCATCTCCTACAGCAGTGCTCAGACTTCTGTCGTGAAGTACTTTTTTAAGGGAATGGAACACTTCAGCACCCATTCTCAAACCTTCCTTAAACGACGGAGCTCCTACGGGACGAATCATAAACTCCTGAAAAGCAATAGGAGCATCGGAATGCGAGCCTCCATTTATAATATTCATCATGGGAACTGGCAATACATAAGTATTTGTGCCACCAATGTAACGATACAAAGGCATGTCAAGATAAACTGCTGCTGCTTTTGCAACTGCTAACGAAACACCTAAAATGGCATTTGCTCCCAGATTCGATTTTGTTTTAGTTCCATCTAATTGAATCATTGCTTTATCGATTCCTCTTTGTTGCAATGCACTAACACCAACTAATGCCGGTCCGATAATGTTGTTTACATTAGCCACGGCCTTCTGCACACCTTTTCCTAAATAACGGTTCTTATCTCCGTCACGCAATTCTATTGCTTCATTTTCGCCAGTGCTGGCTCCTGATGGAACTGCCGCACGACCCATTACACCTGACTCTAAAACCACATCAACCTCTACAGTTGGATTACCGCGAGAGTCAAGAATTTCGCGGGCAAAAATTTTCTCAATTTTACTCATTTTCTAAATTTATTTATTTTTGAATTGATTAGAACGTTTCTACCCTAACTAACGTTTTATCTAAAAAAATGTTCGTATTAATAACTCGAATAAGTATGAAAAAGTCTAATAATATATTATATTTGTAGACTAACTTAAAATAAAAAAATAAAAAATGAGAAATTACCTTTACATCATTGCAGTTTTACTTTCACTATCTTCCTGTGCAGAACTATTGCAAGTTGCAAATCAGGTTGCATCAACTGCTAACTCGACACAAAAAATTACAAATACCGAAAACATTTCTGGACTAAAGAGTGCGCTGAATGTTGGAATTGGAGAGGCCGTTAATAACCTTGGAGTTGAAAATGGTTTTCTTCAAAATGAAGCTTTAAAAATATTATTACCAAAAGAAGCTCAACCAATTATTGACAATATAAAGTTAGTCCCTGGCGGACAGAATTTGGTGGACAAAGCTATCCTTTCAATAAACAGATCGGCAGAAGATGCCGTTAAAGAGGCCATACCGATTTTTGCATCAGCAATTTCCGGCATGTCATTTAATGACGCAATGGGAATATTATTCGGAGAAGAAAATGCAGCCACCGAATATCTTCGACAAAGTACTTACACAAAATTACAGTCAGCCTTTGCTCCAAAGGTTCAAAATTCGCTCAACAAGGAATTGGTTGCAGGTGTATCTACTAACGACACGTGGAATCTCCTTAGCTCTGGATACAATTCGGCAGCCGGTTCAACGCTGGGAAAGATTGCCGGTTTGAAAATAGTTAATATCGATTTAGAAAATTATGTAACCGGAAAGGCACTTGATGCATTATTTATAAAAGTTGCTGAAGAAGAAAAAGATATTCGAATCAATCCTGCTGCAAGGGTAAATGAAATATTGAAAAAAGTTTTTGGACAATTGGATAAGAAATAGCATTTCATTATTGTACGGTAATAAAAATGCAGCTATTTGATTCAAAATCAAGCAGCTGCATTTAAAATATTAATATAGTTTCTTTTAGCTTTGTCTTGCAACTTCTCCATGGTGAGCTATATCCAACCCTACCGTTTGTTCTAGTTCTGTGGCTCTTACGGGAATGAATTTATTTATGATTCGGAACAAAAGCAACGTAAATCCAAATGCATATGATATTGCTAATAATATTGCTAAGGACTCTTTAAGAAGTAACATTCCATTACCTCCGAAAAATAAACCATCGGGTACAGCTGAATTTATTGCGCTATTGGCAAACAATCCAAGACATATAGTCCCGATTACGCCACCCATTCCATGCACTCCCCATACATCAAGTGCATCATCCCAGCCTTTATAATCTTTAAATTTTACAGCAAGGAAACAACCTACCGCTGCTATAACACCAATTATTGCCGCAGAGTAAATATCAACATAACCTGCAGCAGGTGTAATAGTAGCCAACCCGGCCACAGCACCAGTCATTAATCCAATAAAGGTTGGTTTCTTTTTCCCGGTATTCCATTCTAGTATCAACCAAGTTATTGCTGCAAATGAAGCAGCTGTATCAGTATTTAGAAATGCAGAAATTGTAATTGAATTAACTGCCAATTCACTTCCGGCATTAAATCCATACCATCCAAACCAAAGTAAAGCAGTTCCAATTGCAACCAACGGGATATTATTAGGTTCACTTTTCTCGGGTCTTCGCCCAACAAAATACACTGAAGCCAATGCAGCAAAACCGGCTGTAGCATGAACTGTAATTCCACCTGCAAAATCAAAAACACCCCATTCGGCTAATAATCCACCACCCCAAACCATATGAACAAATGGGTAATAGACAAACACTTGCCAAAAAACAAGAAAAACAATGTACGATTTAAATGAAACCCTATTGATGAATGCACCGGTTATAAGTGCAGGCGTAATAATAGCAAACATCATTTGATATGCAATAAAAATGTACTCGGGAAAAGGTTTATCAACCGAATACAATGTGGAAGGTGTAATACCATGATAAAATGCTTTATCAAAATTTCCAATAATTCCAAAAAAATCAGTAGCGTCATGTACATTTCCGCTAAAACAAACCGAATATCCAAAAGCAAACCACAAAATAGTGCCTATTCCCATCGAAACAAAGCTCTGCATCATGATGCTCAAAATATTTTTTTTACAGCCCAAACCTCCATAAAAAAAGGCTAATCCCGGTGTCATTAGCATAACAAGGCTGGTGGCCAGGATCATAAAAGTGGTCAATCCTACATCTAACATAATGGTGTTTTTTAGTTTGGCGCAAAATTACACTTTTATGTTGACATTTCGATACTTTTGATTAGAATATACTACATTAATGTAATATTTTACATTTATCATTAATTTATGATAGCATTATGATAGCATTATGTCTTGTGAAATAATGACCGAAAAGCCAATTTTTGCATTCTATGATACAATTAGCTTTGTGGCAAAGAATATCTGTTTATGCAAAAAATTAAAAAACAATTAGAAAATAATCACAACTTTACGTTTTTACTTTTCTAAAACGTAAATAAAATTCACGTTTTTTATTTTACGCAGCAATATTTAATTCGCTAATAACAAGCTTCATAGCATCGCTTATCATTGAATATGCTTTTTCAATATTTGATGGAT
>JAQUWU010000089.1 GCA_028692715.1 Paludibacter sp. | reverse complement strand
GGTAATCACCACTTTTACTATTCACAAAAAGAGGATCTACATAGATATCTGTTGCTGAGTTAACATTTTTATAGTTCCCGGCTGTGTTGCTGTAGAGACAGTTATTTTCCAGCACAATTTTGTGGGAGCTGGTAAGACAGTTTAAAACACCGTATCCAGTACCGGTCCCTTTTGTGGTTCTCGGGACAGTATTAGTAATTATATTATTTCGGACTGTTGTCGTGAATCCTGTTCCAGAAGGTCCCGCATTAGTGTCAGTCATGTACATGTTCACGACTGCGGCGTTATGAACTCCGTCAAAGACATTATTTTCTATCAGGACATTATGAAAACCACTGCCAAGAACGCCCCCAACCCATTGAATATTTTTATTTGTCCCACTGCCATTGAAAATGTTGTTGTGGATGTAACAACTTGACAAACTTTTATCATATGCCCCGGCAGTTCCTATAACCCAGATACCTGGTCCGTAGGTATTTGTAATTAAATTATCATAGATTTCTACACCCATATTACCGGCGGATCTCTGAACCTGAATGCCTGGGCCCGCATCCGGATAAGAATCAATAAAGTTGTCGTGGAATTTTACGTTATCCGAGTTCCAGACCCTGAGAGCGCTATTTATCCGACATGTGATTTTGTTATTCCAGGCCTCTACATTATCAGATTCAATAGCATAAAGCCCGTCGTGTCCAAGCAGAGAGATTGTGTTGTTATAAAATCGGATATTTTCACAGTAGTATGCTCGCAGCCCATCCCCATGTCCATCATGCATGTACATATTACAAACCGTTACATTTTTTACTCGACCAAAATATATACAGTTGTAATATCCTTTTCCTTTTGGAGTTTCGGTGTTTCCGGGATAGTTCACATTTATTTCAAATCCTCTGACAGTAAGATTGTTTACAGAACCCTTGCTGCCAATTAAAGGTATCATAGGGGAATTAGTCCATCCCGCATGGTCAACTAATTTGACAACAGCGTCGGAATCACCTTCAAGAACCGTGTTACTACTCTGAATGTAAATAGTATTCTCTATGGTATAGGTAAAAGGCCCTTTAAGATAAACGGTGGTGTAATCTGGATTATCAGCTACGAATTTAAGGGCCTGATTTATCTGTACATCATCGGCTTTTCCGTCACAGTTGAAGTCTCCACTGCCGTTTCCTGAAACGTAAACAATAGGAGGCGTGGGAGTCTTGCATAAAGCAGTAGGAACACTGGCAAGGACAAGACAGCCTATTAGGAAAAAGATTACAAATTTCCGATTCAACATCGCTGTTATTTTAGGCTGATCTGAATCAAATTTTTTCCCGACGTCCAGGTGCAAAGAGTCGGTTTTTTTATGGGTCACAGTGCTATAAAAAATGGAAATGTTCATCAAACACTCATTTAATTTATTTCCTATGTAATTGGTCCACTTAGTGAGGTTTTGCAAATATTATCCACTCCCTAACCTTAGTGAATTTACAAAGATCTCTGGTGAAAATTTTCAGCTCAGAGGTAACTATGTTTAACTGAGGTGCAATACTGGCAATCGATGAATATTCTCTTTCGCCAGACTACGTCTCATATGTAAGTTAATTCCCCCTTCTATATAAACAATCAAAATTAATTCGGATAACATATCCAATTAAATTTCAATTGTTAGCATTGTAAATTAGGCCCTGATATTATAAAAAAGTGTATGCCAACCTTTAAATATATTTTTAAAGTTAAATATGCAATATTTTCTCCAGTTACGTGCTAATTTTTGTAATTGAGTCGTGTAGGTCATAAATTGAGACACGTTCCGACAATATGCCGAATTTCAATTTATATCCTCCATAATTAATGACTTTTAATCACATCATTACAAACGGCCAGTACTTTTCTTGCAACACTATGCCAGCTGTGATTTTCAACAACATATCTACAACCCTTATCACCCATCAAGCTCCTGGTATTTTCATCGGGAAGTAATTTTATCACAGCAGCTGCAAGCTCTTCAGGGTCCTCGGGTGTTACTGAAATTCCCCCGCCAGAAACCTCGATTAAGTCTTTTACCCCCGGAATGCCACTTGCTACAAGGGGTTTCCCGCAGGCAAGGTATTCATATGTTTTTAACGCTGATAAACCGATTTTCGAATTTCGTTCACGAATAAATGGGGCAACACAGATATCCGAGGCATTAATGTACATGGGCACCTTTTCGTAAGGGACTCTTCCCGTAAAAAAAAACTTCTCCGATACACCCAGATTATCTGCTAGTTGCATCCATTCTTTTTTCATAATGCCGTCTCCAACAACCATAAAACGGACATCAACATATTCTTTTAGAATTAAAGGAGCTGCTTTGATTAGATATTCAACACCTTGCCAGGAGACCAAATTTCCAACAAAACAGATATAGTATAATGAAGTATCCAAATTTAATTCCCATTTTACTTTACTTTTATCCATTGGGGTAAATAACTCCGTGTTAGCACCATTATTAATTACAACAATTTTGGATTCAGGAATGGAATATAGATCCATAAGTCCTTTTTTTACTCCATTCGTTACAGCAACTAATTTACTACATCCATTAAAATTTATATTTTCTATTAACCTTGCAATCTTAATATTCAGTTTTGATGAACCTTGAATAATCATTTCATCAATTGTAAGACCATTAACTTCTCCAACTTGAGTAATTTTTAACAGAGACGATACAATAGAAGAAGAGATACTGTTTCCAGCCAATCTTGTATAAAATAAATCAGGTTTTATTTTGATCGAATAATAACTAAGATACGAAAAAAGAGCTAGTTGATATATGAATATATTTAAATAATTAGCAAATGGGAACTGAAAATGAGTAGAGGGGACTTCTATGATATTAGAGTTCTTAAAGTTTCCATTTTCTGAACTTTTAGAAAAGAGAAACACGTCAACACCTAGATTTTGAAGATTATTAAACACTTCAATTGCATGGACATTGGATCCATTAAACAAATCCAATTGCCTTCCATAAATAATAAATAATTTCATGAATCGTAACTCCCAATAAATATATGGAGGCGTTGTAATTTATATTAATATTTTCTCACTTATTGTTTCTGCACCAAAAAATAACGAATCAGAAAAACTTTTGACTATTTACTAACGAAAAGAGATAAATCATGCATCCTGATGGAACAATTGGCCATATAGTTTTTCAAACCCATCTGTAATTGTTTCCCAATCATAATTTTTTACAATATGGTCCCTGGCACTGTGCCCAATTCTGTATCTGAACTCTTCATTCTCTAACAGATATATTATTGATTCAGCTAGTTTTTCGGGATTCTTTGGGGGCACCAATAAACCATTTTCACTCTCCTTTATTAATTCGAAACTCCCTTCAACGTTTGTTGCAATTGAAGGAATACCACATGACATAGCTTCCATTAAACTCGTTGGAAATCCTTCTCTATAAGAAGGCAATACAAAAATAGTTGCATTTTGATAATATTCAATAATCTGTGATTTACTTAGAGAACCCGTAAATACAAAATTATCTTCCAATTTAAGTTTATTCACCTGCTTTTTTAAATTATCTAATATAGTTCCGGATCCTACCAAAATGAATTTCACATCAGGATATTTTTTGCACACAATGCTTGAACATTCGATTAAATCTGATAATCCTTTAAACACTTCAAACCGGCCAGTATATAATACGTACCTTAAATTTGAGCTGTTTTCAGAGGGTCTAAAGAAATTAGTATCAACTCCATTATGAACTATAGTTATTTCTTTTTTCAGTGGGTGATATATTCTTAAATCATCAGCACAGGAATTAGATACAGCTGTCAGTACATCACTTTTCTCAACAATTTCTTGTTCTATTTTAAATAGACGTTTGCGTAATAGTTTTACAATAAAAAAATGCAACGTTTTGGTTTCCATGTGGTCCAATTTTTTTTTAGAAGCCCCATGTGAAGTGAATATAACATTCCACGAATTATTAAAAACTGGTTTTACTGGTATAAGTGTACCATGCAAATGAATTAAATCAAAATTAAACTTCAAAGATTTGAGCAATTTATTGATATACAATTGATGAATTTTAAACGGAGATGGAAAAAACGGGACAAATCTAACCCTATAAACAGAAATCCCCTCTATCTCTTCACAATATGTTTTTCTCCAGGTTCCTCTCGTAATAACTGTAATGTCGTGTCCTCTTTCTACAAGTCGTTTTGACAAATTATAAACATAAGTGCTGATACCACCTACATCTGGCGGAAACTCAGAAGTATACATGCAGATTTTCATAATTTTAGTCCTACTACAATTAAATAAAAATGAGACATATTTGATCCGATAGAAGATAAATTAAACAATCTTACTCGAAAGATGATCATAGTATACTTATTTTGTATCTATTCAACGTACCCAAAATCATCTGAATGATGTTGATTTTGCGATCTCGGATACCTGAACATACTACCTCTGTTAAAACTGAAAAACATAATCAATAGCCAACAATTAACTAAAATGGAGTCAGCTTGGTTTGCCAATTTTGTATTTAAGAAGCTGCTTATTGATGCTGTTTTTTCCTGCGCTGGGTAGTTACACTTATTTTGGATATTATTTGCGTAATCCCTCTATAATATGAATTATACGGGAATCCACCTTTTGATATCCCTTTTAGTAATTCTGCACATCCATCTTTATATTTTCTATTAAACAAAAGATCATAAACACCACGGTCACACAAATATCGCCCCTGGTTCTTTATTTTCATTTCATCAATTAAGTTATTAAACTCAATTGATTCATAACTATCATGACTATAATTTCTTCTTTCTATTGCAAATTCTCTGGCAATATCTGCATATATTCTCTGTAAAGTATGATGTTGCATAGTTAAACTGTTATCAGAAACTCTCCATCTAATAAGAGGTTGTGCGATGTTAGACAATTTGTACTTGTCACTAAGTCTCAAAATCAGATCATAATCCTGTGAATATCGAAATTTTTCTCTGTAAGATCCCACATCATCTAAAGCTTTCTTTCTGATCATTATAGAGCTATGAATAAAAGGATTAAGATTATTCATAAATTTATTTACAAAATCCGGTTGTGACATTACATTCATAAAGCCAATTTTATTCCCGAAACTGTTTATTAAATAGGCTCCAGATCCGACTAATCCAACATCGGGGTGATTATGTAAGTAATTAATCTGTTTCTCCAGCCTTGAGGGTTCTGCAAGATCATCCGAGTCCAATCTTGCAACAAACTCTCCATTGGAATTTTTAATACCAATGTTAAGAGAAATCGTCAAACCAATATTCTTTTCATTGTCAATTACTTTGATTCGAGGGTCCTTTTCTGAAAATTGATTAATTATTTTTAAAGTATTATCAGAAGAAGCGTCATTTATAATCACAAGTTCCCAATCATCATAAGTTTGATTTAATATACTGGAAATTGAGTCCGAAATAAATTTTTCCGAATTATAAGCAGACATTACAACACTAACGAGATCTTTTTTCATAGAGGAATCAACCATTTATTTTTTTTTAGATTACTTTCGATTACCCTGTAATTTTATCTCATTGCAGACATTCGGAATTATTTTAATGAGTTGTATTCACTCCGCTTTAAAATTTATAATTTTTTGCCTCAAAAAATAAAGCGATAACCCAATATAATTATGAAAACCAAATCCTGATGAGTATAGAACTCTCTGGATTCATAGATCTAATCATTTGTAGAGATATTCGTTTTCTCTAAACCATTCGATAAATTTATCTAATCCTTCAACAATGTTTGTTTCCGCTTTCCAATTAAGCAACTTTCTTGCTTTTGTTACATTAGACTTAGTATTCTTGACATCGCCTTTCTGAGTATCTATATACTTTATTTTTGCTTGTTTTCCGACGGTTAATTCTATTTGTTTTATCAAATCATTGACAGTAATATTGTTCCCGCCACCGATATTTACCACTTCTCCTACAACATCACTTGTTGCTGCCAGAAAATTTGCTTCAACTATATCGTCAACATAAGTAAAATCTCGGGTTTGGGATCCATTCCCATAAACCGTTATTTCCTCATCATTAAGTATCTTACTAACAAATTTGGAAATCGCCATATCAGGCCTTTGTCTCGGACCAAAAACGGTAAAATATCTCAAAGAAATTGTCGGCGTGTTGTAATTTGTGCAATATAAAGAGCATAAATGCTCAGCTGCCAATTTGGTAACACCATAAGGAGAGACAGGATTTAATAAAGATTTTTCATTCATCGGTAGCTCATCAGTATTTCCATATACAGATGAAGAAGAAGCATACACAAATTTTTTAATATTACTGTCCTTATAATATTCGAGCAGTTTTTGAGTCAATCTGATATTGTATTCAAGATAAGTATCAAAATATTTCCCCCATGATGCTCTGACACCGGCCTGTGCGGCCTGATGGAATACATAATCTACATCAGGGTATTTGTCAATAGAGAGCAAATCTTTATTTATAAACTCAAAATTATCATCGTTTAATGCTGTACAAAGATTATTGTCTTTGATATTTTTAGAGTAGTAAGGGGTAAAACAATCAACTCCTACTACCTCATATCCTTCTTTCAATAATCTTTCAGTCAAGTGAGAACCTATAAACCCAGCGCAACCAGTAACCAGTGCTTTCATCAAGTACGCCTCTGTAATAAAGTTGTAGAACCATTAAACTTACTTTTTATATGATGGCTTTTCGGTGTTTTGTGCGGGTTGATAATAATTACCCGGTTGAAAAGTGACCACCCCAAATTATAAACATCTATCTTGAATATGGTTTTCCAAACAAAAATGTATTCAAACATTATATATGTTGTACTATGTTTAGAAGTTGACTCTAAATTATCCCCAAATAGTGAAGAGCCAATATGATTCATGCCGATTGGGAATATTACTCTCATTATAGCATGAAGTAATTACTATAACCATTCTATATACCATAAAAGTCGTTTGATTGTCAATATCATAATCACGAGGGTGGGCCCAGGGCGCAAGTACACTCCCATGTAGTGATCTTATAAATATTCCAGAATTTGGAGATTGGCCTGAGTTTCAATTCCTGAGCTTTTTTTATATTCATTAAAACTTATGTTCCGAAAGCCTCTCTTTTTTTCAACAATGCTTTTAACTTGATCTATTCAACTCACTTTTTTGTATAAAATTCTTCCCTTTCCATGTCTTATATTATACTAATATATTTATTTTTTCTCCAATTTCTAATAATTTTCACTTCAAAACGTCGTTTCTGACACTTTTTTTGAAAACTTTTCTTTAATATAACCCTCCCTCTTTTATGTTATCGTGTATCGCAAAAAACCTCTTGATTCCTATATATGTATAAATTTTTATATCTCTCTTATAATAAGTAAAATTTATATCGGAGCTATTTTAGCTCCTTTCCTGGCTAACGGGATTTTCAATTAAGCTCATTTCTTTTTCGTTATCGGGGGGACTGCTTAATTATTTTTGGGGTCCCAATATTTATATAGCTCATATCTTTAAACAAATACACGTCTTATTCCGAACTATGACTTGCTTGCAGGGCATCTTTCCTTTCCCTAAAAGGAGCACAACAATCCCTCAAATGATGCGCTGTAGATCTGGTTACAGGTGATCCTTAGAAACCCTTTAAAGTTTGTGGAGCGATGACTCTGAAAAATATATTCACTGTATTTGCAATTCTCGCCGATTTCTCTATAGAAAGGCGCTTTATAAATATTCTTGAGTTTTTTCATCAAAGAGGTAGATGATATCATATGACCATTACTATTGCAGCCATGCCTGCGTATAACGAAGCCCATTCC
>JAQUWU010000088.1 GCA_028692715.1 Paludibacter sp. | reverse complement strand
TCCCCATTCTTCATTGCTGTTATAAAATCTCAATTCAATCACATTTTCTTGAGTAGATTTGACAGAACCTATGTTTTTTATTTTTAATTTTACAGTAGGAACAACCATTTCGCCATCAGATGCTCCAGACCACCCAGTTTGAAACTCAACAATTTCAAGTTTTACATTATTTGCGTACTTTAAGACATTGGGTTTGTCAGCCTCTAGAACAGTAGCTTTGGAACAAGCAAGAATAAGCAACATAAAAAAGAAACAGCACAAGAATAATTTCATATTCATTTGAAAACTCCTTTATTTAATTAACAGCTATATTTTTTAGCAGATACATAAAAAAGGCGACCCCATTTATGCGAGACCAATCCCATAAATAAAGGTCGCCTTGGTTTCCTATGCCCAAAAGGGCATAGTACTCCCATATAAACTGGCGACACTTTTATTGGGCTGGTCTCGTGTTTGTATTGCTACAAACCGGAGAAAGGCATTACCTCTCCACCAAAAAAGTATAAATATTAAGTTGTTTAGCAGGCATACATCTGCCTATAATGATATTATATAAAAATATAACAATTATTTACATGAGAAAAAAGAATATAAACCCAACCAAATAATTACAAATAATTAATTTATAAAATTTGTTTATAGAAATTAAAATGATATACTCTACAAAGAGTTGTTTTTTCGTTTACAGGAGAGTTATTGTTAGAAAAATAGCGGAGGATTGTAATGCATATTTCTGATATAAAAATAACAAATTATCGTTCACTTAAAAATTTTAATATAAATCTTGATGAAAAATTTTCTCTAATAATAGGAAAAAACAATACAGGTAAAACATCTTTCATATCTTTGCTAGACACTTTTGTAAATGAAAAACAATTTCTGTTCAATGATTTTAATCTTGAGTTTCAAAATATTATTAAACAAACTATTACGGAAAACTTGTCGCAAGAACAGTATATTGAACAATCATTAAGTTTAGAACTTGTGATTAATTATGACGAAAATGATAATCTCTCCAATTTTTCGAATCTCATTCTTGACCTTGACCCAAATATCAAAACAATTCATATAAAATTTAGTTATTATCTGCGATATGAAGCATATAAGCAACTATGTAATGATTTTCAAGCATTTAGTGCTGAAATAATAAAAAAGGGATTAGATGTTGCTGATGAAAGATATAGTTTAATTAATTTTTTGAAAAAAAACTTTAAAAAATACTTTTTTGTAAAAATTCTCTCTGTTGAACATCAAAATGATAATAATTTTATTGAAATCAAAACTAAGGATATAAAACAGATTTTGACCTTGCGAACAATAAAAGCAACTAGAGAAGTTAGCAATGATATTGGCACACAAAAACTTTCACAATTATCTTGTCGGTATTTTAATGCTTCTGAAGAAGTTGAAGATGCTAAGCGTGATTTACAGATTCAGTTAATGGATGCCGATAAGAGTCTTGATGCTATTTATGAGCAAATATTTAGTACGATAAAAGATAGTTTTAATAAATTTACCAACGGAAAACCTGACTTAGCTGTAAAATCATCCCTTAAAGAATATAATTTATTAGAAAATAATACCCAAATTTTATATGACCAAGGAATAGGTGTATTACCAGAAGAATTTAATGGCCTTGGATATATGAACTTTTTTGCTATTTTGTTTGATTTACATATACAACTAAGAGACATTTATAATGCCTGTATAGAAAATGAAGGAAAAGCTATTTTAAACTTGTTATTTATTGAAGAGCCAGAAGTTCATACTCATCCTCAGATGCAGTATATTTTTATCAAAAATATATTAGGCTTACTCGAAAATGAGATAAAAAAAGGAATAACCAACCTACAGACTATTATTACTACACATTCTGCACATATCGTTTCTCAATGTGATTTCAAGCATATAAAATATTTTGTTAATACGGGCAATAATATTGAAGCAAGAAATCTTAATTCTTTACAAAATTCAATATCCAAGAATGTTAGTGTTGGCACTCCTAAAGAAAATGAGGAAGAAATAAAAAGAAGATTTGACTTCCTATGCCGATATTTAACACTTTCAACAGCTGAAATATTTTTTGCAGATAAAGTTATTTTTATAGAAGGTACAACCGAAAGAATTTTATTATCAGAATTTATAAAGAAAATAGATATCAAAAATAAAGGAAATACAGACTATAGACCTCTAGCATCTCAGCATATTTCAATTGTTGAAACAGGTGCTTATGCTCATATATTTAAAGAGTTAATAGAGTTCCTAGGGGTTAAAGTATTAGTTATTACAGATATTGATTCTATTTCTTCTGCGAATAATAGAAAAAAAGTTAAGGTTCAGAATTCATTAGCCGACAAAACAAGTAATTCATCTATTATTAACTTTCTTGGAACAGATAATTTAACTGATATCATTAATAAAACTACAATAGAAAAAACTTTAGATAATAAAATAAGACTAGCTTATCAAACAGAGTATAGCGGATATCATGCTAGAAGCTTTGAAGATGCATTTATATGTCGTAATTATGAATATATCAAGAATAATGCGACTATTTTTAACTCTTTAATTAGCAAGGATAAAATCAATGATACGCCTGACTACTATCAAATAGCAGAGGAATGCATAGGTAGTAAATCAGGGTTTGCATGTGATTTATTATACTATGATAGAAATTGGATAATTCCTGAGTATATACAGGAGGGATTAGAATGGCTAGCACAGTAGAGGCTTTTGAACAAATAAAAAACTGTCTTGCCAATTTCCAAGATTTTGTTCTTAACGGCGGGGCTGGAAGTGGAAAAACTCATTCTCTTGTAGAGGTTATTAATCATCTATACAACACTAATAAAAACGCTAGAATAGCATGTATTACCTATACTAATGTTGCAGCAGATGAAATTAAAAAAAGAGTACCTTATGACAATCTTTGGGTTTCAACAATACACGATTTTTTGTGGAATAATATAAAATCTTTTCAAAAAAACATAAAAGAATCAATTATAGCCCTGCTAAATGAAGGAAAAATTTCTCTTAACTCTTCTGCTCAAGGAACAGCTATAAATTGGAATACTATAGAGAAGATAGAATATCGTGAATATAGAAAACTTCAAGATGGTACAATATCCCATGATGATATACTTAAAATATCTGTTTATATGATAAAAACATATCCTTTATTAAGCAAAATCATTGCAGATAAATTTCAATATATCTTTATTGATGAATATCAAGATGCTGATAAAAATGTAATTGAAGTTTTTCTTAATAATATTAGTAATAATCGGAATGTTATAGGTCTTTTTGGCGATTTTATGCAATCAATATATGTAGCTGGTATTGGAGACGTTAAAAATTATATTCAGATAGGGAAATTAGCAAATATAACAAAAGATGATAATTATAGATGTTCTATTGCAGTAATTAACTTGATAAATAAGCTTAGAAATGACGGTATAAAACAGGAACCTGCAAAAAAAGATGAACATCAAAATATTTTGAACAAGACTGGATCCGCATATTTCTTATATTCTAAAACCCCTCTTACATCTGTTTCATCTTTTAAAAATCACGACATTTTTAAAGAGTGGAATTTTACAAATCCAGAAAAGACAAAAGAGCTATATCTTACTCACAGGTTAATCGCGACTCAAAATAAATTTGCAAATCTTTTTACAGCATATTCAACTTTTGGACAAGAGTATCTTACAGGAGATGACAAAGATGTATTGTTAAAGCATCTGCTAAGAATACAAGAAATTATTGCTTTATATAATAACAGGAAGTATAACGAAGTTATCAAACTAGTAGATTTAAAAGTTACAAATTTGAGAGATAAAGCTACCTTGAAAACTAATATTGATACTTTGGTTGAGAATTATAATTCTAATATTGCTAATGTCTTGCAAATGGCAGATTCTTTCAAATTGGCTAAAATTGACGATGATAATTTGGCTAAATATTTTAGCAAAGGAATTGAAGAGAAAAATAAATATTTTGACCTTTGGAATGCATTAAAGAATATTCATTTTAAAGAAATTGTTAATTTTTATAATTATGATTTGGATAGTTCTATATATTCGACTCAACATGGGGTAAAAGGTGCAGAATTTGAAAATGTTTTAGTTGTTTTAGATAATGGCAAATGGAATCACTATAATTTTGAAAGCCTATTTACAGGACAAGGTAACGAAGGTACAGTAAATAGAACAAAAAAAATCTTTTATGTTGCTTGCTCAAGAACTGAAAATAACTTGGTTGTGTATTACAATCAGCCTAGCCAATCAGTTATAAATTCTGCCGTTAGATTGTTTGGTGCTGATAATATAGTAGAAGTTTAATAACTTAAACTTAAAATCTACTCTAAGAGATGAAATAATTTGTAATATGAATAAATTTAATAATATTCTTAATAAAGATGAGCATTTAGACAAGAAGGTTTTTCATTATACATCGCCAAAGGGATTGTATAGTATATTGGAAAATGGAACTTTCAGGTTTACAGATTGTCAATTCTTAAATGACAAAACTGAATATATTCATATAAATAAAGTTTTTAGTGAAGCACTTAATGAATTAATATCTGAAAAAGTTATTAATAATAATTTTGAAATGGCTAGAGATATTATTGAAAATGATAAAGAATATAATTGGGATACTCTACGTATGTCTGCAAAATCAAAAAAAATAATGATATTACCAAGAAGATACTATGTGTTTTGTACTTCTGTAGATAATGATTCATTAAATATGTGGAATCACTATGTAAAGAATAATCATTATCAGGGATATAATATCGGATGTGCCGTAAATCAAATTAAAAAATGTCTGAATGCAATTTCAACACATGATATGGAAATATATTCTGGTAGAGTTAAATATAAAAAAGAAAATCAAGTTAAAGTAATTAAAGATATAATAACTGAAATTGACAAAAGATATAGCGTGGCTATTAAAAAATTAATTGATAGCAAAATACATGATAATATGGAATACAGTGCAATAGTTCAAATACATGAAGGTGAGTTAATAGAAAACATAAAAAAATTAAGGCTATTTTTTAAACACAAAGCTTTTATTGGTGAAAAAGAGTTTAGATTTGTTATAACAATGCCGATTCAAAAGACGCAGAGACAAAATTCTACTGTTGAATTTGGGTGTGTTTTAAAAAATGGAATATTTGTTCCGCATTGTGATATTAAAATAAACAAAGAAAGTACAATAGAAACTATTACACTTTCTTCAATGCTTGAGCATGAAATTGCGAAAAAAGGATTAGAGCAATTTTTAAAGTTAAACGAATATCATAATGTAGTATTAAATCAATCGGAAATACCCATTAGGGGCTAGATGAATGTGCAAGGATACAGTTGAAATGGCAAACAAATTTTGGCATATAACCAATTGGAAAAAAGAAGATATTAGCTTTAATAAGACATTTTCAACAAGCTGGGCTATATCAAACTATTGGATTCAAAAACAAACTAATGAACAGTTTACCAGTGTTGATTCGAAGTTAAGTGAAATATTAAGTTCTCTTGTAACTTTAAAAAATGATAAAGAATTCTTAATACATCAATTTTCTAAAGTTAAATACTATGCTGAAAGTCAAAAAGAATATATTTTTGAAGAAATAAGGGCAACTGAGTTTCAAAAACTTCCAAGTAGAAAAAATTGTATGTTTTTACTCCCGTATGATTCTGATATTGAAGGATTTGCTAGAAATTATA
Organism: Paludibacter sp.; assembly: GCA_028692715.1. GTDB lineage: Bacteria > Bacteroidota > Bacteroidia > Bacteroidales > Paludibacteraceae > Paludibacter. The sequence goes on along the minus strand of JAQUWU010000088.1, from coordinate 2,231 downwards.
ATTTTGATAAAAGAATAACACTCGAAATAGAAGTAGAAACTGATGCTATGCTGCATTTTGCAGATATTTCGTTACTTAACTGTAATTCAAAAACATTTAAAGAAAAACAAGAAATTGCACGGCAATATTGGAAAGGTACTAGTAGAAAAGATAATGATACAGAAATATTGTTCAGGGGCAACTTCAAAATAATACGTATAGTTGATTAAATATAACCTTTCCTCCAAGTAATCTCATCACAGTTACAAAGTGTTTGACGAATATATTTATAAGTATCTTTTATTTTAAAATTTATCATATAATTAGAAATGAAATAAAAATATTTTTATTTCATTATACTGTATTACTATGATAAGAAAAATAGGCTATTGGGCTTGTCTATAATATAAAGTTTTATCAGTCTGTTTCTTTTTGTATAATTACAAAGTCTAATTATTGTAAAGGAAGTAATCTATGAAAAAAATAATATTTATTGCATTATTGATATTTATTGCCCCACTTGGATTTACAGAGGTTAAAAAGGATATACAACCCGATAGTGATAATATAACTGTTATTAGCAACAAAATAGATAAAAATACAAATGCGATTCAACAACTTATCAGGGCAAGCAGAGATTCAAAGCATTATATCCAATCTGATATATACTTGAAGTCTGATGAAAAAGAGAAACAAGTGCAACAAGAAATACCACTTCTAACTATGATTGCTGCTATTATTGGTATTATGGGAGGTCTTTTAGGTTTTTATAGTTTTGTAGATAAGTATTTAATGAGATTCAAGCCTAAAATTTTTATCGGTAATAAAGTAATCGCAAACATAAGCGAGAGAAATAGTAAGACTTCTTTGGACTCAATTATTGTGAGTTTGCAATTATGCAATCATAGAAAGAAATATGGTGTAATTCACGATTTTGCAATAAGAATGTATCAAACTAATATAATTAACCCAGATATAGCAATATATTTTATATATGGAGTTTCCGATAAATCTTTTAATAGTATTGATGAATTAATAGAAAAGAAGAATTATCAAGTTTTTAAGCCAATAGTTTTAACCCCAGATTACAATAATTCAGTTAATATATTTGCATCTGAACTGCGCAATCGTTCCAAAATGTATATTGAGAAAAACGAGCCATATTTTATTGAGCTGTATTATCAGAAAACAACAAATGGAAAATGGTGTTTTATAAGTAAATCATATTTGTTTTACGACAACAATATGACTAAAGAAAATTATGTGGTATATTCTATACTGGATAAAGGAATAACCAGAAATAAACTCAAACCAATTCATTTAGAAACAACTTTATATGCTGGAGCTTCTACATTGGTTATAGAGAATTATTTTAAATCTATACGGTTTAAAATTGTACATTCTCCGTTTTATTGGATTAAAGATAAATTATTAATTATTCCATACTATTTGTATTTTATATATCTTTTTTCTACTGATAGAGTAAGATTGTCAATAATAAAAAAATATGCAAAAACTATTAAACGGACAAAATATACATGGGGTAATCCAGAATATAGACCTATTACAGAAAAAGCATTGGATAACATATATAAAACTCTTGGTAAAATATTAAAAGAAATTAATAAAACAGCAACTACGGAAGCAAAACTTGGAATAGAATATGAAAATAATAGCATTGTATTATCTCGTTCCAAATTAAAACTTTTAATTTATATATCTGGCGATATAAATATCCATATAGCAGTTTTAGAAAACTCAAGCCAAACAAAAAATCCACTTGATGCACTCATCAAAAAAACGACAAGAAAAATAGATTCTAATAGTCGTCTAAACTACAGTATAACATTAAAAAATGGCAAGTATTGGTATTTAGACAACTATGGTCTTATTACAATAGATTCTTTTGCAATAAAGGTATTGGATGCCTTTGTTGTCCATTCTCAGTATTAAACTAAAAATAAATATTTTTATTCCTTTATGCTGTAATTACTAGTGATAGGTATATATCATTAAAGGATTGCTGATACATAAGGCTTTAGAGGTGTAAATTTCTTGACCTTGCATATGAAATGTAGTTTAATATGATTTGTAGAAAGAAAGTTATACAGATTGTAAATTGGTACGCATATTTCACATCGTTATAACAATTTATCATTTCTAGTTACATTTTTATAATTTTAAAACTCATCTACCGTCTGTTACACTCTTACTTATTAAATTAAAATATTTATCAGGAAGGGATTGAATTG
>JAQUWU010000087.1 GCA_028692715.1 Paludibacter sp. | reverse complement strand
GTCGATTTTTAATCTTGTCGTATTGCATTATTCATATCAGTTAAAAATATGAATAGTCAACGAAAAATACAAATAAATATTGTTGATAAACAATCATATAACAAATTAATTCAAATAATCTCTAATATAATTTATTTTTTATAAAAGTTAAGACTGCTTCTATTTCTACATACGTATGTCCGGTTATAAACCTGTTTTGAATTGGATAAATTTATATAAATTAATTTCAATAAACATAATTTTATACGGTTTAAAATTGAGACATTCAATACTTTCCCAAATAATTTTAAATTATTTTTGAGACAGGGCATTTTTTGTTGTAATTTTAACAAAAAAAATACCACTCCGAAATGGATAATTATGGATTTATTACAACTTTATTGAACCCGACTTGTTATCTGCCGTTTTCTTTTACTGGAGTCGTCTTGACTTTTCGTAATAATTCTTTATTCTGATAATATTTAGATAAAAAAGAAATATGATATTTTTAATTTTATCTGATTCAAAGGTCAAGATAAGTTCATATATTTATTATCATACTTTTTATAATATTCTTTAATTGGGTGAGTCAGTCTTTTTATCTATCATATAACTTCACTCTTGAATTTTTTCATAAACGATTTTTTTTCGGCTTGCTGCCAACGACCGAGGCTAAGCGCAGTAGCCGAATAGCGGGCGTATTCAATGTCGCACAACACAAAAGATAATGCGGGAGATAAACCTCCAAAATCGCACGAATTCGGCTACTGCGCTTAGCCTCGGTCGTTGGCAGCTGGCCGTTCGTCGATATACTGTCGTCATTTTTTAGTCGTATTAATTTTCTGTTTGTCAATGCAATAAGTCTGTTGTAATTCTATACTTTTATTGTCAGCCATTCGAAATAGCCCGATAAACTTGTCTAAACGCACAAAGCCAAATAATAATCAACTCTCCACAGTGCATTGTTTTTTTCTTTCAAAACGCACTTCAACTGTCTAACCGAGCATAAAAAACAATGTACTGTGACCGCTCTGCCTATTATCAAAAGGCTATAAAAGCCACTGCAAGACAATTGAAAATAAATACTCACTTGCTGTGGCTTTTTTTGCTTTTTGGGCGATTAGATTTTAGACAAAATTGTTACTTCTTCGCTGTTTTAAATGCACCATATATTAAAAATGAAATCACATACTCCTTGACTTTCTTATTAAACAAAAGTTCGATATGTCCAGATTTCACAAAAACTACATCTTTTTCAATCCCCATTTTTGTTTGTTCGGGGATTAAAACACCATCATTATCTCCCTTTACAAAAATATTGTAGCCTTTTTTCCCGCCAATGCTGCCAGCAATTAATCCAACTTCGCAAGTTGGTATCGGGTACTTACCAGCACCTGTCAATGGATTTGTAGTTATATTGTTGATATTCGGTTCAATAATATGTTTTACAAAAGAAAATTGAGCAAAGAAATCTGCTACTGGAGAACCATTGTTAGGTGGAGCTATCATTACAATTCTGTGAATAAATGGAAATGATGTTAATGAATCAAGATGCTCATACATTGAACGTACAACTAATGCACCCAATGAGTGTGTTACAAACAAAACTGTATCAAAATTCTCTTTCTGAATTTTATAAAACAGTATATTCCCAATTGAATCTACATCTTTCACTAAACTAGGATAAGAGTAAATCTCACTAACAAAACCCTTTTTATTTATTGCATTTTGTATCTCTTTTAGTTCTATACCTAAACCTCCATAGCCATGGATTAGGTAAACTTTAGTTGATGCATTTGCATATAAAAAACCGAATAATACCAAAATAATATAAGCAATAATCTGTTTTTTCATACAATTGTTGTTTTTTGTTTATTCTTCTTTAGGTACTGCTTCATAACAATAGGCATGATAATTTCCAAACACATACAATTTATCATCATAAACCTGTGGTTTGCAATATGTATTAAACCCAGTTCGTGAAGTGTATTCCTCTGGACAAATGATACGATGCAGGGTCTTACCTGTTTTTATATCAAGGATATAAAGTTTTGCATCTCTTGCTATGACATAAACATACCCATTGAATGCATTGGCATTACCACATTGTATATCACCCTGATAAAGTTTCTTTCCAGTATTAGCATCCAAACCTACATAGCGATTATCGCCATAAAGAAATACAACTCCGTCATTCACAACTAGATTATTAGTCATGTAATTGTATGATTCGGTTGATTTATATGTCCAATCTATTGTGTTAGAAGTTATATTATAACAAGAGAACATTCTCCCGGCAGTAAAATAGATTTTATTTCCAACTAGAATATTATGATTTATTGGAAAATCATAATCAGAAGATTTAAAAATCTCAATTTTCTCTTCAACGATTTTATTTGTAATATCGATTTTATATAAATACAAACTGTAGTCATCTGAATCATCAATGATACTCTCTAAACCTCCAAAATAAATATAATCTTTATTATTTCCTGTATTTTTGTATAATATCAGCTCGGAAGATGTTCTACAATAATTATTTGGTGGAGTTGCGTGAATATTTAATAATATAGATATATCACCAGAAATTACATCTCCCTTATATAAAACAGCATTTGTATTTGTTTGCTGAAAAAAGTAAAATTCAGAGTTATCCCCAAGAACATGATCATAATTAACATTATATGAATTACTTTCATTAAAAGATTTAATCCAAACTTCATTCCCAGTATTCAAATTTACACATATTAGTCTATCATAAGGTAATGTAATGCCTGATTTTGGCATTTTGGTTACGATATACTCATTAAATAAATATGGAACACCTCCAAAATACATTGAATTTTCCTTTTTGTATATTGAAGGAAAAGTCCATACAATTTCACCTGTTTTCATATCCAAAGCATGAATGCGATTATCTTCAGCATCAATGTTAGTAAAATAGGTTGAATGAAATAGTATTTTACCGTTAAATACTGGTAGTCCAATTAACCCGTAATTATATATACCAGATTTGCCAGGAAGTTTTGTACCCCAAATTGGTTGAATGCCTTCCGAATTTGTATCAGGTGAAGGAGTTGGGGTGCAACTGCACCCCAACAAAATAAACACAACAAGTATTTTACTTGCGTAGATTAAAAATCTGACCATATTCATCACTGCTGTAAGCTTTTTCAAAAATTTTTCTCATTTCAATATGATTCCCCATTTCCATGTGGTTTACATGTGGTGCGCGGATGTTTATGATACGTCCACCCGTACCTGCCATTGTTTCGGGAAGCATCACTGTTTTGTCACAGTTCATACCATCATTTTCACGAATAACAGGCACATACGAAGTGGTTGTATAAGTTCTACCTAAAATAGTGTATTTATAAGTACGTTGTTCATATTGGTACGAACCGTTGTATTTAGAAATTTCGTTATGCATGTCTGTTTGTATATATTTATACAGACCATCCCAATTATATCGAGCCTGACGCACTAATTCTTTTGTGGATTTATATTTCCAAACCACAATCGACACTACCGACATTACATCATATAGTACATCGTGTGCACCTTGTACAAAATTCACGACAGATAGACTACCATTTAGTAATTTAACACCATCTTCGTCATATGTTTTATCAATATTCTTAATATTATTTACATCTTTGAGTTGTGCTTGGGTACTTAACAATCGAACAAATTCCCAGGCATCTTCTGCCCCATAAATATTAATGTAAGGAACATTAATCTTCTTGGCATTTAATTCGTTGTTAAAAGTACTGTTTTGAGCCATCTCATTTAAGCAAGGATAATAGTAATTAAAAACAGGAACAGCAACATTATTGAAACCTATTTTTAGAAAGTTCAACGTTTTATCTTTGTCACTATTGTATTTATTTACTCGTTCAGTCAAACTTGCAGCAAAAGAAGAACCCGGTAATAATGCATTTGCAATATTTACTTTGGAAACTGTTATTGCATTCGAACCTTTGTTATACATGTCTTGTAAATAAAACCATACATCTCCACTTGATAGTTTATTAAAAAAAACTGATCCGTAGTTGGCTGTACCTGCTGTAATTAAACCCTTTATATTAGCGGACTTATCTAACATTGTACGTGCAACCGAACCACCCATACTGTGAGCTACAAGTATAACTTCATTATTTGTTTCTTGTGGCTTAACATAAGTATTATAACAATGTAAACCAATGTCATGTAGTTTATTTCCTGAATCGTACCAACAAAGCATTCCATTTGTATTGGTAAATACTCTTTTATAGATACCTAATTTATGCGTATCTTCATCACTGTGGTCTTTTGAAGCCGATTCAGCAAAAGTGCCATGAATATAAAAAACTTTTTTCTCAGCATTTACGTTGAACGCAAATGTAGTGAAAATACTGAGGATAATAAATATTCGTTTCATACTGATAATTTTAGATGGTTAATGATTTAAAAATGTACAATAATTTGGTTCTGTTTATATTCTTCCTGAGTTTTTTTAATTTTAGGAATTCCTCTTTCGTTCACAAATAATACCTCTGAAATAATACCCGATGGGTTTTCTATTGCACCCCCTTTAATTTTAACTGAATTTTTGAGTTTTTCGTTACCATTGTATTGATAAGTTCTGCGAGTTACCATTTGATTTCCTTGATATAACTCAAAACGAAGTGTTTTGTCCATTTCGGGATTCGTAATTGTGCGTGAACGCATTTGACCTGCCACGCCTTTTACCCGCATTCCATTCTCAGATTGGCTGTTGATTATCTCCTCAATCACCACATTACCGTTGTCCATCTGCCAAACGTTCATACCTTCTGGCATTGCACTACTTTTAATTTTTGAAAAAGGAGATTGAGCTTTTACTGATTGTTTGCTGCTTTCAATTTCAGCTAAGTCAACATAATACTTCAAAGAATCTAAAAATGGTTTCATGTTTGGTTCATCGTAAGGCTCTGAACTTAATATATTTCCATCTGCACCATAGGATATCAACATACCATCTTTCGACTCAGTTTTCTTAATTGTCTGCTCAGGCAACAAAGGCGTTGCAGTCATTGTATTCAAGATATTTTCTTCTTCAGGTGTAATATCCTGTGTCACAGTTATCATTTTGCCTGATACATAGATGATATTTTTAGAAACAATTTCCTTAACAACCGGAATCTCTGATAAAGAATAAATTGTATCTATGTCATCATTTTTCGTTGCGCTCACTCTCATCATTGCTTGTTTGTCCTTTGATATTTGCGAACGCATTTCAGGGGTTAGAAACTCTTCGTAATCTGAAGAGTTAAGAAATTCAACACTTTCAACACGTTTTACATGTGAAAATAATTCAACTGCTACTTCTTCATCGGCAGTTTGAAATAAACTTCCTGTGTTTTCATTATTACAGGATGCTAAAAGAATCGCTGAAAAAGCGAATAGAAAAATTTTTTTTGTCATAAATGATTGATTTTAAGAACACCCCAAAGTATATCTGTTATTTCAAAGTGTTCAATTTGTAAACAATAAATCTTTGTTTTGCAAATAGTTTTGCTAAACATATCTGAAAATCTCGGAAAATTTGATATTTGTATCATCTTTTCCGCATAAGGCTGAGTTGTTTTGTAAACACACTCGTAATTTTGTCATTTTCGGCAATTGTTGCTGCCCTGTTTGTCTCCTTTCTTTTTTTTTCGGCTTGCTGCCAACGACCGAGGCTATGGGCATTTGGCGGTTTGCGGGAGCGTTCGCTGTCGTGGAACGACAAGGTGAATGCGGGAGCAAAACTGCCGGAATGCACGTCAGCCAGCCAATGCGCATAGGCGTGTGTTAGGGGCTGGTTTTTTATTTAAATATTTTCCACCATTTGTTTTTTCGAGTTAATTGTCTAGTTGTTAACTTCTTTTTCGGTTTTGGTTTGGATAATTCAGATTCAAACTGACGTTCTGCATTATCATTCATTCTCCAACCTCCTGTCCAGCTTGGTTTGAAAAGATAATTTTCTCCCATATAATTTGTTGGGTCATAAACAAAATCAACGTCTATTTTGCCAATATTCTCGTAAATGTCTGAGTAGTCTTTAAAATATAAATCAGGCATATACCAACAAACGTCGGGTCTATCATTCCACTTGGCAAAATTGCAAATCAAGATTTCTGATTTTTCAAAATCTTTTAAAGTTGGTTTTGCTGTTTGATTTAATCTTGTCGTTGCCACTAAATTATTAGCTGTCTCTGGATTTGTATCTGTCGCTAAAACAATTGCACCACCATAATTTCCATTTCTCATTCTGAAGATTAAACAGTCTCCTGTCATAAAAATGGGTGTTTTTAATTTTGGTCTATGTCTTGGTTTAGCTTTCGGTTTGTCAGAATGCAACTTGTCGAGAAATTTATTGAGAGTTTCTTTTCGCTTGTCAATATCTTTTTCTGTTGCACCTAAGTCTGACCATATTTTTATGTCTGCTTCAGTTTTTATTATTGTTTCAACTATTTCTAAAACTTTCGGGTCTAAAGATTTAGTTTCCCACTGAGCAAGGGCAAGAGCAAACCAAAAGCTATGCTTTTCCTCTTCAATCTCCAAAATTTCCCAATTACTTTCCGTAATTTGTTTAGAGATTAAGTCGGGTTGTCCGCCTTTATTGTACAGTTCGTAAAATTCGCTGTAAATGTCAGCAAATGCATCGTTATCTTTTATAGCTGTTCCCCAAGTTCCCATGTCTTTCTTTTTTTTTTCTAAACTGTCTTGTCCTAAAATAAGTCTACAGGTTAAACACTCATTTTATAATTGCAAAACACGTAATTTGGGGTTTTACATTGTAAAGATAAATGAATCCTTTTATTGTTATAAATATCAATCGCATTTTTAGTTGCTTTTTTGGCATGTTCGAAATTGAAAAAGATTTGATCCAGAAAGAATTCATCTTTTAGAATTCCATTAACTCTCTCTGCTACTGCATTTTCATAACAATGATTCTCTTCTGTCATACTTATTTGAAATCGATTTTTTTTTTTAGCTCTTCCACATATTGATTACTGCAATATTGAAATCCTCTGTCTGAATGGTGTATTGCGTTGGGAGCTGGGCGACTCTGCCACAGGGCTCGTTTGAAGGCCCGTAGGCAGCCCGCCAGCTCCAACGAGTGGCTAAGATCGTATCCTAGGATTTTCCTTGAGTATAAGTCGGTTATCAAAGCGAGGTAACAAAATCCTGTTTGAGTTCTGATATAGGTTATGTCAGAAACCCACACCTGATTTGGCTTTGTAATTTCTAAATCTTTGATAATGTTTTTATACTTATAAAATCGGTGAAACGAATTCGTCGTCTTGGTGTATGCCTTTTTGCGTTTGATAAGCATTTTGTTCTCCCTCAGAATGTCAAAAAGTCGGTCTCTACCTACTTTTATTTCATCTGATTTGAACTGTTCTTTGAGAGTGAAATGTAGTTTTCTGGAGCCAATCCGAGGTTGTTCTTTGCGTTCTTTTTGAACCAAAGCTACAACTTTATCTTCCACTGATTTTCGCTTTACATCCCGTTTGATATGCTTATAAAAAGCATCTCTACTCACATGGTAACACTCACAAACACTTTGAACGCTTGCAGAAATGCCATACCCCTTAATCTTTGCTATACAACTATTTAAAGACTCGTGTCTGTTTTTTTTTTGAATTCATGCACATTCTTGTAACCTAGTTTTTTAGCTGCAATTTCCATATATGAGTCGTTCATTAGTTGCTCAATGTCCTTCTTGAGCAAGAGCTTTTTGAGTTGCTCAATTTCCTTTTGCAGCTCTTTGAGTCTGCTAATCTCGTCTTTGGTTTCCACGATTACTCTGGTGTTCATTAAGTCCATTCTGTCGTACTTGTGGATCCAGTCGTTGATCGTACTGGAAGCCACTCCATACAGGCGGGACAATTCTCGTTTACTGTACTTGCCGGTGCTTAATTCGGCTAAAATTTTCAGTTTGAAACTCTCACTGAAATGCTTTAAAACTTGATCGTTTTTATACATATCTACTCTTATTTGTGTAGACATTTTTCAGGACGACTCACTATGGCTGCTAACGACCGAGGCTATGGGCATTTGGCGGTTTGCGGGAGCGTTCGCTGTCGTGGAACGACAAAGTGAATGCGGGAGCAAAACCTGCCAATTGCACGTCAGCCAGCCAATGACCATAGGCGTGTGTTA
>JAQUWU010000086.1 GCA_028692715.1 Paludibacter sp. | reverse complement strand
TTATCATCTTCACAAACTTTATCATAATCTGCTTTATCTACAAAAGTCAAAGCAAGCATTCCCTGTTTTTTTAGGTTTGTTTCATGAATTCGTGCAAATGATTTAACCAGAATAGCTTTTACATTCAAAAAACGGGGTTCCATGGCGGCATGTTCGCGACTTGAACCTTCACCATAGTTTTCCTCAGCTACTACTACCGATCCAATCCCCTTGGCTTTATATTTTCTAGCTAAAGCAGGAACTGCCATATATTCGCCAGTTTCTACATCCAAAACCGAATTTGTTTTTTCATTGAAAATATTTACTGCACCAATAAGCATATTGTCGGAAATATTATCCAAATGTCCACGGTAGCGTAACCACGGACCAGCCATTGAAATATGATCGGTGGTACATTTCCCTTTTACTTTTATCAAAAGCGGTTGTTCAATATAATCGTTTCCATCCCAAGCTGCAAATGGTTTTAATATCTGAAGTCGTTTCGATTCTTCATTGATAGAAATATCTATGTCAATATTTGTTGGAGCAATATATCCGGCATCTTCCACAGCGTAACCATTCAACGGTAATTCGTAACCACTTGGTTCCCCCAGTTTAACTTTTTCACCTTTTTCGTTTACTAAAGTGTCTTTCATTGGATTGAAAGTCAAATCGCCTGCAATAGTCAAAGCAGCCACAATCTCGGGAGATCCGATAAAAGTATGTGTATTCGGATTTCCGTCGTTACGTTTTGCAAAGTTACGGTTGAATGAAGTAATAATTGAATTTGGGCGTTCCGGTTGTTCGCTTTCACGTTTCCATTGACCGATACAAGGTCCGCAGGCATTTGCCATGATAACGGCGCCTGCCGATTCAAATACTTGTAGTACACCATCGCGTTCGGCTGTATAACGAACTTGTTCGGAACCCGGATTAATAATAAACTGAGCTTTTACTTTCAGGTGATGATCTTTTGCGAATTTTACCACTGAAGCAGCACGGGTCATATCTTCGTACGAAGAATTGGTACAAGAACCAATCAATCCTACTTCCATTTTTTGAGGATATTTTTTTTCTATTACTGCTTTTGCAAATTCTGAAATAGGATAAGCAGCATCCGGAGTAAACGGACCGTTCACATAAGGTTCAAGTTCGCTCAGATTTATTTCAATAATACGATCGTAATAGTCTTCAGGTTTAGCTACAACTTCAGGATCTGGTTGAAGATATTCAATAATTTCTTGTGCCGCTTTAGCAACTGAAGCTCTACCTGTTGCTTCGAGGTACTGAGCCGATTTTTCGTCGAAAGGGAAAAGTGAAGTAGTTGCACCTATTTCAGCTCCCATATTACAAATGGTTCCTTTTCCGGTAGCCGACAATGAAGCAGTTCCTTCGCCAAAATATTCAATTACAGCATTTGTTCCCCCTTTTACGGTTAAAATTCCTGCCAATTTCAAAATAACATCTTTAGGCGATGCCCAACCCGAAAGTTTTCCGGTTAGTTTTACTCCAATAATTTTTGGCATTTTCAGTTCCCAAGGCATATCGGCCATAACATCCACCGCATCGGCTCCACCAACACCTATGGCAATCATGCCTAATCCACCTGCATTTGGTGTGTGTGAGTCGGTTCCAATCATCATTCCACCAGGGAAAGCATAATTTTCCAATACAACCTGATGAATAATTCCTGCCCCTGGTTTCCAAAAACCAATTCCAAATTTATTGGAGACAGCACTCAGGAAATCATATACTTCCCGGTTTGTATCCTGAGCAGTCTGTAAATCAACTTTTGCAGATATATGCGCCTGAATTAAATGATCGCAATGAACAGTGGAAGGCACTGCAACAGTTTTTCTACCTGAATTCATTAATTGCAATAAAGCCATTTGTGCAGTTGCATCCTGCATGGCTACTCTGTCTGGCGAAAAATTCACATAGTCAACTACTCTGGTATAATTCTTCAACGGTTCTTCTGCCGACAAATGAACATAAAGAATTTTTTCGGTTAATGTTAGCGGACGTTGTAACTTTTGTTTAATCTGAGAAATTTTTTCTGGGTATGATGCGTATAAACGCATAATCATTTCTTCATCAAATACCATATTTCTGTATTTTTATCAAATTGTTATTTTTTACAAGGCAAATATAATAAAAAAAAAGTTGGTTAAATCTTTTAGTTACTATTTTTTAGTTTTTAAACAATCAAAAGCATATTTTGTTCAGTTAAAATGAAGCTATTATTAAGTTGCAGCGTACTTTTCACATATGAATATTTACTATTTGTAATCTTAATTAACCTTGTTTCAGAAAATCAGTTCTCACATGAAAAATTCAATGGAATTTTTGCTAGATTAAGTCTTTGAATATTGAAAACAAGCCTTTTTAAGTCTATCCATTATGGCAATGCCCAATCCCTTTTCAATCACCTTTTCAATGTAAATTTCGCTAATATTTTTATCGTCTTCCATTTTATGTAAAGCCATAAAAATATTGGCTGCAACTTCCACTAAAATATTTGCTTCAGAAGTGTAAATAATTCTTCCTGCATTAATCGTTGAAGCTTTTCGAAAATGAAGTATTAGACCAGTATTTTCAGAAAATGAATTGTCTTCTTTTTCAATAAAATAAAGGGGTTTTCGAGGAGAATAATGACTTTTCAACAATCCTGGTGAAGGTAAATTTATATATTTTTTTTCAGCAAACTTCACTTCAGATACAACTTCTTTTATTTGTTCTAACGTTATTATTCCCGGTCGTAAAATTATACAACTATTATTATCAACAAACACAACGGTAGATTCAATGCCCATTATTCCATTGTCCCCTTTTAATAAATAATCGATATTCATTTTTTGCTTCAATACATGAGTGTGATGCGTAGGACTTAACCGACCAAATTTATTAGCACTAGGTGCCGCTATAGGATATTTGCAAGCTGTAATAAACGATAGGGCAACGGGGTGAGAAGGCATTCGAACAGCCACTGTATCGAGATCGGCAGTTACAATTCCGGAAATATTTTTATTTTTTCGATATACTATGGTTAAAGGACCCGGCCAGAATTTTTCGGCCAGTTTGTAGACTATATTATTTATAGGGAATTCATACAATTCGTTCAACTGACCGATATCAGAAATATGAACTATTAAAGGGTCAAATGTTGGACGTTCTTTAGTTTCGAAAATTTTTGCTACAGCCAAAGGATTTAGAGCATTTGCACCCAAACCATAAACCGTTTCGGTAGGAAATACCACCAATCCGCCCTTTTGAATACATTCGGCTGCAAAATCAATATCAATACCTGTTTTATTCATAAAATGTTATTCTGAATTTTTGACAAAAAGAACCACTGATTGAATTACATAATAAAATATACAAATGATATACAGAGAAATAGAACTTGCCTGCGACAGACAGGTTTAATCCCGAGATAGCTATTCGGGAGGATTAAAATATCGATAAATCGATACGATTTTTAGGGCTCAACTAAATCTTATCTTGCTTGCAAGATTAAATCTGAAATAAATCCGCATTTTAAAGTCAAATTATCGACTTCAATCAGTTAAATCTGTGTAAATACCGTTAATACGGCATGTTCCATCTGCGTTCTATTTTTTGAACACTGATTGATAAAATGGTCGGTAAACTTAGATTTTAAAAGTTTATTTCATCAATCAGTGTTTCTTTTTCTAAAGCATTTATTTTAGTTCATCGGAATGATTGCATTATATTCTTCAATACTTGCACCAGCCAAACAAGCTTCTATAATTTGTCTTCCGGTATCTGATAATTCAGGAGTGAGGAATTTAGGCAATTCTTTTTTGAAGAATTCGTATAGTTTATCTGCTCCGGCATCGTAACCTTCTGTACCTACTTCGGTTTGTTTGTAAACCTGTAAAAATCGTGAAGGAATTTTTGAACCTTCGATGGTCAAATAATTTAACTCATAGCCTAAAAGCGGACATCTTGCAGGACGATACTGATCGGTACGCAATTTAGCATTACCACGACGGGTTAAATATTCACGCATTAATAACTGAGGTTTAAAGCCAACTTTCCAAACTCCTATATACTGATTTGGAACCAAGGTATAACGTGTGGCAGGTGTTGCTAATATTTGTTCGAGCAAAAGATTTGCATGTGTCACCATTTTCCCGGTAGCAAAAGGCCAATAGGATCCAACACCTTCCGAATCCATATTTCCACCGCCGATAATACTTGGATTTGCATGACCACGCGGTGCAACTAATCGCCACAACCAAGCCAAAGCAGGAGGTAAAATATGGAAAATACCAATAATTCCATAGTTTGGACTTTCCATTGAACTTGGCGGAGTTCGAACACCAAAGCTACGAACATCAACCGAAACTGCATGCCCAATGACATTCGGCACAATTTCGCGGGGAACAATTACACGTGGATTAGGACAACGTTTACCGGGTTCGTCCTCAATATGATTCCATATTAATGCAGTACTTCCGGGATTCGTTTCAATATTCAGAAAAAGCAAGTTTTTTTCGCCTTTTATGGTTATTTTTTCCAACGATGGATCGTCCCCGTATTCGTTTACGCTATCGACACGAATAAACCATGAATTTTCAGCATCGATTACCGATAATTTTCCGTTGTGTTTCTGAATACTTGGATGACAAAGAGCCATATCGTCGGTAACAGGTTGAAACGAAGAAAAAATGGGTAAACTGATTAACCGTCTTTCAGCAGTCACTTTATTTTCACCAATTAATACCTGACCGTTTGGCTCACGGAGGATATGTTGTAACATTTCACTTTTCCCACCACCACTAGCTCCTTCATGCATAAAAGTCGTTACATTATCATAGGGGCTTATGGCTTGAACAGTGGAACAATGTGCAGTAATCCAACCTTCTTTTTCACCTTTCGTTAGCAAAGCTCCATATAAGCCTTTTTTTGCACTTGGTCCGGGATAAAGATTGTATGAAAATATTTCGTGACGATCACTTGTACGGTTATGCACAACGACCTGTTTTCCATTAAAATGTGTATGTCGGAAAGTTGGTGCAACATATATGATGGATTCTAGTGGAAATTTCTTTGTCAAATCATCTACAGCAATTATTTTTTGAAGCATAGCCAATCCCATTGCAAAAAATCCTGCATTAGCAGGTGCAATGGCAATTCCGCCAACACCTAAATCGCCATTACCGGCAAAATAAAAGAAAACGGCCAATTCTTGATTTTTCAACCAATCGAAAGTTTCTTTTTTCAAGGAATCAAATTCATATCCAAATTTGGTATTAAAACGTTCTTTGTCACTTGGCAAGTTGTCAGCAATACTCATAGTATCCGGATCACGACGGCGCATATACGCTTCAGTATAATTTGCTGAAATCCCATTGGTTACCTTGTGCACTATAGCTTCAGTAAATTCTTCACCACCGGGAATTTTATATTTCACTTCGAAATAATTATTTCCTTTGCCTCCTACAGCTGCAATAGCCAATTCGTCAACAGTATTATACACAGTGAATTTTTTACATGCCTTTAATAGAGTTATAGTTTCGTCTGGCAACACTACATTTTTTTTCTCCAATTCTTCAAAAAAATTTTTCATATACTTAATTTTTAATGATTAAAAAAATCTACTTTAATTAATATTATATCACAGAGTGATGACTTTTCTACTTTACTTATCCTGATAAAATTCCATTTCGAATTTTCGAGTTTTCAGCGAATAAAGGATATATATATTCTTAATATATAAAGTATGACTTAATTCACATAATTTGAGATAAACTAATTATGATTAAAACCCTGAGACCGAATTAACCCATATCATTTCGCCGGCTGCTTCAGTAATATTTCTTGCACTGTGCGGATGTTTCGAATTAAAATAGATTGTATCTCCTGCATGAAGATAATAATGTTGATTCTCAAGATAAAATTCTATTTCACCCGATAAAACATGACAAAAAACCTGCCCATTTTGATTATTTAAAAGGCCTTCTATGTCTGAATTGTAAACAAAACGGATAAGATAGGTGTCCATTTGCTTATTCAAATCATGATGTGAAAGAAAATATATTTTTGTTCCGGTATTATTTTCTTCAATAAATTTAATGTCCTCCTTTCGCACAACAGGATTATTCATTAACGATTCGTTTTCTCCTATCAGTTCACCAACTGTCGTATTCAGGCTATCGGCTATCGACTTTAATGTTACAATTGAAGGAAAAGCTTTCGATTTTTCAATCTGTGATAATGCGCTGGAACTTACTCCCACTTTTTTTGCTAAATCGTTCAATTGCAGATTCAATTGTTCCCGTTTGCGCTTAATTCTTTCTCCTATTCGTTTCATGGATTTTTAATTTATACACAAAGATAATATAATTTAATTAATTAAGTGGTGCTTAATTAATTTTTTTTAAATATTTATCATCATCCGCTCTTACAAACAAACTACAACATTATTATACAAAGATATCAGTACTAAATCCACTATTAAATTGAGTACTTTTTATTTGAAAAACTCAAATATTGATTTAATCTTCCAGGTATCCGAATTTTCCACTATATAAATCGTTGTAGGCCTGTTGAATTTCTTGTTTAGTATTCATTAAAAAAGGGCCGTATGACTCGATAGGTTCACTGATGGGTTCACCACTCAATATCAAAACGATGGCATCTTCTATTGCTTCAAGATAAAAGTCAGTTCCGTCATTATTAAATAAAACCAACTGGTTTGTTTTTGCTAAATTGCTATTAACCTGAATGTTTCCGTCGATAACGACACAGCTTGTATTGAAATTTTCTGGTATAGTAAAATCGGCTTTTCCGCCTTTATTTAATCGTACTGTATACATTTCGATAGGAGTAAATGTTTTGGCCGGACCAATTACATTTTTGTATTTTCCTGCTATGACTTCCGCCACTCCACCGTTGTCAGCTAAGTGAAATTGACCAAATTGGCTTCGTTCCAATGCCTGATATTTTGGGAAACTCATTTTATATTTTGCAGGTAAATTAACCCATAATTGTACCATTTGAAAATCACCACCCATTTTACTCCATTCTTTTTCGTGATATTCTTTGTGTAACACACCTGAAGCAGCCGTCATCCATTGTACATCCCCCTCTCCTATTATTCCACTATTACCGGCACTATCATGATGTGCAACTTTGCCTTTATAAGCCAGGGTGACTGTTTCGAAACCACGATGTGGATGAACACCTACACCACGAGGCTTATCGGAAGGTGGAAAATGAAATTTCGCCCCATAATCCATCAAAAAAAACGGACTCATTCTGTCTATTGACATTAATCCGTTGCCCGGGAAAAAATTGTGTACCCTGAAACCATCGCCAACCATATGTGGAGTAGGCGGAGAAAATATATTTTCAATTGATTTTATTGTATTCATAATTGTATTTTATTGATAAAACAAAATATTAGGTATTTCTGTTCGAAAAATAAAAATGTGAGCATTTTTTCTGTATTAGAGTTTATATGGAACAAGAAATTATATCGCTGAAAAACAATAATTTAAAAATAAACACAAAGGCACGAAGACACAAATTTTTGTAATATAAACCCAATATATAAATCACGGTAAAAAAATACAAGTATTTTTTTGTAATCACATTAGATAATGCTCTTTAAATAAAACATTTATGTTTTATGCTTTGTGTCTTTTGTCATTTTAATTTTGTACTGAATGTTTTAATTAAATTTGTGTCTTCGTGTCTTTGTGTTGAATTATTGTAAATCAATCATTTAGTTTTTTAATCGAAATAATCTCTATTGTATTAAAAAACTGTACGCATCTATCCTGTAAATCAATAGAAAGTGCGATACTTTAAAATAAAACAAATAATTCTACTTTACCAAATTAAAGATTTAACCACAAAAGGCACAAAAGGACACAATAGGAATGATACTTCTAGTATTATTGGTAAATAAAAACAGTTAAATATGGTTAGATATTTATCTTTTATACCTTATCTTTTGTGACTTTTGTGGTAAAAATATTTTTGTGTTTTATTTTAGTAAAGTAGAGATAAAAAAATAATTAATCTCAATTCATGCAAAAAAAAATCATATTATTAAACGTGACTGCTCAGCACTTCAAGATTTACTTCATTTGACGTTTTTAGGGAAAATTGCAGAGTCAAAAAAATGTAATTTTCACAAAAAACAGCCAAATTAAAGCGCATAAATGATGAATGTCGCTCCCGAACTCCCCCTTTAGGGGGT
>JAQUWU010000044.1 GCA_028692715.1 Paludibacter sp. | reverse complement strand
TTGAAATATAAATATGCACCCTTTATCCGAAAAAAATCTGTAGTGCCCAAACCACAAATTCAAAAAAATGATGTCGCTGAAATTTATAACTTTATGAACGGATAGCTGCAAAACGGGTTAAAATAAAGCTTACTTGTAAGCAAATCCTTCGTTTCTTAGCACTTTTACACCTTCCAGATTAGAGATTCACTAACTTTTTCGCTCAAAATTTTTTAAACGGAATTTTCAATACATCTATTTAGGATTTATCTATAATTAGTGAGATTCCCTGAAAAAGTCGAAAGACAGTGCAATTAAATATGATAATGCTTTGTAAATGATTAATATTCACAAATTCAGCACATGACGGAAATTTATATACAAATGATATACAGAGAACTAGAGAGCAGTTCACGATAGCTATCGCGAAAATTAAAATATCGGTATTATTAGGTGCTAATAGGGAAGTCTGGAGACTTCGCCTAAATACAAAAAACTTCAGTTTATCAAACAAAGGTTCTTTTAAATGATTTCAATTTCACAAACTACTAAAAGTGTTTAGAAGCAAAATCCAAACAATCGATTGAAAAAATGAAAGTTAATATTTTTGATTTTGGTTCTAAAATCTATTTTAATTCTTTATTATGAAACCTAACTGTCATTGTGTTGATGCCTGTATAATCAGTACTTACATAATTTACAGTTGTAATAACGGGTTCATTTTCGACGTATCGAGTAGTTCTTGAACTTCCTTCCAGTTTTTCTATTGCATCAATGGTTTCCTGAGTGCTTTTAGTCTCGAAAAGCAAATTATTTCCATAAATATCTTGACTATCATCAGTTACAAAAATATAAACCTTTTTCAAACACATTTTTTGATCATCTTCACGTATTGACGAGTTTATTTCAGGTATATCTGTATTAGTCTGACTATCGTGATAAGCACCGAATTTATAGATTGTTTTTGTAAGTTGATGTAACATTAGACTTCCGGTAATATAATTATATTCAATAGTCTGTGTAACCTCACGATTTGTGATTGAAGCTGGTAAATTGGCTCCATTGTCGACTTCTAAATTATCGATAAAGCTGCATTTTGTCCGAATAATTGAATCTTTAATTAACTCCATCGATGTTTGATAATTCTCAATACTAGACCCTATTCCGGAACTTGAAAAGAGACTTGTTCCATTATTCAGACCATTAATAATAAATTCGCCCTTACTTCCATCGCTAAAATTATGAATCTTATCATAAGAAGCAGCCAAACATAT
Organism: Paludibacter sp.; assembly: GCA_028692715.1. GTDB lineage: Bacteria > Bacteroidota > Bacteroidia > Bacteroidales > Paludibacteraceae > Paludibacter. Next base: position 38,255 of record JAQUWU010000044.1, on the reverse strand, counting down.
ATCTGAAATATTAGGCACAGGAGTGGCCGTCAGTTCGAATGAGGCGTTAAATGTAGTAAACACACCCACTGCAGAAGGACATTTTTTGTTGACTAATAATAAAAAACTAATATTCTGATATTTGTAATTTGGGTTATCCTCCATGGGTTGCAATAAAAAATTATAATCTGTCGAATCACTGATATCAACATAAACTACCTTCTTATCTTTTAAATTGTAACACCCGTGATAAATTTTATACTCATCATTTGGAGTGTGTTTTCGTTTGTAATTAACAATTACATTTTTATTTGTTGTCAAATTAGTTAGCATTAACATTTTAGCTGACAAGTAATCAACATCAATGTCTATATTATCCTTTTGGGGATCATCACAATCTTTGAAATTATATCCTAATGACTGTGTGAATGTACCTTTCCCTTTTGAAAAATCAGCGTTAGCTATAATGTATTTGTAAATGTTTGTTCCTTTTAAATCGAGAAGCGTAAATTTTTCCTGACTACCCTCTAATAGAAATCTCACATAATCGTCAAACTCATCACCAAGTTTTGTGTTCAGCTGAGAATTGGTTTGTGTATTCAAGTATGCAATCCATTTCCAATTAACAGCAGTACTAACCCAACCGTGATTGATCAGCAATTTAACAATATCTAATTTGGTTCCTGTACGGTAAGAGCGCATGTAATGAAGGAAGCAACCTGATAAATTTGCTTCAATAGTAAATAATGCCACTGAAAGTTTTTCAAGAACCGCTAATGTAGCATCATGATCCCATGAATTTGATAATAAATCAAAAATACTGTATTCTCCAGCATCAAAATCCGCTATTGAGCCAGCTCTTGAGTAATAACTATCACGCAGCAACGATTCACATTCAGAATTTTCAAGTTGACTTGTATTTGGCCACACTAATCGATCAGCTAAAGGTGCATGAACTTCGGTAAAAAACAAATTATCTAATAATACAGTCATATAATAGTCCTGCGTGTAGTGCATATATTCATGTGCTAAAGTTTTACGCATTTCTTCTTCATCCTTTTTACAGGCCATTTTTAAATTAAATCGAAAGTAGCCACGGGGAGATAAATATCCATCCGCTCCAATCTTGGCATAATAGTCGCTCCCATAATCAGCTACATATACATTAAAATTTAAATAAGGAGTTTCAAGTCCTAATGCTTCGAATCTGGCAATAATTGTATCCATATTTGCAACAATATCCTGAATCATTATCGGATTTCCATTAGCATCTGGATCTGTATTGGTATTTCTCCATGGTCGGGGTTTGCTTTGAACAATAGACTCGTACTTTTGGAAATATTGATCTTCTGTTGAATTCTTTGTCCAGACATAATATACATTTACTCTTTTTCCCGATTGAACATGAGTATTACCAAAGAGAGCTTCACCATCCCACCACCACGATAATTTTGTCAAATGATTAGTAAGGATATTGAGGGTGCTGTCGGTATAGCTAATAAAAGAATTATTGAATTTCACCCATTCCTGATTTATATCATCAAAATAAACACCCTGATATGCATCAATTTTCATTGGGTCGAAATTTTTGGGTATATTTTTGAATTTAATAAGTAGTGGAATATCAAAAACATTACCAAAACTCACTGTAACATCATAAACTGAACTCATTTTTATATTTTCAGTTGCAGCAGGTGGATTATCTAATTTCACCACTGTAAGTCTGAAATCGCCCTGGTGTATACCTTTAGGGATAGTAATCTCAATGCTATCCGTTTTTACTTTCACCATATTTAAATCAACATTGACGATAGAATCAACTAACACTTTTCCGTACGGATTTACTTTTATAGTATCGCTGTACATCGGACCACAATTTGATTCGAGAAGCTTACAACGGTAGAATGACGGAGTTTTAGGAGATAGTATTAATTCTTCAGTTTTTACTGATACAATGTTTGTTTTAAGATCGTTTTGTGACATTGAAACAGATAGCTCATACCAGATTTTCCCATCAGCAGAACCTTCCCATTTTTTAACTCCACGCATTTTGAAAGGAGAAATCAGCGTAACTGTTTTATCAGTTATTTCTTTTTTTATAACATCTTGTGATTGAACAATATAACTATCAGAATATTCTTCGTGGAAAAACTCTTCATTGGTTATTAGTTCAACAAAAATAGTATCGGTGTTCAAAGAACTCAAACAAGGCATTTTGTAATTAACTAGTGGATCCTTGAAAGAAGCAACACTATCATTTGTAATTTTACAGTAATATTTTTGGGGTAAATCTTTGTCTGATATCACAAGATGTAAAACCGGACCTTGTTCAACTTCTTTTTGTATCTGATTTCCATTAAATTTTAGATATTCATACCAATAATAGTGATCGTTCTTATTCAGATTATTGTACAGATTTCGAATATCAATCTCGATGCTGTCACCATTAGATCCTTTGAAAATATTTTTTGATAGTTTTAACGATTTCTGGGATCCTATATCATTTGTAAAATCATTCCCGACAGGAATATCGTTGTAAACAAATCGGTTATTATAGAACCGATATGAAAAACGCTGAGTCCGAAGTAAATTGGCTGGCAAAATCCCAGAAAGTTCGTTATCTTGTATATAAAAATTTTGTGCGTTTAAACTGGATGCCAAGGTAGGCAAAAATGTTATTTTGTTATAACTGAGATCTATATCTGTCAAATTCGGCAAGTAACATAAATCTGCATGGAAATGATTTATTTCGTTATTTGCCAGATTAAGGGTTTTAAGACTGGTAAGCTGATTCATGTTTTCGGGTAACAGGGATATTTTATTCGAATCTGCAGATAAAATTTGTAACGTTTTTAACTGATTCAGCGAATCGGGAAGTGACGTAAGCTCGTTGTTGTTTAGGATTAATCCTGTAATACTTGTGAGTTTCCCAATATTTTGACTTATCCCTGTCAGTTTATTGTAAGCTAATTCGAGACTCGTCAGGCTGTTCATATTCTCAAAAATAGGAGGGACCAAACCCTCCAATTTATTATTCGAAAGGTTCAGTCGGGTTAATAAGTTGCAATTTTTTAGCGAAAGCGGGAGTTCTCCATTCAGTTCATTCCCAGACAAATCGATTGTGACGAGATTTGTTAATTCTCCAATGGAAGAAGGAATTTTACCTGTAATTTGATTGTTATTTAAATTTATATAACGAAGTTCTTTCAGGTTTCCTATGTTTTCTGATATATTTCCAGTTATTTTACCTGCACTACTTATACATATCGAATATAGATTCTTTAAGTTGTATAATTCATTGGGGATGGCTCCATCGAGATTTCCTATTGACAAGTTAATGTCTTGTAGATTAGTGAGCTTCCCAATGGAGGGTGGTATAGGTCCTTTAACAGCATTATAAATATTTAAATTGGATAAATCGGATAAATTACCTATATCATTGGGAATTGTGTCACTTAAAGTTCCGGCTTCGTTTGAAATGTGTAATGTCTGAAGTTTGGTCAGATTGGAAATTGACTGAGGTAAAGTCCCATGTAGTTTGCCAAAAATTTTTAAAAAAATTAAGTTTTTCAGATCTCCAATACTCTCAGGTATCGAACCTTCAATAACACTATTATAAGAATTAATAAGCAAGCCGAGAACCCTGCCATCTAATGTAATTATGCCTGACCTTTTTTGAGAATTAGATAAATCCCAGTTTAAATTACTGATATTGTTTTGAATTGATACTAATGTAAGGGAATCTGTTTTATCTAAACAAACATGCCCCGGCTGTATTAAAAGAGCTTGCCCAATATCCGCCGAGAGTTTATAACCCACATCAATTGTTGAACCGTTGAACTGATAATAACCATTAGCATTTCCGCCCCAGCCAAAGTTGATGTGAAAAAAACCGTTATTGTCAAAACCATCCAAAACTACAGCATGACCCGGATTGCCCGGCAGCTCAACATAAATAGGTTTTCGTTGCACAATTTCGTCCTGAATTAAAGGTAGACTTGCTAAATAGTTAAATGGCTCACAAGTATATCCAAAATAATCTTGCAAAGCATAAATATAACCCGAAGATAAAGGTACGCTTCCGGAAGGATCGCTGCAATAACCCATATCCATTGCGACCCCTACATGGAAAGATAACAACTTATAATCAGACTCACTGGGATTTGCCCAATTGTAATTAGTGTTTTCAAAATCGGCACAAAGTTGTCCATAAGTAGGATGTGTATAACAATGAGAACCAACGCCTTTGTTGGGATACTTATAATAACTCATAATTTGCGCCATAGCAGTCGCCACACAACCTGTAGGACATCCACCGGCATTTTCATGAGAAAATTGATTAAGAGCTACTCCTGCTTCGTCTAATAATGGTGCTACTGCCACTGAATTTTCGTATGAATTTTGGATTCCTTTAATCTTATCAGGGTCTGCATTTTCGTAAATCTTCAAAAGTTGCAGGAAACTTTCAGGAATGTTGGTTGAATCAAAAGTGGCTTTGTCAGAATATCCCAACACCTGAAAACCATTGATGCTTTGAGCAAAAACGACAAACCCTTTTTGTTCATTTTGAAAAACATAGACAGGAACAGATGCCTTATCTTCCGATTGATATTTTAACTGTATGTCACCTGAACTAACTTTTACTTTTTGAATTTCACTTTTCTGACTAAATGAATTAAAGTAATTCAGCGCATACCTTCCGGCAATTTCAGTTGATTTAATTTGAGCATTTAAAAGATTATTGCTGCAAATTAAACTCACAAACATATATATGCAAAACAATATAAATGATTGTGTGTACAAACTTTTGTATTTTATTGATTTCATAGCGTTTTCAATGATTTGTTACAATGATTTTTTGAACACTATATTTTCCAGCACTTTCAATCACCACAAAATATTCTCCCTGCGTGAGTTGTGGATAAATGGTTGTACTGCCAGTAATATTTTGTTGAAAATGATTAATTCCTTTTATGTCAAATATTTTTATCTGGGTATTTTCCGGCACAAATTCCGAAAATTCGACATTGATATGAGTGTTGACAAGGGTTGGATAAATTTTCAGTTGCTCAATACGATAATTTCCGGGGGCTTTTTTAATTGCAGATAAATTGAGTGAATTATTTATTACACATTTGTTCTTATCAGAAACACGCAGAGTATATGTGCTTCCTGCAGTGGGTGTTATAACTATTGTAGTTCCTGTGCCAATAATCACTTCATCTTTTAACCAAGTATATGTGTAAGGATTTGTTCCGCCTTTAATTCCGAAACCGATAATACCCAAAACAACCGGAATATCTAGAGGAAGTGGTTCTTCGAAAAGAATGGCCACCTCGAGTGCTTCTGCAGCTTGTGTAGGCATTTTCATATTTACAACGGTTTGAGCCGACAAACTTGTTGCAAAAATAAATGTAAACAATAATAGGTTACCTTTCATACGATTATATTTTTTAAGTTCGTAATGAATATGCAAAATTTAGTAAACAGAAAAAAAACAGCTTGATTAAAAATAGGAATAAGCAAGTTGTATTTCAATTTTTATTTGATTAAAGGAAGAACAAAACGAAATCCAACATATCCACACCCATATACAATTTTTTCATGAACAGTTCCTGGAAAAACGACTTCATAACATACAGGGCATATTGAACTTCTTGCATTCAAATTGCAAGGAGAACTGTTAAGTAATAGACTTGAAGCATAGTTGCCACCTCTAACAACCCGATTTGTTCCAGTCAATGGACCTGTAGGATTATAAACAACATTATTTGTAGGTGCTGAATCGTCTCCGTAATAATCCTTGTACCAATCGTTGCACCATTCACTTACATTACCACTCATATCGTACAACATTAGTTCGTTGGGTAACAATTGTTTTACAGGCTGCTTTGCACTTCCGGAGTTCTCTTGATACCACGCCACTTCACGCAGATTGTTACTACCGGAGTAAATATAACCTTTGCTTAGGTTTGCACCGGATGCTGCATATTGCCATTCAGCCTCCGTTGGCAATCTAAACTGACTTCCTGTTCTCAGATTCAGTGAAGTTAAAAATTTTTGAACATCGTTCCACGAAATGTAAGTTACTGGTTCTAAATTCACTTTTGATACTGTTATATCTGCAATTGCGTTTACAGTATCGTAAGGCAATGTCCCTGTCACTGCTTTCCAAAGTTCATTTGTTACTTCTGTTTCGCATATGTACAAACTATCTATTTTTATCCGACGTTGAGGACCGTCAATCCAATTATTATTCAGTCCCATAAGGAATTGACCAGCTGGAGCTAAAATTAGTTTAACTTCTACCCCACCCACTGAGTAAGTTAAACTGTTAGGTCCAAATTGTGAAATTTTTATTTCATGTATTGAGTCGACAGTTGTGATTGTTATTTTTCCATTTCTGGGAATACTTACGTTATCTTCAACACCTACCAGAATACCTGTTTTGCCCTTTCCTTTGTTTTCGGTAAGTTTAATCCAGTCATCACTTGTGGCAACATTCCAGTCTAATTTTGTATTGACTATTATTAATTTAGCATCATTTACAGACGTAAATTCAATATCAGATATTTCACAAAGAGGTGTATTTACTGGATTTTCAGGATTATCCGGATTATCCGGATTATCCGGATTATTCGAGTCATGATTACAGTTGGTCATTAATAATACGAACAGGAATAATGAAAAAAAATGTAGTATTTTCATGCTGAATATTTATTAACATTACTTAAGAAAAGAGCGAACAAAAAGAGGATTTTTGTTTTATATTGTAAAGATATAAATATATTTTATATTTTTTACTCTATCTATTAGAATTTATTACAAGATAAAATTTTATATACAAATGATATACAGAGAAATAGAGAGGACATCTCATATATTCTACAAAAGAGAGTGGAAGTATCAATTCGTAAATGCTAGTTTATTTTGGGCGTAAAGTTGCAAAGTCACAAAGAATGGATTTTTTCGTGTATTACCGACTTCGCATCTTTTCGTTTACAGTTATTCTTTCAAATTGAAACTATAAAATTATTGATACTACAGTTTGGGAACCCTCTTAAACCCGATAACTATTGTGGACTGCATTCTATTTTTTGTCATTAACGAAGTAATTTCAATATTTTTTCTATACATTTGAAACCTTAATTTCATTCTTTAGATTTCCTTTAGAATATCTTTACAGATGTACATTGTTTTAGTATAAAAAAAATTATGAATCGAATTACAATAATACTACTAACGTTTTTATGTGTTTTCGGCATTGAGAATATTAATGCACAGCAGCCAGACTTAAATTATTTTCTCGAACAGGCAAAATTGAACAGTCCACTTTTGCAGCAAAACAAAGCGAATACGGAATTGATTAGACTTGATCTGCAACAAACCGAGCGCATTCTTAAAAGTCCAGTAATAAACCTCGAATCAAATGTCCTTTTTGCTCCCATTATCTCACACGACAATAATACAACTCGTTTTGAATTAACTTCGCCCGGTGCGACTAATTATATCGGTTACGATCAGGCGTATACTGATGGTGGACAGTTTCAGGCATTCGTAACACTCAATCAACCTCTATTAAAAAGTAGCAGTTTAAAGGCATTTAAAAATAAAAGCGAAATCGCAGACAAACAAAATAAAGATGCCATTCAACTCAACATTCACGAGTTGGAGCAATTAGTTGGTTACCAATTTGTTCTTTGTCGCAAATCAAAAAAACAACTTGAGAATTTGCTGGAATTAAATGCGCAATTGAAGGAACAATTTAGCACGCTGAAACTATTGGCAAAACACGCCATTTATAAACAAACGGATGTCATGTTGATGCAACTGGAATTTCAAAACGCTGAAATTCAACTAAAAGCGTCCGAAGAAGAATTCAACACTAATATTTACGATTTGTATTTACTTTGTGGAATAAAAGAATCGATAAACAACAAAATTGAATGGTCTGATATAATATTAAAACCAACAACTGTAACTAATTCTCAATTTTTGAATTCATACAGCAACGACAGCCTGAATGTAATAACCGATCAAATTATTAGTGAATTGAAATACAAACCCCAGCTTAACTTATTTGCTAATGCGGGCATGAATGCTGTTTATTTACCTGGCTTCGATCGGTTTGGGTTTAGTACCGGATTAAATTTTAGTTGGAACATTTTTGATGGCAATCAACGAAAAATTGAAGCTCAAAAATCAACCTTAAAATTAAAAACAATTTCATTTGAAAAAGACCATTTCTCAACTCAAAAGCAATTAAATCTTAAGAAGATTCAATTGCAAATAAATGCTCTTGATGAACGTATTTTATTGTCAGAAAATCAGTTGAAAATGTACACTGAACTATATCAGGCATACCAAAAACAATTAGTCGTTGCCGAAATTTCTATTATGGATTTCAAAATATTTTTACGTGATTTTACAACAAAAAAACAAGAAAAATCGTTACTCGATATGGAAAAGCAAATTCTTATCAATGCTTATAATTACTGGAATTATTAATAAAAAATACAAAGATGATAAAACACAAATATCTTCTAATAAGTGCTTTCGCAATACTTATCATTTTTTCGTGTAAAAAACAGGAAACCACTACGGAAAATGAGACACCGGTTGTTTCAGTAAATGTGAGTCCGGTAGAAGAAGGCAATATTACAGATGTACTTCAACTGAATGCCAAAACCATTTTTTTGAAAAAGAATCAGGTGCTTTCGCCCATTTCCGGCTATATTTATTCCACAAAAGTGAAGTTTGGTGATACTGTAAAGAGGAATGAGGTACTTTTCGAAATTCAAAGCAAGGAAAGCAAGGCATTGGGAAATTCCGAGAAAGAAAGTGCAGGATTTATAAAAGTACTTGCAAGTTCCGACGGGTTTATGGGCGAACTTTTGGTGTCGGAAACCGGAGCTTATGTGGCCGAAGGTGCTGTATTATGTACTATTATTGAGAATAAAAACATTACCGTTCAGGCAAATATGCCTTATGAGTTTAACTCAATAATAAAAGTTGGTTCAAAATGCCAATTGACCTTACCCGACAATACAACATTAATTGGAATTGTAAACCGAATTTTACCTACAGTAGATGAAACCAACCAAACACAACAAATATTGATTTCGCCCAACACAAACAAACAAATCCCTGAAAACCTGAATATAACAGCTACATTTCAAAAGTCGAAACGAAATTTGTGTTTAATGATTCCCAAATCGGCATTGATGACGAACGAGAAGCAAACCGAATTTTGGGTTATGAAAATTGTTGATAAAGATTTAGCTATCAAAACGCCGGTTATCAAAAAATATTCAAATGAAACAACGGTTGAGATAGAAGGAGTTGGAATACAAAAAGGAGATTTGATTGTAAGTGTAGGGGCTTATGGCATGAATGATAGTACAAAAGTTAGAATAACCCCTAATACTACCCCTAGCCCCTAAAGGGGAAAAAATTACTATTTATTATAATGCATACTTCTAAAGATTTGAAAGAATTATTTAGTAAGTGATGTAGGTGATAGAGGAAAAAAAATAATCTGTAGAAAAAAATGAGAAATATTAAATCAATAGATTATGAGCACTTTAAAATCAGAATAATGATTCGATGCGGATTGACCTCGTCCGGTGAACCGAAAAATCGAGTGAAGTGGTCGTAGAAAACTTTTCTGTTTGAGTCTCGACGTATTTCGTCGAGACGAGTTTAAAGTTTTCAGCCTACAAGCGACAATTTTTTCGAGTGAAGCGGGCGGAGTCTTGATTTTTTTTGCATACTTTTTTGCATCAAGGCAAAAAGAGTAAGTGGGGTTTGGGGCAAAGCCCCATTTCAAATCTTAACTCATATTGTATTATAATATCATAATATTTTTTAGCAGAAAAAACAACCAAATTTAATTCCCGTTTATGGTTTACCTAACTTTAGGTAGGATTAGGGGTAATATATTATGGAAAAACTATTTACACGATTTAAAAGTCCGATTACGGTTATATTAGTTCTGATACTTATTGGAGGAGCATTCTCATATCAAAACATGAAAACTTCGCTCTTCCCCAATGTAACCTTTCCGAAAATTAAAATCATAGCCGAAAACGGGGAACAACCCGTCGAGAAAATGATGGTAACGGTTACAAAACCCATCGAAAACGCCATCAAACGAGTGGAGAATATCCGTTTAGTTCGAAGCACTACCAGCATGGGCAGTTGCGAAATTTCTGCTTTTATGGAGTGGAATACCGATATCGATTTGGACAAACAACAGGTTGAATCTCAAATCAATCAGATAAAAAATGATTTGCCTGCAGGTGTTCAAATTACGGTGGAAAAAATGAATCCATCCATACTTCAGGTTATGGGATATTCGTTGCAATCGAAAACCAAAGATCAGGTGGAATTGAAAATGCTGGCTGAATATACCGTAAAACCTTATTTGTCGCGTGTAGCCGGTGTTTCGTCGGTTCAAGTTATTGGCGGAAAAGAAAAAGAATACCGCATTGTTCTCAACGAACAAAAAATGCAAATGCTGAAAATCGGGCCACAGGATATTCAGCAAGCTTTACAACAGACCGATTTTATAAGTTCCAATGGTTACACGGTGGATTACAACCGTTTGTACCTGACTGTAACCGATGCCACCTTAAAAAACCTGGATGAACTAAAAAACCTGATTATTTTTGATAATGGAATAAGACGCATTAAAATATCCGATATTGGTCAGGTAGTTATTGACGAAAAAGCAGAATACATTAAGATAAAAGCCGATGGCAAAAACGTTCCTTTACTGGCAGTAATGAAACAACCCAATGCCAACCTGATTGATGTGGCCAGCGAAGTTTCGAAGAAAGTTGATGAACTGAATAAACTATTACCAAAGGGTGTAGAACTAAAACCGTATTACAATCAGGCTGAATTTGTAAACAACAGCATCAAAAGTATTATTGATGTGCTATGGATTGGCTTAGCATTGGCAATAGTTGTGGTGCTAATTTTCCTTCGCTCATTCAAAGCAGGTTCGGTTTTGCTCGTTACCATTCCACTCACTCTTGCACTCACATTTTTAGCACTTTATTTTATTGGATTCGATTTCAACATTATGACCATTGGTGCAATTGCCGCATCCATTGGTTTAATTATTGACGATGCCATCATTGTGGTGGAACAAATTCATCGTACCCACGAAGAATTCCCAAATCGAAAACCGAATGAACTAGTGGGGAAAGCCATTAAATTTTTGTTGCCTTCTATGATTAGTTCATCGCTCAGCACCATAGTTATTCTTATTCCATTCGAATTAATGACCGGTGTGGCAGGTGCATATTTCAAATTCCTGACCGAAACCATGATAATAACATTGGTTTGTTCGTTCATCATCACATGGCTTGGATTACCTGTTATTTATTTACTTTTTTCAAAAAATAAAAGTCTGGACGAAACGACTGTTGTTCTTGAACACAAAAATCATTCATGGATCAGTTATTTTATTTCAAAACCATATATCAGCGGCGCATTTATCGTCATACTATTGGTGAGTTTGTTTCTTATAATGCCCCGATTACAAACAGGATTTCTACCTGAAATGGACGAAGGTTCAATAGTTCTAGATTTTGACTCACCTCCCGGAACATCGCTCGAAGAAACCGAACGCATGCTCAACGAAGTGGACAAAATACTGGAAAGTACGCCGGAAGTAAAATCTTATTCACGTCGCACAGGGACTCAAATGGGCTTTTTCATAACAGAACCTAGTCGTGGCGATTATCTTATTGAATTGAAAAAAGACCGCAAACTCACAACCGAAGAAGTCTCGGATGAGATTCGTCAGAAAATAGAGAAAACGCTCCCAGCTTTGATTGTCGATTTTGGACAAGTGATTGGTGATATGCTGGGCGATTTAATGAGCAGCGTTCAACCTATTGAAATAAAGGTTTTTGGTGATAACACAGAAAAACTTCAGGCATTATCGCGTCAGATTTCCGACAGTGTAGAGTCCGTTGAAGGAACAGCCGATGTGTTCAATGGTATCGTCATTGCCGGACCAATGGTACGAATAATTCCGAAAGAAGATAAACTAAAACAGTTCGGACTTAGTTCTTCTGATTTACAAAATCAACTGGAAATTTATCTTGGGGGTCAGGTAGTAGGCTCAATTCCTGAAAAAGAACAACTTACCAATATCCGCATGATTTCGGCACTCAACAATAGAACACCCATCGAAAAAATGAAGGATGTAAAAATATTTACTCCAATAGGCGATGTCATTTCAGCCAGTCAGGTGGCCGATTTTGAAATTAAAAGTGGAGTTGCCGAAATTGAACGCGAAAATCTACAATCGATGGGTGCCATCACTGCTCGGTTGAACGGTCGTGATTTGGGAAGTGTAATGAAAGATGTTCAAAAAAAGATGACAAACATCACATTGCCTCCTTCATACCAGATAGAATATGGCGGTTCATTCGCCGAGCAACAACAATCTTTCGATGAACTACTTCGCATTCTATTACTGGCTGCTTTGTTAGTGTTTACCGTTGTACTTTTCATGTTCAAAAGTTTGAAATTATCGCTCACTGTGATTTTTGTAAGTTCACTAGGGGTTGTTGGAGGGGTTTTGGCATTATTCATCACCAATACGGCTTTAAATATTGGAAGCTACACCGGACTAATAATGATAGTAGGTATCATTGGCGAGAATAGCATTTTTACCATCCAGCAATTTCTAAGTCAACTAAAAACTTCAACGGTTCGAGATGCGCTAAACTTTGCGATTTCAGCCCGACTTCGTCCTAAATTAATGACCGCTACAGGTGCAATAATGGCTCTTTTACCACTTGCAATGGGAATAGGTGCCGGTGCACAAATGCATCAATCATTAGCCATAGCAGTTATTGGTGGTTTGTTAGTGGCTTTGCCTTTGTTGTTGATTGTTTTACCCGGAATTTTATCGATGATTATTAAAACTCCGCAAAATAATAAAATTGAAGCATGAATCAACTTAAACTAATATTCACATTTAGTCTTTTATTGTCAATTACATTAACTGCACAGACTGAATCAGATACAATTTCGAAAAAAAACTTCTGGGAAAACAAAAATATTATAGTGGGATATCAGAATGGTTATGTTTTTTCCACTAACGATTTTCTGAGAGGTAGAAATGCTCAGGCAACAAAGCTGGATGAATATCAGGATTTTCATCTGAAAATATCGAAGCAAACCAATGGTGAAAAACTATGGGAACAAATCTACAATTATCCTGAATGGGGATTTGGCACTTATGTGGCAGATTTTCATAATCCACAGGAAATTGGAACACCCATTGCGTTATTTGGATTTCTGAATGCTCCCTTTGTTCGTTGGGATAAAGGAGCCTTTAATTACGAACTCAGTTTCGGCGCTACAGCCAACTGGAAATCATTTAATCCTATAACAAATCAATATAACAATGCAATTGGAGCCGGACAATCATTTTTTATCGATGCCGGATTAAATCTCGACTTTGAACTGACAAAAAACATTGATTTAGTCACAGGTTTTAGTCTGACTCACTTTTCGAACGGAGCATTGAAAATCCCAAATTCCGGAATTAATAGCATTGCACCAAAAGTAAGTTTACGGTACAACTTATACGAAAAACCCGAATTTATAAAACAAACATTACCAAAATTTGATCCTCGTAACGAATTGGAATTTTCTGCTTTTGTCGGTGCAAAAAATCTTGTTTTTGTCGATTCGGTTAGCTCAGACATTATTGAACAATACGAAGGGTTGTTGTATCCGGTCTTTGGTTTCACCACCTGTTTCAATCGTCAGGTTAGCCGCAAATCGAAATTTGGATTGGGAATTAATTTTGTTTACAACAGCACAGTGAATGCTGAAGAAGCTGCAAAAATAGCAACTAATACCAATGATTTTGATCCTGTTGTAGGTCCTTTAGCTGATAAAATACAGATTAGCATCTTCCCTTCTTATGAATTGGTTGTAAATAGGCTATCACTTATATTGCAACCTGCAGTATATCTTTACCGAAAGAAAACCCTGAATCAATCACCTGCATTTCATCAAAGAATTGGGCTGAAATATTATTTTGACAATGATATTTTTATTGGAATGACTTTGCGTGATTATGCTTTTCATGTATCCGATTTTATCGAATGGCGGGTTGGTTATAGGATAACCGAGAAATAAAAACAACCCTTACAAATTGCTTTAAATAGCGAGAGGGCATCCTTACGGACGCCCTCTCTAAACATAAATATATGTTACTATCTTTTTCTAATACTGATGTTACCTCACTGAGTCTGATTTGGATATGTTTATTATGCTGGCTTTTGTCGGCTTAATTGTCGTCAAACTTTCCTAACGTAGTTGTTCCGAGATTGTTTTATCAACCTGTCGAAATGCTCATTTCGGATCGTGTTTTTACAACCATATCTGTCTGTTTTTTCGTTTTCACTTTACCAGCCCCCGACATCATTTAAAACGATTTAATTTGTTTAAAATCATTGTTTTGATATACGGTTTGTGTCGAATTTCTGTTTCAAATGATTTCTCATCGAAATATCCATCTTTCAATATAGCTCCGTGTGTGTTTCAACGCTTCTTCCTAAAAGGATTCTATATTTAATCCACAACGAAAATAAGAACTCAAAATCAACAGTCATTAGTAATAAAATGCTGTATATCTAGTTTTATAATTTTTGTAATAAAATTATCTACGGATAAATACTTTATCTTCTCGTGCCAACCTTCATGGTTTTTTACTAATTGACAAATTGTATTCTTTCAAAACAACACAAGGTTGATTTTAGTACTACCATTTGCAATGCTAATGCTTTGAAACGGTTCAGCTCAATTCGTGAGTTTTGCCTGAAACAGGCGGTTTCAAAATTGAACTTCTTTATTTCTGCATTTAGTATTCTTAGTGATGAAGATAGTGAATGTCAGTTCCTTTTCAGTTTCCTTCATTTCGTCCAACCTTCGCCCGAAAGTTTTTTCATTTGACAACTTCTACAGTTTTACTTGTGCGTCTATTTCTAGTCGCCTTTGTTAGCTATGCATTGTTCCGCTTCACCTTGGTTGCTTTTCCTATCCTTCCACTTTTTAAGGGCAGTTATCAAGGAGGTTCTTCCTGTGTTCGGTTTCAACTTCAGTCATCTTCTGGGTTTGATATTTTCTGTTTTTATCTATTGTGTTTCCTTTGTATCGCTACTAAGTCTGCACTTCTACAGATTGTTTTTACTCCTGACCGATTTACTCTGTGGGTACGAGACCAACAAAATTTCGTTCAGTTATAAACTCATTTTCAAGTGAATGCAATTGTTCATTTCGTTGCCAGAAACGTTCATTTCAAATTGTCTTCATTTTATTGAATACTTTCTAAAGTGTTGGTCTCTAGCGTAAAATAATCTTTTATCATTTCACCCGGAACTTATCCCGTATTAACGAGATTCGTTTCATACCTAAACATTGAACTCTTTGACTTTTTATTTTTTTGTTCTGCATCGTCTGAGTTTTTTAAATTGCAATTTCTAAAACATGACTGTTTTTTTCTTTGCAATCGGAAATGCATCAAAGTGACGAATCGCTTTTATCACACTCCCTATTTCCCCGACTACCCGGTTTTCCAGTCTACAAGAGACTGGATGCATTTTCTCAAATGCACAATTTCATTTATAGAGTCAGACGCCGTGGTACTTTTCAAACTGGCAAGAAACCTTAAAACTACGTAACGGTGTTATACAGCTCATTGCACGCTTGCGCACACAATATTGGAGATAACTATGTTTTCATAGTCAGTACGTTCTTCGCTCAAAATATCAGTTGCCCTGCATCTTGTTTCAATATTTAACTATTGATTTCTTTGGTGTATCAGTATTTCAAAGATCGTTCAACATAGTTTTTTATGTCTTGAGTCGAAACTCATGTTGCAAATATAATACAATGAATATGCAATATGCAAGCTTTTTCATTCGTTGTTATAAACAACTTATAAACAGCAGTTATGAACAGGCTAACTACTTAATTTCCTGATAACAAAACACTATCTTGTTCATAACTAATATTTAAAGATAAATATTTTTAACTATTACAACAAGAAAATGTATAGATTTTCAGAACAATATTATCTCGAAAAATATAGCTTCTCAAAACCAGTTTAACAAATGATTTATTGGAAAGAAGGTGATTTTAAAGGTTCAAAACTCTAAAGCATTTAAACACTCAAAGGTCTAAAGACGCTTTGAGGTTTAACGACGCTTTGAAGTTAAAAAAAAAGGCTGTCGGGACATAAAATCCAAACAGCCTTCAATAATTTATTGTGATATAATTATCCTATAATTTTCTTAAACAAGTTTTTCATATTTACGGCATCGCCTATGATTTTACTTAAATCGGAGATAGCAACACGTTCCTGCAACATCGTATCGCGATGACGAATTGTTACGCAATTATCTTCTACTGTTTGATGATCCACCGTAATACAAAATGGTGTTCCAATTGCATCCTGACGACGGTAACGTTTTCCGATAGAGTCTTTTTCATCGTAGCCACATTTGAAATCGAACTTCAAATCGTTCATAATTTCACGTGCTTTTTCAGGTAGACCATCTTTTTTCACTAATGGCATAATACATGCTTTTACAGGAGCCAAAACAGGAGGCAAACTCAGCACAACACGTGTTTCCCCGTTTTCAAGGGTTTCCTCTTTGTAAGATGCTGCCATAATTGACAAGAAAGTACGATCGACACCAATAGACGTTTCAATTACATAAGGTACATACGATTGATTAATCTCCGGATCGAAATACTTAATATTTTTCCCGGAGAATTTTTCATGACTGCTTAAGTCAAAATCAGTACGTGAATGAATTCCTTCTACTTCTTTGAATCCGAAAGGCATTTCGAACTCAATATCGGTAGCTGCATTAGCATAATGTGCTAGCTTATCATGATCGTGAAAACGATATTTCTGATCACCCAAACCTAGTGCTTTGTGCCATTTTAAACGGAATTCTTTCCAGTGCTCAAACCATTTCATTTCTTCACCCGGACGAACAAAGAATTGCATTTCCATTTGTTCGAATTCGCGCATACGGAAAATAAACTGGCGGGCAACAATTTCGTTACGGAAAGCTTTCCCAATTTGAGCTATGCCGAATGGAATTTTCATACGTCCTGTTTTTTGAACATTCAGGAAGTTTACGAAAATCCCCTGAGCAGTTTCAGGACGTAGATAAATTTTCATTGCCCCTTCGGCGGTTGAACCTATTTCGGTAGAAAACATTAAATTAAACTGACGAACATCAGTCCAGTTGCGGGTTCCGCTTATTGGACAAACCACTTCGTAATCTTCTATAATGGCTTTAAGCTCAGCAAGATTAGTATCGTTCAGAGCCTTAACAAAACGAGCATAAATCTCATCCCGTTTAGCCTGATTTTCTTTCACACGTTCGTTTGTAGAGCGGAAAACGGCTTCGTCAAAGCTATCGCCAAAACGTTTTGCGGCTTTTTCCACTTCTTTGTTCATTTTATCATCGTATTTTGCCAAAAGATCTTCAATCAATACATCGGCACGATAACGTTTTTTACTGTCTTTGTTGTCAATTAACGGATCATTAAAAGCATCCACATGTCCCGAAGCTTTCCAAGTTGTTGGGTGCATAAAAATAGCAGCATCAATACCAACAACATTTTCGTGGAGTAATACCATGCTGTCCCACCAATATTTTTTAATATTGTTTTTCAATTCTACACCATTTTGTCCGTAATCGTAAACGGCAGCAAGACCGTCGTAAATTTCGCTCGAAGGAAATACAAAACCGTATTCCTTGCAATGAGCAATCAGTTTTTTAAAAACATCTTCTTGTGAAGCCATATATTTAGTTGCTAGTTACATGTTACGAGTTACTAGTTATGAGTTTCTAGTAACAAGAAATATTATATTGAGATTTCGAAAAAATCGAGTTTAAAACGAGGTACAAAGTTACTATTTTTTTTGTATTTTTGTGGATTGAATTGGAAAAATACTATTGAAACAGGCAGTTTTAGGAAACAGATTTTGCCTTTTTTGAGAACTAAATACCAAATTCTTGTAACGAATAACTAATATCTTCTAACTATACATGAGCACAGACGAAATTATTGAAGCTGAAAACGAAGAAAACGAAAACGCAGGCACAGCCGAAGAAATCGTAAACGATGCTTCCTCTGCTGTGCATTCTAATTACAAAGTTCCTAAAATAAGCACCGATGCAGTAAAACATCATTTATCCGGAATGTACCAAAACTGGTTTCTGGATTATGCCTCGTATGTTATCCTTGAACGTGCTGTACCAGATATTTACGATGGTTTGAAACCCGTTCAACGTCGTATTCTTCACTCAATGAAACGGTTGGACGATGGTCGCTACAATAAAGTGGCCAATATCGTAGGTCATACGATGCAATTTCATCCTCATGGCGACGCTTCTATCGGAGATGCACTGGTTCAACTCGGACAAAAAGATTTGTTAATTGATTGTCAGGGAAACTGGGGAAATATTCTTACCGGCGATGGTGCTGCTGCTCCGCGTTATATTGAAGCCCGACTTTCAAAATTTGCTCTCGAAACCGTATTCAATCCAAAAACAACACAATGGTGCTCGTCCTACGATGGTCGAAACAAAGAACCGGTAACTTTGCCTGTAAAATTTCCATTACTTTTGGCGCAAGGAGTTGAAGGTATCGCTGTAGGTTTAAATTCAAAGATATTACCACATAATTTCAATGAATTACTTGATGCATGTATAGCGCATCTTCGGGGTGAAGAATTTGAATTGTATCCTGACTTTCAAACGGGAGGATCTATTGATGTTAGTCGTTACAACGATGGGGAACGTGGTGGAGCGGTGAAAATTCGTGCAAAAATCGGTAAAATTGACAATAAAACCCTGGCTATCACCGAAATTCCTTTCGGAACGAATACTTCCAAACTGATTGAGTCCATCATTCGCGCCAGCGATAAAGGAAAAATAAAAATTCGTAAAGTTGATGACAATACTTCGGCAGAGGTTGAAATATTGGTTCATTTACTTCCCGGCTCTTCTTCCGACAAAACGATAGATGCACTTTATGCCTTTACTGACTGCGAATTGAGTATTTCGCCAAATTGCTGCGTGATTCATGACAACAAACCCCGCTTTATGGGTATTTCAGAAATGCTTCGAGTGAGTTGTGAACATACAAAGGATTTACTGAAAACAGAACTGGAGATTCAGAAAGCAGAATTGCTGGAACAATTGTTCTTTACTTCGCTCGAAAAATTATTTATTGAAAACCGCATTTATAAAGATAAAGGTTTTGAAGATAGCACCTCACAAGATGCTGTAATTGCTCATATCGATAATAGGTTAGAGCCCTTTAAAAAAGATTTTATTCGTGAAATTACGCGCGAGGATTTTTTGAAATTGCTCGAAATAAAAATGATGCGTATCACCAAATTTGATACAGATAAAGCAAATGATACTTTATTAGCCATTCAAAAGAAAATTGATGAAATTGATCATTATCTGGCGCATTTGGTAGCATACACTATTTCGTGGTACGAAGGGTTGAAATCAAAGTACGGGAAGGATTTTACACGAAAAACAGAGATTCGTAACTTCGAAACAATTGTTGCCGCCAAAGTAGTAGAAGCCAACGAGAAATTGTACGTGAATTACGAAGAAGGTTTTATTGGAACATCGCTCAAAAAAGACGAATTCGTTTGCAACTGTTCGGATATTGACGACATTATTATTTTCTTCAAGGATGGAAAATACAAAGTAGTGAAAGTCGCCGATAAAATTTTTGTCGGCAAAAACATACTTCATTTGGATGTCTTTAAAAAGAATGACAAACGGACTGTTTATAATTGTGTTTATCGTGATGGTAAAAACGGATCGTATTACATCAAACGCTTTGCTGTAAACAGTATTACCCGTGACAAAGAATATGATATCACTCAGGGTGCTGCTGCATCAAAAGTAGTGTATTTCACCGCCAACCCCAATGGTGAAGCTGAAGTGATTCGTGTTACACTTAAACCGAAACCACGACTTTTCAAATTGAATTTCGAGAAAGACTTTAGCGATATAGCTATTAAAGGTCGTCAATCCATGGGAAATATCCTGAATAAGAATGATATTCAGAAAATAACACTGAAACAAAAAGGTGGATCAACTCTGGGTGGCCGTAAGGTTTGGTTCGATCACGATGTATTGCGTCTAAATTATGATAATCGAGGCGAATTTTTAGGTGAATTCCAAAGCGATGATTTAATATTAGTTGTTTCCAGTAAAGGGAATTTCTATACCAATAATTTCGATTTGAACAATCATTTTGACAAAGATATTCTGGTTATTGAAAAATTTGATTCTAATAAAGTTTGGTCTGTAGCACTTTGGGATGCAGAACAGCAATTTTATTATCTGAAACGCTTCCAGTTAGAGCCATCGACAAAACCGTTAAACTTTTTGGGCGATAATCATGAATCACGTTTATTGCTGATGACTGATGTGGATTATCCACGTTTCGAAGTGGTAATGGGAGGAAATGATGCATATCGTGAAGCCCTTATAGTTGATGCAGAAGAGTTTATAGGAACAAAGAGCTATAAAGCAAAAGGTAAGCGCCTGACCACTTTCGAAGTAGAAACCATCAATGAACTGGAACCAATCAAATTCAAAAAAAAGGAGGAAGAACCTACTGAAGACTCTGGAGAAGAAGACGATGAAAGTGAGCATCCTGACGAAGAAACTACTGACAAAACAGTCTTAGCTTCGAAAGAAAAAATAGTTTCAAAAGAAGTTATAGTTACAGAAAAAGAAGTTGTTAATAAAATAGAAAAAGTCATTCAAAAAGATCAGCCAAAAAAAGAAGTTGAAAACAAAGAACCAGTAAAATCGGAGCCGAAAGTTCCTGAAAAATCAAAGGAAAAACCATTGAAAAATACTGAGAACGATTCAGTTTTACCTCACAATACTGCTGGAGGTTCAAAAAAGAATAAAGACGATAATCAATTGACTTTATTCTAATTAGCAAATTTCACAACCATAAGAATCATTAATATAGAAAACCAGAATCAGTATAAAATGGTTCTGGTTTTATACGTTTATTAAACTTCATTTTCAAAATATTAATGACAAGCACCTGTAGAATACGGAAATATTTCCTTAATTTTGCATGCTTTAAAAATGACGTATTTAATCATTTCAAAAATTATAAAACCATGGCAAAAGAATTTAAATATCAGGATCCATTCCCTGTAGGAAAAGATAAAACCGAGTATCATCTTCTTTCTAAAAACTATGTTTCAGTTTCTGAATTTGACGGACAGGAGATATTGAAAGTTGAACCCGAAGCACTTACATTATTGGCAAAAACTGCCCTGCGCGATTGTTCTTTTTTGCTTCGCCCTGAGCATCAAAAACAAGTGGCAGCCATACTGCATGACCCCGAAGCCAGTGAAAATGACAAATTTGTGGCATTGACGATGCTTCGCAATGCTGAAATTGCAGCCAAAGGAATTCTTCCTTTCTGTCAGGATACTGGAACTGCTACTGTTTATGCAAAAAAAGGAAATAACGTGTGGACCAATGGAACTGATGATGAGGCTCTTTCGAAAGGTATCTATGAAACGTATACTCAGGAAAACCTTCGCTATTCACAAAATGCTGCCTTGAACATGTACGATGAAATAAACACTGGAACGAATCTTCCAGCACAAATCGATTTAGTGGCTAGTCATGGAAACGAATATAAATTTCTCTTTATTGCCAAAGGCGGTGGCTCGGCCAATAAATCCTACTTATTTCAGGAAACTAAAGCGTTGTTGAATCCAACTTCATTGGAAAAATTCCTAACTGAAAAAATGAAAACACTGGGCACTGCTGCTTGTCCACCTTATCATATTGCTTTTGTTATTGGTGGAACATCAGCCGATGCCACCATGAAAGCGGTAAAATTAGCGTCAACAAAATATTATGATGAATTACCTACCGTAGGAAATGAATTGGGACAAGCTTTCCGTGATGTGGAAATGGAACAGAAAATTCTGAAACAAGCTCAAGCATCCGGCTTTGGTGCTCAGTTTGGTGGTAAGTATTATGCACACGATGTTCGGATAGTTCGTCTATCTCGACACGGTGCGTCATGCTTTGTAGGCATGGGAGTTTCTTGCTCAGCCGACAGAAATATTAAAGGGAAAATCAATAAAGATGGAATTTGGCTTGAAAGAATGGAAGATAATCCAGGCATTTTGATTCCGGAAGAATTACGTCAACAGGGCGAAGGAAATGCAGTAAAAATCGATCTAAACATGCCGATGAAAGAAATGCTTGCTACGTTAACGAAATATCCTGTTTCAACTCGTTTGTCACTTACCGGAACTATCGTTGTGGGTCGTGATATTGCACATGCAAAACTTAAAGAATTATTAGATGCTGGCAAACCGCTTCCTCAATACGTAAAAGATCATCCAATATATTACGCAGGTCCTGCTAAAACTCCTAAAGGAATGCCATCCGGTTCGTTTGGACCAACTACTGCTGGCCGTATGGATTCGTATGTTGATTTATTGCAAGAAAATGGCGGCAGCATGATTATGATTGCCAAAGGAAACCGCAGTGACCAAGTAACTATTGCCTGTCATAAGCACGGTGGTTTCTATCTCGGTTCTATTGGTGGTCCGGCAGCTATTCTGGCTCAAAACAGTATTAAAAACGTAGAATGTCTTGAATATCCTGAATTAGGAATGGAAGCCATCTGGAAAATTGAAGTGGTTGACTTCCCAGCTTTTATTTTAGTAGACGATAAAGGAAATGATTTCTTTAAACAATTGAAACCTACTATGGTTTGTTGAGATAAAACAACCCCAAACCCCTAAAAGGGCTTAAAAAAAGTTTGGCTGTATTCATCAAAGAATACAGCCATTTCTTTTAGATTCCCCTTTAGGGGTAAGGGGTCTACAATTTCAGTCTTACCCCTATATTAAAATTGACTCCCGGCTGAGTTAATCCACCATAATCCGCATAAGTGGTATTGAGGATATTATTTACATCAACAAATACATCATACATCTTCTGTGACCATAAAAGTCTTGCATTAATTAAAAAATAGGGTAGATAATTCTGTGGGATTGTAGTAGTTGATAATGAATATGTTCCCGATCGAACCAAATAAGAACCAACCCACGAAGCCGACAAAGACTTACAAAATTGATAATCAACAGATACAATAAATTTATGTTTTAGATAATCTAATGCATATTTTGAATCGAATCCAACAGCTGATTTATCAATTTGAAGATATGAGTAAGAAGTAGTTATTTTACTAATAAAAGATTCATGGAAATAATGAACCAGTGAAATATCCACACCCATTGCATTTACATTTGTCAGGTTTCGGCTTTGCCATTTAGTAGAGTCGGGCTCTTTCGTCCAGTCAATCACATTCTGACCAAAACGTTTATACATGGTGGCATCTAAATGCCAGTCTTTTTCATTTACTTTAGCTCCAATTTCAATAGTTTGTGATTTTTCGGGTTGCAAATCAGGATTAGCAATCTGGGTGGCACTTTTATAATACAAATCGGTAAAAGTAGGCAAACGGACAGCTGAATTAGCATCCGCAAAAATGCGGAAATTATCATTAATTGCAAAAGCAATATCAACTCCACCATAAGCATTCAATCCAAAAGTGGAAGAGTTTGTTGCTGCAGCTCCGGCAGAGAAATACCATTGATTAATATTGACCGAATGATCCAAAAAGGCTGTTTCAATTAATCTGTTATTTTCCTTTGTAAAATAACCATTTTTTTCCAACGGAGCTTTCATTGAATCAATTGTTGTACCGAGAACATTGCTAAAAATATGCTCATTACGAACTTCAATTCCGAAAGTTGATTTTCCTAGTGCTGACAAATAACTGGCAGAAGTCTTTGCTCCTGTTACATCTGTCATATGATAATTATGGGTTGTATACCAACTAGGTTTATTGATAATTGAGTCACGAAAAAGCTCAAAGCGGTCATGATGCCTGCGCCAATAAGTTTGTGCATTGTATGTCCATTTTCCTTTCGAGAGATTCCAGTTCAATGCAGCCAAAAATGTTTTCGTGCTTTCAAACTGAAGTGGATAAGATAAGGAATAAAAACTGTTAGCGCCAAAATCTTTCAATTGTGCAGCCAGTTGTACATCAAACTTTCCAAATTTTTTCGTAGACAAAACAGATTGAATAAAAGCGCTGGATAATTCGTAATCGGTATTGGGCATATAACCTGAACTCGCTCTATGAGATAAGGAGGCGAAAGTATGAAAAGTTTTATCTCCAAAATTTCCTGAAACAGACTGACCAAAAGTATTATAACTTCCTCCGTTCAGTTCAACGTTTAAATTGTTTTGTCCTTTACTTTCGGTAACAATATTAATGGCACCGCTAAATGCATTGGGACCAAGAACACGTGCAGATGAACCCTGCAGAATTTCAATTCTACTTATATCCGAAATGTTTAACGGAATATCAAGATTGTAGTGCCCTGTTTGAGGGTCGGTTATATTTACACCGTTCAACAATACTAATACCTGATCAAACGATCCTCCACGAACGGAAATGTCAGCCTGAGTTGAATTTGTTCCCCGCTGACGAATGTCAATTCCAGCCACAAAATCAAGTAACTGATCGATACTCTGAACAGCCGAACTTTTAATTTCAGTTTTATCAATCACTGTAAGTACTCGACCCATTTCGGAATACAATTTATTGCGATTGGCATTCACCTGCAATTCTGACAAATCAATTGAAATTGAATCGGATTTCTCTTGTGCATAAGCTAGTTGAAATCCAAAAACCGGCAATAATAAAAAAATAAAAACTCTTTTCATAATGTAAAAAAATAAAAGCGGTTGAAATGGGGATTAGCCCTTCTCAACCGCAATGATGAATAAAATATTTTGTAGTGTAAAAATCACACGCAACAACTGCATCAAAAGTAATTTCAGATAAAGTTGCTAATTGAATTTCAATTAATGCCGATTCTAATTCTGATTCTATCGGCATACTGTTATCAGCAGCCATTTCAGAACGAGACACATCGGAATTATTGAATGAATTTGATTCAGATTTCTGTAATGATTTATCAGAAATGGAAACAACGACATTTCCAATAGTAATATAACTTCCCAAACTATTAAACACAGCATATCCAGCCCTGCTCCAACGACGGAACCGGATATTTTTAGTTATATTTAATGTTATTGAATTCATACTATTTCATTTGGGGCACAAAAATAGTCAAAAATAGGTAATTCTACAACTTTGCTAGAAAAGACTCTGCCATATCAATAGAGGTTTACCGCTGTTGTGAAAAATTGAATATAAAAAATAGATTCCGAAATTGTTAGTGTCAAGCGGTTAGAAACTGCTTGTTCCTTACTTGAAATAAACTATGGGTTAAGCCGACTTTCTATTTGGTTGAGTAGAATACCCCATAAACAATTATTTTCATTTTGCCTGACTTTGATAGTTTTTGAACTCATATTTTATAAAATTCCGTACTCTCGAAACATATAAGCATTTACCATTAAACAATGTACCATTTGCAATCTAACAAAAAGAAGATAGCCAGCATGTTAGGAGTTTATTAATGAGACATTATATTCTTTACATTACTTAATTTTTCGTATGTTTATACACAAATACAAAAATTTTCTTTGCTTTCGCCACCTATATTTATGAGACAAAACTATATAGCATTGATACACTGTTTTTTAAAAAAGATAGATTATGAATTTGCCAAAGTCAGTCGGACTTACACCTTCAAATAGACTCGCCATGCTCGGCGCACAACAAAAAAATCCACTCCCAAAGCAGGAAGTGGATTTTTTTCTATCTCAGTGATTTCAGCACATTATTTTTTAACAAACTTCATCATTCGCACATCCTTACCTTGTGTAAGTTTAATGATATACATACCACTTTCGAGAGCAGATACTTTTACTGTTGATTTATTGAATTTATACTCACGAATAAGAGTACGACCACTCATGTCCATAATTTCTAACAAGTCTAATACATCCAACAAATGAATAATGTGTAGGTCGTTAAGAACAGGATTTGGATACAAACTTAGTTCCGATTGAAATAAGCTATTTAATTCAGTAGTTCCTATATTAACCGAGTAAGGTTTGTCGGGCGAACCATAAATAGCATCAGTAATATAAGGCAGAGTAGTATTATTAGCAATCGATTCCTTATCGTTTTTATGGTCGTACACCCGAAGACCTATTGCTTCGTTATTATCTCCATAAATCATTAAGAAACCTATATACCTATCCAAACTTTCTATATACTGTAGCATTGCAGAACCGCGACACTCAGTGCCGCTAAATGCTGCAATTTCAATTTCATTGCTGCGTTCTTCAATGTTATCGTTTATTACAATAGCCGTGATAGTCATTGAACCTGCATAGTTACTAGCTTCAACCGTCCATTTATTATTGCTTTCGCTTGTGGCCATACGATTCACTCTTGATTGTTGTGAGGCTGACGATGGATATACAAAACTTTGTGTTGTTGTATTTTTAGAATAATACATATATCCTTTTCCTGCTTGCATATACGATAAACTTCCAATCCAACCATTTACATCTGTGTAAGATGAATAACCTACTTGTCCTTTTACCAAATCACCGTCATTAGCATTGACTCCCGCTAAAGCATTTTTTACTGTGTTGCTAAAGTTTGGAATATAGCCTATCCAGTTCCAGCCTGTTTTCAATTCAATAGGACTAAGTTCTGGGGCAACAGTTATACCTTTCAATTGCATTGAATAGTCTTGTGTTGAATTTACCACATACATATTTTTTTCTGTTACTTCAGACAAAGTACCTGCCCATTCAGGTTGTTGTATATAGGCTTCACGGCCTTTGATAAGAACACCCGTTACGTCTAAGGAACTTTTCATCTGTGCAAGCAATGTCGGATTATCATTTACTAAGTTTGTTGAAATCCAAGTCCATCCTTTTTTAAGAGAAATGAGTTGTTCGACAACATCCATCGCATTAAAAACAACTGGGGAGTTGATATCTCCTAATGTTTTATAAGGCACGAAACTAATATCGTTCACTGAGCAAACTACTTCAGGGTAAATACGTCCAGAAGATGCCTCCCAAAGTTTAAAAGTAAGCGGTTTGTTATTATCAGCAGCATTACCATATATGTCGGCAAATGTAAAGTATGCATTACTAGTTCCTACATAAGTTGGAGAAGTTACACCTACGCATTTATCACCGATGAATGCCGCAAGCAAATCGTCGCAGTCTTCTTTGGGCCTATTCTCAATAAGTATACTTCCAGTGATATTCATCGAGTGTTCAAAGTCGTTTGGATTCACTGTCCAGTCTGGGCGTTGCCCCGTCACTTTAAGTTGCAATGCCAATACTTTGCGAACATTGTTGGTACCCGTGAGAGACAATGAAGCATCGTAACTTCCAATATTTATTTGTGGCGACACTGTGAATGTAAGCACTTTGTTCGAAAGTGGTTGCAAACTTCCCTGAGTATAATTTACTGATAACCAATAAGGAATATCCCCGATAAAATAGTCAGCTTGCTCGGCACCCGAATTGCTCACAACAGCAGTAAATGAAAGATTTTCAGATTCTTGCATTACAAAATTTAATTCAGATGTTCCCCATTCCAGATTATTTCGATTTACGTAGGCCACCCATGTTATGGGTTTCGATTCGTTGCCATACATATCCAAAATCCCATTGGCAGAAACTTCAAGTGTTACACCTTCAATCTTGTACAAATCTTCGGTAATATTCAGCACCACTTTGTTATCGGACGAAGTAAAGCTATGAGCCACATCTTTCACTGGACGTACATCTTTCAAGCCTACAGCTACAGTAGAAACCACTGAGTTTCCTGCCAATGCGAGACTTTCGTCAGTCATGTCTTTTGTCCATTCGAGCACACTGTACGAACCATCTGTATTGCGAGTCCATTGTTCGAATGGATAGTAAGCCAACAATCCATTTTCTGTAGCACTCAATTTGTTATTTTTATTTAATGCCACAGCACCTGTAGTAAGTGCGTTGTTCCAAATACGTAGTTCATCAATATTCCCTTTAAAGTGATTATCGTACACTGGCGTTCCTGTTTCCATATTTTCGCTGTATTTCACACCGAGATAACAGAACCCGCCTCCCACTGAACTTTCGAAAAGCTTAGTAGTAGCAAAAGTTGAAACTACTACTCCATCAATCAAGGCATTGGTAGAACCATTTCGTTTGACTGCCATAGCTAAATGATGCCATTTATCATCTAACAAATTGGTAGCAGTAAGTTGCTGACTGTCTTTCACAGTGTTCAAAATCAAGTTATGAGAGGCATCAAAACTTATATCCATAGCTGTTCCCATTGCAAAAAGAGTAGCATTTTGCTGATCTGCAGCTTTGAACCAAAATTCAATACTGAAATCGTCGTAAGGACGGAAAACACACTTATCTCCAGGAATTGTAGCGGATTGAGTTGCACCATCGAACGCAATTGATTTGCCGGCTGGATATAAATACCACGCACTTTGCACCACCATATTGCGCGAACGAGCTTTGTCGGTAGCGATTGTGCCTTCCCCTTCGTCCATATTCCACAATCCCACCAAATTGGGTTCAGTGCCCGATTTGCTTTCGTTTTTCGAAGCCGACATTTCGGTATCGTCACGATAAATATCGTAAAAATGCATCATTGCTGTAGCACCTATAAAACCATTGCTACCATCCAACTTCGAACCTACATACAATCGACCTTGCGAAGGAGCCGTTGCTGTAAACAATTGTTTTTCGAATAATTTGATAGTTGGATCACTGTCTTGCCAAGCATAAACCGACACCATTTTCTGTTCACGGTCATAGCTAAGTCCCACAGATTTCCATGTTCTAGTTGTATTGCTTATGGTTTGTGTGGACACCAGCGTTTCACTTCCAATTGTCACAAGAGCATGTCCCTGAGTATCGAAGGCTAGCGAAATAATTTCGTCACCCAAACCATAAGAGAACAAAGTTCCAGCTGTATTATTTTCGCGTTTAAACCAGGTTTCTATACTGAACGAACCACTATTGTATATAGGTAGTTCGGTGTAAGCATATTCAGTTCCTGAAAAAGCAAGACCTCCAACAGGCTCAGCAATGAGTTCTCCATTGAGAATAGCTTTGACACTGAAATTATTAGAACTAAGCATTCCTGTGCGAATAGCTTCGTTGAAAGTGATAGCAATTTCATCACCCAGAGAATAAATTCCATTAGCAGGTGATGGACTTCCTAAAGCCTGTGGAATACTAAAATCTTTTCTTCCACTTACAGCATCAGTAGTAAATTCTGATATTTCATCAATAATTTTGTATTCATTGTCCACATTCACACAAACTGCTTTCGCTCTAAGTTCATACTCTCCATCTGGCATGGTATTCTGTACCCAATTGTATTTAATACTTTGCGTTCCATCAGGAATCAATGTTTTCAATCCCTGCACATTATCATAAATATTCTGGTTGCCATAGAATTTCATCAGCGCAGTCCATTCTGTCTCCGATATAGAACGATATTCGAGCTGCACATAACCGAAGTTTACAAAATTAAAGTCATATCCATCGAGAACGACTTCGAGTGTATCATTTGTTTTTGTATTTACTATCCAATTATTCACAGGACTCTTTAATATCACTTCGCTACATGCTGGAACAAACTCGATGCGTTTAATTCTTACAGTATCAGCAATATCTGGCATAAAATCGGTAGGATCACTTTGACATTCAGAGCGAAGCACCAAGGCAATATTTTCATACACATCGGCCGTTCCTTTAGCCACTGTAAGTACTTTAGTAAGTACCTCGCCAGCTTTTACTAAAAACAATCGACCATTTCCAATTGCAGCGCCATCAATTTTCAATTCAGCACCATAAGGATTTGATTCTTCATCCACTATTAGCTGGAACCAAACATCTTCGTCAGTTTCCGATTCGTTTTTCATGGCTAAATTGAATTTAGCTGTTTTATTTGCTGGCACAGCCAATGCCTGATCACTGCCATCAATATCAATTTTTGGCACTTCAATCTGCATGGTTCCTTCGCTCAGGATGTGCTCTCCAGGCTCGAAGTATTTTGTGTACTGAACCTCTTCATAAGGACAAGAAGTTCTTCCACCACGAGTTTTAAACGCAATCGTACCCGATGGAGTCATACCATAATCGACAGTTATTTCATCGTCATCACCCTCATCTTTCAGCGTGAATCCCGAGCTGATAGAACTTTGTTTAGTAGTGCCGCCCGAAACTTCCAATTCTGCCACAAACTCAACTTTAGCCGAAAGTTCCAAACCAATACCCATTATTTGTCCACCAGTCACTAATCCAATACTTGGATTAATCATTGTATTGAAAGTTGTGGTAATTGTTTTGGATGAAGCACTTGTTTTCGAATACGAGATACTTGACCCTGAGCCAAAACTATAGTTACCCAATTTCCCCATGGCAACCTTCTCTTGCTCGTTTTGTCTCAACACATTTACCCACCCATTTATCTGGTTATTAAACCACATTACAGAGTCCACTTTAAAATCAGCTTTATTGTAAGCAGTAGGAAAATATATTTTATAACTTGGTCCATCATCGAATTTATTTTGCTCAACAGCCGAGCTACCAAAAGCATCTTTGTCTGTATTTAACTTCCCAAAATTAGCATCACTGTGAGACAATTTCGATACATATACAGGAGTAGTAATCAGTGCAGTATTCACCGTTGTTCCTACTGGTTTAAGCAAAATGGCTAAGTTTTCTTGCCATTTAGGGATCATGATTTCTTCGATTTCCACCTGCGTAAAAGCAAATCGTGTATCGAAGTTTTGTCCGTAAGCCAGCGCAACCGATGGTGCAATTGAATACTTGGTCGAACCTACCGTTTTTTCTTTAAATGCAGTACCCGAAGCATTAGTAGTTGCATCGATATAGTTTCTTTGAATACTTATTCCGTTGGTGAGTCCGTACTGAATATTGGTAGAATTGCCAATAAACACATCGCCCCTATTTCCTACATACAGCGGATTGTCCGAAGTTTCAAATCGTTCAGTAAAAGTGCTGGATATTTCCGTTTCAAAATTTGAACTCTGTTTTGTCTCAGTTCTCAAACCTGCACTTATATCCAACGTTACTTCACTTGAAGTAATAATACCTACACCTAAACCCACAAAAGCAGTAACAGATGGGCCAAAAGATGTGGTCAATCCCAATTCGGTATTCACCCCAATGCCTGTTGACAAACTATTGCGTGTCAATACGGTACTGCCTTCTTCAATAAACGAACTACTAAGGCTTCCTGGAGGGTCACGCAAAATTGCTGTAATTTGGTTTGGACCTGCGGTCATAAAATCGGTACCTGTAGTTTTATCGCCCATATGCCATACTTCGATAGGACTACTTCCTTTGTCCCAATAATAACTAACAGAACCAATTTGGACTGTGGCCATAAAAGCACTCGTAGCAGTAGTTAAATCAGGAGCACCAGCAATAAACCGATAAATTACATCTCCCAAACTATCCAACTTTAAAGGTTCGGGTGCTGTGAGTGCTATGCTATTCGAAATATTTACAGTACCATCCTCCACAGCGTAACGAATAGTTTGATTTGTATTATAATTTTTATACTCCTCGTAGGCATTAAACTTGAATTGGTACTCTTTTCCCTGAACAAATATAGGTTTTCCGAACAAATACGACAGCAAAGTTCCATCGTTGCTTACTAAATCAAGTGTATCCGAAATACATGTATCCGTGTTTTTTACACTATATTCCTTTTCTCCGAAATATTCAACTGCTTTGTCATTTTCCATTTGAACGACATTCATCGAAGGTGTGGCTTGATAATAATGCGTCCATTTTTCGTTATAAAAGATAGTATCGGACTTCTCAATCTCTTTGTAGTAACCAACTACACCTGTGCCGTTTACATATATACTGTCCTTCCATGTTCTCACACTTTCTTTCAACATATCATTTGAAGGAACTGCTACCATAGTTAAATCCAAAGTCTCTCCACCATTATAAAATGGTTCAGCATAGTTCGAATCTTCTATTTTGCTTACCGTATATATTTCAGGATATACCCAAGCTACAAACTCGCCTGTTTCTGGACTTATATCTATCTGAATACTTTTAGCTTTATAATGGACAATAGAGGTGTCGTTTTGCAAACCATCAGTCTTTTTCCATTCACCCTGATTGTGTAATACAATTTCAGTTGTATCTACCGTTTTCAAGTCATATTGTCCTTTTGTCGGCGTAAGTGTTATGGTTTCAGCACCTATATTATTTACAGACTCCCCAAACCCAAGGTCTTTATCATTTTCAGTCATACCGCCCACAATACGTCCGATAAGTTTTACTTTTGTGATATCGAAGAAATTGGCAGTTTCGGGTTTGTTGAATATTTTATTGCCATTAGTTTCTGGATCTATCAGCAAACCATCGTTTTCAAAATCATGTCCACTTTTCTTTATCCTAATTTTATGTTCGCCAATAGGCACACTAATGCTGTAGTTACCAAACACATCACTTTTTACAGCCTCACCATTGCTTGCCACCACTGTTTGATCGTCAATTTCAAAAGTACAGTTTTCCACAGGATAAGTTCCACCTTGGTAGGTCACACTTCCTGACAATATAAATGACGAAATATCACTAAAATCAGTATTATTGTGCACTAGCGATGAATTGCTTATATAGCGAAGCTGACGTGTAGGATTAAATTTATGAACGCCTAATGTAGGTACAATATCATAGCTACAGCCCTCCCCAGTAAATGGAATACCGCGTATTTGATAATTCCCATCGCTATCAGTTAATGCTTTAAGTGCCAATTGTTCCTTTTCAGGAATTATTTCGCTGCTCGAAAGTTCTGAAGTACCGTGATTGCCGTTAAATACCGTACCTACTTTCGATATATCGAAAAAATAGCCAGACAAACCTTCGTCAAAAGTCCAATAGGCCTTTAAACCCAATTCGCTTCCTGTGAGAATTCTATTGTAATCCTTCAGTATTGTAGATGAACTTAAAGTTTTGTTCCACAATCTTACTTCATCTATATATCCTTTAAAATCATAACCCATAGCTATGAATGGTTCTGGATATACTTCAGCTAACACTTCTCTTGCATCTGTAACTGTTATCGAGTCTATTGTAATATTTGTCAAATCCTTATCGTTTACTACAAACAATTTCATCACATTTCCGCTACGTGTAAGTGTAATATGGCTAAATCGGTTAGCATCAATTTTAATAACCTTTCCTGTCGTAGTTGTTACCACATTTGCAGTATTGATATATAAAAACTGTAATTCGTATTGATTTTGATTCCGATAAAGTTTCAGGGTAGATACAGCGCAAATGTCAAAAACTTTTAAATCGTCTTTCTCATTGGCTGCAGAGGGATTCAACCAACACTGATAACAAAAATCATTTTCAAATATTTCCTTGAAATATTCAGATTCTGGTTCCCACTTCAAAGTTCGGCCTTCGCCTTTCGACTCAACGCTCTTATATTGCGTTTCATTGCCCTGTAAATCGTTTCGTAATACCGATACACCTACATTCTCTACAGCTTGACCGCTGCCGTAGGTAATACGACCTAGCACCGAACCCAGCGATTGAGAGAAACCTATGCTACTTTTTCTGCTTAATTCAGTTTCTATACCACCACAATCTTGATATAATACAAGGTCGTAATTGTAATATACACCAGGTAAAATATTATTGTCGGTATATATATAATTTGTATTTTCAGTGTCGATCGTGGCTATTTCTATTCCTTTGTCATTATCATTGGTAGCTACCTTTCTGAAAATTTTAAAACGAGCGATATCATCTACTTTCAGTTTAAATACACTCCAAGCAATTCGTACATACCCTGCATATTCACCCTTAGTCGCTTTTACAGAAGTGATACTGCTACCATTGGATAAACTCACATCATTATTAGTTGTTGACGAAAAAACTTTGTCAAATGCTGCTATCTCGATTTTATATAAATATCGATCACAACTATTGGATGGAGTGTTGTCATTATATACATATCCTGATTCTGTTTTAACACTCGAGCTAAAGCTTCTTGACTCTTGGATAGTTTCAAAACTTTCATCCCCTGTTTTTTTTCGTAAAACAGTGTAACTATAATTATCGTTGTCATCGAGTTGCGATGGCACTTTGAAACTTAGTTTAATGTTATCATTAAACCCCTCAGCATCAAGTACAATATCAATCTTTGTTTCGGTCGATGCATTTAAAGTTGACCCATTATCAACTGTTGGTACAGTTGGAGCAATGCTATTGCTACCTACAAAACAGACAAAAATCTCCCATTTTTTTTCTAATTGACTATTATCAAGAAGCGTCTCGTGTTTGTATGATTGCGATCCATTATTAATTGCCACACCTTCTACCTGAGTAAATGCAGATGTCGAACCTAACAATCGTTTGTAGATAAACCATTTTCCCTCGGCATTGTCGATATTATTGGCCGACCACGATAACGTTATTTTTGATTGCCATTGATCAAAATCACAATTAAGATTTTGTGGGTATGGTATATTGACAATTTTCGCACTTATGGTTCCATTCACTTTGGCTGTAAGTTTCAAAATATCGCCTTCTTGTACTGCAGAATAATTATTACTTGCACCTTTGCTGTGATTGTAAGCAGGTGTAAATGTATAACTTACAAGTTGATTTTTTGTAGCTGAAACAGTAGGAGTAACAGTCAATACTTCATCAGCATTTATATAATTTTCATTTGAATAAACATGTCTCGCTCCGCTAATAGTACTTACACCAACTCCTTGGTAAACACGCACGGAATAAGCTGTTTTTGAAATTTTTGGGCTTGCCAATTTATCATATCCCCATTTTTCGTTTCCCCTATCGCTTTCAGGATAATAATTTGATTCATTATCTTTTCTTTCAAACCGAACATAAACCTCATTATTGCCTGTCCATGTATCTCTTTGTCCCCAATCACGAAAACTATACGCTCCAAGGTTTGACCCAATTTTAGGATCTAAAATTAAACCATAAATTGTACGACATATTACATTTCCACCACTTGCATTATATCCAATTATACTTCCTCTGTGGTATTTTGAGCCTAGTTCACCAGGAATATTTGTTCCTACAAAACAGCGTGTAATATTCACAGTTCCACCTACAAAACCAATTAAACCACCCATCGTAACTTTTGTACTGTTGGGGTCATCAAGACTAATTTTAACGTTGGCAATACAATCGGAGATATTGATTGCGTCTGATGAGGCATTTACTACACCTATTAGCCCCCCTACATCAAAATAGCCCTCAGTACCAGTTTCATGCAATTTCATTTCGCTAATATTCACTGAACATGAGGAAATATTTACTTTACCAGGATCTGTAAGCACACCTATCAGCCCACCCCAACGGCCACCATGTACATGTGTCATTTCCGTACCAATCACATGAACATTATCGATTGTTACTTCTCGTTTAGCTTCGCCAATCAAACCAGCACCATAATAGCCTGAGTTGATAACTTTATATTCAAAAGTAAAATCCTTCACAATACAATTTATCGCCTGTCCAAAGAATCCATTATAGCCCTGAAGTGAATTTTCTATATAATCAATTTTAACCTTAAATCCACCACCATCAAATGTACCTGTAAATGGACAACCATTGTAACCAATACGGTTGTTTGTTCCGCCAGAACCAGTCCAATAGATGTCTTGAGTTAATTTCCAATAATTATAAAAGTAAGGAGCTCCACCCTCAATACGTTGCTTGAAAGTGTTCATGTCAGCAGAATTTGATAAAAGATAAGGATCTGATTCTGTTCCACTACCGCTAATTGCGTTCACTTCAGAACACAACAGACTCGTTCCAAACATGAGTAATAAAAAAGCTATTCGCTTTAATTGCAAAAACTGCCAATTGTTTTTGAAAATTAGTTTTTTCATAACAAGAATATATTTAATGAGTTGCTTTTAAGTATTTTGTGTTTTGTTAATTATTATTCAAAACTACACATACAGTTTTTAAACTATGTACTAAAACATATAAATATTGCATCTATAAGTATTTATTTGTTTTGTTACATGCTTGATTAGGCTATAATCATTAATAAACAAAGAGTTATCGACATCAACTACGCTCAAAAAATCATTAAAATGAAGCTGTCATTGAATAATCAAGTTTAGTTATGCATTCTAAAATCAAAACAATTAAAAGCATTCAAAATAAATAAGTTTAAATTACAAAACGCA
Organism: Paludibacter sp.; assembly: GCA_028692715.1. GTDB lineage: Bacteria > Bacteroidota > Bacteroidia > Bacteroidales > Paludibacteraceae > Paludibacter. The sequence goes on along the minus strand of JAQUWU010000044.1, from coordinate 1,927 downwards.
ATATCAAATAACAGACCTAGAAGACTGTATTTAAAGCACTTACAAATTTATATTTTTACTTAAATAATCTAACATCACAAAAAAAATAATTATTTTTTGTGAATTATTACCATATATTTCATTTTTATACTTATATTGCACAAAATTTAGCTTAAATAATGCAAACTCAAACTGATATTCTATTGGATTTCTTTTTTAGTACATTGCGTTCTTTTGTCGCTTTGTTTTGGGGTATATTTTTGATTTTTCATCGAAGAAACTCCCCACAAATCATAGCATTAAGCTCTATCTTTATCATCATTGGATTGCTCTATTTGCGAAATAGTTTTTTACGTTTGCCAGCCATTGATCCTGTTGATGCTTATACACCCTTATCATATCTTGTACTTATATTTATAGCACCGTTCACTCTTTTCTATATTTGGTTTGCATTGAATGAAAAGAAAAAATGGACTTATTTTCTTATTCATTATATTCCTTTTGGTTTTGTGGCTTTGTTTTGGCTTGTTCTAAAACTTTCTAAAGAAGTACAGATACCTCATTCGCATTCAATCATCGATGTTTTAGGCTTTGCAAATGAACATCCCTTGCATGTATTTTTTTATCTCACGCTCATCATTATTTTTCTGATACAGGTACTTTCGTATTTCTTTATTGCTTTGAATAAGATTCAAACTATTTTGAACGTTTATCAAAAAAAGAAATTAGATCCTCGACCGATAAAAAAACTTATGGCGATAACTTATCTATTTCTGCTTTACCCATTAATCGGTGTGCTTTTTCTATCATTCAATAACGAGCTATACATCGAAGTAATTCACAACTTGATTGTTTCAATCCTCATTACAACAATTGCAGTATTAAACTTAAAGTTAGTGTTACCTATGAGCTCGAATATCAATTCAATATTCGGTAACAAGCTGAATATCAATCCAAAATGCAGTTTGAAAGCAAATTCAATTCCAAGCGAAATGACTAAAATGGGAATGACATGCCAGAATATTAACGAAAATGAGCAACTTCATACTCAGTTAGATAATCCAGCAAAAGAATGGGAAAAACAAAATCATTTGAGCTGTAGTATTGAAATGCTTATGGAAAGTAGGGAAATTTTCAGGTTGCCACAACTTACATTAGATGATTTGGTGACTGAATTAAACAGTAATCGATCTTATGTATCGGCAAACATCAACAAATATTGTGGATGCAATTTCAAACAATTACTTATCCGATATCGTATTAATGCTGCCAAAGAATTACTCTTGCACAGTGAACTTGATATTCAGACCATAGCCGAACAAGCAGGTTTTAATAGCCGAATGTCTTTTTACCGGGCTTTCAAAAAAAATGTGTGCAATAATTTATCGCCCATTGAATGGCAAAAACAAGAGCTAAAAAAATAATCACTTCAAATACATTCACATATGTCTGATTGAATTTAAATGATTGTTGCAAAAAAAATAAAGCTCCCTATACGAAGCCACTTCGATAAAAACCTACTATAACTATTGTCCTTGTAATTGATTTTATTCTTATCTACACGTCAGTAAGACCTTCCGATGTTAGACGAGTAATACCATCTGTACTTATAAAATAGTCCAAAGCTATTTTATAAGTCTACTGTGGTTAATGCCGATGTTTAGAAATAAATAGGACAATGAGACATTGTCGAAATTAGACTATAATATTTCTGCAATCGGTATAACTTAATATTTCACCCGAATATTGGATCAATAAAATTCTGATTCAGTCAAAAAGAGGTCGAGAAATACGAAATGACAGGATAAAACGCTGTAATTTCGCACAAAAAAAAGCCTCAACTACTTATTCAGTAATTGAGGCTTAAAAACGGCGGCTATCTACTCTCCCACCTTACGGCAGTACCATCGACGTGGTCAGGCTTAACTTCTCTGTTCGGAATGGGAAG
>JAQUWU010000043.1 GCA_028692715.1 Paludibacter sp. | reverse complement strand
ACTTTTGAAATTGTCAAACGTAATTCTGCTGATGTTTTCATACAATTTTGAGGAGGACCTGATTATTTCAACCAGAACAGAGGGAAAGCAATGATGTCGAACCGACATGCACCTTTTTCAATTACTCCTGAAGGCAGGATTGTCTGGTTAAAATGTTTCAGAGAAGCTATTTCCGAACTCAATATTAGTGAAGATTTAAAACAAAATTTTTGGAATTATATTGATCCATTTTCCAATTGGATAGTAAATACACCCTCACGTATATTCAAAATTGACGGGGAATAATGTAAATTACTCAACTTTCGCGAGTTTTCTTTAAGGGACTTCCGCCCCTAACCCCGACTTACTTTTTTTCTTGACACAAAAAGTAAGCAAAAAAGTCAAGACTACGTCCGCCCTGCCAACCATCAGGCAGGCTCACCGAATGAGGTCAATCCCATCAACTGAAAATTCAGTACAACTGTGTACATTAAGGATAATCATTAAACAAATAACGATATTATTATTTCACGTATTTATTTATTAATCTGACCATTAAATCATTCAGGTATTCCACCTGATAATAACCAATAGTTGGTTGAAGATGCTCATTCCCTACCCCACTATCGTTGGTAATAAATACATACGTTCCATTTGTTGTTAAAGCCATAAATCGCATCAGAAATTCAGTTTCCTTATCAATTCCACTGGCAGTAACGGGAATAATTTTAATGCCTTTTACTGCAGCTTGTGTTATCAATGAATGTAAATTTGATACAATATCAGAGTCATAATGGGGAGGTGCGTCCAAAACCATAAACAAAATGCGTGTACGCGAATCAGTTGACCATTGTAATTCATTGATTGACTTATCCAACGCTGTATGAACAGCTTCCGGAAAATCGCCGCCACCTGATGCTTTTTGATCCTTAATGAAATTGAGTGTCGTTGTGATATTAGTATTGAAATTTGAGATACGTGTCACATAATCATCTCCTTTATCTCTGTAGAATACAGAGCCTGTAAGCATATTTAGCGTTGGATTATCACTTTTTGCCCTATTAATAACATCCAGCAATTCGGTTTTCAAAAATTCAAGTTCATCACTCATAGAGCCCGTGGCATCTACCATAAATGCTAATTCAACTTTATTTGAAAGTGTTGAAGCTCCATTAAAAATAAGAGTATTTGCTCCCGCCGATATTGTTTTAACCTGATTAAGGATTACACTTCCCACTGAAAGTTGCAATTGAGTGGTATCAATATTTTCACTTTTTTGGAATAAATCAACCCACAATTCAGCCATCCCTGCATTATCCGTTTTTGCAGTCCAAATAGCTGTTCCGTTTCGTTTGAGCACGACTTCCTGATTAATCACAGGAGCATCAGAAGCATTGGTCACCTTTACCGAAACGCGGTGATTATGATAGTAACCCCAGTATTCGGGCATTTTGGCATAAGCAGAATCCGTCAAGACACTATCCAGAAACATCCAGTGATCCAAATCGTTCCATTCTCCGGCTGTTATTACTCCGGGTTCCAGTTCATTTCCATTTCCCGTTTCACTACTACCGGAACTTCCACTGTCATATAAGCTCATCGAACCATCTTCCGACATATAAGACCCTCCGTCATCACAAGCAGCAAACAACAGACAAATTAGTGTTATCGGGATAAAATAAATTCTTTTCATTGGATTGAATTTTAAAATATAATTTTTTATTGATTTAAGTTAAGATGCAATAATAAGGAAAAGTGTTGCATGTAAAATTGAAAAACACTTTCAAAATATTAAGTCAAGAAGTCGAAATGCCAACAGTTGATTTTACGTTTTTTCACAAAAAGAACTCGAATTCAATTTTGAACAAAAAACCTGCATTAATTTACTCCTTTTCGCTTGATTAATTGATTAAATTTCACAACCTTTGCAAATAGAATGTACATTTGTATTTATAAAATCATTTTATATTTCTGTGATTTTGTACTTTTATTCAACTATCATTTTAAAACCATATAAATAAAGCTTTAATTATGGCCAAATCGAATAAATTCGGAACTTTCGGTGGTGTGTTTACACCTTCCATTCTTACTATTTTAGGCGTAATTATGTATTTAAGGCTACCAATGATTATTGGACAAGCCGGTTTAGTCGCCTCGATAGGAATCATTTTAGTAGCTCACCTTATTTCTGTAACAACAGGCTTAAGTGTATCATCTATTGCCACCGACAAAAAGGTAGAAGGCGGTGGAACCTATTATATGATTTCGCGAAGCTTAGGATTACCAATTGGTGGCACACTGGGACTGGCATTATTTGTAGGATTATCATTCAGTGTAAGTCTTTATTTAATAGGTTTCTCGGAGAGTTTCCTAAATTATTTTGGATTCGCCGACAATATTGAAAATATCCGACTTACCGGAACGATTGTACTCCTTTTAGTTACCATCATCACATTTATAAGTACTTCGTTGGCCATAAAGACTCAATATATAATTATGGCGGCTATCATTCTTTCATTGATTTCTGTTTTCCTTGGAAAACATGACCTAGCACCTTCGTTACCATTTGTATCAGACCCAACAACTGCCGTTCCAATAATGGTTTTATTCGGGATTTTCTTTCCTGCGGTTACAGGTTTTGAAGCAGGCGTTTCGATGTCAGGCGATTTAAAAGATCCAAAAAAATCAATTCCGCTGGGCGCAATATCAGCTATAGCTGTAGGTTTAGTTGTATATATAGCTCTTGCATTTTATTTTTCATATACAGTTGACAGAAATGAGTTGGCAAACGATCCAAACATCTTATTTAAAATAGCCTGGATTCCGGAATTAGTGGTTGCAGGTATTTGGGGAGCAACTCTTTCATCGGCATTGGGAAGTATTTTGGGAGCTCCCAGAATTTTACAAGCAACTGCCACCGACAGAATAACACATAAATTTTTTGCGAAAGGAACTAAGAAAACCAATGAGCCACGCAATGCATTGTTAATGACTTTTGTTATTGCTGAAGTAGGAATTTTAATTGGTGATTTAAATGTTATTGCCCGCATTGTTTCCATTTTCTTTATTACCACTTATGGCTTCCTGAATTTAAGTTGTGCTTTCGAGCGTTTGACCAGTGCCGATTTTCGTCCACTCTTTAAAACTCCGGCTTGGGTAAGTATCATTGGAGCTTTGGCTTGCTTAATTGTAATGATTCAGTTAGATTTTGTGGCTCTCTTGGGTGGTTCAATTATCTTAGGAATAGTTTATTTATTTATCAGAAGAAAAGAAATTCAACTGGAATCGGGAGATGCATGGTCAGGTATCTGGTCATCACTCGTGAACTTCGGATTAGATAAACTTCATGTAGATACAATTAACCACCGCAACTGGCGTCCAAACATTATTATGTTCTCGGGCGAAGAATTATCAAGACCTTATATGATTCAATTGGGTCAAGACATTTGTGGTAAATTGGGACTTTTGACAGGATTTGAACTTGAAGTTACTGACGATCCTGTTTTGACCAGAAAGTCTGAATTGATGACTGAAAAAAGCAAAAAAGGGTATTTTATAAATCATCATTCTTGTCACGACTTATACTCCGGAATGGATGAAATTATTCGTGTTTACGGATTTAATGGCATTGAACCGAACACCATTTTGATGGGCTGGAGTAAAAACGAAAAAAATAAATCAAAATTTGGAGATTTAATAAGCCGTTTGGAGAAAAACAATTTCAATTCTATCTATTTAAATTACAACCCTGAAAGAAAAACAGGAAACTCAAATTCTATTGATATTTGGTGGAGTGGTTGGGGAAATAATCTTTCATTTTCCCTCTATCTTTTAAGACACCTAACCTCATCAACATCGTGGAATAGTCCTAAGATAAGACTATTAGTCATCAGCAACGATCCATCAAAAATTGATATATATTACAATTCACTGACAACTATTCTTGAAGAGTATAGAATAACAATTGAAATAAAAATTATCAATAATAGCATTGAACAATTAACAAGGAATGAAATTATTAAACTTGAATCGGGAAATACAGACTTAACAATAGTTGGAATTCCTGATAAAAAATTCCAAGACGTTGAAAAAACTTATAATGAAGTAAATGGCCTTACTGAAAATATGGGAACAATGTTATTTATTAATGCTTCTGCTAATTTCAAGGAATATAGTTTGAAAGGCATCGATCAAAAAACTATTCAGAAAGAAATTAGCAAATCAACCACAATTATTTTACCGGAATTAATCACTACAAAGTATGAAGTACTGAATAAACATCTTCATCATTTTGACGAAAGAGGATTGGAAATAATTTCGGAATTCTATAAAAAAGTATTTGTTCCCTATTTTAAAGAACAAAATGAATATATACGCGAATTAAAAAAATTAAATATCACCATTTTCGGGAAACTGAATAAAACAATAAATAAATTATCTACAGGTGATTGTATTCATTATACAAATGAAATTCAACATGAACTTTATAGTGAAGCTTTAGCACTGACAAAACAGTTTTTGTCAGATAAAATGGAAATTCAAAAATCTGTACTTACATCGGGACTCGAATGGTATGATTCACAATTGATTGAAGAAATCCTTGTGATACCACAAAAAGTAACAATTGATTATCCAATTTCAGAATTTCGAATTCAACCTACTGATAGCAAATCGGTTCGAAGACACAAACGATTAAAAAAATTATTAAATCCTTTTGCAAAAAGCTCAATTTCGGATGACGTTGAATTACGAAAACTTAGCCGGTTTTATATTCAACAAAATCGCCAGCAAAATTTAAAAATCACATTGAAGGAGCTCAACACCATGAGTCTGCAATTTAATATTGATATTAAAAACTGGCTTTTTGTGTTCGATAACCAACTTGAGATTTTTTGTAACGAATTTGCCGAAAATAATTCCGACAAATTAACACTGTCCAGTATTCAATCAGATTTGATGGAAAAGATCACTCTCATTGAAGAAGCAACTTCAAAATACGATTTGCATTTCAGAAATTCTATGTTAGAGGAGTTCAGGCAAAATATCCAACTTCTAGCCTACGATTTAGATAAAGTAGAAGCTAACAAAGCAATTGACAAGAGAAAAAGGCCGGATAAATTCTACAAAGATCTGGCTGAAGAGAACAAGAATTACCCTAAGGAATGGTTTGAAACCATTTTACCGGTTGCAAACAAACTCCAGCTTGACTTGCAAGTGCTGGAACTAAAAAACAGGGTTCAACGGCAGGTATTTGATTATTATACAAGTACCAAGACCCTGATTTACGAAGAATTGACGAACAAAATTGATATCTTCAAAAGCAATTTATTAACGTTTAATCGAAATAAAGATGACAACAATAAAATTGTTGAAATAAAAATTGTTAGTGGATTCTATAATTCCGACGAAATAATGAATAAATTTCAGGAAAGTATCATGGAAATGATAGAACAGCTACCTGAAGAAGTGTCGATTTACAGCCAGCCTATCACGCGGGTAAATTATGCAGAACTACAAGAGAATGAATTGATTACCATACCTCTTCAAAAAATGATACGCCATTTTGCCGAATCACTTTTGATAGGAGAAATGCAGGATGGTTTTGAGGTATTGGGCAATAAACTAAAAAGAATTACTTATAGAATTAAGGATCAGGTTAGCTACATGCATTTTGAAATTGAAAATCTGAAAGACGCTAATGAAAATAAATCCGCTGAAACTATTATTAATGATGTTTTGTCAAATATCAATGAAAGTGAAACGGAAATAGAACTTCTATTAAAAAACTTGAAATCTGCTACTTTTAAAAGTATTGAAAATGCTTTTGAACCATTGTACTCACATAAAATTCTGGACAGTACCAAAGAATTACCTCACATTATCAGGGAATATCATGGGAAAAAGAATATAGGAAAAGTAGATCGTTTTTTTAATGCAATAAAAGAAATTACTCAAAAAGTAACGGTTCGTTTGTTGTATTCGCAAAGTGAAGGAATACTTTTAGCAAGGTTACTCAACAAACAGGAATACAATATTAACTCATCCGAATCATATCTGAATCTTGTTGACCTTGTAAGCCCTAATCCGACTGTTTACACGGCAATTCCATCCTACTATAAAAATTTATTTAGTGGAAAATCCAGCATTAGTGATGACTTCTGGATTGAGAAAAAAGAAGAGGAATTGAAATTTGCCAAGGCAATAGAACATTATAAGGCAGGATATCGCGGGGGAATATTAATTACAGGAGAAAGAAATACCGGAAAAACCACATTCTGTCAGCATGTTGCACGAAAACATTTCAATCAGCAGGCAGTATATAATATATTTCCGCCACTGCAAGGCTCTGTAACTGTTTCGGATTTTCAGCATGAATTAAATAACGCCCTGAATATTGAAGGCAGCATTTATAAAATATTCGAAAATCTACCTGAGGATAGTGTTTTATTCTTTCACGACATTGAACTTTGGTGGGAATCTTCCGATAAAGGTTTAACAATCATCAAACTTTTACTCGATTTGATAAAGAAATACAGTGATAAATGCTTATTTGTGGTGAATCTGAATTCAGCAACTTACGAACACATTCAGAAGACACAAAATATCTCCAACAGTTTTATTAGCATCATTACCTGTAAACCTTTCAATTCGGAAGATTTAAAAGAAATGATTATGGTTCGTCACAGATCGCGAGGAATGAAATTTATTTTTGAGAACAAACCTGAAGATGGTATCTCCGAACTAAAATTAGCCGGTCTCTTCAATAAGTATTTCAACTTCTCGAAAGGGAATCCGGGTGCAGCACTCTATGCCTGGATTGCAAATGTAAAATCATTTGAGAATGACCAATTGGAAATTCGTTCTCCTCAGAAACCTAATTTATTGGTTTTTGAAAATCTGCCTGATGACTGGAAGGTTATTTTATATCAGATTTCGTTACACAAACGAATGACTATTTCAAAAATGAAAAATGTTTTACTTATAAATGAAAGTAAAATTGTGCTCATTGTAGAAGCCTTTATCCGTGCCGGATTAATAAAAGAAAAATCAGCCGGCGTTTTCGTAATAAATCCATATATTGATAATTTCATAACAGACTATATAACAACAAATTAATTATTATAAATCAAACAAAATATGAAAGTTATTATAGTATTTATAGTTGTCTTAACTACATTCTTTTTAATTCAATTTGCCCGAATTTTAGTAAAAAGATTTAGTAAAAAATATCGGTTAATTAGCGACTTAAAACGTCTAATTCCAGTCATTTCTCCTATTATATGGGTTGTGGTCGGATTTTGGTCGATGAAATATCTTTTCAGGGATGAAGTTTACTATAATCTGGTAATGAGCTCAACCATTGTAATAATAAGTGCTTTATTAGGATGGTTTTTTATGAAAGATTTCATCGCCGGTATCGTATTCAGATTACAAAATAAATTCACAAAAGGGGATTATATTCAATTCGGTAATTTCTACGGACATTTGGAATCAATGCTTCTGACACATATATTAATTCAGACAAAAGAGAACAAACTTCTCAAAATACCCTATTCCCGCTTGAGTTCTGAAGTTATTTCGGAAAAAATGGAAACAAAATCTTTTGAAGAAAGTAAATTTGCCATCGAAACAAATAAAACCGACAGCATAAAAAATACGGAATCAGCCATACGGAAAATGCTATTAGCATCACCCTGGCTAATAATTAATAACAATCCTGAAGTAAACTTTATTTCAGAAAACGAACTTTGTTATCAATTTGAGATACATGTTCAGGCTCGAAACAATACACACATTAATTATGTAAAAGAAGCCATAAATAAAAAATTTGGGCTTAAACGTTGATCATTTGAAAAGATTACAAAAAACGTGACTACTCGGCACTTCAAGAAGTACTTCATTTGACGTTTTTAGGGAAAATTGCAGAGTAAAAAAATGTAGTTTTCACAAAAAAAAACAGCCAAATTAAAGCGCATAAATAATGAATGTCGCTCCAGAACTCCCCCTTTAGGTGTTTACCTCATGAGAAACGAGGGAGGGGTTGGGGGGGCTGAGTAGTTACAAAATATACTTCTAAATAATAGGATTCTTCATACAAGTTCAAACTGAACAAATTTTTCGAATGAAAACAAAGTACATACAACTTTTGAATCCTATAAAATGGATAAGAGCGCACCAATTAAATAAGCAGAATGGCAAATACGATAAATCCAAAAGCGATCTGGAATTGAATTTGTATTCTAAAATTCTAAAAAATGACATGCTGCATTATGGGTATTTTGAGGATACAACCATTGCTCCGGATACAATTTCAATAAAATCGGTAGAAGATGCACAAATACTGTATGCTCAGAATATTATTGATTTAATCACTGATAAAAAAGGACTTATATTGGATGTAGGTTGTGGTATGGGTGGTCTTTCGGCTATCTTGACTGAACAAAAATTTAATGTAGTAGCACTTACTCCTAACAAAAATCAAATAAGACATATACAGAATAAATACAAAAACATTCCTGTACACAATTGTAAATTTGAAGAAGTGGAAGAAACAAAAAAATATTCCACAGTCATAAATTCCGAATCATTTCAATATATAAACCTTGAAAAAGGATTGGAGAAAATCAATGCCATTACCGAATCGGGTGCAAAATGGATAATTACTGATTATTTCAGACTGAATAACGATGGCATCAACAAGTCGTCGCATTTATTGACCGATTTTATTGAAAAAATTGATCAATCGAATTGGAAAATTGTTTACCAAAAAGACATTACTCCCAATATTCTGCCCATGCTCCGTTTTTTACGTTTGTATGTCGACAGATTTATTTTCCCGCTAAAAAACTTTGCCTTCGAAAAATTCCGCTACAAACAAGGTTTTTGGTATTACCTCACCTATGAGATTCGGGAAGGAATTGATAAAAAAATTGAAAAAGAAGTTGCTTCCATTGATCCTGTAAAATTTGAAAACGAAAAGAAATATATGATTTTTGTGTTAGAAAGAAAATAATTCCAGCATTCAAACCATTATTATTGATAGGATGATCCAAAAAGTCATCCTATTATTGTTTAAATGAATAAACATAACCATTTTACAATTTCTTTCATTCTTTGTATCTTTGCACTTCCAATTACGAATTGTGCATTATGAATTATTAATTTTGAATTGAATTTATGGCTGACGATAAAAAAGTAATTTTCTCGATGGTGGGTGTAAGCAGGACTTTTCCCCCTCAAAAAAAAGTATTGAATAACATCTACTTATCATTCTTCTACGGTGCTAAAATCGGCATTATCGGGTTAAACGGTTCAGGTAAATCTACTTTACTTAAAATTATTGCCGGTGTTGAAAAAGTATTCGATGGAGAAGTTGTATTTTCTCCTGGATATTCTGTTGGCTATTTGGAACAAGATCCAAAACTCGACCCTACAAAAACGGTCAAAGAAATTGTTCAGGAAGGAGTTCAGGAAATTGTAGACATGATAGCAGAATACGATAAAATTAATGAACAATTTGCTGAGCCGGATGCTGATTTCGATAAGTTGATTGCCCGTCAGGGAGAACTTCAGGAATTATTGGATCATGCTGATGCATGGAATTTGGACAATAAACTGGAACGAGCAATGGATGCCTTGCGTTGTCCTCCTGAAGAAGCATTGATTAAAAACCTTTCCGGAGGTGAACTTCGCCGAGTAGCATTGTGTCGATTGTTACTTCGTCAACCTGACATTTTATTGTTGGATGAACCTACAAACCACTTGGATGCTGAATCGGTAGAATGGTTAGAACATCACCTACAACAATACGCAGGAACAGTAATTGCTATCACCCACGACCGTTACTTCCTCGATAATGTGTCCGGTTGGATTCTTGAACTTGACCGTGGCGAAGGAATTCCATGGAAAGGAAATTATACTTCGTGGCTCGAACAAAAAACAGCTCGCATGGCCGGTGAAGAGAAACAAGCCAGCAAACGACGTAAAACACTCGAGCGTGAGTTAGAATGGGTTCGGATGGCACCAAAAGCTCGTCATGCCAAAGGAAAAGCCCGTTTGGAAGCTTATGATAAATTAATCAATGCCGACCAAAAAGAGCAAGAAGAAAAACTCGAGCTTTTTATTCCTAACGGTCCACGTTTGGGAAATAAAGTAGTTGAAGCAATTGATGTATCGAAAGCTTTTGGTGAAAAACTTTTGTTTGAAAATCTGAACTTTATGTTACCTCCAAATGGAATTGTCGGAATTATCGGACCAAATGGCGCCGGAAAAACAACCCTTTTCCGCATGATGATGGAAATGGAAAAAGCCGATAAAGGTACTTTTGAAGTAGGGGAAACTGTAAAAATTGGTTATGTAGATCAAAGCCACGCCGATATTGATCCTGAAAAAACTGTTTATCAGGTTATTTCCGGAGGAACGGAATTTATTCGTGTCGGAGGAAAAGAAATCAATGCGCGAGCCTATCTTTCGCACTTCAACTTTGCAGGTGGCGATCAGGAAAAACTTTGCGGAGTGCTTTCGGGTGGTGAACGTAACCGATTGCACTTAGCACTCACGCTGAAATCTGAAGCCAATGTACTTCTGCTCGATGAACCAACCAACGACATTGACGTTAATACCTTGCGCGCATTGGAAGAAGGATTGGAAGCTTTTGCCGGTTGTGCTGTTGTTATCAGCCACGACCGTTGGTTTCTCGATCGTATCTGCACACATATTATTGCTTTCGAAGGTAATTCTGAAATTTTTGTTTTCGAAGGTTCATATTCTGAATACGAAGAAAACAAGAAAATACGCTTGGGTGACGAAGGACCTAAACGAATACGCTATAAAAAACTGATGGTTTAATAAATTTGAAACCAAATAACAGAGGCTAATTCAAAAAAAAACTTGACGCAAATGAAACATGCCGATTTATCGGTAGTGAAAACTTCACAGTTTCCTTTGCGTCTTTGTGCCTGTCTGCCGAATAGACAGGTGAAATTGAATATTTTATAACAAACTATTGTTATTTAAACCGGACTTCAATTATTTTATTAGCATTTACAAATATCCTAAAACCTGAAATACCGGATTATTTTTCCATCCTGGTTAAATTCAAAAATCCGTTTATAATAGTGAGTGGATGTGCTGGATTACCGGCAATATAAAGATCAACCTTGTGTTTTTCCAAAAAACTACGATCAATGGCAGGACTGTCAGCAAATATCCCACCGCTAATAGCATCAGTACCAACGAGTACTATTATTTTGGGTTCGGGCATCGCATCATAGCAGATTTGGATTGCTTCGGTCATGTTTTTTGTTATGGGTCCGGTAATAACTATGCCATCGGCGTGACGTGGTGATGCTACAAAATCAATCCCATATCTACTTATATCAAATTGTACATTATTGGCTGCACCCAATTCCCACTCGCAGCTATTATCGCCACCTGCTGAAATAGATCTGAGTTTAAGTGATCTGCCAAAAACACGATGTATTTCTTCCCGAACAGTATCAGGATTCACTTCAATCGGTTTATCTTCACCTTCTTTGACGATCAAATTGGTTCGTTCGTTGCTGGAGAGTTTGTAATCTTTAGTAAAAGAAATTTTTTCAGGAAAACGCATGGCGCATTCTCCGCAAAATGTGCATTTACCAAGGTCTATTTTTATTGGATTATTTGTGATGGCACCTGTTGGACATAAATTTAGCAGTTCAGTTTCATTCACTTTCTCACTACTAATCACAGGTCGACCCCTAAAAATACCGGGTACTTCTACTGTTGTTGGGTTTGGAATAAATTGCTTTCCCTGGTGGTATACTATTTTTAAATTATCTAACATGATGATAATGTGTTAATTGGTTAATGAGAGAATGTGTTAATGTAAGAGGAAGATAATAGTTTTAATGAGCTAATGGGATATGTGAGTATATTTATGAATTACGTTTTGTTGATGATATTATACTTGAAAGTAATCTTTGTATTTCTTCTAATTTCTCTTGTAATGACAAGTTTGAAGGATAAGTGTTTGCTTTGTTGCAAAGGGTTAACCAAAAGGATGTTTCTTGAGCTTCTTTTGCTGCAATCTTGAGTTTATGGATAAAATCTGCACGACTTTCACAAGATTGTGCTTCATTGATATTTGCTCCGATGGAAGTTCCTGATTTGAGCAACTGATTACTTATTACATATTTCCGTTGCGCTTCCAATATCTCTGCGTACTCAATAATTTCTAACGCAAATTCGAGGCTTTTCTCCAAAATTATATTTTTACCAGCCATAAATCATTATTGTTATATAAGTAAATTAGATTATTTTTTCATTATCAGATTACCTCATTATCAGATCACCCCATTAGCATATTACCTCATTAGCATATTACCCCATTATCATATTACCTCATTAGCATATTACCCCATTAATCACAAATCGTGACCCGAGTAAGATAAATTGAAACTTTTATTACAAATCGGAAAATCTGAGATTTCGTTATTTCTTACGGACAAAGCCAGAGCCAACCAATTGTGGAACGAAGGATCTTTTATTTTGTAAAGCATTAATTCTCCATTTTTATCGGTTAAAGCACAGTGACAAATTTCACCACGCCATCCTTCAACTAATGAAAGACAAAAGGAATTTGGTTTTGGAGTGTTTAAAATTTGATCTTGTTCTATTAACGGTTCTACTTCAGAAATTAATTTTCGGATATATGAAATGGATTGTTTAACTTCTTCTTTCCGAATTTGAATACGAGAATAAACATCCCCGTGACGTTTCAGTATAGGCTGATGATCAAATTCAGCATAAAGGCTAAATGGATGTGATGTCCGAATATCTCTCTTTAAATTGGTCATGCGCGCCGCCATACCAACTGCGCCAATTGACAATGCATCAGCATTTGATACAACACCGGTTCGTTCGAAACGCGACAAAGCGCTGGGCAATGAAAATAGTTTTTCAACCATTTCATTAAACTCGGGTTCAAAAATATCCAAAACTTCTTTTAAACGTTGGGCCAATGCCGGTGTGAATGGGAACTGATTTCGTCCGGGACGGATTAATCCTTTTGCTAATCGATTTCCACCCCATTCTTGTAAAAAATTAATGATAGGTGTTCGCAGGCGGCCAAGTACCGAGCTTCCTAACTGGTAGGCTACATCGGTACAAGCACCGCTTAGATCGCCTACATGAATCGCCAGTCGTTCAAGCTCCAGCGCCAATGTCCTGGAGTATTCAATATCTCTAGATGCCTGAAAATCACATAAACTTTCCCAAACATGTGCAAATGTCACACTATGACCAACCGCTGTATCACCGGCTATACTTTCAGCCAAAGTGGCACGTTGAAGTAGTTTTTTCTTTTTGATAAAAAGTTGTTCAATGCCCCGGTGTTGATATCCCAATTGAATTTCAAGATGTAAAATCTGCTCCCCATTACAAATAAATCGAAAATGACCGGGTTCAATAATGCCTGCGTGAATAGGTCCAACGCCGACTTCGTGTAATTCTTCGCTATCAATGGAATAAAAAGGATAGTTGGCAATAACCTGAGTCTTATCATATCTGTTGTTGGCATAACGTACAGGTTTTAACCACGGATGATCAATATAGTTTAGGCCAAAGTTTTCATGAATCTCACGTTCAAATTTTTCAAAACACAACAATTTTTTGCTAAACGATTCCAAATTATGTGCTTTATTTACTAGGCAGGTAGAAATTAAAATTTCGTGCGTAGAGTCATCGGCAATACAACAAATCAGTTTTATGTTATTGCCCGATTTATAACCAAAATAATTTACGCAGTGCCTCTCGGGATGTCCCGAAACTAAATCGATATTCTTATCGTAAAACCATTCGTAATTGCTTTCCGGAATATCCGAGAGTAAAATGGTCTGATTATTTTTTATGCTGATATAATTCATAATTAGTTACAAGTGTTTAGTTACGAGTTCTGAGTCTTGATTCTTGGTTCTTGGTTCTTAAATCTTTTTTTTTTCAATGTGGTAAAAGCAGAATACTGTTATTAATCAAGTCTACGAATATTGCTGGTGGATTTAATCCCAAATAGGCAGAACCTCCTAACAAAATAAACTGAAAGGTTGAACGCCATGGACTAACTCTAGGAACTTTACTCTCATCGAAATTTACAACCGGAATGAATAAAATTTTAAAGATGTTTTTTGCAAATGCCCAGATAATAAATGTCAGGAGCAATAAAACGGCAATTAATAATATCAATTGATTGGCTTCGAACATGGAACGAAATACGAGAAATTCACTCACAAACATTCCCGAAGGGGGCATGGCCGTGACGCTAATAAAAGCCAGAAGTACGACCATAGAACCCGTGGTGTTGTATTTAAAGTAATTTCCCATTTGATAAATATTCTTGGTCTTAAATACTTTATACATTTGATTGTACTGAAAGAAAAGACTTGATTTTACAAATGCATGAAGCACAATGTGTAGTATTGCGGCATAATAACCAATTCCACCGGCAGCAATTCCAAGCATAACAATACCCATGTGTTCCACACTTGAATAGGCCATCATTCGTTTTATATTTTTTACTTTTACCATGTAAACCGCTGCAATAAATAAAGATATGAAAGCGGCGATACCTACTACAAGACTTGCCCAATGAAGTAATGGAGTATTGGCAACAACGATATAAATTCTGAAAATACCGACAAAACCCATACACATGATGACACTCGAAAGTAAAGCAGCGGCTGGACCGGGAGCTTTGTCTTTTGCATCAACACCGGCAGTAAACATGGGGAATAATCCTAACTTAACTGTAAATCCGGTGAAAATAAACAAAAAAGCTAATTGTAGCCACGATGAATTCAACAAGGAACTATGTGCCAATAAATTTTTATAGGATAAATCGTCGGAACCGACATTGGCAAACGAGAGACTTAAAAACAAAATGCCGATAAAAACAAAAGTAATGCTAATGGCACAGATAAAAACGTATTTCCATGTGCCTTCCAAAGCCAACTTATTCCTGTGATGATAGATAAGAGCTGAAGCACTCAGCGTGGTTACTTCTGCGAAAATCCAAACCACTGCAATATGATTTGCAAGATAAGCCGCACTAACAGCTGTTATTAAGAGTATTAAAGCCCCAAAGTAAATGGCTCTCGATTCGGGTGTGGCTTCTTCACTTTCTTCGATGTACACATAACTGTGGAAAGCTGCAGGAATGGAAATAATGGTAGCAGTGAGCAGCATGATAATTCCCAACGAATCGAATGTAAAGTAGGTCGATGCTGTCTGATTGTAATGCCAACAAGCATAAACCGTAAAAACGACTTGTAAAATAAGATACAAGCTGACCAAGCCGTAATTTATCTTTTTTCCCCGATTGAAAAAGACTCCCGCTCCAATTAAAATTGATCCTATTAAATATATTAATATCATAAATTGTTGTATTACCCCTAACCCCTAAAGGGGGACTGGGTTAGTTTTATTTTGTATATTTTTTTATTCTTTCAAATACTTAGTCTTATTCCCCTTTAGGGGCTAGGGGTTAGTAGTCTTTTAAATTAGTAAGTTGATTTACATCAATATCTTTAAATACATCTCCGATTTTATTTAAGAAAACGCCGAGAATAAGGACACTGGCAAAAATATCCAACATAATTCCTAAATTCACTAACATCGGCATTTCGTTACCAACAGCCAGCGATAATACAAACACTCCGTTTTCAATGATTAGATAACCCATCACATGTGTAATTATTTTTCGGCGAGATGCAATAAAATAGAGTCCGGTGAAAAGTGTTGAAAGTGCCACAACAAAGAACATTTTGTCTAAATTCCCTTCGTCCATAGTATTGGAAAGTATAATGGTGGTAACAACAATAATCGTTGTAATGATTAATGATACAAAATTAGGGACATAAGGCTCTGCTTCGCGGGTTATGTGATTTCTTTTTAATACATAATTCAAGAAAACAGGCACAGCCACCGATTTAAAAATGATGGTTTCCAACAAAATTAAAATCAAATTTATTGTATTGATATGCTTTAATTCTAAAAATGCGACGAAAAATAGAAGCACGCCTTGTAAAGCCAGCATATTTACATAAGTGGACATTCGGTTGGCAATTGCCAGATAAAAGAGCGATATCAAAAAGATGATAAGCAGTACGTGTAACATAAGATTTAAATTAAAAATTAATAATGAGGAATTAATAATTTCTGTGATTCAAAGAAATAAAAAATTTATAATGAGGTATTTTAAATAAATTTCCCAGAGATTAGTAAAGCTCCAAAAAATATAAGTAATGAAACTGACGAAAGAACCACGATGAACTGTGCATTTTGATTTAGTCTGAACCTAGCCATAAACGATTCAATCATCCCAACGGTAAAAGCCAAAAACAGTTGTACGGCAAAAAACATTGGAATAGCATATTCGTAGGCAATAGTTCCATTAAAAAGATTAAAAATAATTGTCCCGTATATGGCAAATTTTAAAAATCCGGCTGTCAATATCAAACCTAAATCAAATCCGCTGTTGTCGAGAATCATGACCTCGTGCACCATGGTAAGTTCTAGATGTGTTTTAGGGTCATCAATCGGCATGCGGCTGTTCTCAATCATGGCAATCATTAAAAAAACAAATGCAGCCAATACGGCTAACGCGTAGCTTATTGGTGAACCCAGATGCAAAGCTGAAAAAATCTCCTGAAATGAAGTAAAGCCTGTTAATAAAGCAAGTGAGCCCATGAGAATGAAAAATGCGGGCTCTGCGAACATAGAATAAAGTGCTTCGCGACTTGCTCCCATCCCTTCGAAGCTATTGCCTGTATCCATTGCCCCGATTATACTGAAGAACTTGCCCAGTCCCAATACATAAGCAAAGAAAATAAAGTCACCGTTAAAGCTGATTATTCCTTTCGATTGCCCGAATGGTACAACCAGCATGGCTACAAAAACGGATGAAAAGTAAATAGTTGGTGCAATGCGGAATACAAAACTGGATGTCTCGCTATACACGGACCCTTTTTTGAATAAACGAATCACATCTTTAACTGGCTGAAATATACCCGGACCTTTTCTCCCAGATGCAATACTTTTGGTGCGGATTATAATCCCTGTAAAAAAAGTTGCTGTTAAAACGATTAATATTAAGCTCAACATAAGGTATTAATTATTTTAAAGTTGTTTTAAAAATTCAATGAACTGAATAATTTTGTCGTACAAAAGTGGAATACTAATAATAGATATAACAAAGATGATTCCGTACAAAATATAAAATTGCAATCTCCCGTTTTGAAAGAAACGGAAGCGCCCCATAAAAATTTTGAAATTGACAATAGGGTAATCAATCAACCATTTCTCAATTTTATCGTAAGGGTGTGTTTCGAGATGTGCTTCGGCAGGAAAAATACCGTGTACTTCCGTCTCTTTTTTGGGAATTATAAAAAATATTCCAAACAACTTGCTGTAAGTCTTTACAAACGAACTCGCTGTATATTGAATTTTAGCTGTTGGAGCCATGTATCCGCAACTCCAGGTAGGCGAAACAGTTACTGTTCGTGTATGCAATACCCATTTTTTAATTCCCAAAAGCAACAAAACCATTCCTATCAGATACCAACTTGCATGACTGATTGAAGTCAACGCTTCGAGATCATTTCCCTGAAAATTTGCAAAAGGAAGTTGCTGCAAGCCAGTGAACAGTTGTACCGGTTGTATCAGAATATCCAGAAATATCTTGGGAAATAATCCAATAAGCAGTATAAATGCAGCAATTACATATAAAGGTATTAATTGAGGGAACGGCACTTCTTTAACCTCGTGTTGAAAAGTATGTCGTGGATTTCCCAGAAAAACGACTCCAAAAGCTTTTGTAAAACACATCAGAGCTAATCCGCCAATCATTGCTAATGCCGTAACCGTAAAAATAATACTGATTAAAGAACCCATTTGGGCGTTTTGAAGCCAATGATATAGACCTGTATAAAGAATGAATTCGGAAATAAAACCATTAAACGGCGGTAATCCGCAAATAGCAAGAGCTGCAATCAGAAACAGAATGCTTGTCTGTGGCATCTTTTTGACTATTCCGCCCAATTTTTCAATATCAAGCGTGTGGGTTGCCTGATAAACATTACCGGCGGTATAAAATAGGAGCGTTTTGAAAAGTGAGTGATTGAGCGTGTGCAGCAAAGCACCTGCAAATCCCAATGAACTAAGCACTGGACTGTTGATTCCCAATCCAATGCATCCCAATCCGATTCCGATACCTATAATTCCAATATTCTCAATGCTATGATAGGCGAGTAATTTTTTTAGGTTATGTTGAAGAATGGCCAGCATTACGCCATAAATTCCCGAGATAATTGAAACAACTAAAATAATACCACCAACCGTGGTGTAATCTACCTGAATAAGTAAAAGCATCCGAAGTATGCCGAAAATACCAATTTTAATCAGTATTCCGGACATGATTCCGGAAATATGTGCCGGTGCAACTGGATGGGCGTAAGGTAGCCAGGTGTGAAAAGGAACAAAACCTGCTTTAATGGCAAAACCAATAAAAAAGAATAAAAATAGCATCAATGAGACCGGCTCCGAATGTGTGATTGAATAACTGTGAATGGCACTGAAATCATAACTTCCGGTTTGACTCGCCACCCAGATAAATCCAATCATCAGAAAGAGAATCGAAATATGTGCCTGTATCAGAAAGTTGATACCGGCTCTGAGAGTTGCCACTTTTTCATGTTCAAAAATAATTGTCAGAAATGCTGAAAGTGCCATGATTTCCCAGGCAACAAGAAAAACGATGCTATTTTGTATAACGCATAAAGCTATTAACGACGTTTGAAGTAGTATAAATAAAATCCCGTGTAAATTCAAATTCTTTGGCTGATCAATATATGCTTTCATATAAAACAAACCGTAGAAACCGCCGGTAATAAATCCAAAATTGATAATCAGTATAAACCAGGCTGAAAGAGAGTCCAGTTCTAAATTTATGGGACCACTGACATAACTTCCTGCTAAGGTGATATGAAAGTTTTGTCCACTCAAAGCCTGAATGGCCAAATAACCGAAAAGGATAGCTATAAAACTTATAACACTATAAACAGCAATGGCTTTTCCTTTCATTTTCAGAAAAGGAATAAGGCATATTGCTATGAGTGGAATAAGTATAAAGCTCCAAACGAAGTTCATAAGAAGATATTAAAAATAGTCAGAATAAAAACAGCGATAATAAAAATAACGCCATAGAGTACATAAGATTGTATGCGTCCGTTTTGAATAAATTTGAAATAATTGGCTGAATAGATTAGTCGATTGGTTACAACATGTATAAATCGAAACTCAAAAAAATCATGATAATGGGAGGTGTATTTCTTTTCTTTTGGAAAAATTTCACCCGCCTGCAATTCATCGTATTGTTTTCGTTCAATAACGATAAAGTTGAATGTTTTGCTCAACGATTTGGAAAATGATTTGGCTGTATATTGTATTTTGCTGGTTCCGGCAGTATAACCACAGCCCCAGGTGGCGCCCACAATTTGTGACTTTCCACGTATTACCCACGCTCTAATTCCCCAAAAGATGGCTATTGTGCTAATAAACAGCAAAGAATATAAACTGATACTTTGCATAATAGATATGTAACCGGCAAATTCAATCGGTTGCTGAATAACGACACTTTTGGTTAGCACTGAAAGTATATTGCCGATAATTTGAAGATAAAATTGAGGAACAATGGCAACACTAATCATAGCCACAACAATTACATATTGCGGAATCAGCATCAGTGAAGACACCTCGTGGGGTTTATGTGCTAAGGGTTGTCGTTGATTTCCTAAAAAAATGGTACCGAAAGTCTTGGTAAATGTCAGTATCGAAAGTCCTCCGATAACACTCATACCTGCTAAAGTTAATACCATTAGAATTATTTGCCCTATATCCTGCAATTGAATTCCTTTTATCAATCCACAATATATAAGAAATTCAGAAATAAATCCGTTGAAAGGAGGCATTCCGCCAATAGCAATAGCACCGATTAAAAAAAGAATGGCAGTACGCGGCATACTTTTAATCAATCCGCCCAGTTTTTCCATGTTGCGTGTATGGGTTTGTTGGTAAACCGATCCTGCGGAATAGAACAATAACGATTTGAAAAGTGAATGATTAAGCACATGCAATAAAGCTCCACCGAATCCCAAATAATATAATATCGGAATGCCATTTCCGATACCGATTAGACCAATCCCAATCCCAATTCCAATTATTCCAATATTCTCGATAGTGCAATATGCCAGCATTTTCTTGAAATCACGATGTACGGCTGCATTTAAGATGCCATACAAACCGGACAGGATGGAAATTGTAATTATTATTTCGCCTAAAATTAGGTAGTCGCTTTTAAGATAAGAAGCTACTCTGATAATTCCGTAAATCCCAAGTTTTACAATTACGCCGGACATGACACCCGAAACATGCGAAGGGGCAGCAGGATGTGCATGAGGCAACCAACTGTGAAGAGGAATAAATCCGGCTTTCAGTCCAAATCCAACAAAGAATATCAAAAACAGCCAGATATTACTATTTGATCCGAAGTAAGTAGTAAAAGCATCAAGACTGAAGGATCCGGTTTTAAAATAAACCCAGATAAAGCCGATGGTCAGAAACACCACGCTGATATGCATTTGAACCAGATAATTTATTCCTGCCTTCAAGGTTTTGGGCTTATGTGCATCGAAAATAACGAGCATCATAGAAGATAATGACATGACTTCCCATGCAATAAGAAATACAAAACCATTTTGAATCATACAAACCCAAATCATTGAAAATTGAAAAAGAATATACAAGATCCAATGTAAACTGAGTTTTTTTGCGGAATTGTCATAGGCTTTTAAATAGCCGGAACCATAAAAAACGCCTGTAATACAAGTGAAGTTGATAATAAGTATAAACCAGGCAGATAGTTCATCAACGCGTATGATGATATCACCCATTATTTCTCCACCGTTGAAAGTAAAACTTATCACCTGTCCTGTCAGAGCTAGTATCGCTAACCAGCTTGTTACTATCGAATTAGCAACAACAGCAATTACAGCCGTATTGGCTTTAATTTTAACCGAAACAAAAAAAACTGCGACAATGGCAAAAAACGCTATTAACCAACTCAGATAAATCAACTCTAACATGCAAAATTTCATTTATTAAACTGCAAAATTACTAAATAATAAGAATTATTGTTCAGAAAACATTTGATTTCTTTATTTTGAATTTGTAATGTACAGATATATAGTATTATATGAAAATTCTTTATGGAGATTTTCTTTTTAGAAGTAGAAAAGGTTTCAATTCAAAATAAAAGAAAATAGAGATTTATTCTATTTTTTTAAATAACTTTTTTGATTCAATTTCGTTACATACTCTAAAATGTGTAATTTTGTATTTTAAGAATTAAACATAAATACAAAAACATTCTAACTTTAAAATTTAAGTTTTTCAATAACAATATAATTATGTGGAAATTAAACCAATTCAATTATAGTCGCAAACCATCCGATGAAATTTGTATCGGAGAATTATTACTAGGAGGTGATCAACCGGTTCGCATACAATCCATGGCAAGTACCGATACAAACGATATTGCAAATTCTGTAGCTCAATGTTTACGTATCGTTGAAGCCGGAGGCGAACTTGTCAGATTTACAACTCAGGGAATAAGAGAGGCCGAAAGTGCTGGAAAAATTCATGCCGCTTTGCGGGCACAAAACTGCAATGTACCATTAGTTGCCGACATTCATTTTAATGCAAATGCAGCTGATGTGGCAGCTACTAAAGTGGAAAAAGTACGGATAAACCCCGGGAATTATGTGGGAAGTATTAAAATTGGTGATAATTCGGATTATACCGATGAAGAGTTCGAAACTGAATACCAGAAAGTGAGAGCTCGATTTATTCCTTTTTTAAATATCTGTAAAGAACATAACACCGCCATAAGAATTGGCGTAAATCATGGGTCATTAAGCGAAAGAATGATGAACAGATTTGGAGATACTTCTCTTGGTATGGTGGAATCATGTATGGAATTTTTAAAAATATGTCACGAAGAAAATTTCCATAATTTGATCATTTCAATGAAGACTTCCAATACAGTCATGATGGTGCAAACGGTTAGATTATTGGTGCAAGCGATGGAAAAAGTTGATATGCATTATCCTTTACATTTAGGAGTGACCGAAGCCGGTGATGGAGAAGATGGAAGAATTAAATCGGCAGTGGGCATTGGAGCATTACTTAATGATGGAATTGGTGATACCATACGTGTTTCGTTGAGCGAAGAACCGGAAGCAGAAATTCCTGTGGCAGCATTATTGGTAAAATATATTTCGGAAAAGAAAAATCATATTCCAATAAAAGCAATGGAAAGTCCAAAATATTCTCGTTTTGAATACAGTAGACGAAAAAGCCAAAAAGTGGGAAATATCGGAGGCGAAAATGTTCCTATTATAGTTTCTTCGAAAGGGAATCATGCTATTGTTCCGGATTATATATTGGAAGGGAATACAATAATAAGCGCTGATGGTAAAAAATACGGCATATATACAGCTTCTGATATTGCAAAAATCAATTTTGAAATTAATTTTGTAAGAATGCAGTTTTCTGATCTTACTACAAATACAATCGATGCTTTAAAGCAAAATAATAATATAGTTATTCTACTCGAAACGAATCATCAGAACAGTGTTGGTGAACAAAGAGCATTTTTCCATACTCTTTTAAATGAAGATTGTAATACGCCGGTGATTCTTTGTCGAAAATATTCAGAAAATGAGTTACAATATTTACAGATAAAATCTGCAGCAGATTTAGGAATACTATTTATTGATGGATTTGGAGATGGAATTTTGCTTGAAAATGAAGGAGTTATTTCTTCTGAAGCGGTCAATTCTGTTGCTTTTGGAATTCTTCAAGCATCACGTGTAAGAACAACCAAAACAGAATTTATTTCCTGTCCGAGTTGCGGTCGTACCATGTTCAATCTTCAAACAGTAGTTGCCAAAGTAAAAGCACGCACTTCACATTTGACAGGGTTGAAAATTGGTATTATGGGTTGTATTGTAAACGGAATAGGCGAAATGGCAGATGCTGACTATGGTTATGTGGGTGCCGGACGTGGAAAAGTGAGCCTGTATAAGAAAAAAGAATGCATGGAACGTAACATTCCTGAAGATGAGGCAGTGGAAAAATTAATTGATATTATCAAGATAAACGGAGATTGGCACGAATAATGTGAACAAATGTTGCAATATTCTGTTTATAGTTTAAACATGTAATTTAAAAATAAAAATTGTTGTATGAAAAAAATGTTTTTCGCATTCCTGCTTTTGTTAAGTATTGCAGGATCAGTAAATGCACAGGTTGACGGTAAAGCAATCGGTATTCGTTTTGGTTATGGTGGTGAAATTTCTTATCAGCAACCCCTAGGGAATGCTAACCGTCTTGAACTTGATTTAGGGCTTGACCATTATGGTTTTGGTTTGAGTGGAGTTTATCAATGGGTATGGGATTTATCAACTTTGGCCGAAGGTTTTAATTGGTATGCCGGATTTGGAGCAGCTGTCGGATCATTTGACTTTGAGACCAATAACGGTTCTAGAGCATTAAATGTTGGTCTTTTAGGTCAAGTTGGAATAGAATATAATTTTAATATTCCTATCCAATTATCACTCGATTATCGTCCCGGATTTTATTTCTTAAATGGTAGTAATCCAACCTATGATGGTATTTGCCTAGCCGCACGCTATCGCTTTTAATATTTTTTAATTTCATAAAATGGTTGATTTGAAAACATTCATATCAACCATTTTTTGTAATATTCAATTCAACTGGTAACTTAAAAAGACATTTGATTGTTCCTTTATTGAATTGTTTTTAAGAAAAAACATTCTCTCATTTTACAACTTTTAAAGCCGAAGCAAAATACGTTATTGACACATTTACCCCTAATTTAATTTCAATTTGTTATTATTTTATTCATAATAAATCACATTATAATAATTCTGAAATTTTTAATAACTGACCATTTAATTAATTTGGTATCATATTCATTAGTGCTAATTTTGTAATCAATTAAAACCAACTTCATATAAAAAAGATTTAAAAACATGAAATTCACCAAGATGCATGGAATAGGCAACGATTATATTTATATAAACGGATTTGTTGAACATATTGAAAATCCATCGGAATTTGCAATTCGCTGGAGTGACAGACATAAAGGCATCGGCTCTGATGGATTGGTAATAATTTTACCTTCATCCTATTGTGATTTCAGAATGCAAATGTTCAACGCCGATGGTTCGGAGGCCGAAATGTGTGGTAATGCGTCACGTTGTATTGGAAAATATGTTTACGAAAAAGGCTTAACAACCAAAACAAATATAACTCTTGAGACATTAGCAGGAATTAAGAAATTAAAACTTTTTCTAAGTGAGGAAAATCTGGTTGAAACGGTTACTGTGGATATGGGTGAACCTATTTTAGAATCCAGTAGCATTCCCACAACCTTAAAAAAGACAAATATTATCAACGAACCGGTAACATTCACTGCTTCAACCAAGCATAATATCACGCTGGTTTCGATGGGTAATCCTCATGCTGTAATTTTTACAAAAAATATTGAAAAACTGAATCTACCACAAATAGGACCGATAGTTGAAAATGCAGCTATTTTCCCTCGTCGCACGAATATTGAATACATCGAGGTTAAATCGAAAGAACTTATGAAAATGCGTGTTTGGGAACGCGGTTCCGGCGAAACGATGGCCTGCGGCACCGGTGCTTGCGCTGCAGTTGTTGCAGGAGTATTAAACGGTTTATCTTCCCGAAAAACAAAAGTTGAACTGTTAGGTGGTGACTTAATTATCGAATGGAATGCTTTTGACAATCATGTATATTTAACAGGTAGCGCAACAACCTCTTTCGAAGGAGAAATAATAGATTAATTAGTGATTTAATTCAGCCAATAATTAACATTTCGCTACCAATTACTTACTACATACTACTTACTACCAACTATTTACTATTTACTACATACTAAAAAAGACATGGCTCAAATCAATGAAAATTTCATCAAAATTCCGGCAACTTATTTATTTTCGGAAATTGCAAAAAGAGTAGCAAAACATAAAGAAGAAAACCCGACAGCTCCCATTATACGTATGGGTATTGGCGACGTTAGCCTTCCCCTACCCGATGCTTCGGTAGATGCGATGGTAAAAGCTGCAGAAGAACAACGTAGCATCGAAACTTTTAGAGGATATGGTCCTGAACAAGGTTATGCTTTTTTACGTGAAGCAATTGTTGAAAATGATTTTAAAGCAAATGGAATTGATATTGAAGCGGATGAAATTTTTGTGAGTGACGGTGCAAAAAGCGATACCGGAAATATCGGTGATATTTTTGACAAAAATAATCGAGTTGCTATAACCGATCCAAGTTACCCTGTTTATGTCGATACCAATGCAATGGCAGGTCGTGCCGGGGAACCAACAGCCAGCGGTGAATGGACAAATCTCGTTTATCTGCCGTGCAATGCAGAAAATAATTTTGTTCCGGCTCTACCAACCGAGAAAGTTGATTTGGTTTATTTATGCTACCCAAACAATCCAACAGGAACCACATTAACAAAAGAGCAAATGAAAGTTTGGGTAGATTATGCGAAAGCTAATAATGTAATTATATTATTTGATGCAGCATACGAAGCATTTATTATAGAAAAAAATGTTCCACATAGCATTTACGAAATTGAAGGAGCAAAAGATGTTGCTATCGAATTTCGTAGTTTTTCCAAAACTGCCGGATTTACCGGAACACGTTGCGGTTACACTGTTGTTCCAAAACAACTAATGGGATATTCTGAAAATGGTGATATGGTTGCCTTAAATAAACTTTGGAATCGTCGTCAGACAACTAAATTCAACGGAACTTCTTATGTGGTTCAACGTGCAGCAGAAGCTACTTATACCAAAGAGGGTAAAAAACAGGTTAAATCGTTAATCAGCATTTATACTGAAAATGCTAAAATCATTCGTGAAGGTCTATTGGCTGCGGGATATACAATTTTTGGAGGAATCAATGCACCCTATGTATGGGCAAAAGCGCCAGTAGGATTAAGTAGCTGGGAATATTTTGATTATTTATTGAAAGAAAAAAACATCGTTACAACGCCCGGTGCAGGATTTGGAGCGAGCGGTGAAGGATATGTACGTTTTTCGGCTTTTGGTAGCAGAGAAAACACCATTGAAGCAATGAGCCGATTGAAAAAACAATAAACTGAATAATACCGATTGCAGAAATAATACAGTCCAATTTTAACAATGTCTCATTATCCTATTTATTTCTATGCATCGGCATTAACCACAGTAGACTTATAAAATAGCTTTGGACTATTTTATAAGTACAGATGGTATAATTTTTAATTCAGGTTTCAAGACACTTGTTATCAGTAGAATAAACAACCCCTGTTACATTTGGTAGCAGGGGTTGCTTTTTTATTATGGCATTTTTGGAAATTTACCAAAGTCTGGTTTTCGCTTTTCCAAAAAAGCATCTTTCCCTTCGTGAGCTTCTTCAGTCATGTAATAAAGCATTGTAGCATTTCCGGCCAGTTCCTGAATTCCAGCTTGTCCATCAAGTTCAGCATTTAATCCGGCTTTAATCATGCGTAATGCTAATGGGCTGTGTTCCATCATTTTTTTGCACCATGCTACTGTTTCATCTTCCAATTGATCATAGGGTACAACAGTATTAACTAATCCCATTTCCAGTGCTTCTGCGGCTGAATATTGTTTGCAAAGAAACCAAATTTCGCGGGCTTTTTTCTGACCTACAATCCGGGCTAAATAGGATGACCCAAAACCTGCATCAAAACTACCCACTTTTGGACCAGTTTGTCCGAATATAGCATTTTCAGAAGCAATTGATAAATCGCAAACGACATGTAATACATGCCCACCGCCAATAGCAAAACCATTTACCATAGCCACAACCGGTTTTGGCATACTACGAATCATTTTTTGCAAATCCAACACATTCAAACGTGGAATGCCATCTTTACCAATGTATCCACCAATTTGTTTTACATTAATGTCACCTCCACTACAAAACGCTTTGTCACCTTCACCTGTCAGAATAATAGTAGAAATATCCACACTATCACGACAAAAAACCATTGATTCCATCATTTCTTTAATGGTATCGGGTGTAAATGCATTGCGGTAACGTGGACGATTGATCGTTATTTTTGCAATTCCTTCAAAATATTCGAACTTAATTTCTTCAAATTCTTTAATTGTTGTCCAGTTTCTCATAAAATTTCAAATGACCTCTAACCCCTAAAGGGGAAAAGAGATGTTAGTAACTAATTTATTTCATTTCTCTAAAATAGACAAATTTCAGTTCCCCTTTAGGGGTTAGGGGTTTTTATATTCTTAAAATACCCTTTATAATTTTCAGTATTTAAATCGCTATCTGTAAATATCTCCAATACAGTCGCTTTATCTGATTGAAATAAATTTATTATGCAATCATCCAACAGTTCAGTTTTATCACAAACCATATAATTCAAGCCATAAGCTTCAACCATCGATTTTATGTTGACGTGATGGGGTGTTGTAAAAAAATCAAAGCTATCTTTCATCAAATCTTTATCCCCAATAAAACTAAAAATATTTCCACCATTATTATTCATTAGAACAATTTTTAGATTATCACCAATATAATTATTCCAAAGTCCATTGGAGTCATATATAAACGACAAATCACCCGTCAGAAAAACAGTGGGTTGCTTTGAGGCAAAAGCGAATCCAGCTGCTGTTGAAAGACTTCCATCTATACCCGAAGTTCCCCGATTACAGAAATATTTTACATCCGGTCGCATTGGAAAAAGTTGTGTCCAGCGCACTGATGTACTATTAGCCAAATGCAAAATCGTATTTTTTGGCATAAGTTCCAGCAAGGCCGATACAGCATTCATATCTGAAAGAAGCCCACTGTCACTACTTTTTGGAGTGCTAAGGAAAGAATCGTGTAATTGTTGAACTATTTCAAATTCACGTTTGTATGTTTCCGAGAAATTACTTTCCGTTTTTCCAAAAGGCATTTCTTTTAATATTTCGCTTGCAGATCCCGGAACAATGGTCGTCAAACTTTTGTAGGTATCAATAAAAGGCAATGAGGATTCAAATTGCCATTGATCTACTAGTTTATGATTTCGCAAGAAAATTTTCAATTGCTTACAAATGACTGATTGTCCGATAGTTATAAGCAATTCAGGAGCAAAAATATCATTACTTTCAACAGAATTTAATCGTGCAAACAAGGATTCTGGTTGTGAAATAATATTTTCCCCGGAAACATTCGACAGGTTTTCACACAAAACGACCATTTCGGGTTCTGAAGCCAGTAAGTTTGCCAATTGATTGAGCTCATCATTTTTTGAAAACACGCCAATAACAACCATTTTTCGTTTATACGAAGTCCATACTTCTTTTAGCATTTTAATGCTTTCATTAGTTGGAAAAGTCTTAGTATCTATGGTTTTAATTATTTTCGGATTACTATGAGTTTCCGGTAAGGCTGTATAAATGGGTTCGCGCAAAGGAACATTTATCTGCACAGGACCTTTTGGATACAAAACAGCTGTATTAATTGCCTGAGAAACTTGTCGGTCGCAAAACTGCAAATCAATATTTGTCAACGTTTCAAGAGGTAAATCAAATGAGGCTTTTATATAATTGCCGTAAATATTAGTTTGTTGAAGTGTTTGACCATCAGCCTGATCAATCATTTCGGCAGGGCGATCAGCTGTAAAAACAAGCAATGGTAAATTCTGATAATAAGCTTCGGCAATTGCCGGTGCAAAATTCAAAACGGCTGTCCCCGAAGTGCAAACCAAAGCCACAGCTTCGCCGGACTGTAAAGCAATTCCCAATGCAAAATAGGCTGCCGAACGCTCATCGGTAATACTCAAACATTCCATTTCGAGTTGAGCTGTAAATGCAAAAATCAATGGTGCATTGCGCGAACCAGGTGCAATAACAACTTTATTTACAGCATAACGGGCACAAATTTCGGGTATATTTTTTATTCCTTGTCGGAAATGAGACATAAGATTATTTACTATTTAATCATTTACAATTTATTTTCTCTAAATAAACATAGAATCTAGTTAATTCAATGGTTATATTACGTTTATAATTTGCACATTTATTGTGATTAATATTTATTCATAACATTCATCATCGTCATCATTTTATGATCTGTTTCCTCCCATTCACGTTCAGCAACAGAAGATGACGTAATTCCGGCTCCACTATAAAGTACAAACTGCTTATCAAACAATTGTAAACAGCGTAAGTTGACAAAAATAGAACTTTTTTTATTTATATTTAATGGTCCAAGAAAACCAGTATAATAAGCCCGGTCATGCACTTCATTTGCAAGAATAAAACTTATGGCGTCCTCTTTTGGTAGACCACCTACCGAAGGAGTCGGATGCAAAGCTTTCAGAAAGTCGCTGAAACGGTTTCTTAATTCATTTACAGGAAATTCAAAAGCGGTTTTTAAATGTATTAAATTACCTGCTTGATAATTTTCAGGTCCGGTTTTACTGATATTTTCAATAAAAAGTGATTGAAGTAATTTTTCAATATAACAAGTGACAATACCCTGTTCCTGAATTTCTTTTGGTTTCCAATTATATGATTCAATGTCAACACCGGTAGAAATCTGGGTTCCAGCCAACGATACGGTATTTACCCTTTCATTTTCCAACATCAATAAAAGCTCGGGAGTTGCACCCATCCAACAACCTACCCCAGGGATTTGCATGAGATAAACAAACGCATGAGGATATTTGGAGCATAATCGGTCAAAGAAATCGGGAGCTGAAAATGAATCGTCAAGTTCTTCCACCCGTATTTTCGACAATACTACTTTATTATATTTACCATTCAGCATGGCATATTTAGCTTGATTTACATTACTAATAAATTCGGCAGGAAAAGTAGTGTTGATATTTTGTACCGACTTATCTTTTGATGATAAAAATAGATTATTTTCAGATAATTTTTTTAGATAGATATTTTCAATTTCATTTGAAAAAAAAATATCATCCGGTTTTAGAAAATAAGTACCATGTTGTACCGTTTCAGTAAAGGGTGAAACCACAAATCCTGTATTTTTTTCAATATTATTGAGCGTTTTTAGTTTCTCTGGAAGAGAATGCTGCTGCACCAACGAAATTATTTCTGTTTCGAGCGGAAGACGGTACGAAACAAATGGGATATTCTGTTTTAAACAAATTTCCTGAAGTAATTTCTGTTTACTGTTTTTTGTATTTTGCTGATTCATATTTTATTATTCGCTTTAATACAATTTATTAATTTTAAATCTGACTCATCAGAATTATCTTCCAAATTTAGTAGAAATTTTTTATAAATATATTTTCCTGAAAAATAAAATAAAGTTGATGAAAGAAGTCCTGCCATTACGTCTATTAGGTAATGTGCTTGTATATAAACCGTTGCAGCTACTAATGCCGCATAAACTGGGAGTAATAAAGCAAAAATAAAATATTTTCTTTTTTCTAAAAAAACAAATAGAATTAATGTTGTAATGCCAACGTGAGAGCTGGGGAAAGCGGCAGTAGGTCTTTCTCCCGCCAATTGCGTTTTTTCTACCAAATTTAAAAAAAAGCCTTGATTATCCTGTACACAATTCAAGTGCGATTGGAAATTAAAATATTCATTTATTCTGGGGAAAAAGCCATTTTGTATATTTTCAGCCCCTATTGTACAATAATAATATTGAGGTCCGGCTGTAGGAAATAAAATATAAATAATATAATAGATATAAAACGAGAACAAAACAATGAAGTAAAAATACTTAAATTGTTTTCGATCAGTAATATAAAAATACATTCCGCTTAATATCATTATTGGATAATATGCCAGATATCCAAAATTCATTATCTCGCTGAACCAATTTTGAGGGAGAAGCTTATGAAAAGCAAGTGCCGGTTGCATTCCAAACACTTTTTGTTCAAATCCAGCAATTAAATAATCTTTGTTTGGAAAATATCGATTAAAATCAAATGTCTCAGGATACCATATCGAAAGCAAATAGCCAAGAAATACTTGTCGAACAAATACAATTATGGTCGAATTTGAAAAAGTTGACAAATAGGTTAAAAATAGGATGATCAAAGTCACATAAATTCGTGTAGCTATTATTGGCAACTTTTCGGCAAAAGGAATATTAAACAACAATACTATTAGTAAAGTTATTATAAAATATACAAACGTGATTTTTTCGGTGAGTAAAAAGCGAAACTTATACCTTATTGGCGGTTGCATACTTCTCAATGAATTATCGTTTTAACAATTAGAGTATCTATTAATTATTTTACAGATTTTATTGCTACGATTCTGTTCGTTAATCTAGCAACTGAAATAAGTTTTCCATTCTTATCTTCAATACGAATCTCCCATACATGCGAAGTTTTGCCTTGATGTATTATAGTACCTATACCAAAAACCTCACTTTCGGATGTTGTGGCAACATGACTCGCACTAATTTCAACTCCCAACACATGAAACTTTGAACTATCAACCAATAAAAACGAACCAACGCTACCAACAGTTTCAGCTAAAGCAGCTGAAGCTCCACCATGTAATCGTCTTGCAGGTTGAAAAGTACGTTCGTCAGCAGGCATTTTTGCTACAATTTTAGCATCTGTGAATTCAATAAATTCTATTCCAAGATGCTCAATCATTGTGTTTTTACACAAATCATTTATTGTTTCGGGAGTATATTTCATGTTTAAAAATAAATTCTTAAGAATAAAAACAAAGGATGCAAAGATATTAATAATTCAATTAACATCAGTTCATAATAAAATATTTTTTTTACAGGCTTTTCAACAGGCAGGAGCAAATATGTAAATACCTATAAATCAATACAATATCAAAATTCATTTTTGTGCAAATTTGAGTTATTTGCACCAGTCTGCCATCAGGTAGATTCAAAAATAACTTTTCGGGGACACCCTATTATCTGATATTCAATAACATATTTCATTTAACAAAAAATCATTTATTAATTAGATCAAAATATAAATGTCAACTAAATAAATTGTAAATATATTTGTGACTACTCAGCACTTCAAAAAGTACTTCATTTGACGTTTTTAGGGAAATTGCAGAGTAAAAAAAATGAAATTTTCATAAAAAAGCAGCCAAATTAAAGCGCATAAATGATGAATGTCGCTCCAGAACTCCCCCTTTAGGTGTTTACCTCCTGACGTAGGAGGGAGGGGTTGGGGGGCTGAGTAGTTACATATATTTTTACCAACCCCATTTAATTTTGGCATAGACATTTCTTCCGGGTTCAAGTTTAACAACTCCACGAGTGGACGATAAATGATTAAAATAAGATGTGTCAAGGATATTGTTTACTCCTGCATAGATTTGCAGAAAGGTTTTGGACAAATTTATTTGCGCTGAACGTATATCGAAATTAAAAATGATAGAACCTGGAGTTGACGTTTCGGTACTTGCAATTTCGGTTTGAGTTGCAGCCCACAACGAAGAGACTGTTGCTCCAAAATTTTTATTTTTAAAATTCAATGCTGCATATCCATGTAATGGAGGAATCTGAGGTAAGTACGTTTTTGAATCTACATCCCGGGCATTGGTATATGAAGCATTTACTAACAAATCCAATTGCCTATTTACCAGCCATTTCCCTTCCATTTCTGCCCCAAGAAACATTGCATTACTTATATTTTGATTTTCATATATATTTGATGTGGCAGTGGTTTGTACTTCCTGAATCAGATTTGTCAGATAATTAGCAAAAACATCTGTTTTTATACTGAAATTTGAGCCTAAAATAGTGTAATTCAAGTTTGAGAACGTTCCTTGTTCCGGTTTTAAATTTGAATTTCCAATATGAATATTACCACCCAAATCGATATTTTTGAAAAGTTCTTCGATAGAAGGTGATCGATATGAATTTGAAAGAGATAAAGTTAGTTGCTGAGCTTTTGTAACATTGTAAACCAAGTCAATATGAGCAGCATAATTAATATTCTCATTTATCGAAGCCGGATATTTGAGACTCCTTGAAAGATTATCAGCATATGTCTTAATATTATTTTCAACCGTAAATTGATACAGGGGATAAAATGCCGAATCATTTGTTATTTGTATATAATCTAGACGCAAACCAGCATTAAATGCCCATTTGTCAGGAATAAATTCCCATGAGTAATGAGCAAAAATTCCTGCATCGTACATTTGTGCATTTGGTGTTGGTAAATCAGCAGTAACCACTAATACATCTTCAGCAGAATTATTTTCAGTCAATCGAATTGTTTTAGCGTCGCGAACCCAACCTTCAGCTCCTAAAATGAGTTTTTGATAATTTTCGAACTCCCAATTAGTTGTAATCTTTACTCCGGAAGTTTTATTTAAGCTCCCAGGAAAAAGCGTCAAACTTGAGTTTGCAGGTTTCAATTCTACGTCCCTGCTTATATTTTGAGAATATGCTTTAATATTAATCTGAGTTAAATAATAACTTATATCAGAAATTATATATTCACCAACTAACTGATTTCGGGCGATTCCGATATAACGTGCCGTTGCAGTTTCCGGAAAAGTGCGACCACCGGGGATTCCAATATCCCACCCTTCAAAATGCTGATAATTAGCTTTAAATTCCTGATTTTCGCTATACTTAATACCAGCTTTTACCCCCCATGAAGCATCGTGAAATTGACTATTTAACAAAGGTCCTCCGGGTGTCATTGTATTTTGCGCTGTACGGAAACTCCCATTTAAACCTAAATACCATTGTTTGGTTGTAAATTGAACATTGGCAAAATTAGCCCAAAGGCTGTTTACTGTATTAAACTCTGTTCCAACATTTCCTTTTGTATTAGAAGTATCAGTATATCCGGGAGTTTTTGTAATAAAGTTAACTACACCTCCCATTGCACCTGTACCATATAGAACCGAAGCTGCACCCTTTATAACTTCAATGCTTTCCAAAGAATTCATATCAATAGTTGACATGGGACCTGAATGTTCGGTGGCAGTTTGAATACGGTCACCATCTACCATTTCTAATACACGTTGTTCAGAGAAACCACGAACATTGATTGAGGTTGACCAAACTCCATCTCTGGCAATTGAGATTCCTGTTTCTTGCTGTAAAACATCGGCAGGCGTAAAAAAGGAAGAATTTTGTAGTGAATTTGCATTTACAATAACCATCGGAAACGAAAGATTAGTTGGGATTTTTGCTAAAACTGTTATTTCTTTTATTTGTTTTGGTTTAATAGTATCTGTAGTTATTTCAGCTCGAACCACTTGAGTCAGAATAAATACAGATAAAAAAGAGTATAGTTTAAGTTTTGTCATAATAAAATCATTTTTTAAATAATAAATTGTATTAGAATCTGTTTTAATACATTAACGATTAAATATATAATAAAAAGTGACTACTCATCACTTCAAGAAGTACTTCATTTGACGTTTTTAGGGAAATTGCAGAGTAAAAAAAATGTAATTTTCACAAAAAAGCAGCCAAATTAAAGCACATAAATGATGAATGTCGCTCCAGAACTCCCCCTTTAGGGGGTTGGGGGGCTGAGTAGTTATAAGAAAAAACAGTGTCAAAGCAATTAAATGCCTCTTTTAGGTATAGTAATTGCTAAAATAAATTCAAGGGCAAAAGTACATCAAAAAAATCAATCGAAAAGATATTAAACCTATTTTGAGAAATAATATCATGCAGTATTCATAAAATTGTTTGACAATAATAGTATTTTTATTAAATTTGAGGATATTTTATTTTTTGGCTGAAATCAATAACACATTTTTAGATAAAATTTTCATTTGCAATAAAACTAAAAAACTAAATTCATGACTAATTTTCCTTCAAGTGAACAGAAATTTTTCGGAATTTTTAATGACAGTTTTCCACCCATTATGGATGGCGTAGCATTGACAACCAAGAATTATGCTGATTGGTTACATAAAAAAAATCAAGCTGTATGTGTTGTCACTCCCAAATCGCCTGATTATTGTGATAACGAACCTTATTCAATCTTTCGTTATACGTCTATCCCGATATTAGGAAGGAAACCTTATCGTTTTGGTTTGCCTGACATCGATTTATCTTTTAAAACAGAACTTGAACAAATTTCGTTCAAACTGGTTCATGCTCATTGTCCGTTTAGTTCAGGGAGATTAGCACTAAACATAGCAAAAAAGCAAAAGATACCTTTTGTCGCAACATTTCATTCAAAATACCGCGACGACTTTGAACACTCGGTTCATAATAAATTTCTTGCCCGGCAAATGACAAATGAAATCATCCGCTTTTTCGAGAATGCTGATGAAGTATGGATACCACAGGCCTCGGTTGAAGATACAATCAGAGAATATGGTTTTAAAGGTAAAGTTGAAGTAGTTGACAATGGCAACGATTTTTCAAGCTCAGCACCCATTGAACCTATAAAAAAACGTGCCAGAGAAGAACTCAATTTTTCTGAAAAAGAAAATATTTTATTATTTGTTGGTCAACATACCTGGGAAAAAAACACCCGCTTAATTGTTGAATCCCTAGCAAAAATAAACGACCTTCCATTTAAAATGATTTTTATCGGGACAGGATATGCAAAACCCGATTTGATAGATTTAGCTGAAGACTTAGGGTTAAGCTCAAAAGTGAAATTCATCGACGTAATTAAAGAAAGAGAAATTCTAAAAAATTATTATGCTGCAGCCGATTTATTCCTTTTTCCATCTATTTATGACAATGCGCCTCTGGTTTTGCGTGAAGCAGCCGCACTCCATACGCCATCAATTTTAGTAAGAGGTTCATCAGCAGCTGAAAATATCGTTGACAACTATAATGGATTTCTTATTGAAAATTCAGTTAAATCTTTTGCCTTGAAACTCAGAGAGCTGTTGGCAGCACCTGAAATAATTAAAACAAACGGATTAAATGCCTCAATAACAATTGCACGTTCATGGGAAAGCGTTACTGACGAGGTTCTGGATCGTTATCAAAACTTAATGAAAAGAACATGGCGAAAATAACCAAATCCTTTTCCGAACAGAATTCAAATCCATTCAAACTATCGCAAATTTATATACCGGTAGGTATTGGCATTGTAGTTATTGGCTGGTTGTTTCTTAGTGAATTCGATGTAACTTCTTTCAGCAATGTCCATTTTAACTGGAGCAGTGTAGGTTATATTTTGCTGGCATTTATTTTTATGTTCGGTCGCGATTTTGGTATGATTTGGCGATTCAGACTAATGGCTAATAAAAATCTAACCTGGAAACAATCTTTTAATATCAATATTTTAAATGAGTTTACATCTGCCGTAACTCCATCGGCTGTAGGTGGTTCCAGTCTTGTGATTTTATTTCTCAGTAAAGAAGGAATTAGTGTTGGACGCAGTACTGCAATAATGATTACTAATTTGTTTCTCGATGAATTATTTTTTATTTTAATCTGTCCGGTATTTTTTTTAACGGTTCCTGTTTCCGAATTATTTAATGCTTCATCGGTAATTACAGCAACTATAGGAATCGTATTCTGGAGCGTTTACGGCATTCTGGTTCTTTGGACTCTGATTTTGTATATCGGGCTTTTCCGCCGTCCTGATCTGATTGCTAAGTTTGTTCAATTGATATTCAAATTGCCGATTTTAAGAAAATGGCAAACACAAATTGAACAATTTGGTGAAAATATGGTAAGTTCTTCCATCGAAATGAGTAAAAAATCTTTGGTTTTTTGGACTAAAGCATTCGGTACAACTGCATTATCCTGGTCATCCCGTTTTTTGGTTGTAAATGCTTTATTTATGGCTTTTACTCCCATCAATAATCAATTGATTATTTTTGGCAGACAATTACTCTTATGGATAGTAATGGTAATAAGTCCAACTCCCGGAGGAAGTGGGCTGAGTGAATTTGCCTTTAAAGAGTATTATAATGATATTGCTTTGGGAAGCGGACCAGTACTCGTCATAACTGTTATTTGGAGAATTATCAGTTATTATTTATATCTTCTTCTTGGACTTTTAATTGTTCCCGGATGGATTAATAAAGTTTTTTTAAAACCTACTGTTGAAAATATAAAAAAACAAAAAAGCAAGTAGTTATTTTAACAAAATGAGATTCAAATCATTGAATCTCATTTTGCATTTTAAATGAATTACTGTACTTTTGTAAGCATTACAAAAAAGGACAAAAAAATAATGATAAAAAAAACGATTCTCAGTATTGTATTATTGTTGCTGTTAAGCAATAATGGTTTTTCATGTACAAATTTTCTTGTAGGTAAAGCAGCCACCATCGATGGTTCTACTTTAATTTCATATAATGCTGATTCGTATTTTCTTTTTGGTGCATTATATTATTATCCTGCAGCTACTTATGCACCCGGAGAAATGCTTGATATTCATGACTGGGATACTGGAAAATATCTTGGCAAAATTAAACAGGTTCAAAGCACTTATTCTGTCATTGGGAATATGAATGAACACCAACTTAGTATTGGTGAAACTACTTATGGTGGCAGACATGAGCTAATAGATACCACCGGAATAATGGATTATGGAAGCTTGATATATATTGCATTACAACGTGCGCGTAATGCGCGTGAAGCAATAAAGGTCATGACTGACTTAGTGGCTGAATATGGTTACAACAGCGAAGGAGAATCATTTTCGATTGCTGACCCAAATGAAGTGTGGATAATGGAAATGATTGGGAAAGGAAGAAACAACAAAGGGGCAGTTTGGGTGGCTCAACGAATTCCTGATGACTGTATTTCAGCGCATGCCAATCAGGCAAGAATCACAACTTTCCCATACGATGACAAAAATAATTGCCTGTATTCGGAAGATGTGATTGCTTTTGCACGGGAAAAGGGTTATTTTAAAGGAAAAAATAAAGATTTTAGTTTTTCTGACACCTATGCTCCACTCGATTATGGAGCATTACGATTTTGTGAAGCACGAGTATGGTCTTTTTTTCGCAAACTAGATCCCACCATGGATAAATACATTTCATATGTAAAAGGTGATTCACTTCAACGAATGCCACTTTGGATAAAACCCAATGCAAAAGTTAGTGCTCAGAAGCTAAAAGAATATATGAGAGACCAATATGAAGGAACTGAATTTGATATGACAAAAGGCGTAGCTGCTGGACCGTTTGGGAGCAAACTTCGTTGTAGCCCATTGACTTTTACGGTTGATAGTGTGGAGTACGGACACGAACGTCCAACGGCAACTCAACAAACGGGATTTACTTTTGTTGCTCAAATGCGGAATTGGTTACCCGATTATATTGGCGGCATCTTATGGTTTGGGGTTGATGATGCCGCTACATCTCTTTATGTGCCTGTGTATTGTGGAATTACAGCTGTACCGGAATGCTACAGAGCAGACAATGGAAGTCTACTGGAATACTCTCCAACCTCAGCTTTTTGGACCTACAATTGGGTGTCAAATTATGCCTATAGCAAGTACTCTTACATGTACCAAGACATTAAGAAAGTTCAAACACAATGGGAAGCAAATTTTAATTCGTTGGTACCGGCAATGGATAAAGTGGCAATTGGTATGAATGAGAATGATGCCCGTGTTTTTCTGACAAATTTCAGTTGTACTCAAGCTGAAACATCAACTGCAGCATGGAAAAAGCTGGGTGAATATTTATTAGTGAAATACATGGATGGAAATATCAAAAAAGAAAAAGATGGTAAATTCATTCA
Source organism: Paludibacter sp. (assembly GCA_028692715.1). Classification (GTDB taxonomy): domain Bacteria; phylum Bacteroidota; class Bacteroidia; order Bacteroidales; family Paludibacteraceae; genus Paludibacter. Next base: position 865 of record JAQUWU010000043.1, on the reverse strand, counting down.
GAATGAATATAAAATTCCGCCGAGCATTTTAAGAGCTGGTTATCCTGAAGAATTTTTACGTAAAATAGCAAAAGAGAATCCAAATACCAGAATGAAATCTCAGGAAGAAATTAATAACAGAAAATAATCCCCCTTAATTTTCATTTACACAAGCACCTAATACATTTCGTTTTAGGTGCTTTTTTTTACATTTTTATAAGCATGTATTTTTATTAAAATAAAAACTAAATAGACTCAATTGATGTTGTAAGTTACAAGTATTCGTTAATTATAAAAAATTGAGTTTATGAAAATAGTGGTTTTTGGTGCAAACGGTAAAACGGGATTGCAAATAGTTAAACAAGCACTCGAGAAAGGACATGAGGTAATTGGATTTATCAGAACTCCGGGATCATTAATGATTGATCATCCGAACCTGAAAATTACTGTCGGAAATTTAAACGAAAAGCTAAAACTCAGAGATGCAATTTCGGGTACAGATGCATGTATATCAGCTTTGGGAGGAAATTCAATAACAAAAAGATCGGACGATTTCACAAATGGAATTGATAGCGTAATTAACACAATGGAAAAGGAAGGAGTTAGCAGATTAATCTATCTTTCGAGTATTGGTGCAGGCGAAAGTCGACTTATTATGCCTCAACCGGGTAGATTTATTATTGCTGATTTATTGTTGAGAGTTCCACTTGCCGATCATAGTGACAACGAAAAAAGAATTGCCAATAGTAAATTACGATGCAATGTCGTTAAGTTAGTGTAATGTTATAATCTCTTGTAATTCATTGAGTAAAGTTTTTTCGGTCGATGATTTCTCTCGACCGATCTTCCTGGACGAATAATTTCTCTGGTCTTGAATACTATATCA
>JAQUWU010000085.1 GCA_028692715.1 Paludibacter sp. | reverse complement strand
TTTCTCTGCTCGTTTTGGCTTCATTGTCAAAATGATCAGAGGTCATTAATAATGACATAAAAATACTAATAATCAGACATATAACCAAATAAAATTAAATGTTTTTATTTTAGTAAAGTAGAATTAAGTATAAAATAAATATACATTTGTTTTAAATTAAGACTTCAAAACGGGGATTGGAATATGAAAAATTGAAGTGTGCTTATTGAAAAATCGGATTTTGAAACTATTATAAAATAATTTGAACGTTAATAAATACGATTGTGCATTTTGACCTTTTCATTTCTTTTGTTAAGGTATTAATATTGCCATTAAAATGTTACATTCCCTTTTGGCACATTGATTTATAAGCATATTTTCAGATATAAAGATTTTCAAAATCACATTAATCATTTATAAAAACCACTTTGTGTGGAAAATTATGAAATGCGATAAAGGGCCAAATAGGGATGATAAAAAAAGCATAAAGAAAATAATCAAATATAAATAATATCCCGACAAATCAAATTATTGATAGTTTGTTTATTCTCAAAATATTTGCAACCTGAAAACAGTAGTCAACCAGATTTAAATTTATCTTGGATAAATAATCATATATGTTCTTATTGTGGGTTAATAATTTAATCAAACAATTTCCACAAAAAATTCTATTTTTTTAAGTTAATATGCAATTCAAGTACTCTATATTGACATTATAGTCGACCAGAAGATACTCTATATTGACTTTATAGTCGACACAGAAAATGCTAACTCTTAGTATTTTTGTATAATTATAATACACTCGATTAATTATGTGCTTGTTTTACAAATTTATCTTACGCTTGAGTTTTCAATTAAAAATAAGTTATTTGAGACCTAGAATTTAACAATTTAAAAGAAAAAGCCTTTTTAGGTTATCAAACCCAAAGTATTAATAGAACAAAGGTGGCAAAGTGAAAATTTTAACAATAACGAATGTTAATTTTTTTTAAAAAAAAATCGCACACAAAGTCTAATATAAAAAATCATGAAAATATTTTTGTATTGTACGTCTTTTCTCATTTTGATATTTGTTTCTTGTACTAATGAAGTTCCGAGAGTATTTACTAATGACAATAAACCGGCGAAAATTTATCCTGATTACAGTTCAATAACAATTCCATATAATATTGCACCACTCAATTTCATTATTCGTGATTCCGCAGATGAATACATAACTCAGATTTATTCTATTGACGGAAAAGGGATGATTATTGAAGGTAAAGTTATTAAAATTAATGTAGGAGAATGGGGAAAATTATTAACTAAAAATAAAGGACAAACGCTAAGTATTGATATATATATGAAAAAGGGAGAAGTTTGGTACAAATCTCCCTCATTAAAAAATTTTATTGCACCTGAACCTATCGATGGATATGTTTCGTACAGATTGATTGAACCTTCATATGTAACTTATGAAGTTATGTCTATCAACCAACGAAACCTAACTAACTTTGATGAAAGGGAAATATACAATAATTACAGCTTGTCATCAGGAGATAATGGTCAATGTATCAATTGCCATTCGTTCCAAAATTATACACCAAAAAACATGCAAATGCATGTAAGGGGACGTCTGGGAGGAACGGTTATTATTAACAATGATAAGATTGAAAAAATAAATTTGAAAACTGACTCTACTATGTCAGGAGGTGTATACCCATCTTGGCATCCGACAGAAAAATTAATAGCCTACTCTGTAAATAATATTGGTCAGGATTTTCACACGAAAAGTAATGAAAAGGTTGAAGTGTTAGACACTGAATCCCATTTGATCTTATATGATATTGTAAAAAATGAAGTTAGCTATATAACAAGAAATAAAAGCAGTATGCAAACATTCCCGTATTGGAGTCCAGACGGTAAGTTTTTATATTTTGTAGCTTCAAGTTATAAACCGCAGGTGAAGGGTCTTACAGACGATGAAGTATATACGGATTTTGCAATAAATTACAAAGAAATAAAATACGACATTCTTCGAATACCTTTTAATATAAAAACGCATCGTTTCGGAAAACAAGATACAGTATTCAGTGCCTCCAAAATTGGTAAAAGTGCTACTTTTCCCAGAGTATCACCCGACGGGAAATACCTGTTATTTACAATGGGAGATTATGGCAACTTTCATATTTGGCATAAAAGCAGTGATCTTTATTTGTTGGATTTGCAAAATGCTAAAGTACTGAATTTGAAAGATATAAATAGTCCGGATGCGGACAGTTATCATTCATGGTCATCGAATGGCAGATGGATTATTTTTAGCTCACGTAGAGACGATGGCTCCTATACGAGACCATATATAGCTTATTTTGACGATAAAGGACAAGCTCATAAACCGTTTATTTTACCACAAAAGAATCCTAACTTTTATAAACAATTTTTTAAATCATATAATATCCCTGAATTTACAATTGAACCTATACAACAGTCATCAATGGATTTTTTGAACACAATAGAAAAAGATCCTAAGGCTGCAAAGTTTGTTTATTGATTTTATAAGTGTAAATACGATTAAAAGGATAAAATAAAACCCAATAAGTATGTGCTCGAAATTAGTTTATACTTTGATAATTGAATATATTGCTGTTCTTCAAAGAGTAAACATCAAAAAATAATTTAAATTAATTAGCGTATTGTACTTATCAACGAAAAAAAATTAAGTAAGTAAAATAGTATTTATTATTGATATGTTTGTTAATACTGTTTCATTTAATCAAATAGGCCTTTATCCCTAACCCTTTCTCCCAAGGAGAAAGGGGACATGGCAGCTCATTTTACGAAATTAAGAAATATATCAATAGATTATCTTCACTACTTATTAAAAAACTATTATGGAAAAAATTACATTTTTTGTCGCTCTGCTTTTTATAAGCTTGATTTCTCTTCAAGCGCAAAACTTATTAGTAAACGGTGATTTTGAAAATAAAGATTTTGCTACTTTCGGTTATGAATCAATTCTAGGTTGTCCTGATTTAGTTGCTGGATGGGATTCAATTGCACCATTTACTGAAGGGACATTTAATAACACAGGTTTATATATATACAATGTTCGTGCAACTATGCGTTTAGATACTGTTCCTAACTCTCAATATATTCGTATTGCAAGATATGAATGGGATGGAAATACTGATGGTGGTTTAACACAAACGGTTGATGTGCTACCAAACACAACCTACACTCTTTCATTTTTGTACAGACTATCTACGCACGCTGAAAGTAGTACATTAGTTCCTGCCTGGTGTAAGATTCAGGAAGACGACAATACTCCTTCTAAAAGTTCATTGTACAATACAAACTACGACAATATGGATTATAAATGGTATCCAAAAACAAAAACATACAAGACAAGTGCAACTGCTAAACAAATTAGGGTCATGCTTGGTGTTACAGGTGGTAAGATTTACAGTTGGGGAGGTAATATAGATATGTGGGCTGACTTTGATAATGTTAGTTTAGTTGCTGCTGAGCCTTCCGCTATTAATGAATTGGCTGCTAATAGATCTCAAATCAAAGCTTATGCAATTGATTCAGAATTAAGCCTTTCCGATTTGGATGCGAGAGAAGAAGTATCTATTTACAATGCGTTAGGTAAATTGGTTACAACTTTTTATCCTACATCAGAATCTGCAAAGTTGAGCTTGACGGGGAAAGGATTGTATATTATTAAAAACGGACTATACAGAGTTCCTCTTAAATTGATTATAAAATAAAATTGGTTGTCGTTTAGTTAATTTGTTTGCCAGAGTTTTTTGAACTTAGTCAGTCAGTTGATCGATTAAGACAGTAAGGACTAGCCACTAAAAAATCCTTCAGTTGACTGACTCAAAGCGAAAATTCAATCAATTAATAAAACGAGAGTAATATGAAAATTCTAACAGAAAGCACAAAACAGAAATTAATACAGCCTTTGCTTTCGGTTATTATTGATTAAGGATATTGCCAAAAATCTAATAAAATGAAATTGAAAAAAAATATTTTCCCATTCTTTCTGTTCTGCTTTCTTTCTACTTTCTTATCTGAAATTTCATCTAAAAATGTAGAGACTAAGGATTTTTTGGAAAATGAGAATAGAGTTATTACAGAAGCAAAAGATTTACACCTGATAAATACGACTGATCCATTAATAAATAGCACTGTGAATTTATCATCTGAAGAAGCCTGGCTTTTCTTTGATAATATGAAGCCAACGGTAGTATTGTCAAAATATAGTACTAAAATTCTTATTAATGGCGTAGCGTTGAATGCAGGTATTAATGCCCGGGTAGGTGCATATATAAATGGAACGCTGGTTATTCCGCAATCTTCAACGTTTGAACCCCTGCAAGTATTTACCGGAAATAATTTTACAGGCAATTCAGCAAGCTATGCGTTGGATTATTACTATACGAACGCACCGGGTCAGTACGTTCTAGCTAACTTAATCCGTCCGCTCGGTATTGATGATAATTCTATACGTTCTTTTAAGTTGAAAAGAGGATATATGGCGACGATGGCTAATAATTCAGATGGGACTGGATATAGCAGAGTTTTTATAGCAGATACATCTGATTTAAATTTATCCTTGCCTATATTATTAGATAAGAAAATTTCCTTTATCCGTGTATTTAAATGGGAATATGTATCTAAAAAAGGTTGGTGTGGAGGTGATCCATCGGATGCAATGTCAGATGCGCTTGATTGCACCTGGTATTACGACTGGGGAACCGGCATGAATTCAACTAACAATCTCGAATATTGTCCAATGCGATGGGGAAATGACTGGCCCACATGGGAAATGATATTTGCAAAGACAGGCGTTGCTCATTTATTAGGATACAATGAACCTGATCATCCCGAACAATCAAATGTTTCTGTTGATCATGCTGTGGCAGAATGGCCAAAAATGTTGCAAACAGGTTTAAGGCTGGGATCTCCTTCAACAACTGATTTTAATTGGCTGTATCAGTTTATTGATAAATGTAATGCAAAGAACTATCGAGTTGATTATGTGACAATTCATGGTTATTGGGGATCGAAATCTCCGCAAGAATGGTATAATGATTTGCTTACAATACACGAAAAAACGGGAAAGCCAATCTGGATAACAGAATGGAATAACGGGGCTAATTGGACAAAAGAATCTTGGCCTTCAGGCACGGCAGAACAACAACAAAAACAATTAACGGATATAACAGCCATTCTTAACGTATTGGATACTGCCCGTTTTATGGAAAGATACTCAATTTATAACTGGGTAGAGGATAAAAGGGCAATGATACTAAATTGGAGTACAACAACAAAATCAGGAACTTTGACTCCTGCCGGTTTGTATTATAAAGCCGATAAATCACAAATGGCATTCGACTCTCGATATGAAGTTATTCCTTCTTGGAAAATTAGTGAAGTTCCGGTACTTTCATATACATTCTCTAAAGAAAGTAAGCAGATTCAGTTGACATGGACTGATTATAACGAAGAAATGATTTCAGATTTCATTATAGAACGTTCAATAGATAATAAAGAATTCAATGAGATCGGACGTATTGAAAACTCTTCTGTAAAGGAATACGCAGATCCTTTGTTGGATACTACAACAATTGGCTCAGTTTATTACAGAATCAAGTCAGTTGGATATAACAATACAATTAAAACATCCAATGTTGTTAAATATGAATTTCTGAAAAATAACCGTGATGTGACGATTGGTGAACTAATTGTCCCAACAAATGATTGGTCATTAAATGTTTTTAGTATATTATATGCTGACAATCCGGTAGTTGTTTTTGGAACTCCTTCAAATAACAATAAAATGCCGTTGAGTCATCGGGTCAATAATTTGGACAAGAATTCATTCGAATTTAAGTTAGATACGTGGATGTATTTAGCAGATCCGACCTTCACAAGCAGCGATACAATTGCATATATATCATTGATTCCAGGAACATATGATTTTAACGGAGTAACTGCCAAGGCAGGAAAAGTCTCAGTTGTTACACATAACTGGACTAAAGTTAATTTCAATATACCATTCAACGTAATTCCGGTTGTTTTTTGTACACAAATAACTAATAATAGTGCTCCCACAACAACGGTAAGAATAAGAAATGTTACCACCGATGGTTTCGAGATTGAGCTACAGTACGAAGAGGCTATAACCCCGACTGGTATTGGTGAAAGTGTTTGTTATGTTGCCATGACTCCAGGTACGGGAACTTATAATGGTAAAAAAATTCAGGTTGGTCGCACGCCTGATTTGATTGTAGGAAATTTCTTTGCCTTCAATAAGATCGAATTTGGTGAAACTTATATCAATCCTGCCTTTTCTGGAAGTATGCAAACGGAAAGTGATGGAATTGCATCGACATTGCGAATTAAAAAAATGGGTTTAAGTTACGCTGAAGTTTTTAAAGATCGGGAAATATCCAAAACAACAAAAGCAGTCTCTAAAGAAACGGTCGGATGGTTTGTAGCAGAAACAGGAAACTCATCAACAGATGTTAAGTCAATTCAAGACGATAAAATTGGAATTGTTTTTAATTCTCAGACCAATAAGATTAATTTAGTTGGTTTGGAATTCATTTCAAAGGGGGAGATTTTCTCTATATTGGGAAAAAAGTTGATTTCAAAAACATCTGTGTATGATTTGGATGTAAGTGCTTTAAGCCATGGAGTGTATATAGTAAGTATCAATGAAACGAATAATATAAAATTTATAAAAAAGTAGTTCGTCATTGACGATCTATATACTTTTAAAGGGAATTTTGGGATTAAATTACACATAATCAGAAACATAACTAAAAAATTTATCATATAATCAATTATAATTTAATGTTTAATTAATTTTTAAAATCATGAGAAAAAATTATTTTCTAATTGCTTTTTTTGTATTATTAGTAGTAATACAAGGAAAGATTTACGGAACTAATTCTGTAGTCGGTGATAATACTGATCTTATAGGATCTAGTATTATTGTAACAACGGAATCTGGTCAGCTAAGTAGTAGCAGTGGATACAGTAAAGTGCGTAGTGAGACTATAGCGATGACTGCTACTACTTCATTTCTTGCTGATATTATTATTAATGGTACAAATCAAACAGCCATTTTTAATGTAACTGCGGCTAATCTATTATCAGATCAACCAATCAATATCACTGCCCCGGCAGGTTTCACAGTTACTCCATCTGTCCTTCCTTACAATGGAACAAACGTGGCAGTTACCGTAACGTATATCAGCTCGTTGAATAAAACCAGCGGTCAGATTATTCTTCGCAGCGGCGACAGCCGTACATATGTAAATGTAACAGGTATCGGTACCCCTTTAGTTCAAAAGAACATTTCTGCTTCTCCTAAATTTACAGGAACAGGCGATGATGAATCATTCTCAGTAAACGAAGCCGGTGGTTTTGTACCATCTGCCAATGGTTATACTATGGAATTCAAGGTTAATACTAATAACCTGAATAAGGAATTTTATCCTTATGTTGTATCTAAGAATGGTGTAGGCTTCAAGTCGATTGTGAATTCAACTTCAGTTGGCATGTTCGATGCCCTTTCAACTAAAAACATAGGTGACTACTATAACGAAGACAAATCACATACTTATCGTTATGCCGTAACTCCGGACAACCGTATTTTCGTTTATCGTGACGGTATCTCAATTGATACTTTGCGTGCTGCTGATTATGGTTTACAAAGTGACTTTGCTATAGGGACAGCTGATCCGGTAGAGAACCTACTTAAAAATCCTGGTTTTGAAAGTGAATATAATTACGATAACAATACTGCTATGGTAACCAAAATAGATGGTTGGCAGGTTAGTCCGCTTGACCAATGGAATTCCACACAGAATATCGTTAAACAATCAATTAATTACGATCAGGATTTCAACAACCATATACTGACTGTAAGTCGCTACATGTGGGCTGATGGTTGGGGAGCTGCTGAGATATCTCAAATTGTAGATGTTGCTCCAAACGAAGTTTACACTTTATCTGCCCTTGCAAGAGGTGGAGTTAAATCGGATGGTACAAAGTTGGGCTCAATCAAGATCATGGAAGTACAGGATGCTGCCAAGGGGTTGGCCCAGGTAGTTCAGAGCAATGATTTTGCAACTTATTCTATGGATTATACTACTTCTGCCAGTTGTAAACAGGTAAGAGTGGTTATGTATCTGGAACGTGACAAATGGGGTGCATCTATTACTGCGCTTGATGTAGACAATGTAAAACTGACAGGTAAGGGAAGAACATACGATCAAAAAATCGGTTTCGATAATAAGTTTTCAGGTGTTGATTACTTCACGTATGACCTGACTGGTGCTTATGCTCCGTTGGCTGCTGAAATCAACGTTTCAAGTAAAGACTTGACTATTGATGGAACCAACCAATCTGTAACTCTTAATGTAACAGCAGCTAATCTTTTATCTGATCAGCCAATCAATATCACTGCACCTGCCGGTTTCACGGTTACTCCAGCTACGATTCCTTACAATGGAACAAACGTGGCAGTTACCGTAACGTATATCAGCTCGTTGAATAAAACCAGCGGTCAGATTATTCTTCGCAGCGGCGACAGCCGTACATATGTAAATGTAACAGGTATCGGTAC
>JAQUWU010000042.1 GCA_028692715.1 Paludibacter sp. | reverse complement strand
TTCTTTGTGTTTGCATAAGTTACTTGGTTTTATAATTTAAGTTTTGATCCTCAAAATTATTAATACTCTTGTAACTTATGCTTTTTTATGCATAATATCTTTTCAATTTACAAACATAGGGACTTTATAAACACCAAATTCTTCTTTGTGGAGAGTTTTTTCAAATAAAACATCTTGCAATTGTGCTTTGGCATTGTCTTTTAGGCGACAAACAAAATTTACCCTCTCTTGAGACCAGTCTGCAAATTGGGCGTAGTAATTATACGCCTTGTCAAATACCAACATGCTGCCTTTCCCTGGATTCAAATGTGCCAAAAACTTCTTATCGTGCATTTTGGCTTCGCTTATTTTCGCAAAAATTGCAGTTTCAGAATGTACGTCGGTCAGCATGTGTACTTTTAAACCCCCTTTTTTCTTGCCATCTCCTTTGGGATTACGACCAACTCCTTTCATTACTTGAGAAAACAACGTTATGGTGGTAGAATCAAAGGCATAAAACTCCTCAAAACTAACCTTCTCTTTTCGGCTGACCGACAAAAGAGGACGAAAATAAGCTATTAACGCAAAATAATACAATCGAAAAAGTTCTTCATCCCTATCACGCAATGCATCGCCCGCAGTGCTTTTGGAGGGCGCACAATCCATGCCCAGATAGTTTAATTTCCCAGATAAGGCGCGCATGCCATCGCAAATTTCGCCCATCGAATCGCAACGCGACAATATCCCGAAAAGCATCACTATCAATTGATCCCACGAAAAAAATTGCTTGTAATAACGGTCGCTACTGCACTGGTTTACTAATAAATCAAACTGCTCGCGTGGAAGCATTTTGATGATTTGTTTGAAAATCTGCTGACCGACTAAATTTTTTTATTTATCTTTGCCCATATAGTAAATCTGTTTGTGGTAAAACAAAAGTACTATATCGGGGGAAGTTATCTGTTAGATGACTTCCCTTTTTTTTACATGTTAATTTATTTGTCGGTCAGTAGTAAAAAAAATCAAATATATTAACGAATCCCTTTTCCCCTTTAGGGGTTAGGGTTCTAAGTAACTCTAAATAATTATTGTCATATTTATTAAATTATTTGAATATATCAATTTAATTTCGTATATTTGTTTCATAATCAATAGTATATGAGGCAATTAACACTATCAGCAGAGGATAAACAAAACCTAGAGAATTTGTACAAAACAAGTCCAAATTCAGTAGTCAGAGAACGTTGTTTGTGCATTCTATTATCAAATAAAGGTAATTCAATGACCAAAGTCGCAAAAATTGTTGGCGTTAATTGGCGAACAATATCGAGACTGTTAAATAAATGGGATACCCTGGATTCCGAACAAAAACTGTTGGCATTGTATTCAGCCAAAGGTCAAGGAGCAAAACTTAAACTAAAATCAGTAGCAGATTTGCTGCCCCATTTAGTTGAAGAGCACAACCGAAACCTCAATCCCATTCTTGATATACTCGAAAAAGAACACTCAATAAACGTTTGCAAGTTGACCTTGCAAAATTTTTTAAAAGATGCTGGGCTATAGTTGGAAACGCTGTCGCCTCTCATTGAAAGACAAAAGAAATCAAGACCAGTTTGACAAGCAAAAAGTTGATTTGGAACAACTTGAAGAATTGCACAAGTCTGGATATATTGATTTGTACTATGGCGATGCCAGCCATTTCGGTTTAACTCCCTGTGTTCCTTATGCGTGGCAACACAAAGATAAACCAACATTATTGCCTGCCGCAAAGGGACAATCATTAAGTGTATTTGGACTTATGACTTCTTGCTGCAAGTTCTATTCGCAATCATTTGAAGGAACGCTTAACTCCGATGCTGTAATCGGAATATTTGACGAATTTGTAAAAACTATAACCAAAAGAACCATTGCTGTGATTGACAATGCGCCGATACATAAAAGTCGCAAGTTTATGGCAAAAATACAAGAATGGAAAGAGCAGAATTTGCTTATTTATTTTCTTCCTGCTTATTCTCCAGAGTTAAATCTGATTGAAATTCTTTGGAGATTTATAAAATATCAATGGCTCCCTTTCGAGGCTTATCGAAACTTTAGAAACCTTAAAGAACAATTGAATATCGTGCTTAGCCAAATCGGCTCAAAATATGACATTAATTTTTATTGACTACTTAAATACTCATTTTATGTTAAAAAATCATCCAAAAGGATTACTCGTTGCATTTTTCGCCAATATGGGCGAACGGTTTGGCTTTTATACCATGATGGCCATTCTGGTATTATTTCTTCAGGTAAAATACGGGCTTTCCGTAGAAGTTGCCGGAGACTATTACAGTTGGTTTTATTTCGGAATTTATGCTCTGGCATTAATTGGAGGCATAGTTGCCGATTATACCAAAAAATATAAATTTATAATACTACTCGGCATTATCGTAATGCTCATCGGTTATGTGCTAATGGCAATGCCGGGTTTAGGACTAAATATAACGCTGATAAGTTTATTTATTATTGCATTTGGTAACGGTCTTTTTAAAGGGAATTTACAAGCGGTGGTTGGTCAAATGTACGATAACGAAAAATACGAAAAGTTGAGGGATTCAGCCTTTATGATTTTTTATATGGGAATAAATGTTGGAGCATTTTTTGCACCTTTTGCAGCAACCGGAGTACGTGACTGGTGGTTGAAAACAAATGGATTTTTACAGGATGGAAGCATTCCTTCACTTTGTCATCAATTATTGAATGGTACACTTACTGATACAACGCAATTATTAAAACTGGCTAATAATGTCAGTCTGACGGGTAATGTAACGGATCTACATGCTTTTGCCACTTCCTATCTTGAAGTTTTTTCAAGAGGATATAATTATGCATTTGGAATTGCAGCAATTGCTATGTCAATATCCTTGTTGGCGTATATTTTCTTCAATAAATATTTACCGAACAAAGAAGTTGTTAAGGGAAAAGTAGCTAAATCAACTGCAGAAAACAAATCCGGAATAATGACTTTGATAGTTTCATTTTTAGTTGGTGGGTTCGTTACTTTCCTTGTAAGTTTACTGAAAGATTATAAAACAGGTATGGCTATCGGCTTATTCGGAACCTTTGTTACATGGATAATCATGTCGTCAACCAAAGAAGAAAAAGCAAGGGTTGTATCTCTGATTCTTGTATTTTTTGTAGTGATATTTTTTTGGATGTCCTTTCATCAAAATGGATTGACGCTTACCCTTTTTGCCCGTGATTATATTGTAAAAGAAGTGAGTCCGTTCACCAATATTTTCTTTACTCTACCCTCAATATTATCGTTTATTGCCGGAGTTGGGGGGCTGTTTCTATTATTTGGTAAAAATAAAATTACAAATAGATTAATAGGTGCTGCTATGACCCTTTCCGGAGCTGCATTATGTTACTACTTTGTTTCTTCAAGTTCTGACATGAATGCCATTTCACCTGAAGTTTTTCAATCATTTAATCCATTGTTTATTGTATTCCTGACACCTTTGGTAATGGGTGTTTTTGCCTGGTTAAATAAAATAAAAAAAGAACCATCAACTCCCCGTAAAATCGGAATTGGAATGATAATCGCTGCCGTAGGATTTTTAGTAGTTTTGGTTGGTTCATTAAGTCTGTTATCACCTCACGATTTAAATGGTGTTGCAGCTCCCGAATCTTTAAGAATCAGCCCATACTGGTTGATAAGCAGCTATTTGGTGCTGACCGTAGCTGAATTATTCCTCAGTCCAATGGGATTATCATTTGTTTCAAAGGTTGCACCTCAACGATTCCAGGGATTAATGCAAGGCGGTTGGTTGCTGGCAACTGCCGTTGGAAATAAATTACTATTTGTTGGAAGTTTTTTCTGGGACAAATTGGAATTGTGGCAATTGTGGCTAATTTTCATCGTTTGCTGTTTGCTTTCAGCAAGCTTTATATTCTCCATTATGAAACGGTTGGAAAGAGTAACAAATTAAGACAACTGATTATCCGGAAGATGTCCTAATTTAAAGTTTAAACAGCGAGTAATATTGATTTTTGACTCACAACTAGATAATTACTATAAAAAAGAGTTAGCCCGGATTAAACTAATTTACACTAAAATTTCACTGTTGTCCGGTAAACTTTGCCGTGGTGGTTTTTCTGTTAGATTTCTCACTTTGTCCGACCTACTCAGGTAGGTCGAAATGACAGTCAAGCGAAGCGAATAATCTTATTTTTTCTACTGACAACAATATTTTTTAAAAATGTACAGTTGGTACAGTACACAAGTGTGAATAACAAAAGCCGCTTAATTTAAGCGGCTTTTGTTGTATAATAAACATTGTTATTTCTATTTTCTTTCCAGCCAGTTTACAAAGTTTACAGGATCTTCATCGAAGGCATAGGCTTTGTTCATTGGTTTTCCTTCATTGTCAAGCATTACATAAAATGGTTGTGCATTTGCTCCGAATTTTGAACGTTGCAAATAACTCCATTTATCACCAATCGTTTCGATGCTGACTACTTTTCCGTTCTCAGTAATTTCGTAAGGTTTAGCCAGATTTGTTTTATCATCAACAAATAAAGAAATAAGTACAAAATCATTTCTCAATAAATCTCTTACGTTGGGATCTGTCCAAACTGAGGCTTCCATTTTCCTACAATTCACACAACCAAAGCCCGAAAAATCAACTACAACAGGTAAATTTTTCTCTGCTGCAAAGGCCATTCCCTGATCGTAATCGGTAAATGCCGGATGCACTTCGTCGCTATATAAATTAAAATCCTGTGTATACAATGGGGGTGCAAATGCACTAATTGCTTTCAAGGGGGCTCCCCACAATCCCGGGATCATATAAATGGAAAAAGCAAACGAAATGATAGCCAGAAATACACCTAAAACCGAAGTATGTTTCGATTCACTATCGTGTGAGAAGCGTAATTTTCCCAGTAAATACATTCCCAGTAAAATAAAAATTACAATCCAGATTGCAAGGAAAACTTCGCGGTCTAAAATTCTCCAACCATAAGCTAAATCCGCCACCGAAAGAAATTTCAATGCTAAAGCAAGTTCTAAAAATGCCAACACTACTTTTACTGAATTCAACCAACCGCCCGAACGGGGTAATGATTTAAGCCATGAAGGGAACAAGGCAAAAAGACTAAAAGGAATGGAAAGAGCCACCGCAAAACCAAGCATTCCGATAGCCGGAGCCAATATAGAACCCGTTGAAGAAACCTGCACTAATAATGTCCCAATAATTGGTCCGGTACAAGAAAATGAAACCAATACCAATGTAAATGCCATTAATAAAATACTTACAAATCCGGCAGTTGAATCGGCTTTCACATCCAATTTTGTTGACCATGAAGCAGGCAAGGTAATTTCGAAAGCACCAAAAAACGAAATGGCAAAAACAACTAATAAAGCAAAGAAAAGTAAATTAAATATAGCATTGGTTGACAAGCTGTTTAAAGCACTTGCTCCAAATAACAAGGTAATTATGATTCCAAGGAATACATAAATAAATATAATAGCAAAACCATATAAAACGGCATCTCTCCTCCCCTTTCGTTTATTATCAGATCGTTTCAGGAAGAAACTTACTGTCATTGGAATAATAGGCCAAACACAAGGTGTGAATAAGGCCAGAAAACCGCCCAACAATCCTCCTAAAAATATTAACCAGAGTGAGGTTGTTCCTGTTGAACCGCTGGAATTTCCAAAATTATTTAATTCATTAATGACTGGTGTCCAGTAATCTGAAGTTTTTTTTTGCTCAAAATTTTGAAGCGGTACTATCGGAGCTACATCTTTTTTAACCGTTTCTTTTACTCCTAGCGAAAATTTATTTTTTGTAGGGGGCAAGCAACTTTCATCGTTGCAAACCATAAACTCAACATATCCCTTTACTTTCACTTTGGACGCATCGGTAAAAGTAATAGGTTGAATAAAAATAGCTTCATTTGCATACCAGTTCAATTCCATTTCGAAATTGGCATCGTAGGCTTTCAATAATTTTGAAGGTGTTTGAAGATTGCCTTTTCTCTCAGCATTTTCAATATTTTCAAACACAATGCTAGTGGGTACAGGTCCACCTTTAGGCAAATTCAATCCATACATATGCCAACCTTCATCTATGGTGGCTTTTAAAATAATATCGGCAGAATTTTCACCCGTTGTTTTCAATTCCTGCGACCATTTTACAGGCTCATAAATTTGAGCAAATGTTGCACTTGCTACAAATAGAAACAAAACACTTAATAAATATATTTTCTTCATAACTCTAAATTTTATTCAAAAATAAATCGTTTATATGAATAAATGAATAATCTTTCATTTGTTTTTCAAATTCTTAACATTATGCCGGCTTTATTAAAATTTTAGTGCATTGTTAAGAATATTATTTAGGGACAAATGTATAAAAAATCGGTGAATTAGTCCTATGAATAATTAACGTGTTAGCATAAATTTGAAACTTACTCCAAAGTTAGTAGATGAAACAGGGAATGATGACGAAATAAGTGGTGTACTCATTTGTCGGTCGTAAAACAATTGAATATTTACCTTTGAACTGAAAACATAGTCTGCAGTCATTTTCAACGTGAAGATTTTATTTCCACTAGAAGCTTGAGTAATATCCTCTTCTATTTTTCGCAATAAAGTTTTAACATCTTTATATGACAAGTCGGCACTTAATTTTAAGTCATTTTTGATTTTTGTTTGTTGTGAAGATTTCAACTTCAAAATAACATCAAAATCTTTCAATAGATAACCCATACCAATAACAAATTCATCCGTTTGTCCTTCAATCAATTGAGTACTTGAAAGATTCAACGCTAAATTACGTTGTTTACGATATTCAAGTTTTCCGGTCATGCTATTCTTCAGTGCTACATTTACACCGATTAATGGACTGAACTGCTCCATAATCGAAACACTAGAAATATCGTAAGGTGAAGAAGGAATCGGTGTATCGGCTTGAACATCTCTGACATAACCCAGTGAACTGTTTTCATCATCCATTGACACCCACGTAGAATATGAAGTATATGAACCAATACTATATTTACAAGTATACGCATGTGTTAAACTGACAGATTTAAACCGATCTTTTACCCATTCAATTTTCGATAATCCATCATAATTCACACGCCAGTTAGGTAAAATACTTAAAACAGACAAGAAAGGATTCGTATCCATTGAGTTTACATCACGACCGGTATAAGCAGCTAGAAATGATGGTATGAGTACATCCGCTGAATTCAGGGAATAAGCACCATTTGTAGCATCATAATTTTTGTCGGCATAGCTTGTCCCTTTTAAAAATCCAGTACTGGGATATTGTGTTCCGGCATAATTTTGGTTTAATCGATTAGCTACAACCTGACGATTGCTCAGGAAATTATCGAATAATTCCGAACTATAATTTTTTTCGGCACTTCCTATTGGCTTAAAAGCCGTTGACAAGGCAATCATAGTTATATTGTAACTACCGGTAAAAGTACTTGGCATTTCGTCGAACATGTACTGCACAGTGGTATTTGAAGCCACATATCTCTTAGCACTTAAATCAATTTTTAAACCGGGAATTGGTTCTAGAGATGCTTTAATATCCAAATCGGAAGTAAAAGCACTCGAAGCTGGGTTTACAACTAATGTATCTCCATTTAACCAACCATTATCCAGTGCATTTTGTATCAGATTAGGATCATGAAAACCAAACACAAAAGCATAGCCCGGTGCAGAAACTCCGTTCAAGTTCTGTTGCCCTAGAAAACCAGGAGTTGGAAAGAATCCAGGCAAAACCATACTATTCGATTCACGATAAGTAATTGATGCACGTCGAACCATCATTAACGTTCGAACAGCAAAATCAATCGTCGTTTTAGCAGCACTTTGGGCATTTGGGTCAAGACTTTCAAACGTAAGTAACACGCTGTCAGCATCAATATTTGGATTTAATTCAACAGAAGTTACATTTTTAGTTTTATAACTTAACAGAACCGGTTTACCGTTTTTATCTACCGCTCTAAAATTGAGCTTTTCGCTTCCTAAACGATGGTTAATAGTTTGTTTTTTATCTTTTTCCAATTTTACAGTCTGGGTAAATGTTTTAGAAACAAATTTTGTCCGGTTTCCTGTATTTTGAGTTGAGAATCTTCTGTTAACTTCTTTCAGGTATTTCGATTTATTATAGAGATTTTCAAAATTCAATTGTCCATCGGCTTGCCAGGCACCCATAGATGTAGCAACGTTACCAATCTGACTATCTCCTTCTACATCAGCCGTTCTGTTCCAGTTATATGTTGAATTGTAGGATGCATTAGCATTAACCCAGTCTAACAATGGAATTTTATTAATTGGTAAATTCCACGAAGCACTAAAAATCTGTTGGTAAGTATAAGGAGTTCCCAGTTTTTTGATGCTTGACCAAACCGTATCACGCCACGCTTCGTAATATTCCTTTCCTATCTCAGGGGTATAATAGGTTTCTTCAATATTAGAATTCATGGCTGTTTGGAAACTGAACTTAATAGCACGGGTTAAATCATATTTAATATCGAATTGTCTATTCCACATAAAATCTTTACTGAAGGACATATCCAGCGTTTCACCTTCAACTGGCTCATCTAGTGACATATTCAAATCACGCAATTTAAGTTGAGAATATTGGCGATTCATATTGGTATTGTAACTAAAAGCCGAGGGCAAATAATACAAATTAAGATCTTTAATTATTTTGAATACCGGACTACTTAATGCTTTCACATTTTTAAATGGTTCTAAGGGCTCAGGATTAAACGAAAAACTATAATTGATAGAAGCCCGTTCATCTTTAGTAAGATTTTCTTCAATTTCGGCACTATGCTGGTTTGATTCGGTATAAGCATAGGTAAACGTAAGATTGGCCGGGTCGTAGAATTGTGGTTTTTTACTTTTAATATTTACCTTCGCACCCGATATATTGAAACTTCTTGAAGTATTTACCGATTGAGATATTGATTTTATCGAATCACGTTCCGATTGATTCGCAGCATTATCAAGGGTTTCGCTCAACAAAACATCCTGATCTAAAGGATCGTATTTGGGTGATAATAATTCGTTTGTATAGGAGAAATAAGCAGGAATCTGTAATTTTGCCTGTTCCGGCAAAAAACGTCCCAATTCCAATGACGTAGAGAAATTCATTTGATATAAATCGTCCATACGACGATTCATAACATTACTTTCCAAACTTCCATAACCTGCCGTTTCCATTCTTCCTGAGAAGTTTACAGAACCAAGATCTGATAATCCGATAGCCATATTTCCCATAGCTGCCCAGCCTCCCGATTCGTCGTATTCGGACATGCGTAACTCATTTACCCATATTTCACCGGATTTTATATCGTTGCTGGCATTACGAACACCAATCATAATATTTTGCACATCCGAAATGGAAGGATTACCAACAATTGAGATTTTATTTAAAGGTTTATCAGGGTCATAAACAACATATGGAATTAGATTCGAAACGTTAAATGTGCCACTCTGTTTTGCTTTATTTCGTTGAAGTTTAGCATTTGTTAATACATCAAATGAAAAATCAAATTTATTGTTCGGATTCCATACAATCTCCCTATCGGTAAGTTTATCGTTATCATATATACCGGCAAGAGTCAAACTAAGCGGAATTTCGTATTCGTAATAGTTATTAACCATGTCAGAACCAATACGTATAAAACAAGTTAAATCATGATCACTCAAGTCGCGTGAATCCTCAAGCATTTTTTCGGCATGTACAAACATCTGAAGACGTTTGTACTGACGCATATCATAGGATGTGTTTTTGTAAACACCTCTTGCATCTCCAGGTGCTAAATCAGTTACTTGCAACACCATTGACTGTTCATTCTGTTGCAATAATTGTGGTTGTCCCGGATCAGTTTCGCGTGATATTCCCGGAGGTAAAATGTAGTTAACCGGTTTTTTGTCAGCATTCTCTTCAATGTTAACTGCCTGAACATTTATTTCGCCATCCGAAATTGGAACAGTTGTACTTGAATAAAGAGCTTTGCTATAGCTCCTCCATTCACCTCGAACCAAATCAAGCGTTGCTAAACGTAAATGCGTTTCTTGTTTGAATCCGGTAAGAAACATACGAATAAACCGAATGGATTTGAAATTACTGATACTTCCTATTTTTTCTTCATATTCACGAATTGGTATTTTGAACTGATACCATTTTACCTTCTCAGTATTTCCATTTTCAAGTGTAACATCTGACTCTACCATATCGGATATATAATTATCACCAACATCCATTTTGTTTTTATTCAGGAGCACATGGTATTGGTAGTATTTTTCATACTCATTCAAGGTATTATCCGAATTAATGTCTTCGTTATCAGGTAATGAGGTAGCTGAAGTTGCATAGGCTTCGCTAACATCATTTGCATCTGGCGAGTTTCCTTCAGTACCATTATAATGTTTATAACGTTGTAGGACAGTTAACTTTTCAGCATCATAATCCGTTCCACGATAATAATGATAATTATCGCCCGATGGATCATTTATAGGAGAAAAAACATCATCATTCATTTTCAGCAAAGTTGCAGGATCAACGGTTGCTTTCACCTGATTTACATAATTACTATAGGTAGGAAAATTAGATTCATTATCGTTAGACAATCCATCTAATCCTACATCCTGGTTTTTACGTGCACCTGTTGAATTATCAAATGCACTTACAGTTGATTGAGTTATAGGTATTCTTCCCCAAACTGTTGATGTTGTTGATGTTGTATCGCCATCAAAAGCTAATCCATTTTCAAATGATTTTTTTCCATCTTTCAAAATATCTTCGCTGATATCTCCTAAATTGAAATATAAATCTCCACCCGTATTGGTTCCGGTTGTATCATTGATAAAAGGATCCATCATCCAGAATTCTAAATACTCTATATTGGAAGTTTCAAAATCAGTAACATCCAATTTACGCATAATACCACCCCAACTTTTTTCAGGATTTTCCAATAAACCATTAACTTTCATTCTTGAAACATCTAAGTTATATGGTCCACGTTCTGTAGGGTAATACGAGAGATTCATAATGGTGAGTCGATTGGTTTCACCAATTCCGGTTTCTCTGTTTGGAAAAATTTCCTGTTCAAGAATAGTACGTGTCAAATGATTTGATTTTGATTCAACATCATTTCTGATATTTGCCGGAGTTGTACTACCACTCTGATTGAAAATAGGATCGATATAATACCACGACATTAATGCACGGTTTTTACCATATTCTATATTATTACTCAACGAAGCTTCCGGAAATAGAGCATCATTATCGGGATTATAAGGCGTACTGGCAAGATACCAGTTTATAGGATAATGAATATCAATGGTTGTTTTTGTCGATTCAAAATCGTCGACATATGCTAAGCCGGCATCAGAAACTACACTTGAATGTCCCGGAATTAATTGTGCAAATTCAGCATTTAAGGCAATTGTTGATGGTTTTGTTGCATTTACAAAGGGAATCTTATCCAATAAATTTGTCAAAAATTGCGATTCTGTCCTCCATGAAGTATTCAGACCCCATATAGTATTCGAAATAGGTTCATTTCCTGTATTTACTTTTGTTGTCAAAGGCATTTCGGAAAGATGCATAATGGTTCCACCTAAACTAAAATCATTATTGAACTTATATTCCAAATGCGTACCAAACAACGATTTACGCTGCATGCTAAAGGTCGACTGATTCTCCAATTTTACATCAATATTAGTCCCTGATTCTATTAAAGATGTATTAATAATGGTTACAGTTCCCATCGTATAGTCAACCGTGTAATCCACATTTTCTACTAATGTAGCACCTCCAGCGGTAACTGTTACCGAGCCTCGCGGAACATTCATTGCATTCAAACTGATTTCAGAACCGGAAGAAGACTTGTATTCACCTACCAGTTTGAATTTATTTTTCTCACTAAACTCCTGTGCTACAACAAGAGTTGAATCATACAACTCCTGAAAAACATATTTTTTTACCAAATCGGAAGGATTATTTTTCACATAATTAGGATCTATTGCTATTGCTAAATGTGAACCAAAAGGTTCAAGTACGGGAAAAATAATTCTACCAGATGAAGACAAAGCAGTATAACCTTCTACGTAGTCAAATTTTCCATCAGGATTAGTATTGTTTTTACTATCCAACCTATCGAGATTCATTACCTTAAGTAATAATTTATTTTTAATAGCCCCTTCTGTAATATATTGTAAATCTGTTCCTATTGAATCGTTTTGATATACTATATTTAAGCTGAAATTATCCGATTGAATCTGCATTGCACCCAAACTATATACGTTTTTCATCATCAAGTCCCATGATGCGAGTTGTGGCGATTGAGATGTTCCCTTCAACAACTTCACCATTAATGCTTCAGGAGCTGTAACAGCATCGGTTGAAAACTCACCCACCTGATAGGTTTGTCCGCCATAGGTATACTCAAATGCCACGCCCAACACTTCGTCAGGATTCAATGTACTTCGTAACGAAATAAAGCCCAATGCAGAATTTAATGTGTATTCGGATGTTTCTAGGCGACGAGCACTCTCAACTTTTTCGTAATCTTCTCCACCACTTATTCCATAACCGGAATATGCTGCAGACAACAAAGAATTAGTTTGCTGAATATTTCTAACTCCACTTATATCGGTAACTTCAGAATAAAGAGAATTTGCTTTGTTTTTAGGTAAATCCGATGTGGAAAGCACACTCCAATGGTCGTTATTGATTTGCTTGGTTTCGCCAAGATCCATAAAGGCCACAATATTGCGTGCCTGATCATAGTTTCCACGTTTATTTGTGATCCACACTTCCACACGGTTTATTGTTACACCCGAAGAAATATACGGCAATTTGCTCATCGAACTTTCGTAATTATCTCTGAAATAATGACTCAGAAAGAAATGACGGTTAGCATCATACTCATCTATATTAACTTCGTAATCAGTTGTTTGTGCTCCTCCTTTTGAGCTTACTGTTTGTGTCTCCGATTCCTGTTGCGAAGCAATGGCACTTACACTAAGCTTGCCAAATTGCAAATCAGTTTTAACACCAAACAAAGCTGTACTACCTGAAATAAGCGAACTGTTAAGTTGCATACTAACATTACCGGCTTCAATATTTTTGATAATATCATCTTCTTTGCCTTTATACGCAAGTTTCACCATTTTTTGATCGAAATCGAAACTGGATTCGGTATTATAATTTAGTCCAAAATTCACCTTATCACCTACTTTACCAGTAACATTCAACTGAATTTTTTCATCAAATTCGAAATTGCCTGTTTTTCGCATTCTCTCGGTAAGTGCTGGATTCTCAATGGTATTACTTTCGTAACCAAATACCAACTCTGCTGATCCGGAGGTTTTAATTTGAACTCCACCAGGACCAAATAGTTTGTCGGCAGGTCCAATATTAAATTTCATGTCCGATATTGAAAACTTATCTTCGTTATCGGCAGCCGCTTTTGCATCTTTCTCTTTCCAGTATTTTTGAATATCATTTTTAGCTGAATAATTTTTATATTCCTGTGCTGTCATCAAAAAAGGTGTGGCAATTTCCATGTCACCAACAAAAGTTCGTAAAACATAATTTCCTGAAACTGCATCGTATTCCACTACCGATTTTACATTTTCAGGTTGAGGAGCATCCATTGGATATTTTGTACTCAGTTCCTCGTAATTATTCTGAGTGAACTTTTTAACAGGAAACGTTGGAATATCTTGTTTTACCGAATCAGATTGTGTTGGTGCGTTTTGGGGTATCTGTGAAGCCGATGGTGCAAATGGAGCCGCTTTTGCAAAAGGTAAGAGCGAACTGAGCACAATGCCACAGAAAAAAATTATAGGTAGGGTTTTATTTGAAAAAATCATAAATATCGAATGTGCAGGAAAATTGAAATTTAAATAAGTGAATACTAATTTTTTACAGACTATTTACTATTTTACATCATTTTTAATGCCTGTTTAATTAATTGCTCCACTTTAAGATCTGGTTGTTCTTTTAAAATTTTTTCAACGGTTTTTTGAGATGCTGCTGAAGCAAAACCAAGCATAACCAAAGCAGAAATTGCTTCCTCCTTTTTCTCATTATTAATACCTGATAATGGAAGAGTTATATCACCATCTCCCGCTCCTTTTATTATTTTATCTTTTAAATCGATGATAATCCGTTGAGCAGTTTTTGTTCCAATGCCCTTAATTGCATTCAGAGAAACTACATCGCTTGATGCAATCATCTCCTGAATTTCCTGTACCGAATACGACGACATAATCATACGTGCTGTATTTGCACCTATGCCTGAAACAGAAATCAATAATAAAAACAAATGCCTTTCGCTCTGATGACGGAAACCATATAGGATGTGTGCATCTTCACGAATAGCCTCATATACAAATAGTTTCGTTATAGAATGTTCGCCCAAAGTTGAATAAGTAGGTAATGTTATATTGATAAAATAACCGAGACCTGCTGTTTCGAGTACCACATACGCAGGTGTAAGTTCCTTTATTTCGCCAATTATATAATCTATCATTTTTAATAAATTGATATGTATAATTTTATTTTTAACCTGCAAATATACTGATTATTTGTGACCCTTCAAAATTGAAAATACTGCATTTTTAAAAGAATTAATTGCCACAAAATCAATAACGAATTATTTAGAAGAATAGTACAAAACGAAGGGAAAAAATGTGAGAAAAGCAGGATTGTACTAAATATATCTAATGTTAATTATGATGAGAACCCAGATTAGAATGTTGATGATACATAATTAACAGAGCCACCAAAAGACAGTTGACTACATTTATACAGATTAAAATAAACAATATTAATTCAAAAACATATAACATGCTTTTAATCTCAAATAGGGAGTTGTTTGTAACCTGACAAGGTTATTGTAGGTCTCTCCCATTCCTCCAATGGCTTCCAGAAAAAAGTTTTCAGAAATAGCATGTCGATAACCAACTGCTGCACCCAAAAATAAAGAAATAGCAAAAGGATCTGAAGATGTTAATATTGAACTATTGACTTCAAAAGGTAAAGTTGTAAACCAACCGATATGAAATGCATTATTTGATGAATTCATTGTTTGAAATTTTTTGCTCAAATAAATTCGGGGTTCAGCTGTTAACGACAATTGAAGAGAATATTCATGTACCGGAGGAACTAAACCTATTTGATTTGATGAAATTTCATACGTTGAATTTAGTATGTTAGCACTTAACAATAATCCACTCGTTTTTCCTATACTCAATTCATTAAAATAACCTACATTAAAAGTAGGTCTTGTACTTGTGAATCCAGACCTGATATTTCCAAGACCGACATAGATACCATGATAGTTTGAATATTTAAGGGTATTTGAAAAAGTAACTTTAACCGAATTATTTTCCTGCGCTGATAAAACAAATACAAATAATTGAAAAATTACCATTGTTAGAGCAAATTTTTTCGCTTTCATAAGTTTATAATTTTAAATTCGTTTGTGTATAAAAGTTTATAAAATTAACGATTAGAATTTAATATTATTGTCAACCATTACAAATATAATTAAGTGAAGACTTCCTTACTAAACTTTCATAAAGTAAAAGTGTTATACTCCTATAAATTCAAATATTAATATTAAACAAAGCAATATGAAACGATTAAAAATTCTACTTATTTTTGTATTTAGCTTATCGGCAATAAGTTACGGACAATACAAACAAGCGCCTCTACCCTACAATTATAGTGCATTAGAGCCAACTATCGACAGTGCAACCATGTATATTCATTTCAATTTTCATCATGCTTCGTACCTTAAAAATCTGAACAAAGCACTAGAGAAATATCCGGAATTGTATAAAAAAGACATAGTTGAACTTTTGAAGAACTTGAATGAATTACCGGCTGATATTCAGACTACTGTGAGAAATAATGGAGGAGGTTATTATAATCATAGTCTTTATTGGAGCGTGATGGCACCTGAAGGGTCAACCAAAATATCACCAAAAGTTGAAAAATTATTGATTAAAAATTTTGGGAGTGTTGATGCTTTTAAAACCGAATTTGAAAAAACGGCTATGACACGTTTTGGGTCGGGTTGGGCATGGCTTATAAAAGAACCATCGGGTAAATTAACTATTTATTCAACGGCCAATCAGGATAATTGTTTTAATCCGGATTCTAAAATAAAAGGCACACCCATTCTAACTCTCGATGTTTGGGAACATGCTTATTACTTACACTACCAAAATAAACGAGCAGATTATGTGAAATCGTTTTGGAACATTGTGAACTGGAACAAAGTAGAAGAATTATTAGAAAAATAGTTTTTCTTGCTATAAATGCAGGGAACAAATGAAAAATTTATCATTTGTTCTCTGCATTTACTAAAGAAGTTAGTTTGATACATTTTGTCTTTTAAGTAGAAAAAACAATTAATATAGTTGAAAACTAACCGTAAATTGAATAAATTTAATTATTTTTGAGAATAATTAAACAGCAAATAATAAGTATTTTAAAGCAAACAATAAGTCCTATAAACTGTTTATTATACCATCTGTACATATAAAATTTTTATATATCTACTGTGGTTAATGTCGATGCATATCGAGTATTTCGAGATTCCGTCTTTTCGGAACAAACAAAAAGGGCAAAGAGATAAAGTCGAAATTGGACTGTATTGTTTGTGCGATCTGTATTATAAATAAATTAAAATATATTTTAAAAGATATCCCTAAACAACAATTTAACACATAAAGAAAGCCGTACATGAACTATTACATGAGTAAGATATTAACAGACAGTTTTGAAAGTGCCGAAGAAAAAATAATACAGGAACTTAAGAAAGAAGGCTTTGGAATTGTTACAGAATTGGATTTACAGGAGAAATTCCGCGACAAACTGAATATCGATTTCAGAAAATATAAAATTTTAGGTGCATGTAATCCTGAATATGCCTATAAAGCACTTAATATAGAAGATAAAGTCGGAGTTATGCTTCCTTGCAATGTAGTAATTCAGGAACTAAAATCTGGAAAAATTGAAGTCGCAATTGTAAACCCGATAGCCTCTATGTCGGGTATAGTAAATTCAAAATTAATCGAATTTGCCGGGGAAATTCAACAAAAACTAAAATTAATAATTGATCATTTATCATAATTAAGAAGCCTATGCAAGAGTATTTTAATAACGAAACAATCAAACTGAGTATTGCATCACTTTCATTCTTTGTGATTCTGATAGTTATCTATTTCATCTATAAATTTCTATTTTCCATTCTCAGACGAAGAGTTATACGTAGCAATAATAAAATAGACAATTTCATTGTTGAACTTTTTAAAATACCCTCTTTGTGGCTTATTTACTGGATATTATTCAAAGTTTTTTCCCATTTTTATCTTTCCGAACTGAAACTATTCCCCTATCTCGAGCACATAAATACTTTACTGATTATCTTTTCGATTACTTGGATATCGCTCAAATTTATCAAAGCAGGTGAATATTATTTACTTCGAAAATTTGATATAAACTCCGACGATAATCTTAAAGCACGGAAAAATATCACTCAAGTAAAGGTGTTTAAAGGGATAGCCAATTCAATTATTATAATAATTGCCATCTCTATCAGTCTTCTCACTTTTGAACAGGCACGAACTATTGGGTTAAGTTTATTGACTTCGGCAGGTATTATTGGAATTATTGTGGGTTTTGCTGCGCAAAAGAGTATCGGATTAATTCTTGCCGGCATTCAGATTGCAATTACTCAACCCATACGATTGGATGATGTTGTTATTGTTGAAGGCGAATGGGGACGGATCGAAGAGATTACTTTAACCTATGTGGTTGTAAAAATATGGGACGAACGCCGCCTTGTACTTCCTATCACTTGGTTTCTCGAAAAACCTTTTCAAAACTGGACACGAACAAATGCTGATATTATCGGAACAATTTTTATAAAAGTAGATTATACCTTTCCTGTCGAAAGTTTACGAATAGCAATTCCCGAAATGTTGAAAGGAAATATAAACTGGGACGGCAGAGTATTCAATGTTCAGGTGACCGATACCGACGAAAGAAGTAAAGAAGTTAGACTGTTATTAAGTAGTTCCGATTCTTCAAAAAACTGGGATTTACGTACTGAAATACGCGAAAAACTTATAGATTTTATTAACGAAAACTATCCGGATACTTTTGCAAAAATCAGAATTAAAAATATCTAGGTTATTTACTTTTTAAAACTTTTTATCTCATTTCCATTAATCCGGAATGCAACCTCTTTTTCAATCAACCACAAAGGAAACAGTTCATTTAATGAGAAATGCACTGAACCTTTACCGGCTTTATATTACAGACAATTCGTCCTTTAAAACATTAATTTCCTTAAGTATGGGATAAAAACCTATATATTTTTGATAATGTTTATAAAGAATTTTCCTCAGTCGGCAGTGTTCTAAAAGCAGATACTTATGCTCCTTTGGAAGTCGGCAATAATAGTTCATCGCTCTATTATACGAAACTCTAGGAGGAAACAAAATTCACCACTACATTCTGTAAAGTAGAGGTTAATTTGTCCAATTCAAACCTAAATTGTAATTTTGTGCTTCATAAATCCTATGCACATGAATTCCTTTCTATATCGTATCGCTAGTACTTATTATTCAGAAGAAAAGGAATCTGTTAGTGACTTCACTTTTGTTTTCCCAAATCGCCGAGCCGGACTTTTTTTTCAGCGATATTTATCGGAAATTGCTCAAAAACCATTATTTTCCCCTGAAATACTGACCATAAATGACTGTTTTGATTTGGCCTCAAAATGGCAAACATCTGATCGACTAAGTAATTTATTTAAACTATACAAAATCTACAAAGAATTGAGTGGAAGCGATGAAACTTTTGATTCATTTGTCTATTGGGGTGAAATGTTATTATCCGATTTCGAAGATGTGGATAAATACATGGTTGATGCAAAACAATTGTTTACTAATGTGACCGAACTAAAACAAATCGATCAGCTTTTTAATATCTTTAGCGAAAAGCAAATAGAGGCAATTCGTCAGTTCTGGAGCAATTTTGTGCCGGTAACCGAAGGTAAATCGCAAGAAGATTTTATTGCAACCTGGAAAATATTATTGCCAGTTTACGAGCAATTCAGAGCTGAACTAATTTCAGAGAATTCGGCCACCGAAGGAATGATTTGTCGCGACATTGCTGAGCGTCTCAAAGCAAAGGACGAAATTGAAGAATATTCTGGAAAACAGTTTGTCTTTATTGGTTTTAATGCGCTCAATCCATGTGAAAGAACTTTGATGGCTGAAATGCAAAAACGCAATCAAGCTGATTTTTATTGGGATTATGAAGCATTGGAATTACGTGACAGCGATAATCAGGCATCATTTTTTTTTGCAGAGAATACACATTCCTTTCCTTCGCGGTTTAAAATTAATCCCGTAATTGAATCATTGCACGATAAAAACATTGAATTAATTTCAGTTCCTTCTGCTGTAGGTCAAACCAAGCAAATTCATTCAATTTTAAATCAATTATTTTCAACCGAAAATAAAATCGAAACGTCGAATGAAAAACGAGCAAAAACAAACTGGATTAATACTGCCATAGTGCTCCCTGACGAAGGATTGCTCGTTCCCCTACTCCATTCTATTCCTGAACAAATTGAGAAAATAAATGTCACAATGGGCTTTCCATTGAAATCAACACCTGTTTCAGGTTTGATAGAACATATTTTTGAATTACAAAAAAGAATGCGTATTTCAGGCGATAAAATTTCTTTTTATCACCAAACAGTTTCGAATATACTTAATCATCAATACATTGCATTTCTTTGTGCTGACGAGGCTAATCGACTGACCCGTGAGCTGGCTGAAAACAACTGGATATATATTGATGCAAATGAACTTTGCAAAAATCCGTTGTTAAGTTCTATTTTTATACCGCAAACCGAAACGAGAACTTTTTTGACCTATTTACTTCAAATTCTCCGTAGTTTACAAAACGGTTGGCAAAGTGCGTCGGACGAAACGCATGATTTTCGCTTAGAATGCGATTTTCTCTATCAATATTATATCACCCTCAACCGAATGTCGGACATAATGGTTTCAAATCCCGAAAATCCAGATATCAATCTGGATACGCTAATGCGTCTGACTCGTCAACTTATTGCCGGAATTACCATCCCATTTGTAGGCGAACCGCTTGATGGACTGCAAATTATGGGAGTATTGGAGACACGTGGTTTAGACTTTGATAATCTGATAATTACATCCTTTAACGAAGGAATTTTCCCTCAAAAGAGTGCTACGAATAGCTTTATCCCATTTAATCTGCGGAAAGGCTTCGAATTGCCAACCACCGAACATCAGGATGCCATAACTGCTTATAACTTTTATCGATTGATTCATAGAGCTAAACGCATTTTCTTCATCTCCGACTCCAGAACCGAAGGAACACAAACTGGTGAAGTAAGTCGTTTTATGCATCAACTTTATTATCACTATGGTGTTAAAGTCATAAAAAAAACGGTATCATTTGATATTGGCTTCAATAATGCTCAAGCCATTCAGGTAGAAAAAACTCCGGCAATCATGAAAAAGCTGCATCGTTTTACAGCTGAAAGCGATGCCGGATTTTCCCTCTCAGCAAGTTCGCTCAACACGTATATCGACTGTCCATTACAATTTTATCTTACAAAAGTTGAAATTGTTGAACAAGCGGAGGAAGTATTGGAAACGGTCGAATCCAATATGTTTGGAACTTTGTTTCATAAAGTAATGGAAAATTTATACTTTCCATTTAAAGGAAAAATGATGCAAACGGAAGATTTTGACGGACTGATTAAAAATACATTACAAATTGACAATGAGATTGTAAAAGCCTTTAGTAAAGAATATTTCAAGAAGAAAAACAATGCAATAGTACAGTTAGAAGGGAATAATTTATTGATTGCAAGCGTACTTCGCAAATATATTCTTCAAGTTCTAAAAGTAGATAAAAGCAATGCCCCTTTCAGATACATTAGCTCCGAAGAACGTTGTAATATGCAACTGCCGATAAATAATGGGGAATTAAGCGTAAACTTAAAAGGATTTATTGACAGGATTGATGAAAAAGAAGGCAAATTACGAATTCTTGATTATAAAACAGGAACAGGGAAACTGGATTTTAAAAATCTAGAAGAAGTTTTTGAACACAACAAAGAAAACAGACCTAAATTCGTATTACAGACCTTTCTATATTGTGAGTTATATGAATTTACAACAAAAAGAACCAATACAATTCCGGGAATTTATTATATACGTGATATTTTTAAAGATGAGTTTAATACCGAGTTGACAAATAAAGAATTGAAAGAAAAAGTGTTGGATTTTGCTGATTACAAAGAAGATTTTAATCTACATTTGGTTTCTTGTTTGGAGGAAATTTTCAATCCTGAAATACCATTTGTTCAAACCGAAAACACCAAAATCTGTCAGTATTGTCCTTACACGGCTGTTTGTAACAGATAAAAATATTTTTTTAATATAAAAAATACGATGCTATATAAAATTTTTAATTAGTTCCGTATAATAAGTAAATGGAACAAATTAATGTACCATTTAGGAACATTAATAGTACGCTGATTTTCGCTGATTTATCGGAAAATGAAGGATAAAACAAAACGGATATTTCTTGCTTTCGGCAAGATGATTAAGACGCAACTATCTGTAAATCATTCCAATTTATCGGAATTCAAATCCGTTTTTTCAAATCCACTCTATCAGTGAAAATCAGCGTTCTATTCTTAAATATTTTCATGCAAAATACGACATTATTTGTTTTCAATTACTTATAAGCTCATTACCCTATTATCACATTAGCATATTATCACATTAACCCATTATCACATTAACTCATTACCAAATTATCACATTAACTCATTACCATATTATCACATTAGCATATTAGCATATTATCACATTACCATATTATCACATTAGCATATTATCACATTAGCATATTATCACATTAACTCATTAATATTATGTCACAAGAAATAGAACGAAAGTTTTTGGTAATAGGAGAATTCAAATCACAATCATCCAAAAGTTTTCATATAACACAGGGTTATATTACCTCCGGAGCAGGTCAAAATGTAAGAATTAGAATAAAAGGTGATAAAGGTTACATTACCATAAAAGGCAAATCCAGCCAATCGGGAATGAGTCGTTACGAGTGGGAAAAGGAGATACCACTAAACGAAGCAGGAGAATTAATGTTACTTTGTCGCCCGGGAATAATTGATAAAACGCGTTATGAAGTCGTTTTTAAAAATCAGACCTTTGAAGTGGACGAATTTCACGGCGAAAATGAAGGACTTATATTTGCAGAATTAGAAATTGAAAGTGAAGACAGCATTATCATTAAACCTAATTGGCTTGGCGAAGAGGTTACAGGTGATAAAAGATATTATAATTCATATATCAGTAAACATCCTTTTACAAAAAATGAAACTGAATAAAATATATATATTTTTACATTAAATTACAAAAGAGTTCTTGTTATATAGGTTATTGAATTCGTTGAAATTAGCATTTTCACCCCATTATTTAAAAATTCATCCCAGATATTTTCATTTAATACCTTTTTTGAAGCTAATTTCCTCAATATTTTAATATAATAGACTTATTTGGTTACTTTGCATCTAGAAATTTCAAATAAATTAACACTATAGACACAAAAACAGACACAAAAAAAACGAAAGTTTGATTTAAAATTAAAACAAAATAATTTGAACTTTAAAAAAAAATAAAATAATGTTCAGTTAGTTCAATTTTAATTACATTTGTGAGTTTTATAAAAAAAAAAGAAAAAATGGCGAAAATTAAAGGAGCAGTAGTAGTTAACGTTGAACGTTGTAAGGGCTGCAATTTATGTGTGGTGGCTTGTCCTTCCCATGTTTTATCACTCAACAAAGAAGCAAATTCAAAAGGATATAATTACAGTACAATGATAAATCCAGATGATTGCGTAGGATGTGCTGCTTGTGCATATGTTTGTCCGGATGCATGTATCACTGTTTATAAAGTCAGGATCTGACTTTATAATAAACTTTCAAATTATAAATGAATAAAATGAACGATCCAAAAATAGAGAATATGGAAGAAGTAAGACTAATGAAGGGAAATGAAGCTATTGCTCATGCAGCAGTCCGTTGCGGTTGCGATGGATATTTCGGATACCCTATCACACCACAGTCTGAAATAATGGAAACATTAATGGAACTGGAACCATGGAATACAACAGGTATGGTGGTACTTCAGGCAGAGAGTGAGACGGCATCTATTAATATGGTGTATGGTGCTGCCGGTTGTGGAAAAAAATCAATGACTAGTTCATCCAGTCCGGGAGTTAGTTTAATGCAAGAGGGAATTTCTTACCTTGCAGGTGCTGAACTTCCTTGCGTAATAGTAAATGTAATGCGTGGAGGTCCTGGTTTGGGGACTATTCAGCCCAGTCAGGCCGACTATTTTCAATCTGTTAAAGGCGGAGGCCATGGTGATTACAAGATGATAACCCTTGCTCCTGCTTCAGTTCAGGAAATGGCGGATCTTACCGTTTTAGCATTCGATTTGGCTTTCAAATATCGTACGCCGGCAATGGTTTTGGCAGATGGTATTATTGGTCAAATGATGGAAAAAGTGGTGTTGCCACCTTATCAGCCACGAATGACAGAAGAAGAAATCATTGAAAAATGTCCATGGGCAACACTTGGTAAACCAGCTGGTAGAAAACCGAATGTTATTACCTCGCTGGCATTACTGGCAGAAGAAATGGAAGAAATAAATCTCAGATTACAAGGTCGCTACCGCGAAATTGAAAAAAATGAAGTACGTTACGAAGAGTTTTTATGTGATGATGCCGAATACCTTATTGTTGCTTTCGGTATCATGGCTCGCGTTTGTCAAAAAGCGGTAGAAGTTGCACGATCACAAGGAATTAAAGTCGGGCTATTACGTCCGATCACACTTTATCCATTTCCAACCAATACTATTTGCGAGTATTCTCACAAAACAAAAGGAATACTCACAGTAGAAATGAACGTAGGACAAATGGTTGAAGATGTAAGACTGGCCTGCTGTGGCCGTATTCCGGTAGAACATTTCGGACGTTTAGGTGGTATTGTTCCATCACCGGATGAAGTGTTGGAGGCGTTGAAAACAAAAATTATTAAAGTAAACTAAGAAAATGACAACTAACGATATAATAAATCCTGCAAACCTTGTTTATACAAAAACCAAGGTAATGAATGACGTTCCGATGCATTATTGCCCGGGATGCAGTCATGGAGTGGTTCACAAACTTATTGCCGAAATAATTGAAGAAATGGGTGTACAAGAAAAAACTATTGGTGTTGCACCAGTAGGTTGTGCTGTATTCGCTTACAAATATCTTGATATTGACTGGCAACAAGCTGCACACGGACGCGCACCTGCATTAGCTACTGCAATTATTAGATTACTACCAGACCGATTGGTTTTCACTTATCAGGGCGATGGTGATTTAGCCGCCATTGGTACAGCCGAAACAATTCACGCAGCTAATCGTGGCGAGAATATTGCCATTATTTTCATTAACAATGGAATTTATGGCATGACTGGTGGTCAGATGGCTCCCACTACGCTGGAAGGCATGAAATCGTCTACTACACCTAACGGAAGGTCAATACCTTTAAATGGAAATCCACTGGACATGACTAAATTATTGGTTCAGTTACCCGGAACTTGTTATGTAACCCGTCAAAGCGTTCATAATGTTGCAAGTGTAAAAAAGACTAAAAAAGCTATACGTAAAGCCTTCGAAAATTCGCTTGCCGGTAAAGGAACATCAGTTGTTGAAGTTGTTTCAACTTGTAATTCAGGTTGGAAACTTTCACCTGAAAAGTCAAATGACTGGATGGTTGAGAATATGTTTCCTGCTTATCCACTGGGTGATTTGAAAAACGAATAAGCTCTCCAAATTCAGACCTTTAAAAGTAAAATGGAGTTAATTTAACACAACACAAAAAATGAAAGAAGAAATTATTATAGCTGGTTTTGGTGGACAAGGTGTCCTATCAATGGGAAAAATTTTGGCTTATTCAGGCTTAATGCAAGGTCAGGAAGTAAGCTGGATGCCTTCGTACGGTCCTGAACAACGAGGAGGAACAGCAAATGTCACTGTGATTCTGAGCGATGAACGCATTAGTTCACC
Organism: Paludibacter sp.; assembly: GCA_028692715.1. Lineage (GTDB taxonomy): Bacteria > Bacteroidota > Bacteroidia > Bacteroidales > Paludibacteraceae > Paludibacter. Next base: position 15,544 of record JAQUWU010000042.1, on the reverse strand, counting down.
TGTTTTGAATGCTTATGATACGGCAATTATCTTGAATCAACCTTCACTGGATCGGTTTGAAAGCAAAGTAAAACCTGGCGGAACGTTAATTTACGACAGTAATGGTTTTAAAAAATTCCCTACACGTACCGATATAAATATTTACCGGATTGATGCAACGGAATATTCTATTGCAAACGACACTTCAAAAACAATGAATATGATTATATTGGGTGGTCTCTTGAAAGTACGTCCAATTGTACATATTGAAAACGTTTTAAAAGGATTAAAAAAATCCTTACCCGAACGCCATCATCATTTAATCCCATTGAATGAAAAAGCGTTGGGAATTGGAATGGAATTAATTGTAAAAGAATAATTATCAATAAAGTAAAAGCAGCTGCAAAATAAATTTTGCAGCTGCTTTTTTATACTAAATAATGACCCGAAACTTACAAACCTGATTTCACTGTTTTAACTACAGCCCAATTATTCTTTTCTTTATAGTATTCTAATTTTAAACCAAATAGATTTGCTTCAGCTTCAATTAAGGGTATGTCTTCTACATAAAAACCACTCATATAAAGTTCACCTCCACCAGACAGACAAGCCGCATATTTAACAATATCCGCTAATAAAATATTTCTATTAATATTAGCAAGGATAATATCAAAATGTAACCCTTCCAGCAATTCCGCCCCACCAAGTTTGACTTCAATTCCGGCTACATTATTTTGCTCAATATTTTCTATAGAATTGTCAACACACCATGTGTCAATATCAATAGCTAATAATTCGCCGGCACCTCTTAATGAGGCTAGTATTGCCAACACAGCCGTTCCACAACCCATATCCAGCACTTTTTTGCCTTTAAGGTTCATATTTAACAATTCGCCAATTACAAGGCTGGTCGTTTCATGATGACCTGTGCCAAATGCCATTTTAGGATCAATCACAATGTCATATTTTGCTTCCGGTACATTTTTATGAAACGAACTATGAATAACACATTCATTCCCAATTACTATTGGTTCAAAATAATGTTTTTCCCATTCTTCATTCCAGTTTTTCGACTCAATTTGAGTAATATTATATTCAATGCTCGCTTCAAAAGGAAAAGGCGAAAGTATTTTCTTTACTTTTGACTCATCAAAATGAATCAAAGGTATATATGCATTTAACCCTTCTGCTGTTGGGGCAAAACTTTCAAAACCTACCTCTCCAAGTTCTAAAGCTAGAACATCTGATATATATTCTTCAAATGGTTCAATTTTGAAACTAACTTCTATGTATTCCATAATATATATATTAATTTATTAACAAATTGTCAGGCAAATTTGAATGAAAATACAATTCTATATTTAAATTTTCTGAAATAATTAAACATTTGGCTGTTTAGTTTGTCTAATATCATACAAATATAAGTATTTTTGGGTACAATTCCTCAAAAATTGAAGAAAGCTTTTTATACATAGAAATATATAAAAAAATAAATCCAGGTGGCATGATTATTGTTGATTATTAATAACAAAAACAACCACCAAATACTAAATAACAGGAGGTATTATTATGAAACGATTCACTTTTATTCTAATCATTGCATCATTGATTTCGCTTAGCGGATTTAGCCAGTCAAGCCAATTTGTTGATGATATTTATTTCCGTCGAACCGATGTAAATAAGATTCAAAATACAATCAAAAACAATGATACAAAAAATGAGCAAACAGCTCGTTACAAAAACGGTGCTAAAGAAATCATTTTTGCTGATCGTCAAGAAAACAATGATGAAACTCAAGATTCAGCAATTATTTTGGCACAAAAAAATGATAGTACTGAAAATTATCAAGAAGATGGTTATTATCTGAACAACTTTAATGGTAGTGAATCCGACCTCGAGTATGCTAAACGTATTCGACGTTTCCACAATCCTAAATACGAAATATTCATTGGAGACCCAAGATATAATGACATTTATTTTTTAAATGACAACGATTGGAATGTTTATGTAGATGGTTCGTATGCCTATATAACTCCTACATGGACAAATCCTTACTGGTGGAATTATAACTATAGTCCTTACAGTTATGGCGGCTTCGGAGGTTCTGGATATGGCGGCTTCGGTTATGGTGGCTTCGGACATGGAATGTATTCACCTTACTATGGCTACAATTCATGGATGTACGATCCATTTTACATGGGTTGGGGTGGATATGGCGGTTATGGTTCATATTATGGTTATGGAAATTATTACGGATATGGTGGATACGGTGGCTATGGAGGTTACGGTGGCTATGGAGGTTACGGTGGTTATGGAGGTTATGGTTATCCATATTATGGAAGTGTAAACTCTTCATATAATCAACGAAAACATACAGAACAAGATCGTCGTCAAATTTCCAACACAGCTCCTAATGGTTCTCGTTTAGGTGGAACTTCAAATTCATCTTCAAGTATAATTGGGTCAAGTCTCAATTCTTCATCTTCAAGAAATCCTTATACAACATTAAGTGGAAGTGGTTCCAGAGCTATTACAACTGAACTAAGTACTGGGGCAAGAAGTACAATCACACAAAGATCTGTAAACTCAACAAATACTTCTACCCGAAATACTGGTAGTGGAATTGGTCTAGTCAGAAACACGGATACCCGAACTTCAAATATTAATGGAAGAAGTGTTACAACTACTTCACCGAGCAGAACAATTAATACTCAATTGCGTACTACTACTTCTAACAATAATTCAACAAACTCAAGAACATATAATTCAGGTAGTACTCAACGAACTTATTCAACAAGTACGCCAACCAGAACTGAGAGCTCACGCACAGTAACCAGTACACCAAGCAGTAGTTCATCGAGAAGTACTTACACAAGTCCAACTAGAACAACTACAAGCAGTAATACCAGAAATACTTCCAGTTCACCATCGAGAAGTACATATAGTAGTCCAACTTACAGTACTCCTTCATACAACAGTAGCAGCTCAAGCTCTTCAAGCTCTTCAAGTTCATATTCAGGTGGAAGTAGCTCAGGATCAAGTAGCGGTGGCTCACGTAGTTCAAGCAGCAGTTCTGGAGGTAGCAGAAGATAAATAAATGACTTTAGATTATATTTAACACTTGGATTATTAATAAAAATAAAATTATATATGAAAAAGATATTAATAGCTGTTGCAGTTATATTAAACTGCTCAATGATAATGGCTCAAACTGAATTTGATGCTTTTAAAGTAGTTCAGACCGACATTAACGGAACTGCAAGATATATGAGTATGGCAGGAGCATTTGGAGCTTTGGGTGGCGATGCATCAGCCATTAAGGACAATCCGGCAGGCCTGGGAATTTACAGAAGTTCTGAATTTTCTGGAACTGTTAATTTGCTTTCGCAAAGTAGTACTTCGAAGTGGAATGGTGTAAATGGAACAGGAGATTTATATAATACAAATTTAAATAGCATATCATTGGTATTTGCATCGCCAACCTGGAGAAATGAAAGTGGAACACAAGGATTACTTAGTTCGAACTTCTCATTTGCTTATAACCGGTTAAAAAACATCAACAGAAGTGTCAATATAAAAAGTGGTTCTGCTATTTCATCAATGACAGACTATATGGCTTATTTCACCAATGATATCCCTAAAAACGATTTAACATATGTCGAAAACAGTTACGAACCATTTGACAATAATAATATTCCTTGGATTTCAATTCTAGCTAAAGAAGGTGAATTAATGAATGAATCAGTTGATAATAACGGAGCAAGTTCATGGTCTTCAATTTTAGGGTCAACAGAAAGTGTTACACCACATTATACAGTTTACGAAAAAGGTTATGTTGACGAATATTCAATGGGTTGGGCAGGTAATTTCAGCAATGTCTTTTATTTCGGTACCACATTGAATTTACAGTATCTAAATTACTCAAGTGTAAGTAATTATTCAGAAGCTTTTGAAGCCAATGGAGGTCTGAATTTAAATAATGAAATTACGACAAGAGGTGCAGGCGTTAATCTAAAAGTAGGAGCAATTTTTAGTCCCCTCGATTTTCTTAGAATTGGGTTAGCATTACATACGCCTACCATTTATACCTTGAGCGATAACTATGATGCAAACCTTGATTATGACACCACAATTTCTGGATATATTAAAACACCGGGTGATGGAAGTGACTATCAGATTCAGAGTCCAATGAAAATTAATTTAAGCACAGCATTTTTAGCCGGAAAAAAAGGACTAATCAGTGTTGAATATAATTATGACAAGTATTCAACCACAAGGTTAAGAAGTGAAACAGGTGATGCTTCTGAATTTGAAGATGAAAATAGTACAATGGGCGAAGTATTAAATGACGTAAGAACCATAAAAATTGGTGGTGAATATCGTTTGAGTGACAATTTCTCATTACGAGCAGGGTATGCAAATTCAAGTGCCGGAAATAAAGCAGATGCAGCTAAATTAATGCGTTACAACACCGTTAGAACTGATACTGAATACTATATCAATAACGGAATTAATTATTTAACCGCTGGTTTTGGTTATCATGAATCAAACTGGTTTGTTGATTTTGCATACATGAACAAAATTGTAGATGAGACGTTTTATGCATATAATACAAACAGTCTGGTAACGTTAAATCCATCTTTAACCGCTGTTAATCCTGCAAGTATTAAAACAAGTAACAACAACATGGTTGTAACTTTAGGATTTAAGTTTTAAATATCGAATAAATTTCATTTAATTTTGTATTAAAGGTCGATTAGTAAATCGACCTTTTTTCATCTGAAAAATTAAAGATATTCAATCTGAAGCACTATTTCAATTCTGCAATAGTTCTATTGCCTATCTCTTGAAAAAAATGTACCTTTGCACCCTTAAAAATAGGATAAAAAAATAAGCTAATCAACACAATAAAATGTCTTTAAAATCCGAAATTCTTCGCCGTCGTACCTTTGCAATTATCAGTCACCCCGATGCCGGAAAAACAACATTAACCGAAAAACTACTTTTATTTGGTGGTGCTATTCATGTGGCAGGCGCAGTTAAATCAAATAAAATAAAGAAAACAGCCACATCGGACTGGATGGAAATTGAGAAACAACGTGGAATTTCCGTGGCTACTTCAGTAATGGGATTCGAATATCGCGATTATAAAATCAATATTCTCGACACTCCCGGTCACCAGGATTTTGCCGAAGACACGTTCCGAACTTTAACAGCAGTTGATAGCGTAATAATTGTTGTAGATACTGCAAAAGGAGTGGAAGCGCAAACACGCAAACTAATGGAAGTTTGTCGCATGCGAAATACACCGGTGATGATTTTCGTCAATAAAATGGATCGTGAAGGAAAAGATGCTTTTGATTTGCTAGACGAACTTGAAGCAGAGCTCGGAATTGGTGTTCGTCCACTAAGCTGGCCAATAAATCAGGGTTTTTCGTTCAAAGGAGTTTATAATATCTATAAAAATAATCTGCAACTTTTCACTCCTAACAAACAATCAATTAGCGAATCTATTGAATTACAAGATGTTGAAAGCAAGGAACTTGACAAATTAGTTGGAGTTCACGATGCTGAAAAATTGCGTGAGGATCTTGAATTAATCAATGGCGTGTATTCTGAATTTGATAACGAGAAATACCTTGCCGGTCAATTAGCACCTGTATTTTTTGGAAGTGCATTGAATAATTTTGGGGTTAAAGAATTGCTCGATTGTTTTGTTGAAATAGCACCTTCTCCCCGACCAATTCAAACGCAGGAACGCGAAGTAAATCCATTTGAAGAAGCATTTTCCGGATTTATCTTTAAAATCCATGCCAATATGGATCCCAACCACAGAAGTTGTATTGCTTTTGTAAAAATTTGTTCCGGAAAATTTGAGCGAAACGTAAACTACAAGCATATTCGTCATGGTAAGATGATGCGTTTCTCCTCTCCTACCGCATTTATGGCTCAGAAAAAAGAAACGGTTGATGAAGCTTTTGCAGGTGACATCGTCGGTCTTCCTGATACGGGAAATTTTAAAATTGGAGATACTTTAACCAGTGGCGAAGAACTTCATTTTAAAGGAATTCCAAGTTTCTCGCCTGAAATGTTCAAATATATTGAAAATTCCGATCCAATGAAAACCAAACAATTGGACAAAGGTGTAAATCAGTTAATGGACGAGGGTGTAGCTCAGTTATTTACCAATCAATACAATGGTCGAAAAATTATTGGCACCGTCGGTCAACTTCAGTTTGAAGTAATTCAATACCGTCTGTTGCATGAATACGGCGCTCAATGTCGTTGGGAACCAATATCATTGTACAAAGCTTGTTGGGTTGAAAGTGACGATGCAGTAGAACTCGACAATTTCAAAAAGCGTAAAGCTCAATATATGGCAAAAGATAAAGAAGGTCGCGATGTATTTATGGCCGATTCGGGTTACGTGCTTCAAATGGCTCAAAACGATTTCAAAAATATCAAATTCCATTTTTCATCGGAGTTTTAATCCATTTTAATCTTATCGAAATTTCAGGCAGTTTGCAGATTTGCAGATTGCCTTTTTCATTTCTATAGAATTACAAATCAGAACATATATATTTTAGTGAAACATGAACATTTAAGCCATAATATCGTTCATTTTTTGTATTTTTGTTCTTTCTGAATTTAAATATTAAAGATATAAACCTTATTTTTTAATTTTCGTAAAAAGCCACTTCTTATGAATAAAAAAGTAAAAAACGGCCTGATAATCAGCCTTTCAGTTATCGTTGTTTTTATAGCTGCGTTGATAATTTTACCTTATGCTTTTAAGGATAAAATCACGAAATTAGCAAAAGAGCAAGTTAATACTATGTTTAATGCTACTGTAAATTTCGAGGATGTTAATATTAGTTTTCTCAGAAGCTTTCCGAACGCTTCAGTAAAACTCGAAAACTTCAGTATTGTCGGTATAGACAATTTTAAAAATGATACTTTATTATCGAGTCAAAATATTGATTTGATTATAAATATTAAAAGTTTATTCTCAGATACCGGTTATGAAATTGGAAAATTGCAATTCAATAATCCCAAAGTTTTTGCACATGTACTTCCGAGCGGTGTTGCTAACTGGAGTATCATGAAAGAAGATACAACACAACAAGCAGCTCCTGACACCAGTTCAATGAGCTTTAATTTAAAGATAAAAGATTTTGTGATAAAAGACGGTGAAGTAATTTATCTTGATGAAGCTGGAAATATGTCAGCTCTTTTACAGCATCTTAATCATCAAACTTCAGGAGATTTAACCGCCGACAGTTCACTTTTAGTTACTGAGACGACTATTGACTCACTCGATTTTTGGATGGATGGCGTTAAATATCTATCGAAAGCTAATGTTGAACTTAATGCTGACATTAATGCAAATATTAATAAAATGTTGTTCACTTTCAGCAAAAATTCGTCTCGAATTAATGCTATCCCATTTTCGTTCTCGGGGTGGTTTCAAATGCCGGAAGAAGGCTACGATATGGATTTGACGCTGAATGCAGAAAAAGTTGATTTTAAGGCTATCCTTTCAATGATTCCTGCAATTTATGCTGAATCATTCGAAGGAATTAAGTCAGGAGGAGCTGTTGATGTATCGGGATTTATAAAAGGAAAAATGATAGATGATTTTTATCCGGCTTTTGATTTCAAACTTTCGGTAGTAAACGGTTGGTTTCAATATCCAAATCTACCAAAATCCCTTCAAAATATTAATATTGCCGGACATATTAGCAATCCGGGCAAAACACTTGATGAAACGATCATTGATTTATCGCAATTTTCATTTTTAATGGGTGGAAATCCATTTTCAGCTCAAATGCATATTGCCTATCCAATGTCCGACCCTGAGCTTAAATTGAAAGCCATTGGGAAAATAGATCTGGCAAATATTGCAGAGATATATCCACTTGAATCTGACACAAAACTAAACGGTGAGTTAGATATGAATCTTAATTTAGGTGGTAGAATGTCTTATTACGACAATAATCTCTACGACAAATTTATCTTTGATGGCAAATTGGATATCAGTAATATGCAGTTGAAAATGAAACAGTTGTCGCAAGAAGTTATAATTGATAACGCAAATATGGAATTCAATAACCGTTATGCCGATTTAACTGCTTTAAAAATGAAAATTGGTCGTAACGATCTGACTGCAACCGGAAAGTTGGAAAATTTTGTTGCCTACGCACTACATGATAAAACACTCAAAGGAACGTTAAATATGCAATCCAATTATTTTAATGTCAGCGATTTTATGTCTTCTGATAATGATAAACCAGCAGAGAACAATAAAAAGGCGACTTCCGAACCCGATACATCAAAACTAAGCGTTATCGAAATTCCAAAAAATTTGGAATTTACTATGAATGCCGGTTTTAAACAACTGGTGTACGACAAAATGGATTTGACAAATGCAAAAGGTGTGCTGAAGATTGCTGATGGAATAATGTCATTTAAAGATTTAGGTTTTCAGGCATTTGGTGGAAATCTTCTAATGAATGGACAATATAACTCAACAAATCCGCAAAAGCCGTCAGTAAACTTTGATATTTCTATAAACGAAGTAATTTTCAAAGAAATAGTAAAGCAAGTGGAAACATTACAGAAATTTGTACCGGTATTTGAAAATGCTGTAGGCAAATTTTCCACAAAATTATCTTTCAATTCGTTATTACAAAGCGACATGATGCCCGATTTGGCTTCCGTAATCGGAAACGGTACGTTTACAACAAAATCAATCGGACTTTCAAATGTGCCTGCACTGACTGCTTTGGGTTCCAGTTTGAAAATTAATGAGCTGACAAATACAACGATAAAAGATTTAGGTTTGATTTTTGACATAAAAGATGGAAAGCTGAATACAAAACCTTTTGATGTAAAATTGGGGAATGTCAAAATGAATATCGGCGGTTCAACTGGGCTTGATAAAACAATAAATTATTCAGGAAAAGTACAATTACCTGATAATATTAAACTGGGTAAACTTTCAACGGTAAATGTGAAAATTGGCGGAACTTTTACAAAACCAAAAATTGCGCTTGATATGGCAAGTACTATTAACGCTCTTGTAGATGACAATAAAGCAAAAGTGGCAACTGAAGTTAACAAACAAATTGACAATGCAAAAGATAAAGCGTTGGCGGAAGCTCAAAAACAGAAAGAAAATGCCATAAAAGCAGCACAGGTTGAAGCCGACAAAATTAAAGCTGAAGCACAAAAATTGGGCGATCAGTTGATTGCTGAAGCACAAAAACAGGGTGATGTCCTCATTGCTAAAACCAATAACCCAATTGCTAAAAAAGTAGCTGAAGTTGCTGCTAAAAAATCAGTTGACGAGGCAAAAAAGAAAGCAGCCGATTTAAATGCAAAAGCAGAAGTTGAAGCAAACAAAGTAATTCAAAAAGCCGCTAACGAAGTAAAAATATAATAATTAGTGTAACTACTCAGCCCCCCAACTCCCTAAAGGGGGAGTTCTGGAGCAACATTCATCATTTATGCGCTTTAATTTGGCTGTTTTTTTTGTGAAAATTACATTTTTATTCTCTGCAATTTCCCTAAAAACGTCAAATGAAGTACTTCTTGAAGTGCTGAGTAGTTACTAATCAGTTTCTAATTCTTAATATATATATTTTAATGAAATTTAAATTCATTTTTTTCTCTCTTTTTATTACTCTTTCTCTTTTAGCTCAACGAGCAGCCGATGGAGAAAAACTTTTTAATAATAAGCAATATGAAAAAGCTCGTACTACTTACGAAAACCTTTTGAAACAGCATCCTAATGATGCGTTGTACAATTATCGACTGGCACGTTGTTGTTACGAATTAAAGGATGTTCACACTGCAATTCTGCATTTCGAAATGTCGGGGAATAAATATCCTTTGCGTGATTTATATCTTGCTGAATTATATTTCAATGATTATCAGTTCGATAAATCAGTTATGGCTTATCAAACCTACCTTTCGAGCTTAAAATCTACTGATGATAGAATTCCTGAATTCGAAGCAAAAATCAAAATTTCAGAAAATGCAGCCCGACTTATCAACAAAGTGGAGGACATTGCTATTGTTGATAGTATTGTGGTGAATAAAACTGATTTTTTAAGTGCCTATAAAATTGGAAGTGAATTAGGATCAATCAAATCGGATCAACTGAAATTAAATTCTAAAAAAACAGTCGATAAAATAACCTATAGCACACAACGTGAGGATCGTATTTATAAATCGGACTCCATTAAGGGGCAAATGGATATTTTTACGTCTTATAAATTACTAGATGAATGGTCACCAACTATTTCTGTATCAAAAATCATAAACACTTCTGCCAACGAAAATTATCCTTTTCTTTCTTTGGATGGAATTACTTTATATTTTGCATCAGACGGTGAAAACTCTATTGGCGGTTACGATATTTTCATTACCCGTTTTAATCCTTCGAACAATGGATTTCTACCTCCCGAAAACCTTGGAATGCCTTTTAATTCGCCTGCTAATGATTATATGTTAGTTATTGATGATATACACAAATTGGGTTGGTTTGCAACCGACAGAAATCAACCGGCGGGTAAAGTCGCCATTTATACATTTGTGCCGAATAACCTGAAAACGATTATTCGTTCAGAAGATAAAGAGTATATCAGACAGGTAGCTCAATTAAAAAAATACCGAAAAGCGAATAAATCCTATCTAAACAGTACAACACAAAAAAATGTACCGACCGAAATTCCTGACAATCAGATTGAGTTCGTTGTTAATGATTCAGTGCAATACACACATATAAAAGATTTTAAAAGCGAAAATGGAGCAAAACAATGGTACGACATTGTTAAGACAAAAACTCAAATAGAAGAACAAAAGCAGGAAATTGAAACCCTTCGTAATCAATATTTCAATGCCGAAGAAGAAACAAAAAAAACGCTGACAACCAACATTTTAGATTTAGAAAAGCATATTGTTGACAATAAATCGAAACTGGAAAAACAAATACTAACGTTGAAAAACGATGAAAATAATTTCATATCGAAGAATTTAATTCCCTAATGTTTTTCAAAAGAACTAATGGCTCTTTTGTCCTCTTTGTTAAATTTACAAAATTCTTGAAACATTCATCTGTTTGAGATTACTTTATATTAATTTTTTTGGTACTTTTAACCCAAAATAAATTTTCGTTATGGAAATTACCATTGTAATTGTATTATTAGTTGTTGGTATCATTTTCTTTTTAATAGAGTTATTCCTGATTCCGGGAATTTCGATAGCAGGTATTGCCGGAACAATTTTCATGGGAGGAGCTGTATATTATGCCTATACAAGAATCAGTGGTGTAGCAGGGCACATTACATTATTTGCAAGTATTGTACTTTTGGCAATAGCTATCATAGTATTTATTCGTTCAAAAGCATTGGATAAAATGTCATTACAAACCAATATCTTAGGAAAAAATGAGCCAATGGAGAATATGACAATTCAAATTGGTGACAAAGGAATTGCAAGTTCGCGTTTAGCACCAATGGGTAAAGTGAAAATTAACGGGAATATTATTGAAGCAAAAACGAATGATGATTTTATCGATCAGGGAACTGAAATTAAAGTCGTACAGATTTACAAAACAAATATTTTAGTTGAAAGAATTACAGAGAAATAATATTACTAAATCATTAAAAACAAAAAATTATGATTGGAATTGAATTTATTGGATTAGCGGTACTAGGTGTACTTTTACTGCTGTTCTTCTATTATGTGCCGTTCCTGTTGTGGATTTCGGCAAAAGTATCGGGAGTTAATATCTCGCTGATACAATTGTTTCTGATGCGCATCAGAAAAGTGCCACCTCATACTATTGTGCAATGTATGATTGAAGCCCACAAAGCAGGTATTCAGGAAGTACAACGTGATGGTCTCGAAGCTCACTTTTTAGCAGGTGGACATATCGAACGTGTTACTCATGCCTTGGTTTCTGCTTCGAAAGCCAACATTGACTTGACTTTTAAAATGGCAACTGCTATTGATTTGGCCGGTCGTGATGTGTTCCAGGCTGTTCAAATGTCGGTAAACCCTAAAGTAATTGATACGCCTCCCGTAGCTGCTGTTGCGAAAGATGGTATTCAGTTAATTGCAAAAGCCCGTGTTACTGTTCGTGCAAACATTAAACAGTTAGTCGGTGGTGCTGGTGAAGAAACTATTTTGGCTCGTGTTGGTGAAGGTATTGTATCTACAATCGGATCTTCCATTTCACATAAAAGTGTATTGGAAAATCCGGATTCAATTTCGAAACTTGTTTTAACAAAAGGGTTGGATGCCGGAACAGCTTTTGAAATTTTATCCATTGATATTGCTGATATTGATATAGGTAAAAATATCGGTGCTCAACTGCAAATGGATCAGGCAGAAGCAGATAAAAATATTGCTCAGGCTAAAGCAGAAGAACGCCGTGCGATGGCAGTTTCGCTCGAACAGGAAATGAAAGCCAAGTCGCAGGAAATGCGTGCTAAAGTAATTGAAGCAGAAGCAGAAGTCCCAAAAGCAATGGCAGAAGCCTTCCGTAGTGGAAATTTGGGAATTATGGATTATTATAAAATGAAAAACATCGAAGCTGATACAGCTATGCGCGATGCTATTTCAAAACCCGGAAACGATAAATCGCAAAAATAAAATTTTAATATTTAAATTTAAACTCCCGAATATTTTGTTGAAACAACAGAATTTTCGGGAGTTTTTTATTTTCTCCTATCTGGTTTTATTTCTTGAGGCTATATGCAGTCAAATCGGGAATAAGATGGGGCGCATTTTATACTAAGGAGCGTAACTATCATAAATCTATAGAATAATAAGCAAAAAACAAAAAGAGGATCGTAATCCTGATATCTTTAAATATAAATTTTAAAACTTTATTATATTCAAAAAATCTACTTTCACCTCAGTTTGTGCACATAAATAAAAACCAACATAGCTACCAAATGCAGTTGGCAATTCAAAAGTATTTATCAATGTGTCATTTACAAACATCTCACAATGTGTTCCAATTTTTATTAAACGTAATGTATTATCTGAGCCTATGGCTGACGAGTTTGAACTTATAAAGTTCGTATTCACATTTTCTTCCCTTTTTGTAAACGAGTAACTTCCAGTTGGTGTAGCTAAAAAGCGATATAAATTTTCTGAATTCTTATTTGCGAATGTAAAACCAAATGGGTTATAACCTGAGATATAAACGTATCGTAATGAAATTTGATAACTACCATAATACTCAGGAATAAGCGATTTCGTACCAACAAAATAAGCTCCAAGCTGTGTTAAATTCTTTAACACATAAAAATCGTCTGCTATTCTATATTCTAAGGTATCTGTAGATTTTAACATCCAGTTATTAGTATTATCTACAAAATTTTCATCAAAGATGACAATACCTCCCTTTTGTTTAACAACAACTGACTTTGATTGATCGCCTGCTTTTATTCTCAAAACAGTCTCTCTTTCGGTTATTGTCAGATTATTATCACACAATAACACTAAACTCACATTACCATTCCCAACACTATCAGAAAAGTGACACCAGTTTTCGTCACAAGTAATATGCCAATCAGAATTTGATGTAATAGAAAGAATGCTACTTGCATCTATCGCACTGAAACTAATAACATCTTCAGCAGTTGTGAGAATAACAACTTCATTTTCGTTTTTACAACTAAACAATATAAAAATACCAAAGATAAAAAGATGTATTTTATTTTTCATTTTAGTGATATTAATTAAATTTATCGCAAATGTAAAAAAAGTTTTTTAATTAATTGATTTTAACCTTTAAAATCTGTTGATTATTTATTTATATATTTTCATAAAAAAAACAGAAATAACTCAATGAACAATTAAAACCTTTTGATATGTAACGAATATAAGCAAAAACCTAAAAATCATCTCGACATATTCAAATTTTGTAATCAATTTGATTATCTTTGCGATTAGAAATTTAATTTATACAAGAAACATAAAACTAAAAAAAATCATGAGTTATTTCATTAAACCGGTTGATTACAACCCGATACTCAATTTACAACAAACAGAATTGGGTATTTCCAAAATTAAAGATTTTTTTCAAGCCAATCTGTCTTCGGAATTACGTTTACGTCGAGTAACAGCTCCTCTTTTCGTATTGCGTGGCACAGGTATAAATGATGATTTAAATGGTGTGGAACGTGCTGTAAATTTTCCAATCAAAGATATGGGTGACGCACGTGCTGAAGTTGTTCACTCATTGGCAAAATGGAAAAGATTAACACTTGCAGCATACGAAGTGGAACATGGACACGGAATATATACCGATATGAATGCAATTCGTGCCGATGAAGAACTTGGGAACCTTCACTCACTTTATGTTGATCAATGGGACTGGGAGCGTGTTATGTCGGCCGAAGAACGCAATATCGATTTCTTAAAAAGTATAGTTCGTAGTATATATGCATCATTTTTACGTACAGAATATTTAGTTTCTGAGAGTTTTCCAGATATTAAACCTTGTCTTCCGGCTGAAATTACGTTTATTCATTCAGAAGAATTACGCCAATTATATCCTACATTAACCTCAAAGGAAAGAGAAAATGAATTCGCCAGAATTCATAAAGCTATTTTTGTGATTGGTATTGGAGGTGCGCTTGGAGATGGGCAAAAACACGATGGACGCGCTCCTGATTACGACGATTGGTCAACAATTGCTGAAAACGGTCTGCCCGGATTAAACGGTGATATCATTTTTTGGAATCCGATATTGGAAATGGCTTTTGAAGTTTCGTCCATGGGAATTCGTGTTGACAAAAAAGCATTATTAAATCAATTGAAAATTGAAGGAAAAGAAGAACGAAAAGAGCTATATTTTCATAAAAGATTGATCGAAGGATCATTACCCCTTTCTATTGGTGGTGGAATCGGACAATCACGCTTGTGTATGTTCTTCCTCCGCAAAGCACATGTTGGCGAAATTCAATCAAGTATCTGGCCGGCACAAATGTATAAAGATTGTCAGAAATTGAATATCATTTTGATGTAGTTTAGTGATTGGTTATCAGTTTCAATTATATAATTCCCGAAAAGCATGGATTTGTTTTTCGGGAATTTTTATAAACTGTTTCTTTGTATATAAATTACTCAACTTTCGCAAGCATTTAACTTATTGATAAATATTAATATATCTAAATTTATATATTGATAATGAGCTGGTTATAAAATTCTATTTAATCGAATAAATATTGCATATAGTTTCTTGTGATCTTTTTACTATAAGTTAAAATACGTTTTATCGTATACCGATGTCGTTCTTGAATGCGCGACCTCGGCTGGTGAACCGAAAAACAAGTGAGGTAAGCGGTTAAAAATCGTCCTTGTTTGAGTTTCGACGTATTTCGTCGGAATGAGTTTGGACGATTTGAGCTTACCGAGCGTAAGTTTTTCGAGTGAAGCGGGCGTAGTCTTGACTTTTTTGCCTACTTTTTGCGTCAAGGCAAAAAGTAGGTCGGGGCTAGGGGTGGAAACCCCTATATGAGAACTTGCGAAAGTTAAGTAA
>JAQUWU010000084.1 GCA_028692715.1 Paludibacter sp. | reverse complement strand
TTGAAATATAAATATGCACCCTTTATCCGAAAAAAATCTGTAGTGCCCAAACCACAAATTCAAAAAAATGATGTCGCTGAAATTTATAACTTTATGAACGGATAGCTGCAAAACGGGTTAAAATAAACGCTTTCAGGGGAAAAATAAAGAGTATCGAAAAAACAATTCATTCAAATTTCAATATAGATAAATTTTAAAAATTATGATGCTATCAACCGTTATCGATTCTGTAATAAATGCAGACATTACAACAAATGAACTTCCTGATGTTACTAGTTGGGAAGAAAATTTTAGATTTCTGGGAATTAAACTGATAAATTCAGCCGACTTCGCTGAACTTCTTATAAGATTTTCATTAAACACCTTGTTGATATTTATAGTAGTTCACTTTATGTATGCAAAAAATAGTAAACGTAAAGACTTCTATTTTAGTTATCTGTCTATTGGGGTAATCGTTTTTCTATTAAGTTTTCTTCTAAATAATGTAAAATTAGAATTAGGTTTTGCTCTGGGTCTTTTTGCCATTTTTGGAATTATCCGGTACCGCACCGATGCCATTCCAATTAAAGAGATGACTTATTTGTTTATTGTTATTGGAATATCTGTAATCAATGCGCTTGCCAACAAAAAAGTAAGTTATGCCGAATTATTATTTACAAACTCAGCTATTATTTTTGGTTTATGGTTGCTCGAAAAACGATTAATGATTAAACAAGAAGCTTCAATCGAGTTGATTTATGAAAAAATTGAGAACATTCAGGATGAAAACGATGAAATACTTTTGGCGGATATTCGAAAACGAACAGGAAAAAACATTCAACGTTATGAGATTAAGAAAGTTGATTTCCTGAAAGATGTGGTACATATTACGCTGTTTTATAGTGTAAAAGAAAAAAACTAATTTATTTGTAAATATATGAAAATCGAAAAAATCAAATTATCACAAATTATTATCTTACTTGTATGCCTATTAATGGTAACTGAGCTAAAAGCGCAGGTAGTAGAGAATAATCTTCTAAGCAGAACTTCTGCCGAAATTAGTTTCAAACCAATTAAAAATATCAAAATAAGTCTCACGCCGGAACTTCGTTTCGATAATGATTTTGTCTTAGATAAATTTTTATTTGAAGCCGAAGCAGCTTACAAGCCCATTAAGTTTATATCCTTGGGCACATCGTATCGCATAGGCGGCAACTTAAGAGAGAATAAAGGGACAGAATTCATTAGCAGATTTGCTATCAGTGCCACTGCGGCAAACGAATTTGGGCGTTTCGAACCGGCATTTAAACTGTCCTATACCAATGATGCCGATGATGACATTATTAATGAAACTTTCATGCGTTATAAATTTTCATTAGATTATAATATCAAAGATTGTAGGTTAACGCCTTTTGCAGGTGCTGAAGCTTTTCAAGGACTTTCTGATGGCGGCTTGTATAAAATGAGATATTTTGTAGGTGCTGATTATAAGTTATTTAAAAATAATTATTTAGGGCTTAATTATAAGTACGATTATTTTTACAATGAGTATAAAAACAATCATATTATTAGTCTTGGTTATAAAATTAAATTTTAAAAAAGGTCTCATGAACAAAATTAAAATATTTTTCATTAGTTTTTTAATAATCAGTTTTACTGCTTGTCGCGACGATATTTCTATTGCTGAATCAGAAGAAATAGATACCACTGTATATTCTGATTGGTCAGACTCTACACATAGTAATAATGTAGAACCTAATTATTCAATTGTTTTCAAACAAAATGAGGTACTTCGATTTGATATAACAATAAGTAGTAAGTATTGGAGTGCGATGCAGTCCGATTTAGCGGCCAACCTGAGTTCGTCTTCAGGACCGGGAGGTGGTGGCCCTGGTGGTGGCGGAGTAACAACTCTCTCCGCTGATTATGATCCTGTTTGGGTGCCATGTTCATTTAAGTATAATGGTAAAGAATGGTACAATGTAGGTGTTCGCTACAAAGGGAATTCCAGTTTGCAATCTGCTTATCAATCAGGAAATAAAAAGCTATCACTTAAGCTTGATTTTAACCAGTTTGGTTCAGAATATCCGGCATTGGAAAACCAACGGTTTTATGGTTTTAAACAACTAAATCTGAATAATAATTATAACGATGCGTCCTTAATGCGCGAAAAAATTGGTGCCGATCTATTCCGACAATTTGGATTAGCTGCTTCACAAACCACATTTTGCGTAGTATATTTAAATAATGGCAGCACCACACAATATTATGGAGTGTATGCTTTGGTTGAGGAAGTAGATGATACTGTATTAGATAGTCAATTTACTGATGGCTCTGGAAATTTATATAAACCGGATGGCGACGCAGCAACTTTTGCAAGCGGAACTTATGATACTAGTGAACTGTATTTAAAAACAAATGTAGATGCTGGAAATTATTCTGACATTAAAGCTCTTTACGATGTAGTAAACAGTTCACTAAGAACTTCGGATGTTGAAACATGGAAAAGCAATTTAGAAAAAGTAATGGATGTAAATGTATTTTTAAAATGGTTGGCTGCAAATACTGTTATTCAAAATTGGGATACTTATGGCAAAATGAGTCATAATTACTATTTATACAACAATCCTTCCAATAACCTTTTAACGTGGATTCCATGGGACAATAATGAATCCTTACAAGAAGGGAAACAATCAGGATCGCTTAGTTTGTCATTAAGTGAAGTAGGTACTGGTTGGCCCTTGATTCGTTATCTGATAGCAATAGATGAATATAAACAAATTTATAATGGCTATCTACAGCAATTTATCGATGAAGTGTTTATTCCGGCAAATATGATTACAACCTATTCTTCATATTATACTTTGTTAAAGGATTATGTGTATGCTGAGCAGTCGGGCTATTCATATCTTACAAGCGATTCACAGTTTGATCAAGCTGTGGCAACACTGAAAACGCATGTGCAGTCGAGAACAGATGCAGTAAATAGTTATCTGAAATAATACATTTATTTACAAAGGAAATTGATTGTTAATATAAAATTAAAAGAATTGGAATCGGCGGGCATAATTGAGTGTTCGTCGATTACTTTAAATAGAATACTATGAAAATAAGTGGAATAAAGTTCTTTATATTTATCGGTTTTTTTCTAAACGTATTTTCATCATGCAGGGATGACGAAACGGTTAATTCTTTCCAAGAAGAGAATGAAATCATTGATACTAATGGGAATGTTGTGGTTCATGATGATACCAACGATTATATTTGGTCTGAGTCAGATATTACATCCATCGTTTTAAATGGAAATTCAATTACTATTAATGGAACAGGTGCTACTGTTAGTGGAACTATTTTAACCATCAATTCGGGTGGAAATTTCAGAATAAGTGGAACCCTTACCGATGGTCAAGTCATTGTTAATTCAACCAATGATTCAATTGTAAGACTGATTTTGAATAATGCTTTAATTAGTTGTAGTTCAGGCTCAGCAATTTATGTGGCAAAAGCAGAAAAAACCATAATTATATTAGAAAATGAGACTTCAAATACACTCACAGATGGAACTTCGTATACTACAAGTTCTGATGGTCCTAACGCCACCATTTATAGTACTGACGATTTGACTATTTATGGTGAAGGATCTCTTACCGTAACCGGAAATTATGCTGATGGAATTACTAGTAAAGATGGGCTTATAATCGCAGGTGGTACAATTACTGTGAAAGCGCTTGATGATGGAATAAGAGGGAAAGATTATTTAGTGATAAAATCGGGAAACATAAATGTAGCTGCAGGAGGTGATGGATTAAAATCGGATAATGATGAAAACACGGCAAAAGGTTATATCTCAATTGTATCCGGCAATTTAAAAGTTGTTTCAGGTGGTGATGCAATTACTGCAGAAACTGATGTTATTATTGAAGGCGGGACAATTGAACTGACTTCCGGGAATGGAGTTATAAGTTCTACTATTTCAAAAAAAGGAATAAAAGCAGGAGTGATGATAAGTGTTGCAGAGGGCAATGTTACTGTAAATGCCACTGATGATGCAATTCATTCAAATCAGGATATTGAGATAACAGGAGGAACTATGACTTTTAGTTCTGGCGATGATGGTATTCATGCTGAATCAAATTTAGTTATTTCTGCGGGTAATATTAATATTACAAAATCGTACGAAGGACTTGAAAGTGCATTGGGAAATATCAATATTAGTGGTGGTAATATTTATATTGTTGCAAGCGATGATGGTATTAATGTTTCGGCTGGTGGAACGCCTTCAGGCGGAGGACCAGGAAGAGTATCCTCTTTAATTTCAAATACATCAACCACTTATGCTTTAAATATCAGCGGTGGATATATTGTGATTAACAATGAAGGTGATGGGATTGACTCGAATGATGCCATGAATATTTCTGGCGGTACAATAATAGTGAATAGTGCAGAATACAACGAAAACAGTTCAATAGATTGTGATGGGACATGTAAAGTTACAGGAGGAAATTTAACTTGTATAGGCGTTTCTCAAATGGCACAAGCTCCGGGAACTTCATCTACTCAATATACTGTCATGATTAACTTTAAATCAAGAATTGTAAAAGAGAGTATCATACATGTTGAAGATAGCAATGGCAATGAAATAGTGACATGTAAAGCAATTAAATCTTTTAGCTCTTTCATTTTCTCAACCAGCGATTTGGAAAAAGGAAGTACCTACAAAATTTATATTGGTGGAAGTTCAACAGGAACTTTAGTGGATGGCATTTACACAAATGGGACTTTTAGTGGTGGCACCTTGTATTCAAGTTTCACAATTTCAAGTATAATCACAACAAAAACCATTTAATCGTAACAGTGAAAAACAAAAAAAGGCAAAGGCAAGCAATAAACAGATTAATTAAGGTCTTAAACATGAACTAAAGTGCAAGTTTTTTTACTGAAATTACAGGATATTCTGACATAAACTAAAACAAAATTAAGCATAAAAATTAATTTCATAATTTTACATTTAAAAACACGTTTTCAAATTAACAAAACGAAGCATGTTATATACTGATTATAATATAATTAGCCCACACAAGGATAAACCTTTGGACTTATTACAAATTAACATGTATTCTTTTATGTTTAAATAAATATTATTCAACAGACTTACAAATCTATCTTCTAAAAAATCGAATTGTGGGCTGCATAAGAAATACTTCAGCTCATTTTGGAGTATACAATATTTTAGTCAGGCGCTCTGTTACTTCATCGAATTCGGAAAGAAAAAATGTGATATCAGTTGAGTTAGAAAATTTTAAAAAGAACTAGTGCATACAAGGCAAATCGTACATATCTAAAAAGGGCAAACAACAAATAGTATTTAAAATTATACTTGATAAGTCCGCAAGCTATGCTAACCATTGAGTGTGGAATCGGCAGCATTGCTCCGATAAAAACGAATAAGCCACCCCATTTTCGCAGGTTTTTAATATGCGTGGAAATCTTATTTTCCATATGATTTTTTAATTTCGGAACCAGGAACAAGAGATTCCCTATAAAATAAGCAATAATACCACCAAAGTACGACATGGTAGCCAATATAAATAAAAACATCCAAGGCGATAAAGATTTAGCAGCCCAAGCAATATATACTTCGAGAGGCAATAAACCCAAAAATGTTTCGGAAACAAAAAGCGATAAAAATATAAATTTAGGAGTATAAGTTTCCACTAAATGATTTAGCAGTTCATTAAAATCTAAAAGGAAATACTCTAAGCCTACCAATAGAAGAACAAAAAAAGCAATTATCAAACCGCTTTTAATCGCTATTTTTTTTAGAAACGTATAAAACCGTGTAATCATATAATACCGATTCAGTAGTTTTATATAATTACGGTTTGAAATATAAAGACTATATATTCGTTCCATACAATATTATTTAAATAATTTTTTTAGCACATAACGAATATTGTAAACACTTATCGATTATGCAGATAGAACCTTCCTACAGCAAGCAAATGCTATTTTTGTTAATTCACTGATTTTTTCCCACTTTTAATGGAGTAAAGACGGATTTTAAATATTACCCAAGGCGATTTGATTTTAAGTTTCATAAAAATCAGATCTTGCGTGCAAGATACAATCTGAAATAAATCCGTTTAAACCAATCGCACAAACAATACAATCCAATTTCTACTTTATCTCATTGCCCTATTTGTTTGTTCCGAAAAAACGGAATCTCGATATGCATCGACATTAACCATAGTAGATATAAAATAGCTTTTGGCTATTTTATATCTACAGATGGTATAATAGGTTGATTTATCGGCATCACAGTTAATACAGTAACTTTGATCTTCTAAATTTTTATAAAATTGCATCTGCCAGCTGCAGGCAGCTTCTATTTTTTGTCATATAACTTAGTAAAATTTTAAGCGCAAAAAAACATCCTCTAAAATCAATCTTATTTGTATTTCTATAATATCAACCGTGGTTTAAACACTTCAATTGTTCTGTTTACACTTCATAATGCAAACTTACAAATACATTTCGAGCTATTTTTATTATAAAAACTTCTAAATGCTTAATATACCGTAATTTAACAGCTATCGCAACTTAATAATATCGGTTTGTTACTTTTCCGGTTCAATTAAAGTAGACGAGACTAACACTTATCAAAGTCCGGTTTCACAAAAACTTGAACTATACACAATATATCGGGAAATAAACTGATGTAAACAACACAAAGCATACAAAACTTTAAATTACAATTTCATGGGGTTATTCGGTATTAGCACAAAAAAAGACTATTTTTGTATCTTACAAAAAAAATAAAAATTATGATTCGATTAAATGTATTTATTTCAGTAGAAGCA
Organism: Paludibacter sp.; assembly: GCA_028692715.1. Classification (GTDB taxonomy): domain Bacteria; phylum Bacteroidota; class Bacteroidia; order Bacteroidales; family Paludibacteraceae; genus Paludibacter. The sequence continues at coordinate 1,854 of JAQUWU010000084.1, read as the reverse complement.
GTAAATCGCGCTAAAGTATTGTATGCTGCTATAGAATTGACCGCTTCGTCTGTAAAGGAAGAAGGTTGTATTGCGTATGATATATTTGAAAGTGCTACCCGTTCAAATGTGATGTTGATTTGCGAAACTTGGAAAGACAGCGAAGCTTTATCAAACCACGAAAAAGGAGCTACTTTCATCAAAAACATTGATATTTTAAAAGAGTTTGCATCTATCAAACTTGAAAAATTTAATTTTTGATTTAACGAATAAAAAGCTGTAACAAAAGAGAAAAGAACCTGCTTACTGCAAGTAGGTTCTTTTCATCTATTTATTTTAATTGGATAACAACTTAAAAACTAAACCCATCTGTCAAATTCGTATTGTTATGAATTTGACATAAGGATACACTAACCCAACTCACACATTCTTAATCCTATTAGTTGGCAGAATCTCTTCTAACTATTTTGGATATTGGGGATGCCCCGGCGAGTTTGACCACACGAACTCACCCTCTCAATTATATCAAACATTTGAATAGCAAATATTTTAAACAAGATTAGGAATAATGGAAACTTTAAATTTAATTTATTACTCACCAACAGGAACTACACAAAAGATAGTAAAAAAAATTGCTGAAGAACTTAAACTAAAACTACTAAAAGAATATAGCTTAACATCCAAACTCATCGATTTCAATCCTGAATTTAGCAATAATTGTCTGACAATAATAGGTTTACCTGTATATGGAGGTCGATTACCCTTAGAGACGGCTAAAAAATTAAAAAAGCTTCAAGCAAAAAATGCAAAAGTTGTAATCGTTGTTGTTTATGGTAATAGGGCTTATGAAGATTCACTTTTAGAATTAAAAGATATTGTTACAAATTGTGGTTTTAAAATAATTGCAGCGGCAGCCTTTATTGGAGAGCATTCCTATTCTACAAAAGACAAAGCTATTGCAGCAGGAAGACCAGACGAATTCGATTTAATAAAATGTACTGATTTTGCTCATAGAATTCAAACTAAGATAAACGATTTAAAGGATGAAGAGGAAGTATTGGATTTAGATATTCCCGGTAACTTTCCCTATAAAGAACGTGCAACATTGACAGAGTTAAATGCTCCTGTAACTGATGAGACAAAATGTAATAACTGTGGAATTTGTGTAGATGTTTGCCCGACAAATGCAATTGAAATGAATCAATTCATAATAACGAATAAAGAATTATGTACTCGATGTTGTGCTTGCGTCAAAAATTGTCCAACCGGAGCACGTGTTTTTGAAAATCCCTCAATTAATAGTCTTAGAGAAAGATTGTATTCAATATGTTCTGATAGAAAAGAACCTGAATTTTTTGTATAAACCACTCCCCTTTTCTACGCAATTGTTTTACCTGAGAAAACAAAATGAAAGAACTATAATGGTGATGAAAGTTATTTTCAGTTGAACATTCCCATTGAGACAAGTATCGTTTTTAAAGTCGGAGTATTTTTATTTGTATTACATTAAATTATACCAGAGGAATATTTTTCATACTAAAAAACGATACAATTATAGGCAAGCATAAAAAAAATCTTAAGAGTGATAGCAAGCTGATATATAAGGCTGTAGCTTCAGGGAAACATCCGTTGAACATTCCACAGCTTGGTAGCTAAGCATTGTCACAATAAGTCCCCGCAAACTGCAGCAAGCTATTTATTGAAATTGTATTTCCAAACACTATTGTCCGGTAAAGATTTTTAGATTCTTCGCTTCGCTCTGAATGACAGATCATTACAATGTTTTTGTCATGGAGAGGGTTGGTTGGCGGCAAAGCCGCCAACCAACCCTCTTCAAAACCATAATATGTTGACTGTCATTTTGAACGAAGTGAG
>JAQUWU010000041.1 GCA_028692715.1 Paludibacter sp. | reverse complement strand
TCAAAAGGATGATGAATAAATGGAAATCATCTTTTGGGCTCGAATTTAAAATACAAATTGTTGACTTGATAAAAGCTATGTTTTACCAAATCAACAATAATATAATACGAAAATGGGCTTTTTAAGGGTCGACTAAGTAAATTATTTACTAACTCTTAAAAATTATTATGAAAACTAATTTACTTAAAATGGCAGTCATTATAATGACTCTTGTGATGACAACTTCACTTTCTGCAAGTCGGAAATTGTGTTTAATTGGTGATGCAACCCGTTACGATTGGGATAAAGGTAATGCGTCGCCAATGATTCAGGACCCGACCAATCCATCAGTATTTTACTACAATGCCTGGCTTAAAACAGGTGATTTTAAGTTTATACTGGAAAATACCCATGATTCATGGTTTCCAACATGGAATAAAGCAGATGACACTCACATTGTAAAACGTGCTTCTGATAGCGATCCAGATAACAAATTTAGTATTTTAACTGCTGGAAATTATTCAATTACTGTAGATACTACTACTCTTACTATTTCAATTGTACCAATGACAGAAACAGCAGAAATTAGCTTTAATACTGTATTTATGCTTGGTGATGCTACCTCCATTGGTTGGGATATCACTAATTCTATTGAACTAACAAAAAATCCGGGAAATCCATTTGAATTTAGTTATAAAGGGCATTTAAATGTAGGAGAATTCAAATTTCCCGTGAATCGAAATTCAGGATGGGGTCAGGACTTTTTTATCAAAGTTTCTGATACGGAAATGCAATTATTAGCTGGTGGCGATGTAAAATGGAGTATCGCTGAGGCAGGAAATTATGATATTAATATCAACACACAAACATTAGCTATTTCAATTCAGAAACAAACCACAACAACAAGTAGATTTCCAAATAATGACGCAATTTCATTAAACTCTAACGTAGTAAAATCTGCATTAAAAGTAAATAATCTAAATTCAGTTAGCTATAAAGTCTATAATTTGTCTGGTCTTATGGTTAATGATGGAATTTCTGTAGGAGAAAACATCAATGTATCTTCTTTAGTGGAAGGTATTTATATTCTAAATATTAATAATCAGGTGTTTAAATTCATTAAGCAATAAATAAAAAAAATAGAATTTAGTTGACAATCGCAGATAGCTATCCGGATTCTTTACTATAAGAATTCGGATAGGTATTGCGTAATCTAATCTAAACTAATCTATGAAAGGACATCTCATTATATTTAATCCAATTCTAATCTATTCTACTTAAGAGTTTAACTTGCAATTAAAATAATTGATTAAACGAAGGTTACAATTTGTTGCAATACTACGATTATCATTCTTTGAGAGTAAGTTATAAATCTAACAACAAAACGATATAAAATATATGAAAAAAATTATTTCTCTTATTCTAATACTTTTCACTTCATTTTCCATTATTGCAGAAAATAATCCTATAGCTGATCCCAATGCAATTATTATCTCAGGAGATATGCGCTTTACGGTGTTAACTCCTGAAATGATACGAATAGAGTGGAGCGGAAATCAAATATTTGAGGATAGGGCTTCTTTTGCGGTAATAAACCGTCGATTAACTGTTCCAGCTTTTACGAAAGAGGAAAAAGATGGTTTCCTATATATTAAAACGGAAAAACTGACTTTGCAATACAGAATTGGTAGTTTTCCCGGAACATTTAATCCTCCCAGTTCACAAAATCTAAAAATTACATTTCCATTAGATGGCCGCGTTGTAACTTGGTATCCATGGAAAACAGATAACCTGAATTTGAAAGGAACAACACGAACTCTCGACAGTTCTAATGGCGATAACAAATTATCAGAAATGGAAAACGGACTTATATCACGTTCAGGTTGGGCTGTTATTGATGAAACTCATGAGCGTCAGGATGGTAGTAAAAGCCTAATGTTTGAACCACGCCCGGGAGGAATTGATTGGGTGGCAGAGCGTACGGATAAGACTGCAATGGACTGGTATTTTATGGGTTATGGACGTGACTACAAAAAAGCATTAAGCGATTTTACAAAAATTGCAGGTAAAATTCCAATGCCTCCCATGTATGCTTTCGGTTATTGGTATTCGAAATATTCAGAATATTCGGAACAGGATTTCAAAGACCTTGTTGGAGAAATTAAGCAAAATGACATTCCAATTGATGTCATGGTCGTTGATATGGATTGGCATTACTCCGGTAGTTCTGCCGATGGTGGTCGAGGAGGCTGGACCGGTTGGACCTGGAATGCCAGACTTTTTCCAAATCCCCCTGAATTTTTACAATGGTTACATAACAATAATTTAAAGTCAACATTAAATCTGCATCCGGCTGATGGAGTTGCCACTGATGAAGATAATTTCACTACGCTAGCTAATGACTTAAATTTACCTTTGGATAAAACCATTCCCTGGCATATTGAAAATGAAACTTTTTATAAAACGTTTTTTAAAGATATTATTCGTCCTCACGAGAATATTGGAGTTGACTTTTGGTGGTTAGATTGGCAACAAACGTTATTGAGTTCTGAAGTTGATAAATTGGGAAATACCTTTTGGTTAAACCATGTTTTCTATAATGACAACAAATTACAAAACAAAGGACGTGCAATGATTTTTCACCGTTGGGGTGGATTGGGCAATCATCGTTATCAGATTGGGTTTTCGGGCGATGCCTACGCAAATTTCCCAACCTTGGCTTTTCAACCTTACTTCACAGCCACTGCTTCAAATGTAGGTTATGGTTATTGGAGTCACGATATTGGCGGACATGTTCAGATTGGAGATAATAATCCGGAATTATTTTTGCGTTGGATTCAATATGGAGTTTTCTCTCCAATATTGCGAACTCACAGTACTAAGAATGACGCTATTGAACGGAGAATATGGAAGTACTCTAATTTCCTGTTAATGAAAGAGGCCATAGAATTACGTTACGCCTTGGTACCTTATATTTATACTCAATCTCGAATTACTTATGATACAGGAATTTCAATCTGTCGCCCATTGTATTACGATTCACCCGACAATTCCGAAGCTTATAAACATGGAGATGAATATATGTTCGGCAATGACATTTTGGCGGCTCCTATCGTTGAAGCTGCGGATGCAAGTGGTGTAAGCACAAAGTCTATTTGGTTTCCTGAAGGGAAATGGTATGAAGTGTGTAGTGGAGAAATCTTGGAAGGAAATAAAACCTATACACGTACTTTCACACAATCAGATATTCCTTATTATTACAAGGAAGGAGCTATTATTCCTTGTTTTCCAAAATTAGCACATTTAAAAAATCGTCCTAATAATCTAATTCTGAAATTTGCTCCGGGCACAAGCGGAGAAGTGAATTATTATGAAGATGAGAACGATAATAATAATTACGAAACAAGTAACTATTCCTTTACCAAAATTACACAATCTGTAAGCGGATTGAATGGAATTTATACAATTTATCCCGTTCAAGGTAGCTTTAATGGAATGTTGACTAGTCGTAGTTATACAATGGAGTTACTGTCAGTAAATCTTCCAACTGAAGTAAAAATAAATGAAACTGTTTACACCAAAAGTGAATCGGGAGATGCAGGAACGTGGAAATATGATAGCGCAAAAAAAATTGCGACAATATATATCCCTTTGGTCTCTTGTAATGAAAAAACGGAAGTTAAAGTGGTTTTCTCTGACAATCATACAGCAATATCTTTACCTGAAGCTGGTAAAAAAGCGTATTTAAACTACCATAGAGATACCAACGATTTAAATGTATGTTTTAGTGAACTTTGCGAATCTGTATCAGTTAGCATAACTAATATCTCAGGGAAAAAGTTGATGACCAAAAGTTTTAAAAATTCACAGAACGTTTCATTACTTATTCCTTTTAATCAATTAAGCGGAGTTTATATTGTGAGTTTAAACTACGATGGTAAAAATCAAATCGAGAAGCTAATCTTGTAAAATTTATACATATGAAAAACATTTATTTAATCATTATAGGGATACTTATTTCATTTTCTCTTTTCTCGCAGGACTATTCACAAGTATATTTAATTGGAGGAGCAACTCCCAACGGTTGGGACAATGGAAATGCTCAAAAAATGACTTTAGTGGAATCAACAGCTGAAAGCGCTGTTTTTAGTTGGACAGGTGTTTTAAATCAAAGCGATTTTAAGTTTATTAATTTGCTCAACACGTGGATGCCCTGTTTTAATGCTGCCACCGATAACGAAGCTGTTGTATTGGGGGAAACGCACAGTTTAGTATATAATACAAATAATAATGCAATAGATTATAAATTCATTATCGGGCAAACAGGTGTTTATACTGTGACAGTCGATTTGAAAAAACTTACTATGTCAGTTATTTCAGAAACTATTGACAATTTTGATGAAGTTTGGGTGACTGGAAGCGCTATTCCGAATACTACAATGAAACTTTCAAAGGGATTAGACAATATTTTTATATACGGTGGTGAATTACATCAGGGCGATTTGAAGTTCATGTCCACATCAACGCCAGGTGAAAATACAAAGTATTTCGTTCCAGTACTCGAAGACAATGATATAACCGGAGAAACCTCATACCGCATAACAAATGATGCCAATGTCTCTGGTTGGTACGTCACTGTTAATGACCCATTGTATAAAGTAAAAGTAAATACATTAAGTAAAACTTCAACTGCCCAGATTGTCAATACTAACAAGAAGCTCTATATTGTCGGTGGTGCCACCGAAGCAGGTTGGAATGCTGGTAATGCAATTGAACTTCAACAAGATGAGCAAAACAAAACAGCCTACACCTTTGATGGTGTACTTAAAATCAGACCCGAATATGTGGAAAGCAATGCTTTCAAACTTCTTGGACAAATGGACTGGAATCCTATTAGTCTTCACGCGATAAATGCAAATGACCCAATACTTGGAGCAACTTTATATGCAGAAAGTACAAATGGATCATATGCTGACAATAAATGGACAATAGAAGAAAGTCAACAAGGTAAATACTTAATAAAAATAAATACATTGTACGAAACTATTGAAAGTCAGTATATTGTGGGTGAAACCGCGATAGAGACTATTAATCAAGATAATCTTATTAAAATTTACTCCATAACGAATGGAATCCACATTAGAATGCTTGACAATAATTCTGCGGATCTGGTACAACTTATGAGTTTAGACGGACGCTGGATTTATTCTCAACGCAATCTAGGAAACGAATTTGATATAGTGAACAAAAATATTAAAGGGATATTTATTCTGAAAATTGAGAGTAACAAAAAACAATTTGCGAGACAAATAATAATAAATTAGTTTATAAAAAATGAAGATACAATTATTAAATTTATTATTCCCTTTACTTTTATTATCTTTTGTTGCTAAAGCTCAATCCTCATTTCTTGCTGAACAGGGAGTTGCTGTTTTTTGTCCGGCAGATATGGACTCGGTTCGTACATTACCTTCATTAGCATTAGTAAAAAATCTGCAACCTCAAGGTTCTGTGCCAGGCATCTGGAAAACGCGCCCGGTATTTTCCAAAATCAACGGAAAATCTGCGGTAACCATAACTTTCGATGAATCTGTCGACTTATATGGTAATGGAGAAGTGACAGGTACTTTGAAAAGAAACAACACGAAGGTTACTTTATGGAATACCGATAACTATACCTATTCGGCCAAAGATAATGGAAACAGGCTTTATCAGTCACACCCATGGGTACTTGGAGTTCGAAAAGATGGATCTTCGTTCGGTATCATTGCCGATAATTCATGGAAACAATATTTTGACCTATCAAATCCGATTACCATTACCTCTGAAGGCCCTGGATTTAGGGTTATTATTATAGAGAAAGAGAATCCAATGGAGGTAATAAAAACCTTATCGGAATTGACCGGGAAAATGAACTTACCTCCTCTTTGGGCATTGGGATATCAACAATGTAGATTCTCTTATTATCCAGCCTCAAGAGTGAAAGAAATTGCGGATGAATTTCGTAACCGGAAAATTCCCTGTGATGTTATCTGGATGGATATAGACTACATGGATAATTATAAGATATTTACTTTCGACCCAGCAAAATTTCCTGATCCCAAAGGTCTGAACGATTATTTACACAGCAAAAAAATCAAATCAGTTTATATGATTGATCCCGGTGTAAAAAAAGAGACAGGTTATTCTGTTTACGATGATGGAAAATTAGGAAATCATTGGGTAATCGATAAAAATGGAAAAGAGTTTAATGGCAGTGTTTGGCCAGGAGCTTGTGCTTTTCCTGATTATACGAATCCGGTGACACAAAGTTGGTGGGCAGGATTATATAAAGATTTTATGGATAATGGTGTTGATGGAGTTTGGAACGATATGAACGAGCCGTCAGTATTCGATGGTCCGGACGGAACTATGCCCGAAGATAATATTCATAGAGGAGGCAGTGGACTTCCACAGGATATTCATTGCCGATACCACAATGTGTATGGTATGTTGATGGTAAAATCAAGCCGCGAAGGAATAATGGCTGCGAATCCGGATAAACGTCCGTTTATTTTGTCGCGCTCAAACTTTTTGGGTGGACAAAGATACGCTGCAACCTGGACTGGTGACAATCGTTCGACCGAAGAACATATGAAATTATCTATCCCAATGTCCTTGAACCTTAGTTTATCAGGACAACCTTTCAATGGACCAGATGTTGGTGGATTTGATGGAGATGGAAATGCCGATTTATTGGGGAAATGGATGGCGTTAGGAGCCTATTTCCCATTTTATCGAAATCATAGTTCTTCAAACACAGTTAATCAGGAACCTTGGGCATTTGGGACGGAAATAGAATCTGTAAGTCGCACCGCAATTAATCGGCGTTACATGCTTTTGCCTTATTTATATACTCTTTTCAGAGAAGCATCAGTAGATGGTACCCCCATTATGCAACCGGCATTTTTTGCCGACTTTCAGGATACTACTTTACGAAGTGAAGAACAAATATTCTTGTTGGGAAAGGATTTATTAGTTGTTCCTCGTTGGGCATCTAATATAAACTTCCCGAAAGGTGATTGGGATAAAATTAAATTTGAGAATTTCGATGATGGTTATCAGGCTACCGTTTTATTACGCGAAGGGGCTATTGTGCCAATGGGAACGCTGGTACAAAGTACAGAAGATTATAATACAGATTCAGTTACATTACTGATTAATCCGGCATCAGACGGCTCAGCAGCAGGTATTATGTATGACGATGCATCAAACGGTTACGGATACCAAAACGGAGATTACGACATTCAGCAGTTCTCAGCGTCGAAGTATAATCAGGATTCTTTAAAAATAACAATCAACAAAATCGAAGGAAGCAGAAAGTCCACTCGACTGTTTCGTATTGGTTATGTAACCGGTAATGATGTTGTATATTCTGATTGGTCATCAGATACAACTCAATACATTAAATATATTCCTGATATTTTAACGACAGTGGATTATGCATTATTTCCATCAATGTTTATTGGAGGAAGTTTCAATAAATGGAATCCCGCTTCGCTGCCTATGCAATACCAGGGAAATGGAAAATGGAAATCTACGAGAATGTATCTCACAGCTGGACAGCACGAATTTAAATTCATTTCTTTGAAAAATCGTACAGGAGTGGAATGGGGAAATGCCAACGGAACTATGGGGACTGCTGGTATTATCTCGAACGACACTACGGGAATTAATTTTACATTGTCCGAGAACGGGGAATATATAATTAGTTTCAATCAGTTAACATTAAATTACTCCATACTAAAAGCTCCAAAATATGATTATTTATCGATTGTTGGCGATGCAACTCCAGCGGATTGGACTCCGACTGGAATTGCATTAATTCAGGATTCAACTAATTTGAATATATTTAGTTTTAAGGGTCAATTAAAAGCAGGTAATTTTAAGTTCCACGCTGCAAATGGAGATTGGTGCGATGGGGATTGGTTGTTGGCAACAACACAAGATCAGACACTTACATCTACGGAGTATACAGCATTCACAGGTTGCCCATCTGATATTCAGGATTTAAAATGGAAAGTATCAACAGATGGGAGTTATAATATTACGATTAATCTTGAGGCTCATACCATTTCAATTAAATCGTTAGACTATTTTCCAACCCTTTTTTTTGCAGGGAGTGCCACAGCCGGCGGTTGGGATTTAAGATACGCTTCTGATATGATTCCCAATCCATTAAATCCTGCAAATTTCAGTTGGTCTGGAAAATTAAGTCCTGGCGAATTTAAAATAGGAACAACAAAAACATGGGGCAATGGTTGGCCATGGATTCACCCGAAAACATCAGGTCAGGATTTGGCATTATCTAACTTCGAAATTTTAAATCTTGGGATTGGCTCTGACAATAAATGGGTGATTGACAGTTCTAATGAAGGATACTATAATATAACAATAGATCTCGCAAATAATAGAATTCTTTTTCTCAAATCATCTGAAACCGGGGTAGAAAGTAACTTCATTCAAAATATCAAAGTTTATCCTAACCCTACAACAGGGACATTAAATATTGATATTGATGATACTTCTAATGCAATGGTTAGTATTTATAGCTTAACGGGGGTAATGCTTATTGAATCTCCACTTAAAAATAGGCATAGCAGCGTTAGTATCAAAAAACAGATAAAGCAAGGTGAATATTTTGTAAAAGTGACAACAGCAACAATATCACAAACTTTCAAGGTCATAATTGAAAAATAATGCTTATTTGGAGACTATAACCACTTTATCAAGTTTTTAAATACAAAACAATGAATCAATACCGCTTTTTTTACATATTTCTGCTCATAAGTAATTTGTTCAACTGTAGTGTGTTTGCTCAAAGTCCAAATAATCCATACAAAGCTCCTCTTTACTGGGATGTTTACGAAAATAATTTTGTACAGGAAAAAGCAGGAGTAGCAGACAACTATATTTCCGAAGCCGACTTTTTATCTAATATCAACTGGGTGGATAATAATTTAAAGCAATATGGCTTTAATATGATTTGTATTGATGGCTGGGGAAATGTAGATTACAATCAATATGGTTATCGAACAAAACACTCCAGCAGCTGGGTGCACGATTATGCATGGTGGTCGGCAGAACTGCAAAAACGTGGTATGACATTGGGTATATACGACAATCCACTATGGGTTAATCCCGGAGCTGCAAGGGCGGGATTGAAAGTAAAAGGAACTAATATCTCTATTTCTACTTTAATTAACAGTTCTGAAAGTGCTAAATGGTTTACCTGGTTGCAGGTGGACAAGCCGGGAGCCGAACAATACGTGAAAGGGTATATACAGCATTATGCCGACATGGGGGTGAAATATCTCAGAGTGGACTTTCTTTCATGGTTCGAAAGCGGGTGGGATAGAAATATGGGGACAGTTGGGCCATCACGTCCATTGACTTATTATCAAACAGCTTTGCGGTGGATGCGTGAAGCTTGTGATGCTAACGGAATTTTTCTCAGCTTGGTAATGCCTAATCTCTATAATGATGCTGTAACGGAACAAACCTTCGGACATATGATTCGAATTAATGAAGATTGTGCTGAAGGTGGTTGGGAACGTTTCAGTAATATATCTCGTGGGGTGAAGCGCGATGGCTGGTCACAGTTTGCAAATCCATTTGATGGATACATTTATTGGTCTAAGATTTCCGGTAAAGAAAAAATAATTTTGGATGGAGATTTTATACGTCTAAATACATTTAGCACAGATGATGAAAGAAAAAGTGTCGTTTCTCTCCATTTAATGGCGGGTGGTCCGGTATCTATTGCCGACCAGTACAATACTATCGGATCTTCTTTATGGATTTACCAGAATGCTGAATTACTAGCTTTAAATGTTGATGGATTTGTTGGTAAACCTCTTACGAACAATCCTTCAGATGATCGTAGTCAGGTGTGGAAAGGACAAATGACGAATGGAGATTGGATTGTAGGCTTCTTTAATAGGGAAACAACTACTGAAACTCGTAACATTGATTTTATGAATGATCTTGGGATTTCAGGTAGTGCATTTGTGAGGGATTTATGGGAACATACTGATTTAGGAGTTTGTAATGGTTTATCTGTACCGGTAGTTTCACATGGTTGTCGTATTTTTCGTGTCGCAAGCAATCCAAATAAAGTCAGCACTCCAACATTCAGTTTAAAATCTGGCAATTATAGCGGAAGTTGTATTGTTTCAATTTCGTCGGAAACTCCAGAAGCAATTATACATTATACTACTGATGGCACTAAACCGAATTTTGATTCTCCTGTTTATACAACTCCGATAATAATAAACAAATCAACAGTTATTAATGCTTTTGCAACAAAAAACAATCAGGAGAACTCTTTCGTAATTTCTGGAAATTATACTATTTCGCCCGTTCAAAAGTCAATGTATGTTGGAGGTACCTTTAATAATTGGGATCCGGGCAAAAATCCTATGACAATATCAACCGGTAATAACTGGCTAACAAGTCCGGTACTTTTGTCAACTGGCGATTATGAACTTAAATTTACGAATACAACAGACTGGACTGGTGAAGATTGGGGTAATGCTAATGGTCTTAACGGAATCGCAACAATTACTACTGGAGGGTTACCAAATATTAAATTCAATATTTCTCAATCTGGAAACTATACTTTTACATTTAATGATGAGATTCAAAATTACTCCATTGAGAAAAGCCAGATGACAGAGGAACATATTGCTAAAGATCAATTTGAAGTTTATTCAATAAAACATACTGGTGAAATCTTTATAAATACAAATTGTAATCAAACCAAAGAAATAGAATTATTCACACTCAAGGGTCAGTGTATTTTTCGTCAAAAGTTCGAATCTCCGACTGTTATTATTAAATGTGATGATAGAAATGATAAATTCGTAATAGTTAAGGTGAAATCTATGGTTGAAACACGTTTTGTAAAAGTACTCCTTTAAAAGAAAAATGACTAATTAAAATTGAATTATTTAAAATCAGTATGCTGTTTGGAACTACAGTCTCTTTACGGGAATATTGAAAATTATCTATTTTATTTTCATGCACTTCTCCTTATTTACCAAAAGGAAATTTTAATGTGCTAACAGAATAAATTTTTGTTAAGGCACAGAACATTGTTGTCAAGAAGAAATATTGATTGTTGATATACTAAGTTTCAATGATGAGTTGTAGCACACCAAAAATATCTATCTTTGCATAAATTTAAATGCAATAATATGAAAAAACTACTTTTTTTAATTGGATATTTTGTATTATCGATGTCGCTATTTGCAAAAAATGATATTGATTCTTTACTAAAGGTTCTGGATAATTCTGTAGATAACTACAAGGTTTTTTCCAACCAGAAAGAACAACAGCTCAATAAACTAAAAGATTTATTACTGTATACAAAACACGACATTCAAAAATATCCGATTTATGGAAAGTTATTTGATGAGTATCGGATATTCAACTCTGATTCGGCTTTAGTATATGCAAGGAAAAAGATTGAGATTGCAGAAAGACTAAAAAATCATGAATACTTGACAGATGCCAGGCTAAATTTAGCTGACATAATGGGAATTATGGGTATGTACAAAGAAGCTATGGATGTTCTCCAAGAAGTTGATATAAGTAGGTACTCATATTTAAAAACTTACTACTTTCATATATATCGATTAGTACTTGGATATATGGCAGATTTTACAGCTTCAACACAAGTTAAAAATCAATACGAAAAAATAATAGATTCATATCGTGACTCAATATTGATTTATAATAAACAAAATACCAATGTATATACTATAGTTGAAACAGATCAATTAATAACTAAAAAGAAATATGATGAAGCATTAAAAATTCTTTTAAATTACTATCCACAATTAAGTAATAACGAAATTCACGAAATTCATGACAAAGCAATTGTTGCTTTTTCAATTTCGTTAGCTTACAATGGAAAACAACAAAAAGAACTGGAAAAAAAATGGCTGATTATTTCTGCTATAAACGACATAAGGTCTGCAACGAAAGAATATATCTCCTTACGTAAATTAGCTTTTCTTATATATGAAGATGGGGATATTGATAGAGCTTATAAATATATGAAACGTTCGTTGGATGATGCTTTATTTTGCAATGCTCGCTTGAGAACCTACGAAGTTTCAAAAATGATACCTATTATTGATAAAGCCTATAAGTATCAAACAGATTTACGTCAACGATTGATGGTAATAACTATTGTTAGTATTAGTATATTGACTATCTTACTTATGCTAGCAGTTTTTATTGTGTATAGGCAAATGAAAAAAATGGTAATTGCTCGAAAAAAATTATGTGTGGCAAACGAAGAATTAATCACTCTCAATCAGGAATTGTCCTCTACTAATAATCAACTTACACATACAAATGAAAAATTGCAAGAATCTAATTTGATAAAAGAAGTTTATATTGGTCGATATATAGATCAATGTTCGATGTATATCAATAAGTTAGATGAATATAGACGGCATTTAAATAAAATGATAATTGAAGGGAAAAATGAGAATTTGATAAATGAAATAAAGTCTACACATATTATTGACGAAGAACTTAAAGAGTTTTATTCAAACTTCGACAGTACATTCATACAGTTATTTCCTTATTTTATTGAAGAATTAAGAGAATTGATGATTGACGATGAGGAAATAAAACTAAAACCTGGTGAAATTCTCAATACAGGATTGAGAGTATTTGCACTCATACGGCTTGGGATTAAGGATAGCGATAAAATATCATTCTTTTTGCGTTATTCGATAACAACAATATACAATTGTCGCACAAGATTCAGAAATAAATCTAAAGGACCTCGTAACGAATTTGAAGCGAAAGTAATGCAAATAGGAGTATTTAAATATTAGAGAAGTAATTTACCGAGAAGGTTTTTATAACTATTATGGTTATAAAAACCTTTTTTTTATTTCAAATAACTACTTTATTTTTTTAGGTAAAATCAGACAACTGTTTATAAACCAATAATTTATGTTTTTGAGTGATTGCAGTACACTACTTTAAGAAATTCAGTTCATTTTGAGCAAAAAAAATTCACATATATTTGTACTATTAAAAAAGCGACGCATTTCGATGCGTAGGTCATTGAACAATATATCGTAAGTATTAAAATAACCTTAAAAATTAAATGATGGTCAATTTGAAAAGATGCCTTTTTTGTATGCTACTATTTTTTAGTATGCAATTTTTCTTCCCGAATGTAGTTGCCCAAACTACAATAAAAACGATTTCCGGTGTCGTTGTTGATGCTAAGGGAGAACCACTAATTGGTGTAAGTATTCTTTTAAAAGGAACAAGCACTGGAACAATAACAAACATAAATGGGAAATTTTCTCTTTCACTTGGAACAGTACCTGATCCAACTATTTTAGTTTCTTATATTGGATATGCAAAGCAGGAAATAAAGATTAATAACTACAGCAATAAAAATAATATTAGTATTACTTTACTTGAAGCTGCAAAAGCAATGGATGAAGTTGTTGTTGTTGGATACGGTAATCAAAAGAAACTCTCCATTGTTGGTGCTATACAGACTCTGAATCCAACAAAACTTCAGGTAGGCTCGACAAGATCAATGAGTAATAACCTAGCCGGACAATTGGCTGGGATAATTGCTGTTCAACCTTCGGGAGAGCCTGGTTATGATAATTCTAAATTCTGGATTAGGGGAATTGCGTCTTTTAGTGGAAATACATCACCATTAGTATTGGTTGACGGTGTTGAACGTAGTTTGAACGATATTGATCCTGCGGAAATTGAAGCTTTCTCTGTTTTGAAAGATGCGTCTGCAAGTGCTATGTATGGTGTTCGAGGTGCCAATGGTGTCATATTAATTAATACGAAAAGAGGGACAGTTTCTGCACCATCAATAAGCATGCGTGTTGAACAGTCTGTACAGTCCCCTACCAAACTACCTGAATTTATTGGAGCAGCAGAGTATATGAGTTTGCTCAACGATCTTCAATCTGACCCAAACAAAAGGCTCTTTACTAAAGATCAGATTCTAAAAACATATTCAGGATATGATAAAGATTTATATCCGGATGTGAATTGGATAGATGCAATCACTAATAATTATGCCAATTCTACCCGGGCTAATATGACAGTTAGTGGAGGTACACCTATACTTAGATATTCTCTTACAGCATCTGTTTATAATGAAACAGGAATTATGGCTACAGATAGTCGGTTACCATATGATACGAGGAGTAAACTGAGCCGTTATAATATGCGCGCAAACGTAGATTTGGATTTGACGAAAACTACATTATTACGATTTAATGTGGGAGGCTATTTGCAGAATCTCAGAAAATCTAATAGTAGTACGGATGCAGTGTTTGGAGCTGCTTTTGAGACTCCACCGTTTGTTCATCCGGCTATTTATTCTGATGGAACGATACCTATTGCTAGTAACCAACGTACAAATCCCTGGGCATTGAACACCCAAATGGGTTATTACCGTGGAGGAAAGAGTAAATTAGAATCCCTTTTCTCTTTAGAACAAGATTTAAAGATGATAACTCCTGGTTTAAAAGCAAAAGCAACATTTGCCTTTGATACTTATAGTGAGAATTATCTTACAAGAGGTAAATCACCGGATTATTATAGTGTAGCCACTTCGCGTGATGATAATGGAGAACTGATACACAATATTTTGAGCTATGGAAGTGAGTTTTTGGGACTTTCAAGTAGTGGAAATTATGGTAATCAAAGTACTTATCTGGAAGCCACATTAACATACGATAAGACTTTTGATAAAAATGCAATAAATGCACTTATCCTTTATAATCAGCGGAGTTACGATTGGGGAGATATACAACCAAACAAGACTCAAGGAATAGCCGGACGTGTTTCCTATACTTATAATCGTCGTTATGTTTCAGAATTTAATTTTGGTTACAATGGTTCTGAAAACTTTGCAAAAGGCAAGCGTTTTGGTTTTTTCCCTTCATTAGCAGTTGGATGGATAATTTCGGAAGAGCCATTTATGGAATCTTTGCAACGTTCTATCAGTAACCTGAAATTAAGAGCTTCGGTGGGCAAGGTTGGTAATGATAATATTGGTGGTAGACGATTTGCTTATATAACTACAATAAATTCTAACGCATCAGGGTATAATTGGGGTTATTCTGGTGACACATATAGACAAGGTGTACAAGAGGGAGAAGTTGGTGTGTCAAACTTAACCTGGGAAACTGCACTTAAAATGAATTTAGGTTTGGAATTGGGTTTATGGAATGTGTTTAATTTGCAAGCAGACATTTTCAAAGAAAAACGTACAAATATTTTCATGCAACGAACAACGATTCCTTCTCAAGTTGGTTTTGTGTCGAACCCATATGCAAACTATGGTAAAGTTGATAATCAAGGCTTAGATATTGCATTAAATTATAACAAACGATTTAATAAAAATTGGGCAATAAGTCTTCGAGGAACACTTACATATGCTATAAATACAATTCTGGAAATTGATGAGCCTGCATCTATAAAAGGAACCTATCGATCCATTACAGGACAATCCATTAATACGCTTTGGGGATTACAAGCTGAGAGACTTTTTACTGCAGATGATTTTATAAATGGTGTTTTGAAAGATGGTATACCTAAACAGGTGTTGGGCTTTGATGTTCGTCCGGGCGATATTAAATATAAAGATATGAATGGAGATGGTGTTATTACAAATGCCGATGAAGGTTATATTGGAGGAACAAAAGATCCTAGATTAGTTTATGGACTCGGTGGTAATTTGAACTTTAAGCAATGGGATTTAAGTTGTTTCTTTCAAGGTGTGGGCGATAAATACAGAATCATTGGAGGTTCGAACTATTTTATTCCCGGAAGTGGACAAGGAGTGTTAGGTAATGTTTATTCAAATTACAATGACAGATGGACAGAAAATAACCCTTCTCAGAATGTATTTTGGCCTCGTTTATCTGAAAGTACAAATACAAACAATAATGTTGCTTCTACATTTTGGAAGAAAGATATGAGATTCCTGCGTCTTAAATCAATCGAAATTGGATATAGTATTCCCGAAAAAGTTACTCATGCTATTCATGCTAAAAGCATACGCTTCTTTGCTAGCGGTAATAACTTGATTTATTTCTCGAAATTTAAACTTTGGGATCCTGAATTAGACACAAGCGACGGATTGAAATATCCTTCAATGCGTTCTGTAATGTTAGGATTTGATATAAACTTTTAAATAACCCGATCTAAAAAAAATAATATGAAACGTATTAAATATATATTAATTTGTGTTCTCGGTTTGCAGTTGCTTAATTCTTGTGATTACTTGGACAAAGAACCTGATACAGAATTAACACTCCAATTAGTCTTCCAAGATAAAACCAGAATTGAAAGTTGGCTTGCAAATGCATATTCTGCTATCCCTGACCCATATTGGGGATATACAAATTATCTTGGATGGGAAATTTTAGGAGATGATGTAACTCCTTCAGAGCGTTGGCGACAATGGGATTGGGCTGTAATTCCATATATCTTAGGTGAATGGACTCCGTCCAGCAACTGGGCAGGTAATTATTGGTCAATACTTCCACAACGTATACGTGAAGCTTCTATTTTCATGCAGAATATTCATGCTTTACCCGATCAGGGTATTAGTTCACAGGAAGTAATATATATGAAGGCAGAATGTCGTTTTTTGATAGCTTATTATTATTATTTGTTAGCAAATACATACGGTGCAATACCATTTAAACCTGACTATATTGCTCCAGCAGATTTTAATTTGACAGATTTGATGGTTGGTCAAAGTCCTTATAATGATGTGATAAACTGGGTGGATAAAGAATTACTGGATGTGGCAAAAATACTTCCTTCAAAATACTCAGAAGCTAGAAAATACGGTCGCGCAACTTCCATTATGTGTCTTGCAGTAAGAGCACGTATGTTACTTTTTGCTGCCAGTCCATTAGTTAATGGAAATTTAGACTATGCTGATTTTAAAGACAGAAATGGTAAGAACCTTTTCAGTACAGCAGAAGATAAAACGAAGTGGGCTTATGCAGCAAACGCATGTAAAGAGTTGATTGATTTCGCTGAAGCAGATGGTCACGAATTGTATGTAGAAAGAAATGCTGCTGGAACAATAGATCCTTTTATGTCATATCAAAACCTTCTTCTAAAACGTTATGACGAAAACAATAGTGAAATACTTTTTGCTCGTCCGAACAGTAATTACGTAGAGTATGAAAGACATGCCACTCCCAATGGAAGCGGAGGAAATGGAGGTTTAGGTGTAACTCAATCTTTGGTTGATGCATTCTTTATGAAAAATGGTTTAGCTCCAATAACTGGTTACAATGCTGATGGATTACCAATCATTAATACTGAATCAGGTTATGTAGAAACAGGATTTTCAACTTCTAATGAAAACCGTGATAGTACAGTGTGGGATGAGAATATTAATGGTGGTTCAATCACTAAATCCGGTACCTACAACATGTATTGTAACCGTGAACCTAGATTCTACGTATCAGTAAATTTCAATAATGCTTATTTCACGGCAGAAAAACGCCAGTTTAACTTTTTTAATGGGGCTGCTGACAATACTCATACGCACGATGCACCTCAAAATGGTTATTTGGTTCGGAAAAAGGTTTCACCAAAAACAAATGTAAAAGAAGGTAATTATGAATATCGTCCAGGGATTGTGTATCGACTTGGTGAAGTATATCTGAATTATGTTGAAGCTCTGAATGAATCTGATCCAGGTAACCCAGATATACTTACATACCTGAATAAAATCCGTGAACGTGCTGGAATTCGATTATATAGCACAGGAGCTACTAACGTAAGCTTTATACATGTTGATTTAAGTGATCAGGATATGATGCGCAAATTGATTCGTGCTGAACGTAGAGTTGAGTTAAACTGTGAAGGAACAAGATATGACGACTTGCGTCGTTGGAAAGAAGCTGAGACTGTATTGAACGGAAACTTTTATGGAATGAATTTTAGTGGAAAAGATAAAGCTTCATTTTATGTACGTACGGTTTATCAGCAACGTATTTATAAGAAAGCTTATTACTGGTTCCCGATTCACCAATCTGAAATTGATAAAAATCAAAAACTTGTTCAAAATCCAAATTGGAACTAAAATACATTTAAAATTATGAGAAGATCAATCAAATACCTAGTGATATCAATATCTTTATTGATTGTAGGATGTAATGAAGAGATGAAATTTTTTAGCTTAATGTCTCCTCCTGACACAATGAAGGTGACTGTTTCTACAGATGAAATTGAATTAAATCAAGACAAGAGAGATTCCATTGCCTTAACTTTTAGTTGGGGAGATGCTGCAAATCGTGGGGCCGGTACAGAGTTGACATATTATTTAAAAGTAGATGTTGCAGATAATAATTTTGAAACAGCTATTCCCAAAATAGAAATTCCTGCTGGATTGAGGTCAATAAGTTTTACTCACAAAGAATTGAATGATATGTTGATGGGCTGGAATATTACATCTGATAAATCTACTAAATTATCAGCAGAAGTAATAGCAGTTGTCTCAAAGTCAAATGTATATATGAAACCTGAAATTTCTACTGTTGATTTCAATGTAACAGGTTATTATGTTCAATCAAGAGATCTATATATTGTAGGTAGTGCTGTGAATGGGATGGATCCTGAAAAAGCCCTTAAAATGAAAGAGGTTATTTCTGAAAAGAAATATGTTTGGACTGGAGTATTACAATCGGGCGATTTTAAATTTATAAAAGATACGACTAGTTTGTATCCTTCTTATAGTCGTGGAGCTAGCAATCTTAACTTAGTTTATAACACTACGGGAAATAATACCGAAACATTGTTCCATATTGATAATCCAGGATTTTATGTTATCACGATTGATGTTGAAGCTCTGACCATTGAGCAAGATTTCCCAGAAGCAGCTTATAATCAGGTTTGGATGATTGGTGATGCCACTCCTGCGGGCTGGAATATCACTAATCCGATAGAGTTACAAAAAGATCCAACAAATCAGGTAGCTTTTGTTTACACAGGAACCCTTAATTCAGGAGAACTCAAATTTCCTCTTGAAAATACCGGATTTTTTGAATGTGATTATTTTATGCCAGCTATTGACCAAACAGGTCCTGATGGTGACAACAGAATTGAGTATGTAACTATATCTCAAGCTGCAACACATGATTATAAATGGAGAATTTCCAATGTTGGAATTTATAAAATCACACTCAATGTATATGACATGACTATCAAGTTTGAAAAGCAGGTAAGTCCTCAGGTGCCAGATGATGTTCCATTTAAAAATATTTGGATCGCAGGAAGTGCTACACCAGAAAGTTGGAACACCCCATTCTCTCAAAATCTTACTTATGATGCAACTGCAACAAAAGGAACATTTATTTGGGAAGGATATTTGAAGGCCGGAGAGTTTAAATTCCCGCTCAGTAATACCAATGGTTTTGAATGCAACTACTTGATGCCAACTGTTGTTGATAGCGATAATTTGGCTCCTCTTTCACAAACAGATGTGAGTTTTGTAGCCAATGGAAGTCCTGATAAGAAATGGATAGTTGCCCAAGGCGAAGAAGGACTTTATAAGATTAGTCTGAATGTTATTAATCTAACGATTAGTTTTGAAAAAAAATAACCAATAATCAAATAAATAATGAGACAATTTAAAATATCAATATTTTCATTAATACTCCTTGTCTTTCTTGGAGGATGTGAAAAAAACAACGGTACAGGATGGACTCCTGACAATCTACCTGACGATCCGAAAAATGAAACAAATGATTCTCTTGGTATTCATATATATCATGCACCATTATATTGGAGTGTATATGAGTATTGTAGAGTTGCTGAACAAGCAGGAGGTTCAATTGACATGTCAGAAGGAGAATGGGACAGAGTAATTGATTGGGTAGCTACAAACCTTAAACCTTACGGTTACGATATGATTTGCACGGATGGTTTTATGTCAATGTTGGCTACAGATGAGTCTGGTTATATGACACAATATGGTAGCATGAATCTTAAAAAGTTAATTGCAAAATGTAATGCAAGAGGATTAAAATTGGGCATTTATGACAATCCACTTTGGATTCATGGATCAGATAATATAACTGTAGAAGGTACAAATGTGACTTTTGGTGACTTGCGATATAATGAAACAGATAGAACAACTGTTATGTATCCCAATAGCAATGATACTTTCCCCTGGTTAGTTCCAAGTCATAGAGGTGCCAAAGAATATATAGACGGTTTTTTTAAGCATTATAAAAATATGGGTGTAAGCTTTATTAGAATGGATTTTTTATGCCTTTTTGAGTCTGCTAGTGGAGCTGGGGGGATGCCAGGTAAAGGATATGGCCGTAAAAATTATGAGTTAGCATTGCAATACATATGTGAAGCTGCAAGTAAATACAAAGTATTTACTTCGTTAGTTATGCCAAACTTATTTAATGATGCTGAATTGGAAAAAAAATACGGAAATATGGTTCGGACAGAGGCTGATACGTTTGATGGAGGATGGGATCACGTTTCGGGTCGATTGAGATGGCAGGTTTTTGATGGCTGGCCTACCTGTCATAACCAGTTTGATGGTTTAATTCATTGGTCACATATTGCCGGACGTGGTAAGGTAATTATGGATGGGGATTTTATCCGGTTAAATACACTTTCGAACGATAATGAAAAAGCATTTTCCGTGTCATTGCAGTTGTTGGCTGGAGGTCCTGTTGCTGTTGCTGATCAATACAACACAATCGTTAATGGCGATTTGAAATTCTACCAAAATGAAGAAATGTTGGCATTAAATAAAGATGGTTTTGTTGGTAAGCCATTGTCTGAAAATTTAAATGACTCAAAAAGTCAGATCTGGTACGGGCAAATGTCCAACGGAGATTGGATAATTGGATTGTTCAATAGAGAAGACAATTCACAATATCGTTCTGTAAAATTCTCAACACTAGGTATAACAGGTAAAATGAAAATGCATGATCTATGGAATCATACAGATGAAGGAGAAGCTGACAATATAAGTGTAACATTAGAATCGCATAGTTGTAAAATTGTAAAGTTGACAAATCCATAATGGTCAACTATAAATATTAATTATTTTAAATATAAATGTTATGAAAAAAAACTACAAAATCATTTCTTATGGTATTCTGGGAATTTTTATATTCCTGTTTTCTGTAACGTCAGTTAATGCAGCAAGTTCTACTCTTTATGGTTTAGGAAGTGCATTTGGTCAATGGGATAGTAATTCAGGTATTTCAATTCCTGAATCGACTGAATCTGGTATTTTCGTTTTTGATAAAGAACTTTCCTATTCTGGTGAAAACAAACAATTAAAATTTACATTATCTCAAGGAAATTGGGATGAAGTTGAATTTTTAGTGCCAAGTACTGTAAGTTATAACGGAAACGTTCAGCTTATCAATACTGGTGTGGAGTACGACATATTACCTTGTTCACAGACTGAAGGCAATTTGCAAGACTATTTTTGGGGTATTAATGCGCTGGCTAACGGTGTTTACCGTATCACTGTTAATACAAATACAAACAAAATCAGTGTGACACTATTAGAAAGTAAAAACTCTCCAATTTATATTTTAGGCGATGCCACATTATGCGGCTGGGATGCGCAGGCTGCTTTCGAATTGTATCAGAACGGTAGTGTATATACTTACACCGGATACTTCGAACAGGATAAAGAGTTTAAATTTCTAACTACTCATGATTGGGGAAATCTTGAACTACGAAATGGGAATGTTGATGCGTCAACAAATGAATATTTGGATCTCACTACAGGTGGTGCACTGGTACTAACAAAAGATCCTGAAGATTATAAGTTCAAATTAGCAGAATCTGGTAACTATACTGTAAGTTGTGATGTAAATTCGATGACTATTAGTGCAGAAAAGATAACATATCAGGATAATCAAATCAAATATCCTGCTTTATATCTTGTTGGAGATGCAACTCCAGGAGGATGGTCTACTTCTGCTGCAGCCCCTTTGTGGCGTCAGGATAATGAAGCAAATATGTTCACTTATTCAGGTAAGGTGTATTTAACTAGTGGTACTTTCAAAATTACAGTTGCTCCGGGTAAAGGATTTGATAATTCATTCTTTTATTTTAAAGATGCGACAGATAATGGTAAAATCAGTACGGATGCAACAGGTGACCTTCAGTGGTCAATATCAGAAGCTGGTGATTATAATGTCTCTATTGATCTAAGCTCCATGACCATAAGTATTGTTAAGGAAAATACAACGGCATACAGCCCGGAAAAAGATTCTCCTGAAGCAACTATTCAGTCTTTTGGTAAAACAATTAGTGTCTCCAATGCAGAAGGATCAGTATTTTACTTCTATTCTGTACAGGGGGAGTTATTACAGATGACACAAATAGATAGATCATATCAAAAATTGACTGCTAATAACCTTAACGCAGGTATTTATATTGCAGTTTTGTTAAATAGAGGTGAATCGAAAACATATAAGTTGCTACTTAAATAAGAATAAATAATAGATTAATTAATCCTTCTTGATGTTTTAAATAATATTTTATTTGAATATCAAGAAGGATAATATATGGTCAATTATTGTATTTCCTATAATTTAAATAGTTGTACAATGTTTCTATTTTGTTCGAACTCTTATATATTCCTTTCTATTATCATTTAATTTTTTTTTTCTAATATAATGAAAGCAAATATAAAACCCATTTTATTGTGGCTATCTCTTTTTATCTCCAATACTACATTAGTTGGGCGAGACAGTCCATATACGCGCAAAGGTACAGGGCCTAAATATTGGATTGCTTACGAATATTGTATTGATAACGACAAAGCAATTCCTGAAGAACGCTGGAAAAATAATATTGACTGGGTGGTAACCAATTTAAAATCTTTCGGTTATGATATGATTTGTAACGATGGATGGATTGAAGCTGCACAATCAGTAAATTCTAATGGCTATATTACAAAATACAATAGTAAATGGGAGCACGGATTTTACTATTGGGGACAATATCTGAAAGATAATGGAATGAAGATGGGTGTATATTACAATCCATTATGGCTCACACGTACTGCTTATCAGGAGAATTTAGAGATAATAGGAGCTAAGGTACGTACACGAGATATTACTGGATATTCCCCCTTTAATTCTGAGCTATATTGGGTGGATGTGGATAAACCTGGAGCTAAAGAATGGATTCAGGGTTATGTGAATTATTTCAAGTCAATAGGTGTTTCATATTTACGAATTGATTTTCTGGAAAATTATGAAAATAACTACGGCTCCAGACGTTATGCGCAAGCTTTGAAATGGATTGAAGAGGCTGCGGGTGATGATTTATTTCTGAGTCTGGTTATGCCCAACTGTTTTAACCATGGTGAAACAGAACTGAAATATGGAGATATGATCCGTGTAAGCGATGATTGCTGGGGTGGTGACTGGAACTTTGTCAGCAATAAACTGCGGGGAGAACAAAAAGGTAAGTGGCCTCAATTTTCCAATGTATTCGATGGCATGATTGGTTTTGCCGATATAGGTGCTCATGGGCAAATGATATTGGATGGTGACTTTATGCGAATGAACAAGTTGGCCAGCGACGATGAACGCAAATTTTTGTTTTCCTTAATGATTATGGGTGGTTCGGCATTAGCCATTGCGGATCAATTTGATACAGGTGAATCTTATAAATGGGTATATCAAAATGCTGAATTAAATGAACTAAATGCTCAGAGGTTTATAGCAAAACCTTTAAGTTACGATTATAGGGATACCATAAACAGCTCTCGTTGGGCAGGGAGACTACTTAATGGAGATTGGATAGTTGGTCTATTTAATCGCGAAAGTACCATTCAATCTCGAAGTATTGATTTCGAAAAAGAATTGGGCTTAAAAAAGAATGAAACTTATGTTGTACGTGACTTGTGGAAACAACAGAATATCGAAGTTATGTCAGGCAATTACTCAACTCAATTGAAACCACACGAATGTAGAATTATCAAGATAAGAACAAAGTAATAATCATAAGGATAAATTGGAAAAAATACTCTAATACAAATGGTAAATTATCACCACAAAAAATAGACCTTCTTAGAATGCATTTTTTTTATTTTGAATAAATACCAAGCTTATAACTCAAATTTATTTAGTCATAATTGCAAAATGTCTTACTTTTTAAATAGGATATGGCTACAGCAAAGAAACGAATTAAATTGATTAAAAATTTATATCATGAAAACATACAGAAAATTATTAATCTTAGGAATATTTGTTCCTTTATTCATTTCGGGTAATTTAGATGCCGCTAATTTGTATGGTTTAGGCGAACAATTTGGTTGGGATACCTCAAACCCACCTTCATTTGTCCAATCTTCCGAGCCCGGGGTTTTTGTTATTGAAAAAGAAATTAATTTTTCAACTGACAATAAACAGTTCAAATTTACTTTAGACATGGGGACATGGGATCAGGTTCGATATTTAGTACCAAACGCAGTAAATTACAATAGCGATGTACAAACAATTACTGCTGGAAGTGAATATGATATGTTTCTTTGTTCTCAATCTTCAGGTAATCTACTTGATCACTTTTGGGGTATCCCCAGCGGAACGGACGGTTATTATCGCTTAATTGTCAATACGAATACGATGAAATTAAAAGTAGAGATGATTCCTTATATTGTGGGATCTGCAGTATTTTGCGATTGGGATTTAGGGCAAGTTCCACGTCTTTCTCCAAACGGAAATAATACTTTTACCTACACAGGTTGGTTTAGTGCAGATCAGGAATTTAAATTTCAAACTAAGCCAGATTGGGGAAGCATTTCTTTACGAAATGGAGCCGGTTCAACTGGCTACATAACAAATGGTTCGGGTACACTTGTTGTAAAACAAGGTGATACCGATGATTGGAAATTTAAATTGTCTGAATCTGGGAACTATAAAATTATATGCGATTTAAATGCAATGACAATCACTGCACAAAAGGTAGATTACCAAACAACACAAATCAAATATCCAGCATTATATCTTATTGGCAGTGCAACACCTGGTGACTGGAGTTTACTGCAAACAACTCCTATCGTTTGGCAAGAAAACAATACATATTCAGCAAAAGTTACATTATCTTCTGGTGGTACTTTTAAAATAACAACCGATCCTTATCGAAACTGGGACAATAACTTTTTCTTTTTTAAAGATGCTTCAAATGATGGAAAATTAAGTACTGATGCAACAAATGATCAACAATGGTCTATATCTCAAACCGGAGATTATATTGTAAGTGTAAATTTAGAAGATATGAGCATAAATATCCGGAAATATAATGTTTGTTCGAGTACGGGAAATTGGACTAATACATCTAACTGGAGTTTTGGCTCTGTTCCTACGAGTTCTGATATTGTTGTAGTCAATTCAGGAGAGCTTACCGTTGATCAAACTGCCAACGCATTTCAGGTGAAAGTTTTACCGGGTGCAAAGCTAACGGTTAATGAAAGTCAGTCATTAACTGTATCAGATTCACTAATAATTGAAAGCGATGCTTCAGGAACAGCAACATTTGTAAATAAAGGGACATCAAACATAACAAAAGCAATAGTTAAACAATATCTTCCTTCGGCTCGTAATTGGTATATATCATCGCCTGTTTCAGCTTTTAATGTTCCTGTGGGTTCAACATACTTTGGATATCAGGAAGCTGGCGATAATACAGATTTGAGCGTATCAGGAGCAAGTGCTTATTGGAAACCTTATGCCGCAGGATCGTCTATGACAGTAGGTAAAGGGTTTATTGCACAACCAGAATCGACTACAACATTGACTTTTGATGGCTCTTTGAATGACAGTGACAAAACAATTAACCTAACTCGAACTTCCGGAAAAACTAAAGAAGGATTTAATCTGATTGGAAATCCATATCCATCATATGTAAACTGGGAATTGGCAACTAAAACAAATGTAGGTTCTACAATCTGGTACAGAACTAAAAACCAAAGTGGAACTTATGTTTTTGATACATTCAATGGAACAGGAACCAATAATAATGGAAGCGGAGCAGTAACCGGACTGATTCCGCCAATGCAGGCAGTTTGGGTACGTGTAGTCTCCGATCAAACAAGTGGAAATGTGATGTTTAACAACAATATGCGTTCGCACGCAACTGGTATAACAACTTCTTTGAAAGTACCCGCACTAGTAATTAATCAGATTTTACGTCTTCAGGTGTCGAATGGTTTGAATAGCGACGAAGCCATTATTGTGTTTAACCCAAATGCTTCCAACAGTTTTGATAAGTATGATTCGGAAAAGATGACCAATAATAATGTGGCAATCCCTGAAATCTATACTACACCTGTATCAGGAAAAGAAAACTTGGTAATCAATGGACTTGAAAGTGTAAGTTTGGTAAATGAAGTTTCGTTAGGATTTTCAACAGGTGAAACCAACAACTTCACCATCAGGGCAACAGAGATGAGCAATTTTGATATTGATACTCATATTATCCTGAAAGATAATTTGCTACACACAGAAACAGACCTGACTGCTGGAAGCCACTACAGCTTTGCTTCTGATGCAACCAGCAACAGCGACCGTTTCACAATTGTATTCAAATCATCAGATGTTGCAGCCGAAATCAATACTAAAACTTACAACAATATTTGGGTTTCAACCAATGCAAATAATCAGGTGGTGATAAATGGAACTCCAAATGGTCTAATTAATGTGGTGGTTTATAATGCAATTGGACAAAAATTAGTAGAGCAAAAGCTATCTGAAAATAGTACAGTTATACAAAGACAATTTCAAGCAGGTATATATTTGATAACCACCAATAATGCCGGTGATATTTTTAAACAGAAAGTGTTAATCAGATAATATTGAAATATGGGAATTAATGAACAGAAAAAGGCATATGTTACTCCGATTATTGAGTTTATAAGATTAGATAACGAAATTTCATTATCATTAGAATCAGATCCACCTGAAGGACCATTAGAAACACTTAACAATATAGAGTATTTTAGGAAAGATCCTTTTATAATTAACACAACATGATTTATCATTAGAATCAATATTCTTAGGTTATAGTACATCTACTACAATAGATGGTTCCTATGATTTGATTGATTTACAGAACTTAAAAATTACTCATAATTAAGCTTTAAACATAAAAATAATTACATATATCTTCTAATTATTAACAGCATGTATACAAATCTGAACTCACTGATATATGCTTGGTTAAAACTATACTAATTTTAGAATAAACATAGAATCGTATTTTGTAAAATATGATTAAAAACAAACAAACTTATCCTTCATTAAATTTCATGAAAATCAAAATAGATATTACAATACTCTTCATCTTCCTTTTTAGTTCTCTTTTTGCACAAACTTCATTTTTAACTAATGAAGGAGTGGCAGTTTTTTGTCCGGCTAATATGGATTCAACCGGAACTTTACCTTCATTGGCATTAGTAAAAAACCTACAACCTCAAGGCTCTGTGCCAGACAACTGGAAAACGCGCCCGGTATTTTCCAAAATCAACGGAAAATCTTCAGTTACTATTACTTATGATGAGGATGCTGATTTATATGGAAATGGAGAAGTTACAGGTTCATTAAGGCGTAACAATACAAGTATAACTTTATGGAATACAGATAATTATTTATATACTTCTGTCGATAACGGGAAAAGACTTTATCAATCTCACCCTTGGGTAATGGGTGTTCGCAAAGATGGAACTGCTTTTGGTATTATTGCCGATAATAGCTGGAAACAGTATTTTGACTTATCAAACCCATTGACTATTACTTCTGAAGGTCCGGCTTTTCGTGTGATAATCATTGAAAAACAAAACCCAATGGAAGTTCAAAAAACTCTTGCCGAACTTACCGGGAAAATAAATCTTCCTCCACTTTGGGCTATTGGTTATCAGCAAAGTAAGTATACCTATAGCCCAGATACGCGTGTAAAGGAAATAGCTGATGAATTCAGAAATCGTAAAATCCCAGCTGATGTTATTTGGTTGGATATTGACTATATGTCCAATTATAAGGTCTTTACATTCAATCCAACAACATTCTCTAATCCAAAAGGTCTAAATGATTATTTACACACCAAGAATTTTAAAGCAGTATATATGATTGACCCCGGAGTGAAAAAAGAAACCGGATATACAGTATACGATTCCGGAGTAGCAAGAGGACATTTTGTGAGAACTTCCACAGGACAAGAATTCAACGGCACTGTATGGCCGGGTAATTGTGTTTTCCCCGACTTTACCCGCCCTGCCACTCAATGTTGGTGGGCTGATCTATATAGTAATTTTATGTCTTTGGGTATAGATGGCGTATGGAATGATATGAATGAGCCTTCAGTGTTTAACGGATCAAATGGGACCATGCCTGAGGATAATATACACAGAGGTGGTGGTGATTTGCCCGCTGGTTCACATGCCAGATACCATAATGTATATGGAATGTTGATGGTTAAATCGAGTCGGGATGGACTAATATCCGCTAATCCAGACAAACGTCCGTTCATTTTATCCCGTTCTAACTTTTTGGGTGGGCAACGTTATGCAGCTACCTGGACTGGTGATAACAGATCAACCTGGGATTATCTTAAAATGTCTATTCCGATGTGCATTAATCTGAGTTTGTCGGGTCAACCGTTCAATGGTCCGGATATAGGTGGCTTTGATGGAGATTGCAATGCAGAATTATTGGGACACTGGATGGCTCTGGGAGCCTATTATCCATTTTCGCGTAACCATAGTTCAAATAATACAATTGATCAGGAACCATGGGCTTTTGGAAAGTCTATTGAAGACGTTTCGCGTACTGCATTAAATCGTCGTTACAGGCTTATGCCTTATCTTTATAGCCTGTTTAGGGAAGCTTCAGTAAGTGGAAATCCAATAATGCAACCAGCTTTCTTTGCTGACTATACTGATGCTAATCTACGTTCTGAACAGCAGCTATTTTTGCTTGGAAGTGATTTGTTGATAGCACCTCGTTGGGCAACCAATGTAAGTTTTCCAAAAGGAAATTGGAATCAGGTTAAGTTTGAAAATATAGACGATGGCTATCAGCCTTATGTTTTTCTTCGTCCGGGAGCTATTGTACCTATAACGGGTATTATCCAAAGTACTGCTGAATATAAAACAGATTCAGTTACATTACTGATGAATCCTAATACTGATGGCTCAGCTCAGGGGAAACTATACGACGATGCTGGAAATGGATACGATTATCAGACTGGAGACTATGCTGTCCATCAGTTTGTTTCTTCAAAATTTCATGAAGATTCATTGAAAATAATTATTAATCAAACAGAAGGAAATAGAAAAGTAAACCGCACCTATCGGATTGGATATGTTTTGAATAATACCATAGCTTATTCTAACTGGTCTAAAGATTCGGTTCGATATGTAAAAATAATTGCTGACACTCAACCAACAATTGATAAGGCATTGATACCCTCAATGTATATCAGTGGAGTGTTTAATAAATCTACTACATTGACCTTACCCATGAAGTATCTTGGAAATAATAAGTGGGTCACAGATACTATTCCCCTATCTGTCGGAAAGCAATCATTTAAATTTTGGACTCAAAAAGATAGTTCGGATGATGTTTGGGGGAATGCGGTGGGAATAAGTGGAACAGCTGAAAAAGGATTGCCTACTGCCCCTGATATTACATATACAATACCCGAAGTTGGCAAATACATTATTAGCTTCAATCAGTTAACTAAAAATTATGCCATAATGAAGGCTACAATATAAAACTGCTTCTCGATTATATGTGGTGCTACTCCAATCGATGGAATCCAATTGTATATAAATAATTAGGGACTCGAAAAACATGAACATATTTAGAGTTAATGACTCATTAATTCCAAATGCATATAAATATAACAAATTAAATGGTAATAGGTGTAGCAGAGAAGTGCCTATTTGTTAATGTAAGAAAGACTCTTCAGTAACTAGTAAACATGTAAAAAAAATATTTAACTTTATTTCAATGAATTTAAAACTAAGAATTACAACATTATTATTTGTGATTTGTTTCCAACTTTCTGCTCTGCAGGCAGTAATATACAAATCGAAAGCATTTACTATTTTCCCGGATAAGGTAGTCCAAGGTACTTTTACGGCGAATGCTGTTTCATCGGTAGAACTTACATCCAATTATCGTAGTCTGGAAGCTGACAAATACAGTCCAACTATAAAATTTAAGTTTAGTATCAACTCCCGCGACAATGAAATGCCTTCCGGAATTGATCATGTTGTAACTTTAGTTCCCGAAAATGGGAAATGTACTACGAATGTGGTTTTTGGAATGCAGTTAAAACAAAATCAGGCTATTCCTGCCGGAATCAATTTACCCGAAAATACAGTTTGGACTATTCGACTTGACATGCGAAAAGTATTCAAAGCATTTGAAACCAATGGCTATTACACACTTTATAACGGCGATAAGCTTGCTAAAGCTGATTTCAGGGGTGTTTATGTTGCGGGTAGTGCTGCCCCGTTGTCGTGGGACTTTAGTAACCTTTACAATAAACCTGGATTGCAACTAACCGACCCTGACGCCGATAGTATTTATGAAACAACCCTGATAATGAATAAAAAACAGGACATAAAGTTTACTGAAGATCGTTGGAATCTGACTAAAGATATAAGTGCTTTTCCGCAATATAAATCAGACTTTTCAATTTCTGATGCCATTTATAATCTTACCACAGAAGAAATGATTAAGGCTGTAGAACCCGATAGTACTTTCCGCACGGGCAAGGAATGGGCTGGTGTTTGGACACGTGATATAAGTTATAGTATAATACTTTCAATGGCATATTTACAACCGAAAGTTGCAGAATATAGTCTGTTGCGCAAAGTAAAAAACAATCTTATTATTCAGGACACCGGGACAGGTGGTGCTTACCCTGTATCCACTGATCGTATGATATGGGCTGTAGCTGCATGGGAATTATACAAAGCAACCGGAAACATGGATTGGTTGCGTCAGTCCTATGGAATTATCAAAAAATCTATTGAAGCAGATATAGTCAATGCTTATGATACAGAAACCGGTCTGGTAAAAGGTGAATCCTCTTTTCTTGATTGGCGCGAACAAACTTATCCTCGTTGGATGCAACCTGCAGACATTTACGAGTCTGAATGTCTGGGAACAAATGCAGTTCACTATCAGGCCAATATAATTCTTTCAAAGATGGCAGAGATACTCAATGATGAAGAAGTAGCTGTTAAGCATTCCAAAATTGCTGAGCACATTAAAGAGGGAATTAACAAGTATCTTTGGTTAGAAGATAAAGGGTATTATGCTCAATATCTGTATGGAAGAAATTTTAAATCGGTTTCACCTCGATCTGAAGCTTTAGGGGAGGCTTTATGTGTTATATTTGGCATTTCTAATGCCGAAAGAAGCAAAAAAATAGTTTCTAGTGTTCCTGTTACTGATTTTGGAATCTCTTGTATTTATCCACAAATCCCTAATATACCACCCTACCACAATAATGGAGTATGGCCGTTTGTACAAGCCTATTGGGCATTAGCATCGACACAAGTAGGTAACGAACAATCTGTTTTGGAAAGTATAGCAGCAATTTATCGTCCTGCCGCATTATTTCTCACAAACAAAGAGAATTTTGTAGCGGAAACAGGTGATTTTGCCGGAACGCAAATCAACTCTAGTAATATGCTATGGAGTCTTTCCGGTAATCTGGCTTTAGTTCATAAAATTCTTTTTGGAGTAAAATTTGATGATGACAGTCTTAGATTTCAACCACTGGTACCAAAAGCACTTTCAGGAACTCGAACACTCACCAATTTTAAAGTTCGTAATACTATCTTGAATATTGAAATGAGTGGCTATGGAAACCGAATTGTTGATTTTGAGATTGATGGAATAAAATCGACAACCGCAGCCATTTCATACTTATTATCAGGCACACATTCAGTGAAAATTGTGTTGGATAATAAAGACATAGATGCTGAGCCTATAAACAAAACAAGTAATTATACTTCGTTAGAAACCCCTTTAGGAAGTTACTCTAACAAATCACTAACATGGTCACAAATTGAGAATGCGGTTTCGTATTCAATTTTGAGAAATGGCAAATTATGGAAGAAGACTTTAAAAACAAAATTAAAGGTTCCATATAAAGGATATTCAGAATATCAGATTATCGCAATAGATAAAAATAAAGTTCCATCTTTTACTTCCGAACCGATAATTGTTTGTGAAAAACGAAATGAGAATACCATTGAATTAGAGGATTTTATCCAGAAGTCTGATAACAAACAAAACAACTATCAAGGGAAGGGGTATGTTGAAACAAACAATTCTGTTAATACAAATATCACTTTACCTTTTAGTGCAAACAAATCAGGTGTATATACTTTGAAATTTAGATATGCAAACGGTAACGGTCCGGTAAACACTGAAAACAAATGTGCTATTCGAATGCTAAAAGTGGATGGTAGTACAGCTGGAACGATAGTATTCCCTCAACGGGGAGCTAACGAATGGTCTAATTGGGGTTATACTAACAGTATTCAAATTAAGCTATCGAAAGGCAAACACCTGTTTGAGATAAGTTTGGAAACAGAAAATGAAAATATGAATACATATATAAATCAGGCATTAATAGATGCCATGATTATAAACAGGGTAAAATAGATATTAGTTGTTTTAGTTGACATCTATAGTAGATTGCAAAAAACAGTCTGCTATAGAATTTTTTTGATTATTTATGAAACAGGTTGCAATTGGAATTGATATTGGAGGTACAAATACAGTTTTAGGACTAGTAGATCAAAATGGCAATGTACTAGCTAAAGATTATTTCTCTACATCAGAATATAATGATATTACAGAGTATACAAATAAGCTATCAGGCAATATCAATAATCTGCTGGAGAGATTGTATCAAACTGAGGTGAATCTTCATATTATTGGAATCGGAATAGGAGCGCCGAATGCAAATTATTATTCTGGCACAATTGAACACGCTCCTAATCTTTCGTTTAAAGGTGTAATACCATTTGTATCTTTATTGAAAGAAAAATTTCCTTATATACAAACAATAACCTTAACAAACGATGCAAACGCTACTGCAATTGGAGAAATGATGTTTGGAGGGGCTATAGACATGAGAAATTTTGTAATGTACACCTTAGGTACGGGTGTGGGAAGTGGACTGGTTGTCAATGGAAACTTGGTTTATGGCCAGGATGGTTTTGCTGGAGAATGTGGACATACTATGCTTATTCCAAATGGACGTTTATGTGGCTGTGGAGCGAAGGGTCATCTCGAAGCTTATTGCTCTGCCACAGGAATGAAACGAACTGCATTTGAGTTGCTTGCTCAATATAATGATACCAAAAGTTTGTTGACAGGTTATTCATACAATGAACTAACTGCAAAAAATATTTGTGAAGCAGCCTTAAAAGGCGATGAAATTGCATTGGAAGTTTTTAATTCAACTGGTAAATGGTTGGGACAAGCATTAGCAGATACGGTTCATCATTTTAGTCCTGAAGCAATTTTCCTTTTTGGAGGTCCGATGGCAGCTGGAAATTTGTTATTACGGCCTACAATTGAAAGTATGGAAGACCACCTTTTAACAGTTTATAAAAATAAAATAAAGGTACTACCTTCTAAACTTGTTTCTGGTGATGCTGCTATTGTAGGTGCAAGTGCATTGGTATGGAAAAATCAACAAAATAAAACGAGCAGTTTGAGTAAATAAAGTGTGTTGTGTAATGTGCAGATTTTAAAACTCTATCTTGAATATAAATTTGAAAGAGACATTTATTCAAATAATGAAAGAAATTTCAGAGCAGATTTCTTCCATTGATCCTGAGTGATGTGATATTTCCAACGAATAAGCATTGCGTATGGTTGAATTTCTTCAAGTTCGAATATATACATTGAAAAATAAATTGTTTGAATTTGGATTTGAAAATGAGCAGTAAGAAATTTGTTTTTTTAAGGAAATGAAACCTCAGGTTTTAAGTAAGCTATTATATTTCAACAAAATATATACAATTGAGCTTAAACGACCCAATGGGAGTAATCTTATTCAAAAAAACTATTATGAACATGAGTTAAATAGCCTGACATTCTTTTTTAATAGAAATTTGGATTTTTATCAATACTATCGTTCAAATGCAACACATTTAGACGATTACTATTTTCGTAGAGGAAAACCCAACATTAGACTTGGAGTTGACAGTTCTCAATTTATAAACGATACTACTTTCTCTACCTGTTACGATTATAAGGTTGCTAAGATTCTTTCTAATGAAATGCTAAGGATTTATCTTAATAAAAAATTACAACAGATTGATAGGTTATCCGAGTATTCTGGGAATAAACAAGCAACCCAAAAGAACAAATGGACAGGAACTAAAGTTGCTGCCATTGAACTGGGTTATGGAATTTATGCAGCCAAAGTTGTAGATGATGGGAAAGCGGACATAAGAGAAATTATGAACGTATTACAAAATGTATTGGGAATAGATTTAGGCGATTATTATCGCACATACATTGCTATTAAAAGTAGGAAGAAGGATCGTACAGCCTTCTTGAAGTACTTGGCCGATTGCCTCGAAAAACGTATGGATGAAGAATTTGAGACATAAAACCCATAATAAATTTATTGACAAAAACTACCAAGGTGATAATACCTTGGTAGTTTTTTTATTTTCTATACTTTTCACACTTAAACTCATAAATTTCCGACCCCAAACGCAAGACTTAAGCATAATTTAGCTGTGATTTTTAATAAAACTCCACAATAATAAATTTTCACCAAGTTGGTAATACCTTGGTAAGAAATTCAGTTTGAATCCTCGAACTTTGCCAATTATTAATCACAACCATTGAGTTCTCTTTATGCTCCCTCTCAAAAATTCACTATCCTATTTCTTTCTCCTGTTGTAGAACCAACGGTCAGCGTAAGCTAAAGCGGATAGAGGCTTGAGAGAATTGGAGTAAGGTATTTACTCTTGGTTTTAAAATTTTAAAAAATGGCAAAATTCAATTTAGCACTTATAAAAGTGCTTTCTCACGAAGGCGGTTATGCCAACGATCCCGATGATTTGGGTGGTGAAACTTATAAAGGTATTGCTCGGAACTCGCATGGTACTTGGTTAGGTTGGACACTTATTGACCGCTTCAAAAGCAAACCTGATTTTCCACGCTCACTCGACACCAATCCCCAGCTTCAGAGCTTAGTTGAGCTGTTCTATTTCGATAATTTCTGGACACCTCTCAATGCTGAAAAAATTCAGAATCAAACTTCAGCCGATTCGGTTTTTGACTTTGCAGTTAACTCTGGCCTTGCCACCTCTGTCCGTCTGGTACAATCAATTGTTGGGACGAAAAGAGATGGGATAATTGGAGAACAAACACTCAATAAAATAAATTCCATAGACTTTGGATATTTTCAGGCAGTTTTCACTGTCTCCAAAATCAACTATTTCATGGCTATTATCAAAAAACGACCTCTCAACAAAAAATATCTCTATGGCTGGATTATTCGGGCTTTATCATTCAACGATTAATTAATCAAATATTAATCCAGAAAATAGGACTTAATATAATCCATTTATAAGGTGTCTATAATGTCATTTTTCATTATCAATTATTAATTAAACTGCCATGCCAGCACAAATTATAACTACCGATGATCTTCGGGAATTCAAGATGGAATTGCTCGAAGAAATTATCCGATTATTTGAAAATAAAGGAGAAACAAAAGCAAAAAAATGGCTTAAATCCTCTGAAGTTAGAGCCCTGCTCAATGTGTCTCCTGGTACATTGCAAACATTACGTGCAAATGGAACTTTGCCTTACACCAAAATTGGAGGAACGTACTATTATGATCTTGAATGTATAGAGAAACTCCTCTCCAAAAACATAAAACAATAAGTATTTGAACTGTAGTAATTAAAATGTAAAGTGTTATCATGATACGAATAATTATATTATCTGAATAATCTCATGGAAGTAATAACAATCGAATCAAAAGCATTCAAAGACCTCATGGAAAAGGTCAACACCATTGCCAAATTTGTAGTCAACTATCAACCTGAAGAAATCAACGAAGAAGAAGCTTGGGTGGATGGTTATGAAGTTTGCACATTCTTGAAAATAAGTGAACGTACACTTCAACGCCTTCGCACTAAGGGACTTGTTTCTTATTCTATCATTTCGGGCAAAACCTATTACACCATTGCCGAGGTCAAACGTATGTTGAAAGAACGATTGGTAAAAAGCAATCAGGAAGCACTCGATGACCTAATTCAAAGTCACAAAACATATGTTGAGCAAAGAAGAAATACTCGCACGGACAGATAAAGGCTTGAATGTCTTCAAACATTATCTGCCGTTTCCGTTTCGTGTCGGGCGTAATTTTCTCAATCCATTGTACGAAGACAAAAAAGCTTCGTGCAATGTATATTTCGACAGAACAAATGATCAGTACAAGTTGAAAGACTATGGCAACGACAACTTCAGCGGGGATTGCTTCCACTTTGTCGGAAAAATACAGGGAACTGATTGCCGTCAAGCAGACAGTTTCATTGAAATCCTCCAAAAAATAAATCAGGATTTATGCCTGGGACTGGATAATGCTTCAAGCAACCAGTTCCCGAAATCCTTGTCAAATATGCCCACAAAGTCCTCAACGTCAACAATGTCCCCAATTTTGGAATCTAAAGAAGAACAACCCAAACCAATCAAACCGTTTTCCATTAAAGTCAAACCATTTTCTAAACTTGAATTGACTTATTGGCAACAATACGGAATACCACTTGAATTCCTGAAAAGATATCAGGTTGTTTCGCTAAAAGAATTCGTTTCCGAAAATAGTGAAGGTAAACCCTACAAGCTTACGCCCACAGATAAAGAACCAATCTTCGCATATCAGGGGAAACGTCACTTAAAACTTTATAGACCTTTTTCGGCTGTTCGTTTTCAATATGCTGGCGATTTGGGTGACAAATACTGTTTCGGATTGGAGCAGCTGCCACCTAAAGGAAATATCCTTTTTATCACTGGCGGTGAAAAAGACGTACTAAGTCTGGTCGCTAAAGGTTTTACTGCAATATGTTTCAATAGCGAAACATCGAATATCCCTCAGAGCACAATCCGAAAATTGTCTTATCGCTTTAAGCACGTTGTAATTTTGTACGACTGTGACAAAACAGGGTTGGAAGCTTCAGAAAAGCACGTTCAACAATTAGCTTCGCTGGGAGTAAAGAGAATGGTACTTCCTTTAAAAGGAAGCAAAGAGGAGAAAGATATTTCCGACTATTTCAAACTCGGAAATTCGAAAGAAGATTTTCAAAAATTGTTTATACAATTTTTAGACATTATTTATGCCGAAACCATGGCAGTATTAAAATCATGCGAAATTGATTTCACCAAACCACCAATATCAGCCGAAATGATAATATCCATTAATAAAGTCCCGCTTGGTACACAAGGCAATCTGTGTTGTATCACAGGAGGAGAGGGGACAGGTAAAAGTAACTATATCTGCGCCTTGGTTGCAGGCACATTGAATACCGAGGACGAAGAAATTGATACCTTGGGAACTCGTATCAAACCTAACCGGCAAAGTAAAGCCGTTCTGCTTTATGATACCGAACAATCAGAATTACAGCTTTATAAGAACACCATGAACAGTCTCAAACGGGCAAAGCTGAAACATTTTCCGGAAAGCTTCAGAGCCTATTGTCTCACTGGAATGTCCCGAAAGGAAAGATTGCAAGCAATAATCCAAAGTATGGATAAATTCTTTTATGAATTTGGCGGAATTCATTTAGTAATTATCGACGGTATTGCCGATTTAATCCATTCGGCC
Source organism: Paludibacter sp. (assembly GCA_028692715.1). Taxonomy (GTDB): domain Bacteria; phylum Bacteroidota; class Bacteroidia; order Bacteroidales; family Paludibacteraceae; genus Paludibacter. The sequence continues at coordinate 3,357 of JAQUWU010000041.1, read as the reverse complement.
AATGATGAGGCAGAGAGTATCCGGATTGTCGACGAACTATACCGACTAGCCGGAATATACCAAACCTGCATTGTCTGTGTACTTCACTTTGTCCCTAACGGGTTAAAGCTTCGCGGACACTTAGGTTCGGAACTCCAGCGAAAATCCGCAGGCATTCTCTCTATTGAAAAAGACGACCAACCCGGGGTCTCAGTAGTAAAAGTGTTGAAAGTGCGTGACGGCAGCCCCTTAGATGTGCCACTTATTCAGTTTGCTTGGGACAAAAAAGAAGAAATGCATGTTTATTTAGGCGAAAAAACCAAGGAAGAAAAAGAAAAGCGCAAGGAAAACGAACTTACCACCACCGCCAAAACAATCTTCGCACAAAAACGCTACTACACCTATCAGGAACTAACCGATAAGCTACAAGAATATCTGGATGTAAAAGAGCGTACCGCCAAAGGCTATATCAAATTCATGCGCGAAAAAAGCATTATCCTTAAAGACCCTTCAAAAGCGAACTACTTTGTGATTGGTCATAGTTAGGGTTGTATTAAAATATGTCTTTGCCACGGAGTGGCTAAATGTGAGTAACCCCTCTTACTCCCTCTCATCAAGGAGAGGGTTGGGTGAGGTCTAAGTGAAGCGCAACTGGGGGATGAGATCTACCCTCTCACACCAACCCCGGACGGGGTTGAACAATGGATACTATATTTTATCTGCAATTATAACTTTAGATCACAAATCTCGATGTGCTGTTTCTCAGAATGGTCTAAGATGGTCGAGAAAAAGGAGTAAGTATAGAATTCTTTTATTTCTGAAAAACAACAAGTTATAATTCGTTGATTTTGATAAGGGAGCAAGTTGGGTAGAAAAAGGGAGTAAGCTGATTGATAAGATATCTCTGACTTTAGGAGGATTTGAGTTGTAGTTATAGTATCAAGTTTAAAAGTTTGAGCAGGCATTCTTTCAAAAAACACGATCTGCCAAATTCGCCAGACAGTGTCTGACGATTTCAATTTAAAAACTCGTTCAAAATAAATTGATAAATAATAATAAAAATGAACATAATGTGATTTTATTGGTTATATTTGCAAAATAATTTCAAAATACAACATTAAAATGATTTTAGAAATACGTTTGAGTAATTTTTTCTCTATAAAAGATGAAATTGTTCTCGATTTGCAAGCTGCCAACTTAAAAACACAAAAATCTCAAGAACTTGAAGATAATGTTTTTAATTATGACGAAATCTCAGTTTTAAAAACCGTTGTTTTGTACGGTGCTAACGCTTCAGGGAAAAGTAATATAATAAAAGCGATTCGGTTTTGTGCGAGTATGATTTTTATGTCGCATACACACAATGAAAATGCAGTCTTTAATTTCAAACCATTCAAATTTAATGGTTATCAGAATAAACCGAGCTCTTTTCTTATCCGTTTTGTTAGTAACGGAGTTGAATATGAATACTCTTTTTCGCTAAAACTAAGTGAGATAATCACTGAATCTCTTTATTATTATCCGAATGGCAGACGTGCAAAGGTTTTCACCCGTGATGAGAGCATAGGCAAAGATAAGGCAAGTATTTATTCATTCTCTTCTGTAATAAAAAAACCTTTAGATGTGGCTGAGAATACTTCTCGTAAAACACTTTATATTTCTCGAGCCAGTCAAATGGACAGGGAGTTGCCAAAGGAAATATTTCGTTTTTTCAATGAAAAATTCATTCTTGGTTATATCGGTTATAATGCTTTATCGGTAGAGGACCTATATAAACAAAATCGGATTGATTTACTTCGGGCTTTACAAATAGCCGACAGCGACATTATTGATATTAGGTTGAGTAAAGAAGTTCGTTCGGGAAAAAATCTAAATGCAGATTTTGCAACCAATAAAGCTTCAATTGAAGATGTTCAGCAACAACATGTCAAAATAACTACTTTTCATAAATCAAATCCAAATGTATCATTTGATTTCCTAAGTGAAGAATCACAAGGAACTCAAGTATTGTTTTATATTATGCTGACTCTTTTGGATATAGTCAAGAATAATAAAATACTGTTAATTGATGAAATAGAGAATAGTTTGCACAATAAAATTGTAGAATACATTGTTAGTTTGTTCCATGCCAGTAATTCTGCTCAATTGATTTATACAACTCACAATACAAATTTATTAAATCTGAATAAGTTGAGAAAGGATCAAATCTATTTTGTAAATAAAAAGGATGATGCTTCAAGCGATTTATATTCCTTATTTGATTATAAAGATTTTAGAGACACAATGGATGTTGAGAAAGCTTACCTTCAAGGTCGTTTTGACGCTATTCCGTATATTGATGACTCATTAGAGAACATTAAAAACTTTTTGAATGAGCCGCACAAATAGAATACCCAAAGGAAAATCAATTAATCCTACTTTCTTTGTATTTTGCGAAGGCGAAACCGAAGAAAAATATATCTGTTATTTGAGAACAAAATACCGTTTGCCAATAGTCATTGATGCGAAGGTTGCCGGTAATCGTATTACCTCAGACTATATCAGTAATTATAAGAAAACGAAAATAAACCACTCGAAAGACAAAACTTTTCTGATATATGATTTGGATGTGCCGGAAATGCTTTCAAAACTTCAGAAAATTCCTGATGCAATAATAATTGCGTCAAATCCATGTTTTGAGTTGTGGTTTTTGCTCCATTATCAGGAACAAAAATCAGCAATAACTACATCAGAATGTAATTCAAAGTTAAAGGAGCACCATAAAGCCTATAAAAAAGGCATTATTGATGCTAAATTAAAAGAAAAACTTGTTGAGAAACACGAAAAGGCTTTGCATAGAGCAAGTAAACTAAAAATACATGAAAATCCGTCTACTCAAATTAATCTTTTGATTCAGAATTTAGATGAGGTGAAAATGAGTAAAGAAAGTGAGTAAATCGTCAGTCGCTGACTGGCGAAATAAAAAAAACAAATCGTCCGACAGTGTCGGACGATTTTAATGCGGTCAGGCTTCGCCTGTAAGTTAATTACGGGCAGCTCCGCATGGCAAGCACCGGCAGGCAAAAATCCTCACCCCTCGTTCCTCTGGGTTTGCACAGTTTTTTTGCCTGCCTCCGCACAATCAACCCTTCTGTTGTTTTTTTCTGTCACACTTTTTGCAGTACCCCCTTCCCAAGGGGGCTAGGGGGTTGCAAAAAAGGTATCAGGCACTCCAACCGCCACCACTGTACCTGATTTGCGCCAGAAAAAAACAACTCCGAAGCTATTATACATAACATGTAGTTATCATGTGGTTGATTACGATAAAATTAAAGGTGGTGTACGTAGCAAATGTACAGCTCAGGGATATTCTGATGAATCGTCATGGGCGCGCGGACA
>JAQUWU010000083.1 GCA_028692715.1 Paludibacter sp. | reverse complement strand
CTTAAATTCGCTCTGCTTTCAACACTTATCACTGTATTGTCGCCAATAAATCTTTTTGCTTCCACAAAAGTTTCCGAGAGTTGCGTGTCTAAATCGGTGCGGTCGGTTATTAGTATAATCGTAGGACTTTCAAAGTGTTTACTTTTCATCAATAACCTTGTGAGATAAAGCATTGTATAGCTTTTTCCGCAACCTGTTGCACCGAAATAAGTTCCACCTTTACCATTACCATGCGGTTTCTGAGCCGATTTTATGTTTTCAAACAAACATTTAGCAGCATAATACTGTGGATAGCGACAAACAATTTTTTCGTTTTTCTTAGAACTATCGGGAATGTAAATAAAATTGCGGATAATATCTCTCAATCTATCGTGCTGAAACATTCCTTGCACCAAGGTAAACATGGAATCAATACCGTCAACATCTTTAGCCAAGCCAGCTACTCTGCGCCACGCATAATAAAACTCATAAGGAGCAAAAAACGAACCTGCTTTGTTGTTTACGCCATCGCTGATAATACAAAAGGCGTTGTATTTAAACAGTTCGGGAATATCACGGCGGTAACGAACAGTCAGTTGATTGAACGCATCAAATATGGTAGCTTCTTCACGTATTGCACTTTTAAACTCAAAAACCACCAAAGGCAAACCATTGATATAAATAATACCATCAGGAATGCGCTTTTCCGAACCAACAATTTCTAGCTGATTGACAAACTTGTAGATATTGTGGTCTTTTCCATAATTTTCAGGAGGTGAAGTTACTATTTTATCTAATTGCGAACTGGTAAATTGAGCATCTAAGCCGTTGTAATCAATCAGTTCAATATGAATATCTTTTTGGTTGCGTTCTTCACGTTTCAGAATAAATCCATCGCTCAACCAACGCATTATCGTTTTATTGCTTTCGTAAAGGTCGCTGGCCGGTAGTGTTTTCAGTTGAAGAATAATAGATTTTGCTTCGGTAACAGTCAGTTGCTTGCTCTCATATCTGGAGAGCAGATATTGAAGTAAATCTGCTTCAATCAGCACTTCATCGGCTGCCCGGGCAATGCTTGCGCCTAAGTGGTGGGGAAAATTTTCGTTTCCCAACAACTCAATAAAAGCTTTTTCTAATTTTTCCTCCGTGAATTTCATGATTTATTCATTATTTTCCAATAACCTTTATATGTTCCCTCCCTACAAATAGCTTTTGCATCAATTAAAGCTTTCAAATGCTTTTGAACAGCCGATTCAGCAATTCCAAGCGCTTTTGCAATTTCCTTTCGGCTAATTCTATTATTTTCAATAATAAGATTTAGAACCACTTTCTGGCGTTCTGTAATTACATCTTCAATTTCGCCTGTTTGACCACCTGTTTGACCACCTGTTTGACCACCTGCCAATTCTTCGATTGCACCACCTGTTGGAGTACTATTTTCATCATCAACCAACCCATCAACCAACCTCTCTACCAACTCTTTGTTATCTGCTTCTACAATTGCCTTAGGAATGGTAATGCGTAGAAAACTATCGCCAAAATGAAAACATTCTTTAGGGTAAGCTCTTAATATACGTGGAACTCCCGAACCCAATTGCTCAACCATTCCCAAATCTTTGAATATCCGAATGATTTCTTTGTTGCGGGGACACGACAAACCTTCAAAGAAATCAGCCTGCGTCATACCGTCAAAAAGACCACCATAGCTTGTAATTTCCAAACGGTCAGCGAAAATCTCAAATTTAGGAGGAACTTCCCGGGTATAGTCATTATGTACAATAGCATTGACTACCGCCTCACGAATAGCTATCGGATTCCAAAGCCGTGTATCTTCACGCCCTTTCGGAGTGATTTTCGACACGGTTTTATTCTCAATGTCCAGTTTGTCCAAAATGCTTTTGGTAGCTTTTATGAGCGAGCAATACCCATACTCATTGTTCTCTGCCAAATCTACCCTGTCTGTTCCTGCATATTTGGCTAATTTTATGGAAGTGCCGTTTTCATCAGCCAGTAAGTAGGACACATAATTCAAATCGCCATTTTCGGTTAGCATTTCCAAACTCTCCTTAAATCGCTCGTTTAGCGTCAGCTTCTTTTCATCGTAGTAAATCTTTAATTGCTCAAAACTCAGGTTTTGGCGGACTGATTTTATCCTATGTAACGAATTTCGGGTACGCGAAGCAAACAATGTTTCTATCATTGTTTGAGGCATAGGTTCCGCTGCTGTACCGACACGGATAAAACACCCTTTTTCGGTCATTCCGTATTTCTTTTTGAAATAGGGCTTTTCCGAACCGCCGGCCATAATAATTTTAATCAGGTTTTTCCCGTCTTTGGTTTCTGTCACCACATCAAACAAGCCCATAGCGGAGGGAGAGATATTGTTTTTAATGCGGTCTTTTAGCTTTAACATATCGCCATCCACATCGGCAACGCCAACCGTATTACCTTGTTTATCAATGCCAATATAAATAATGCCGCCCTCGTGGTAATTCAAAAAGGCAATCACTTCTTTCTCAATATCCACATCGTTATTGAGCTCTTGCTTATATTCTATACGGTTGGTTTCGGACATGTTTCTAAATTATTTAGGTATAATTTGATTCAAATAATTATTTTGAAATCATATGGTTGACATTTAGTTTATACTTCAACAGTATTATCTATTCTTGTTTTATCTTTAAAATTAAACCACTCTTTACTTATATCACAATTTTCACTGTTTGGGTCTGGGTTTGCTCTATGTATCTTTACTTGTAAAGGCATTGGTACACAGTTGCCAAATATTAATGATTCTCCAGGTACTGATTGTTTAATTTTTGTTGTATAATCATCTGAAAAATAAGGCAAAACAGAATAAATATATTTCATATCAATTTCATTTTGAATTCGATGAATGATGTAATTCCCACATTGTGACAGTACTGTACTTGATAATTCAGACGGTCTTTGAGATGAAATTAATAAATAAAGGGAAAACTTTCGGCCCTCTCTGGCAATACGTTCAAAAATATTCTCCTTTAGAATATATTCAGCATCCTTCTTTATATACCTATGGGCTTCATCAAGAATTAAATGAACAGGTTGTTTTCTTCTGTCATCTCCTTGCTTTTTTTTGCGGTAGTCAAATATCATCCTACTCACAACGCTTGTCATTAATTCTAAAACGTCTGTTCCAACTTCACTGGAATCAACTATTATTAATTGATTTGTTTTATTTGTTGGGCTAATACCAAATGCTTTATCTAGAAAATCATTTTCATTAGAATATAACTGCTCTGTTAATCTCATAAAATCACATTCTGAGTTATATAAAAAGAAATCTAGTCGACTTAGCATAGTTGATGTAAATTCACGTATTCTACTATTACCTCTAGCTTCTTCCTCTAATAGAACCAAATCTACAGCAGTTTTAAGAAACCTATAGTCAAAGTATTCTCCAGCTTGAAGTTTTTTGCTATCCGTCTCAATTGCAAGTAATTCATCAATTTGTTCAAATGAAGTCGCAGATGATTTAACACTGATATCGGTATTATATCCTGTAATGTTTCCTCTGTCATATCTTGGGCTAATATTCACATGATGAGTTTGTTCGCCCTTTATGAAGTTTGGTAGTGCGTCGGATAAAGAATCATTATTACTCCCAAAACTAATTACACAAAGGCTATTGCAAACATTTAAATAATTCAAAAGGTCTTTTTGTAAATTTTCATCTATTTCACCTTTAAATTCGGCATAAGTAGTTTTTATTTGAGATATAGCCCCTTTAGCAGCAGTCATTTTGACAGTGTCACTTTCAACCTGAGAAATGATGTGTAGTAAAATATTCCTGACCTTCCATTTTATGTAATTTACAAATTGCTTTGCATCACTAGATTCTATATCTGTAACATTGAATATTTTATAAAACTTAAAGCATTCTTGAAGTACTCTATCCCAAAAGGGTTTTTGTGTTCTTTCTGATGCCATTAGGAATGCAAGCCACTCATCAAGGTTCATTAAGTAGTATGGTAGAAAGAATTGTGTTTTATTCTTTTCAACAATATTGGGCTTATAAAATATAGTTGTAATATTGGGACTTAAGTCTGATGAAAAAGCCTTGTAATATTCACCATTCACATCAAAAAGAACTGCTTTTGCACCGTCAGCATGATTGCCCTCTTTCCGGTAAACCTCTTGTAAAATATGGGCTATTGTATTGGATTTTCCACTACCACTATTTCCCAATACTGCTGTATGGATATTGAATAACTTATTAATATTCAAATTGATTTTGTAATTAATCATATTCTTACTAGTTCCAATTTCTATGCTATCATGTACACCATCAAGCTTTTTATCTTCCGAAACTATTTTATTGGGAGAAAGGATATGTTTTATATCGTCAATTGTTACAATTGCTACATCATTATAGATTGATGGGAAAATGCCGACACCCATAAAGAATTCATTTGACTTACTAAGGGTTCCTATGGGTTTAATCACCAACTCTCTGGCACTATCCAAATTGTAACTTGAAAACATTTTGCTTTCAGTACTATGGTCTAATACTGCAACGACTTCACATATAATTGAATCACCCGTAGCATTCTGAGTTTTGAGAAAACTGCCAATATTTCCAAAGTAATATATCTGACCATTTAGCGAAACCGTGGAGTTCTTTGTTGTGTGAAATAGTTTTACCCTAAACTTATCATACTCAACGGATATAATTTTACCTATATTCATTTTTTAGATAAGTTTTCGTTATAAAACTCAATAAAATCTTTCAGGGTTTTATCCTGATTTTTATTTGCATCAATATTGGGCAATAGTTTATCTACAATGCTTTTAAAGAAATGAATTGGTTCTTCGCCAGCTTTCCATTCCTCTTCTTCTAAAGTCTCCCATATTCTGAAAATTCGATTATCATTAATTTTTGATATACCGGAATGTTCCACATCATTTAAAACAACCAGATTCATTGTGGAATTTGTGGCTAATGCCTGATAAATAATATTATTAACATGCTCGTCGCTGAAACTGTACCCAACCACAAATAATATACTATGTGGTTCAAGTAGTTTCTTTTGGAATTCTCTGAATAACTCTACATAAGGACTTCCGAGACTTTTATTTTGCTTTGTTGGAGTTGGGTATATTAAAATATTCCTTTCTGATTCTTCCAACTTTTCAGGAAAACTTACTTCTCTGATTTTAAAGAAGGTATTTGAGTTTGAATTATCTTCAATCCAATTCACTGAACCATGAATCTTATATAGATTTACCATATTTTCTACAGGCTCAAACTTTTCAATACTGGTATCCATTCTTTTAGAAAATGTGTAATTGAAAAGTGCAGGATTAAAGAATTTGTTGATTCCTCCGCCAAAACCATTGATATAATGGATGTTCAAGCTATCTAATGCTGTCTCATTAAATAAATCATTGTTTGTAGTGAAAATATTTAATCGACTAAGGTCTTTGTTTCTTAATGCCAGCTTGTTATAAAAATTTTGATAGGTTTCCAGCACTTCTTTTGACACTTTCGATTTTAGATCAACATTAATCTTGCTGAAAATAATATCTTCAATGATTTTAATCAAATCATTGCAGGTTTTTAGCTCATCTTCATATCTCTTATAATTTTCAAGGTATATTCTATTAGAATATAGTATCCCAAGAATTTCTTCTAGATTGTATTCATTTTCAATTCTTTCTGATATTGATTTAAATTCATCAAGCAATTTACCACCAACTGTAGCAATAATGCCATCAACTTCAGAATGCAATCCTTTCATATTTGGTATCGCATTACAACTTGTGCCAGAGCCAAACAGAAAATGAATATTCTTAATATTAAAGAATTCCATTATTCGTTTTTGGATTTCTATAATGTGCTCATTTCTTATTGAACCTGAATCTTTAGTCTGAATCAATTCAAGTAAATCTGTTTGTCCTTGGAAGAAGTTTATATTAGCCATAGGTCAGTATTTTAATATTGAATAGTAGCAAGTTTAGAAAGAAGCAACTCTTTCAGTTCAGTCAGTTAATTGTTTTCTTTTGTTCAAATTCTTGATATTTTATATTCTTTCCAGAATAATGATCTTTATTTGAATTCTCAAACCAAAAGTCTAACAGATTTATTGAATTCTCAATCTTTTCAATCTTAAATATCTGTTTAGTATTTTCCTCATCAAAAGGTGCTTCAAGACCGTCAAAATCACGAGCATCTCCAATTATTTGATAATCGATTATTGATATATTACTCTGTGGCTTAATGCACAAATCATTAAAACTAATTGTTTTTCCAATATCAATACCAATTCTTTGAATATAAGGCATGCAGTATTCATAAAACACAGCTTCGCCTGTTGGATAATGTTTAAATAAATGCTTTGGAGCTAATAAGGTTGCATCTACTACAAATTCAATAGTTGATTTTCTATTATATGTGTTTTCACGATATACGTTAATTTCAAGTATACCATCATTGTATTTATCTTTATCCTTCTGATTTATAATTGGTGGCAAATAAAAATTGTCTTTGATTAAAGATATTTTGCCATTTGATGCCATTGCAATTTGTACTAAATCTTGATTCTTTTTAATTGAATCCAGCGATGTTAGATAGAAATATGAGATGTTTACTAATTCTTTAGTGCCTTGAATATTCCATTTTGAACCAAAAAGTTCTTTATTTTTTAGTATCGCTATTTTGCTGGTTTCGGTTGTATGATGATATAGCCTTAAATATGGAACGTTGTCAACAAAATATCCTGTTCCTGTATAATAATCATTTATGTCCTTTGGTCCATAAATTTTACATTTAAATAAAGAGGAATTGTCCGAAAATGTTTTAATCAAATCAGAGTTATTAAATTCAATTTTTAGCGTATTTCCAGAAGATATATCAACTAGAAACATGCTTTTAACCAAATCTTCATTTTTTATTAAAAGGTTCATTAAAAATGTAAGTGGTTGAAACCAGATGAAAGTATCCCCAGTTGTTTTGATAAATATTTGATCAGGCAATATGATTGAATCTTTTTCACTATGCAATAATTTACATTTTATATAACCTTCTGTCTCGTAAGAAATATCAAATGCAGTTCCATAATTTGGAAAATACATATTATCAACACTCCCTTCAAATCTATTAAACCTTTTGTTAATCATATCTTTAGTTTTATGCTGTTGCTAATTTCGAAAGAAGCAATTCTTTAAGTTCTGACAGTTTTTGGTTTTGCCTTGTATATATTTCCTTATTATCAATAATTGTTTTTAGTATATTGGAATTCAATTTGTCATCATCAGGCATTGGGATTTCAATTTTCTCAACAAAATCCTTACTCAAATTTTCTTGAGCCCCACCAATTGCTTGAGTGGCTATGAATTTTTGATTATGCAATAAGTGGTAATATAAGAAAGCTGCTTGCATTGGGTTTTTACATATCATTCCACAACAAGCTTGGTTTGTCGTTGCCTCAAATTTTAAAACTCCAATATCTCCAGCATTTACGCCATACATAGACATTAATACCGTGTCTTTTGGGAGTAGTTTAGCAGAACTATTTTTCAATCCTTCATTTGAAATGAATTCTTCTGCTTGGATTAAAATATTATTTTTTATCTCACCAGTTTTTATCCAAGGAATGTCATTGCTGTTCCAATAGCTATTTTCAGTTCTTGAAGGAGTTCCGCCTGACTTCATATCAATACAAAAATCTTTCACTGTTGTCCAATTCCATGATTCAGCATTCTCCACAAACCACTCCCTATAAATCGCCTGCGCCGTTTCTTCCAATTTTTGTATCAGTTGCTGGTTTAGCGTTATGCGGTTTTGGATAACGTTGTATTCCTTTACTATTTCACGTTGTTTGGCTATATGAGGAATAGGTAATTGCATGTTTTCAAAGTCTTCCCACTCCAAACTTCCACGCACGCCACCAACAGCATTAAAGCAAGCTTCCCTGTCAAATTCAGAACGTGCAAACCACATCATCAAATACTCAGGTAAAAGTTCTTTTTCGTCTTTTACTTCAAAAACAGGATAGGCTTGGGAAATTATGGCTTCATCCACTTCCTGCAACAATGCTACCGGCATTTTCTTATCTCGCCTTACTTGCATAGTGCTACAAGCAAATTGATTTCGGCGAATGATTTTATAGTTTTCCATATCCGTTCCAATGATATTGGCAACTGAAGGAATAAACTGCTTCGAAATGCTTAAACCCAAAAGATTTTGTACTTTTAGTCCTTTGTTTCGCTCATCAACAAGTTGAATGTAATCACCAATCTTTCTATAGCTTGATTTCATAACCCAACTCTTTAAATACGGTTAGTAAATCAGCCTTTGAGGCAGTTTCGGCTTTCAGTAAGTCGGCAAATTCTGCTTGGAGACTTTGCATTTTATCGTCAAAGTCGATGTTTTCGTCTCGGTTTACAAATTCAATATATTTGCTCGGTACCAACGAAAAATCTTTTTTGGCAACTTCTTCATACGAAGCGGAATAACAATATTCGGGAATATCTTTGTAATCAGTATTTTCTTGCTGCCAGGCATGGTAAGTTGTGGCAATGTCGTTAATGTGTTGCTCGTTAAACTGAATAAATTTCTTCTCAAATGGTTCGCCTATTTGGCGTAAATCCATAAAAAGAATTTCATTTTCGCGGTTACGATATTTTCGTGTTTCATCGCCAATGTTTCGGATATGCGCTTTTTTGTTTTTATTCAGAATCCATATTGTAACACTAATATTTGTAGTGTAAAACATATCTTGTGGCAATACCAAAATGGCTTCCACCAGTTTGTTTTCAATCAATGTTTTGCGAATTTTATATTCTTCGCCACCGCCACTGAGTGCGCCATTTGCTAAGATAAAACCAGCAACGCCATTGTCGGAGAGTTTAGAAACCATGTTGAGGATCCAACCATAATTTGCGTTGCTTTTGGGCGGCACATCGTAGCCACGCCAGCGTGGGTCATCGGTAAGTTCGTTTTCGCCTCGCCAGTCCTTCTGGTTAAAAGGTGGGTTTGCCATAATATAGTCGGCTTTCAGGTCTTTGTGTTGGTCATCGCCAAAGGTGTCGGCTGCTTTTTCGCCCAGGTTGGCAGAAATTCCCCGTATGGCGAGGTTCATTTTTGCAAGTTTGTAAGTGGTGTTGGTGTATTCCTGTCCGTAAATAGAGACTTCTTTCTTGTTGCCGTGGTGGTTTTCGATAAACTTGATACTTTGCACAAACATACCTCCCGAACCGCAAGCCGGGTCATAGATAATACCTTTGTACGGTTCTATCATTTCGGCAATGAGGTTTACAATGGTTTTGGGCGTGTAAAATTCGCCTTTCCCTTTTCCTTCGGCCAATGCAAACTTGGAGAGGAAATATTCATACACACGCCCCACAATATCCTGCGCTTTGTCTTTGAGCGTGTCTATTTCATTAATCGTGTCGAGTAACGATGATAGTTTGGTAATGTCCAGTCCCAAACGAGAAAAGTAATTGTCGGGTAAAGCACCTTTCAGGGCTTTGTTGTTTTTCTCTATATTGTGTAGTGCTGTGTCTATTTTCAGGGCAATATCGTTTTGTTTGGAGTTTTTGATAATATAACTCCATCGAGAAATTTCGTCCAGGAAAAACACATTGCTCATATTGTAAAAGTCGGGCATTTCAATGTATTTCTCTTTGCCTTCGGCAATCAGGCTGTTGCGGCGTTCTTCAAACTTATCGCTGGCAAATTTCAGGAAAATAAGCCCTAACACCACATGTTTATATTCGG
>JAQUWU010000008.1 GCA_028692715.1 Paludibacter sp. | reverse complement strand
GATCAAATAATAAGTTCTATGTTAGGTGAGAAAAATATGAATATTTCACGTAGAACTCCATCCCAACCATTGAATTTGTGCAATCCACCAGCTCTTTCTAAAGTGTCAATCCCGGGACGAAGGTACAAATGGTAGGTGTTGCCGAGTATGATTTGAGCTTTAATATCTTCCTTCAATTCCCTTTGATGTACTGTTTTTACAGATGCTACAGTACCTACCGGCATAAAAATCGGCGTTTCGATAACGCCGTGATCTGTAGTTATTTTTCCTGCCCGTGCATTTGAATTCGGATCAGTATGCTGGATTTCAAAAGTCATTAAGTTTGAAAGTTGCTAAAGTTTATAATGTTCGTAAAGTTTGACAGTTTGTAAAGTGGAATTAAATTCCTTTTATGAAATTTTCAAGAATTAGTTGACCTACTTCGCCTGATTTTTCAGGATGAAACTGTACAGCGTAAAAGTTGTCCTTATGAACTGCCGAACTATAAACTTGAACGTAATCAGTTGTTGCTATTGCATTTTCGCAATTTTCTACATAATAACTGTGTACAAAATACATATAGGAATTTTCGGGAACGTTTTTAAACAGGTCTGTTTTTAGTGCAGAAATATTGTTCCACCCTATTTGAGGAATTTTCAAGCCTGCTGAAGAAAAGCGTTTGACTTTCTGATCAAAAATACCCAGACATTCAGTATCGTTTTCTTCGGAATGTTTACACATTAGCTGCATTCCCAAGCAAATACCCAAAACAGGTTGTTTTAGCGACCGTATTAATTCATCTAATCCTTTTTCTTTCAAGTATTTCATGGCTGAAGATGCTTCGCCAACTCCGGGAAAAATCACTCTGTCAGCAGCACGAATTTCATCATGGTTTTCGGTTACAATAGCCTCAACACCAATTCGTTCCAACGCAAAAAGCACTGAACGAATATTCCCTGCATTGTATTTTATAATTACTACTTTCATAGATTTTTAGTGGAATGTTTTTAAAGTTAATAAAGTTTTTAAAGTGTTGGAAATTTAATTGGTTGAAACGATTTAAATTCGGATTAAGTTCTTTATAAACTTTTTACTTTATGAACTTTATAAACTCCTTAAACTAACTTGTTTGTAGCGGTGTCAGGGAAAATAATGGTTGGTTTAAACGTTTTAGCCTCTTCCATTTCCATCATTGCATAAGAAAGAATAATAATGACATCTCCCGGTTGAACTTTGCGGGCGGCTGCACCATTCATACAAATAACACCAGTGCCACGCTCACCCGGAATTATATAAGTGTCAAATCGTTCGCCATTATTATTGTTAACGATACTCACTCTTTCGTTTGGAATCATGTTTGCAGCATCAATTAAATCCATATCAATGGTTACGCTTCCAATGTAATTTAAGTTGGCTTCGGTAATGCTTACTCTATGAATCTTTGATTTTAAAACGTGGACTAACATAATATTTAATTTTCAATTTTCAATTCTTAATTTTGAATTATGAATTGTATCTGATATTATCAATCAACCTTACTTTGCCACAGAAAACAGCTATACAGCCAACAGTAGGGCTTTCCCAGTTTTCAACAGTTTGTAAAGTTTCAGTATTAACAATGTCGAAGTATTCTACTTCCAACACATCAATTTTATTTATTTCTTCGATGACCCGACATTTTAAATTTTCGGGATTCATATCCGGCACAAAGTTACGACTTTCAAACAGAACTTTCGATATTTCTACCGCTTTTTTCCGCTCTTCCGTAGTCAATCGCTCATTTCGGCTACTCAATGCCAATCCGTTTGGTCCTCGAACAATCGGACAATCCACAATTTCGATATCAAAATTCAACACTTTAACCATTCGGTGAATAATTGAAAGTTGCTGAAAATCTTTTTCGCCAAAGTATGCTCTATTGGGTTGAACATAACGAAAAAGCTTTTCTACAATCTGAACTACACCATTGAAATGCCCCGGACGAAACTTGCCTTCCATCACTTTATCGAGGCCTCCGAAATCAAATTCGAAGCGATTTTTTAATTCATTATCGTTATATATTTCTGAAGCATTAGGTATAAAAACAATCTGACAGCCCGCTCCCCTTAGTAATTCTAAGTCACTTTCAACATCACGAGGGTATTTTTTTAAATCTTCAGCATTATTAAACTGTGTAGGGTTTACAAAAATACTAACAACGCAAATGTCATTTTCGTTTACACACCGACTAACTAATTGAAAATGTCCCCTGTGTAAAGCACCCATAGTAGGAACAAACCCTATCGATTTTCCCGTTGATTTTAACTCTTCGATAAGAAGTGATAGCTCTTTTTTTGTACTAGCTGTTTTCATCCTTTTATTTGTATAATTCTAAGAAAATGGTGTTTGTTAACATGTTTTTCTAAATTGGCTGCAAAATTACTAAAACTTATTTGTATAATCATTCGAAATATTTACAGATTTATTCAGTTGATTGCGTTAATTGATAAAAAATAATTCCATATGTCATTATAACACAAGGTTTAGAACTTTAATATTTGGCATGGTTAAACTTTTATAAATTCTAAATTCATGATTTGTCGGACTTGATTTTAGTGAGTTTTGTAATTGGCTGATATATTGTGATCTAACAGATGTAAAAAACGGGATTGTTTTTATTTAAATATTTTTTTTGATAAGTGTACTTAACATTTTAAGATTTAAGTCTTGTTTATATCCGATTTTTTTTATATATCTTTGCATACCGAAATTGATTACACAAGTGTCGGTTTAAAAACAACATGAAAAAAGTTACAAAAGTTTTATATATTTCGCAAGAAATATTTCCTTATTTACCGGAATCCGAGTTAGCGAACATGGGTAGATACCTTCCACAAGCAGTACAAGACAGGGGGCGCGAAACGCGCACATTTATGCCCAAGTTTGGAGCCGTAAATGAACGCCGAAATCAACTACACGAAGTTATTCGCCTTTCAGGGATGAATTTGATTATTGATGATACGGATCACCCGTTAATTATTAAAGTAGCTTCTATTCAATCGGCACGTATGCAGGTTTATTTTATTGATAATGAAGATTATTTTCACCGAAAAGAAACGATTGCAGACGAAAATGGAGAGGAATTCGAAGATAATGATGAGCGTACGATTTTCTTTGTAAGAGGAGTAATGGAAACGGTAAAAAAACTTCGATGGACTCCTGATGTAATTCACTGTCAAGGGTGGATGACTGCTTTGGCACCTTTGTATATCAAGAAAGCTTACAATGACGATCCGTTTTTTAAACATTCGAAAGTAGTATATTCTGTTTTTAACGATGAATTTAAGAAGCCTTTCAGAAGCTTATTTGCTGAGCGACTGTTGCTTGAAGGAATAGAGAAAAAGCATGTTGTTCAGGTAAAGGATAAAGTGATTGACTTTGTAGCTCTTTCAAAACTAGCTATCGATTATTCCGATGCTGTAATACAATCGAGTGCCACTGTTAATCAGGACGTACTGAATTATATTCAGGAAAATAAAATAAAATTCTTACCATACCAAAGCGTAGATGATTATGCAGATGCCTATGTGCAATTTTATGATAGCATAAAATAATATTGAAAATTTTCAGTTTAAATAATTCATTAGTCATATATTTTTCATAATTTTTTGTATGAAATTTCAATCATTCGTTTTGCTCATATTGGTAGCAATCTTTTCTTTTTCCTGCGCTGATGATTTAACAAACATCGGAGAAAGTATACAACCGGGTTCCGATGAAATCTTAATAGGAACGGATACTTTTCATGTTAGTACAGAAAATGTATTTGTTGAATCTATTTATACCCGTCAGGATTCATTTCTGTTAGGTACGTTTTATAATGAAAAATATGGTTCGACACAGGCTGATATTCTGGCTCAGGTAAATTGTCCGGTCGGTTTTTTATATCCACCACAATCGATCCCTGATTCAGTACTTGTTGTTTTGTATTATGATACATGGTTTGGTGACAGTTATTCACCAATTGATGTGAATATTTACGAAATGAATTTAAATACTTTCAACTATACTACCCATTATCCAACGAATATTGATCCGTTAGAATATACCGATAAATCGATCAATCTTGGACGACGTATTTTTACGGCACAAGATACTTCAGGTACACGCACCTATTCTACATATATTAGCTTTAAAATGGATGCTGCTTTCGTAAATCGTTTTTTTGATGATAGTTATTATGCAAGTGAAACCGAATTTCAAAATAAATTTTTCAAAGGATTATATATTACTGCAAATTTTGGTGCTTCTACTATATTAAATGTCAGTCAAATTGATATGGAAATGCACTATCATTATACAGCTCAGAAAAATGGAAGAGATACTGTTATAACTGATGTGAAAACATTTCCTGCCAATAAAGAAGTTCGTCAGGTTAACCGTTTTGTTCATAACGACAGAGATGTTCTGGTGAAACAGAAAGATAGTGTTAATTATATAGCTTCACCTGCAAATATTAATACGCGGGTTAAAATTCCATTAAAAAGGATGGCGGAGCGAATGAAAGCAAAAACTGGCAATAAGACGCTTACAATGAATAGCGCTCTGTTGAATGTTGAAATAACAGATTTCGAGACAGCCACTATAGCAATGCCTGTTACATCGTATTTACTTTTAATAAAAGAAGATTCGATTGATAATTTCTTTAAAAAGAATAAACTACCTGATGATACCTATGCAATTGTAAGTCAATATAGCTATGCTCAGATAGGTACGAGTGGTGTATATGGATATTCTTATAGTTTTGATACTGCTACATTAATTGCTAACGAGATAAAAAACAATGAGGTGCCTGATGAAAATCTAAATATGTTACTTGTGCCGGTACGTATAACAACGGATTCTTATTATTCTGTGACTGAGATTAAACAACAGTTTTTAATGTCTGGTGTTACTATTAAAAGTGGTATAAATCCTAATTCCCCCATGAGAATTAATGCAGTGTTTACCGGTTTTTAAGATGAAATATTAAAAGTAAAATTAAAGTACCGAACTTAATCGGATAAATCAAATATATGCCATTGATGAACAATTATAAATAATCAGTAATGAGAGTTTTTAATTGTTCATTTTTTTATATCAGATTTAGACAAAATAAAAATAGAAGACTATGCTATATCCTTTAAAATTCAATTCTATTCTCAAAGATAAAATTTGGGGCGGAACAAGGTTAAAATCAATTTTCAACAAACCGGCAGTAACCGATAAACTTGGTGAAACATGGGAGCTTTCAGGGTATGAAGGCGATGAATCTGTTGTGACAAACGGTTTTCTCGCAGGGAATAATCTTACCGAACTGATTGAAATTTATATGGGTGAATTAGTTGGGGATAAGATTTTTGATGAATTCGGTTTGTCTTTTCCCTTGCTTTTTAAATTGATTGATGCAAATGATAATCTATCCATTCAGGTTCATCCGGGAGATGAGGTCGCAGCCGAAAGACATAATTCATATGGGAAAACAGAAATGTGGTACGTAGTTGCTGCTGAAGACGGTGCAGAATTAATAATAGGATTTAATAAAGATTGTACTCAGGAAGAATATCTTGATGCCTTGAGTAAGGATAAGGTAGAAGATTTACTCCAAAAAGTAAAAGTAAAAAAAGGAGACGTGTTTTTTATTCCTGCTGGATTAGTTCACGCTATAGGTAGAGGTGTATTAGTGGCTGAAATCCAACAAAGCAGCGATATTACATATCGGATTTATGATTATAAACGGACTGATGATAATGGAAATGAGCGTGATCTTCATACCGAAGAAGCGTTGGATGTTATAGATTTTTCTGCATCAAAAGATCCGAAGACAAAATATCAAGCCAAGGTTAATGAATCAACTAACTTAATCAGCTGTGATTATTTTACAACCAATATAATTCAAATTGACAAACCTATAAATTTAAATTACGCAACATTAGATTCATTTGTAGTATATATGTGTATGGAAGGGGATATGTTGATAATCTCAGAGGGCGAAAAGCTAAAAGTATCAAAAGGTGATACAATTCTGATTCCTGCTTCTTTAAATGAACTCGTGCTAATCCCAGAGAATAAAGTTACTTTGTTGGAAATTTATATAAAAAACTAATCTTTAATCATCTAACCCCCGATCATTTGGCTCAATAAAACGATATACCTTTTTATATAAAGTATCCTTTATTTGTTCAAAATGTGTATTTGTAAAATGAATATCATTACTCATTATTATCATTGGAATTAAGAATCCGTCCCCTTCGTAAGGGGGTTGAGCATAATAATGCGATATAACTTTATATTCAGATTTCTCGTAAAATTTAATACGACGAATTGCTTCTGAATTATTGGGCATTTCCACTTCCAATACAATTGGTATTGACGCAAGTTCCTTAAATATTTCTAATGCAATTGTTCCTTTTCGCTTACCACGAAACTTCGGTGCAAGAGCAAGGTGTTCAATGTAATAAAACTTTTCAAAAACCCAGTAGTTAAATAATCCGATAAACTCATGATTCTCAATAAGTGCATTCGCACAAAATTGTTTTTCTTTGTTCAATTCCATGTCAAGTCCTGCCCAACTTCTTCTTTCGTATTTAGGGAAAACTCCTGTATATAAGTCATATAAATGAGTGAAATATGGATTATCTGTATTTTCAATTCGATGAAATTCAATCATAATTTTCATTTATTTAGAAGTCAAAAACTGAATTTGAGCGACCTTTATATCATTAACATCTAGAATGAAAAAATGTTCGAAATTCAGGATAGTTTATTAAGAGATGTACTTTGATAAACGATAAAAAATGAGTACTTTTGCGCTCAAATTCAAGTAACGAAAATTCAATACAATTTTTTATACTAACTAAATAACAAAAGTATGATTTATTCGCACGAAGTAGAACACATGTGTGTTGTAAAAAAGGGACCTGATCATGGTCCTGCCCCCATACCTGAAGAAGGAAAATGGGTAAAATCGAAACAAATTACCGACATTTCCGGTTTGACTCACGGTGTGGGTTGGTGTGCTCCACAACAAGGCGCATGTAAACTGACTTTGAATGTAAAAGAAGGTATTATTGAAGAAGCATTGGTTGAAACAATCGGATGCTCAGGTATGACTCACTCAGCTGCTATGGCTGCAGAAATTCTACCAGGAAAAACTTTATTAGAAGCGTTGAACACTGACTTAGTTTGTGATGCTATCAATGTAGCCATGCGTGAATTGTTTCTTCAAATTGTTTATGGTCGTACTCAATCCGCTTTTTCTGAAGGTGGCTTACCTATCGGTGCCGGTTTGGAAGATTTGGGTAAAGGCTTGCGCTCGCAAGTAGGAACGACATACGGTACAAAAATTAAGGGTGTTCGTTATCTGGAATTGGCCGAAGGTTATATCAGCCGCATGGCATTGGACGAAGATGGTGAAGCTTGTGGATACGAATTTGTACGTGTAGGACCTATGTTGGACTTAGTGAAAAAAGGAGTAGATGCCAACGAAGCATTGAAAAAATCTACCAGTACTTACGGTCGTTTTGCTAATGCAGCAAAATATATTGACCCAAGACACGAATAGTGTCAAATTCATAATTCACAATTCATAATTCATAATTATGGGACAAGACAATACGATAGTTTTAAAAAGCAAAGCGTTTGCTATAAGAGTTATTCGTTTGTATCAGTTCCTTCAAAGCGAAAAGAAAGAATATACTTTATCCAAACAACTTCTTCGTAGTGGAACCAGTATTGGGGCTAATGTAAAAGAAGCAATTAGAGGATTTAGTAAAAAAGATTTCCGTTTTAAGTTGGGCATTGCGCTTAAAGAAGCAAGTGAATCAGAATATAGGCTCGAATTGCTTTTTGAAACAGAATATATTTCTGAAAAACAATTTCAAAGTATGAATGAAGATTGCATTGAATTAATCAAAATTCTAACTGCAATATTAAATTCAAGTAAAGACGACAATGATTTTGAATAAAACTTTTTATTATGAATTATGCATTATACATTATGAACTGTGTTAATTATGCATTATGAATTATTAATTATCAATTAAAAGAAAATATTATGCCACTATTTGAAAGTTACGACCGTCGTATAGACAAAGTCAATGCGGCTCTTAATACATACGGTATCAAAGATATCGACGAAGCGAAAGCAATTTGCGACGCTAAAAATATAGATCCTTACAAAATTTGTGAAGGAATTCAAAACATCGCGTTCGAAAACGCAAAATGGGCTTATGTGGTAGGTTCTGCCATCGCCATCAAAAAAGGTTGTAAAGATGCGGCTTCTGCTGCTGAAGCAATCGGAATTGGTTTACAATCTTTCTGTATCCCCGGTTCAGTAGCCGAAGACCGCAAAGTTGGTTTAGGTCATGGTAACCTTGCAGCCATGTTGCTTCGCAACGAAACTAAATGTTTTGCTTTCCTTGCAGGACACGAATCGTTTGCTGCTGCCGAAGGTGCAATTGGTATCGCTTTATCTGCCAACAAAGTCCGTAAGGAACCTTTGCGCGTTATCCTTAATGGATTAGGGAAAGATGCAGCTATGATCATATCACGTGTCAATGGTTTTACTTATGTACAAACCGAATTTGATTACTATACAAGTGAATTGAAAGTAGTTCGCGAAAAAGCATATTCTGACGGACCTCGTGCTGCTGTAAAGTGTTACGGTGCTGATGATGTTCGTGAAGGTGTTGCTATTATGCGCTCCGAAGGTGTTGATGTATCAATCACCGGTAACTCTACTAACCCAACCCGTTTTCAACATCCTGTTGCAGGTACTTATAAAAAAGAATGTGTTGAACAAGGTAAAAAATATTTTTCGGTGGCATCAGGTGGAGGTACCGGACGTACGCTTCACCCTGACAATATGGGTGCCGGTCCTGCTTCTTATGGTATGACTGATACTATGGGACGTATGCACGGTGATGCTCAGTTCGCAGGTTCTTCTTCAGTTCCAGCTCACGTGGAAATGATGGGATTTATTGGAATGGGTAATAATCCAATGGTTGGAGCTACTGTACAAGTGGCTGTGGCTATTGAAATGGCGAAATAATGACCCCAAACCCCTAAAGGGGCTTAAAATAAAAACTCCCCGATAGGCAATTGCGTATCGGGGAGTTTGTTTTGAAAACATTATTTTTAATGATATCATAAAAAAAAACACATTTAATAAGTTAATTGTTTAAAAATATTATGTACATTGGGCAGTTTTTATTTTGATAATTGAAGCATAATTTTGATCTATAAAAAATGCTTCTTAGTAACCATCTTAGTAACAATAATTAATTTTACATGAAAAAGTTTAGTTCAATATACAGAGTTTCAGTTTCAATGTTACTTTTGCTAATAATTAGTTTTAGTTGTAAACAATCCGAAGAAATTATTCTTTTACCTGAATTAACTACAACTGAGGTTTCAAATGTAACGGAAAGTTCTGTTCAAAGTGGTGGATTTATTACGTCCGATGCTGAAAATGAAATAAGCTCAAGAGGTGTTTGTTGGAGTACAAAGCCAAATCCTACTATAGCTGACAGCGTAACAAAAGATGCAGCTGGTACTGGTCGATATGTAAGCCAAATATATAGTTTAATTCCAAATACAACTTATTATTTAAGAGCATATGCTACAAATAAGAATGGAACTGCTTATGGTCTTCAAGAAACTTTTACAACTAAATCTATAGGACTCACAACCTTGAAAATAACTGATATAACAATGAATTCTGCAATGTCTGGTGGGAGTGTTGAAGTTCCTGGTGATAGCTCTAGTATCATTGATCGTGGACTTTGTTGGAATACACAACCTTCACCAACCATTCAGGACTTCAAAAAATCTAATGGTAATGGTGTAGGAGAATTTAGCAGTGTGTTATCCGATTTAACAGCAAATACAACCTATTATGTTCGTGTGTACGCTTCAACTAGTAAAGCGACATATTATGGTGACGAAATTAGTTTTAAAACTAAAATTGGGATTGTAAGTGTTTCAACAGCTTCTGTTACTAATATAACTTTAAATTCAGCCACATCGGGAGGTAGTGTAACCGAAATCGGCGGGAATTCCGTAACTGAACGAGGGATTTGTTGGAGTACAACAACTAATCCCGTCATTAATGATTCAAAATCAATTGAAGGCAGTGGTATTGGATCATTTACATTATCTTTCACAGGATTAAAAAACAATACTACATATTACATTCGAGCATACGCAGCTAATATTGATACTACATATTATGGAAATGAAGTTAGTTTTAAAACTATAAGTGGAATTGTGGCTATTTCTTCTATTGCACCATCCAATATTAGCGGAACTACTGCTCAAGTTGGTGGATATATATCATCAACCGGTGGATCTTCTTTAATAGAGAATGGAATTTGTTGGAGTATTTCAGCTAATCCAACTGTAAATGATAGCAAGTTAATGAGTGGTGGTGGAATTGGATCATATTTTTTGCAGCTAAGTGGTTTAACGCCTAATTCTACTTATTTTTATCGTGCTTATGCAATAAATGGTGCGGGATTATTTTATGGAAATGAATTAAGTTTTAATACTTCAACTGTGGTTTCCGATGTTGATGGAAACTATTATAATACAATTACGATTGGAACTCAAACCTGGATGGTTGAAAATCTTAAAACGACTAAGTATAACGATGGAACTTCCATACCTTTGGTTACAGATAATTATCAATGGTCTATTTTGACGAGTCCAGCATACTGTTGGTGTGTTAATGATGCTTCGAATAAAAATAAGTATGGTGCATTATATAATGGCTATGTTATAAATACAGGCAAGTTAGCACCTGAAGGATGGCATATTGCAACTGATGCAGAATGGACTACACTAGAAAATTACATAAGCGTTAATGCGGGTAAATCGGGAAGTGTAACAAAAGCTTTGTCTTCAACTACCGATTGGTCAATCTCAACTTCTCCCGGTGCAATTGGTAACAATTTATCAATAAATAATAGTTCAGGTTTTAGCGTTATGCCGGGCGGTGTTAGAGATGTTGCAGGCGTTTTTGACAAAGGTGGAACAGACTGTTATTTTTGGACTTCTACAGGTACTTCGCCTATTACATACCGAAATTTCAACTATATAAAATATACTATATACAAAAGTAACAGCACTAGAAATTATGGTTATTCTGTTCGTTGTATTAAAGATTAAAACGATAACTTCGTTTTATGCTTTTTGTCATAAAGTGGAGGATACGACTTTAAGTCGTACTCCCACTAAAAATTATTAAAACTCCCCGATATGCATTAACGTATCGGGGAGTTATCTTTTGTTGTGGTATTTTTAATTCAACACCAATTTTATATTAAGCGTAAAAATATTATCGATAGCTTTATTGCCCAGGTTGTCGAAAAAGGTATTAGAACCGTATCTGACATCAAATTTGGAGCGGTCTATATCAATATCGGCTGTATATACTTTCCCGATGTTTTCAGCCTTGAATGAAATTGTTTCGGTTTTTGCTTTTATAGTTATATTGCCGGTTATTAAAGATTTACCTTCACTGAGTTTTGATACGTTTGTCACTACAAAGGTAGCTGTGGGATATTTTTCCACCCCAAAAAAATCATCGGATTTTAGATGACCAACTAATTTTTGGTTCATACTTTCGTCTTTAAGGTCGGTGTCAATAATTGATGTCATATCCACCACAAAGCTTCCGGAAATAAGCTTATTTCCTTTTAATTCAAAGCTTCCACTTTTAAGTTTTATGTTGCCAATGTGTTGGCTGACAATATTTTTGCCTGTCCATTCAATATTCGATTTTTGAGTGTCAACTGTAAACTTTTGAGCAAATATCATATTGTACGAAAGCATTAATATCAATGTAATTACATAGTTTATTTTATTCATATTCTTGTTTTTTATTTTAGTATACGTTTTTTTATAACACGTATAGGTTTATATTGTTTTCACCCAAAAAACTTATCTATAAAAGTATCACAACAAATAAAATAAGATATTAACTCTTTCGAAAATAAAATATTTATTTTGCTTGAAATAAACAGGTCTTTTTAATTATAGAAGTAATAAGAATAATATAAAGTCTCATTAATAAACTCGTAATATGCTGTTTTATCTTCTTTTTATTAAATGGTAAATGGTACATTGTTTAATGGTAAATACTTAATAACCTTTTTGTAGTGTTATGTTTTAATAAATTCTTTCTCCTAGAGCTATTTTTAGTTTCAATAAACTTACTGTATAGTCAATTTTTGTTTTCAGTAAGGCTAGTTTGCTTTCCGCCACAGCCGTATAACTTTCCAATAAATCCAGATTTGTAATTGCGCCTGCTTTAAAGTTTATTTCGGCAAGAGCATGAGCTTGTTGTGCTTGATGAAGTTGTAGTCCTGATTGTAACACTTTTTTGTGTGAAGCAATGGCATTTGATCTGCTTTCAACGACTTCGTTTACAATGGCACGTTTTACTAATTCTGTATCTTGGTCATTGCCTTCCATATTTGCCTTTACTTGTTGCTGATTGTATTTTGATCGGTTCGCATCAAAAATTGGAATTTTTACGCCCACACCTACTGCATAATTTGGTGTCAACTTAGCCATATCGGGTAAATAACCATTTTTTACACCAGCATTTGCAAAAACATTAAAAGCTGGGTTATTTTGAGCTTTTGTCAATTCCAACTTTGTTTTAGCCATATTTGTTTTCTGAAGTGCAATTTTCATTTCATCGCGCTGCTCAAATGCCATTGAAAACAAAGAATCAGTTGGAGCAATAATTTCGGTATTCAGCAGGTTCTCACGTACATTTAGTTTTGTATCCGGAGTATTTCCCATAAATGAATTCAATTGTGAACTTTGAACTTTTAAAGAGCTTAATATATCCGTTTTCTGGTTTTCAATACTCGAAATCCTTACTTTTGTTGATAGTATCTCGTATTGAGTTGCTGAACCTGTTTCTGCTTTTTTTTCTACATAATTTAAATGTTCATTCAAAGTTGTAAGTTCTTCATTTTTTATTTTTACAGCCTCCTGAAGAAAAACGATGGCATAATAGTTTCCCATAACTCGTTGAGACAGTCCTTGTTTTGCCTGCTCTATCGACAGATTAGTCAAGTCTTTGCCCATTTTTTCGAAAGCTATATTTTTTGCTGTTTTCCCAAAATCGTAAATAGACTGATTTACATTGAGTGTTGCATTGTAATTATCGGCTGGGAAGAGCTGAAAAGTCCCCATTTCAGGAATCGTAATGGATGAAGTAGGTCCAATATGTGTATAAGCCGAACTTATATTTATATCTGGCAAATATGCCGAATTAGCAAAACCTATTCGAGCATTTGCTGCATCAAGTTCTTTTTCGGCTTTAATAATAGTTGGATATTTTACAAGAACGTTATTAAGTATAGCTTTCAGACTTAATGAATCGGTATTCTGTGCACTTATTGTTGCAATAAACGCTGACAGAAAAAGTATTGTAATTTTATAAATTGATTTCATTTAGTTGTTTAATTATTTATTTATTTTTAGTTTTAAAATAAACGGTAAAGTAAAAATTATTTTTTGCTAATAGTTTCATTTAACAATTTCTCCGTTGGTGGTTTTTTCTTTTTCGACTGCATCATTAATACAGGAATAAAACCTAGCGTCGTAATCAGTGCAGCAATTAAAAAATCATCATCAACTCCCTGAATAAAAGCCTGAGCACTAATATTCGACATAATCAAACTTTGACTTTGTTTCAAAGCCGTTGACAATGACCCGCCCGCATGTTGTTGAATGAAAAAAGCCATATTATGACTTACCTGCTGAAAAATTTGTGAACCGGATTGAACGGTACCTCCAAACATTTGAGCATGAAAGTTTACTCTAGCCGTTAAAACAGTGCTTAAAACGGCTACTCCAAGACTTCCGCCAATCTGACGTATGGTATTGGAAATACCTGAAGCCTGCGCCATTTTATCACGCGGAATTGTCAACAGTCCGAGCGTATTTAACGGCGTGAACATTAATCCCATTCCCAAACCTCTAATGTATAAAGAAGTCATAACAAAAGGACGTTCGGTGAGAAATGACAATTGAGAATTTAAGTAGAAACTTAATATCATCAGCCCAATTCCAATTATAATTGGAATTTTTGCACTCACTTTATCCGAAAACCAACCCGAAAGTGGAGCAATAGAACCTTGAATAATACCAACAGGCAAAAATACGGCTCCAGACTGTAAGGCTGTATAACCCATTGAGTTTTGCAAATAAAGTGGCAATAAGAAAGTACTACCAAACATCCCCATACTAAATACCAGCATGACGATATTAGTCATTCCAAAATTATAATTGCCTAGCAAACGTAAATCAATAAGAGGATTTTTACTGGTTAATTCCTGAGTTAGAAATACAGCAAAAGCTATTGCCGAAATTGCAAAACAAACTAAAATATAAGGAGCCGACCAACCCGCAGAATTTGTTTGCGCATTACCTTCAGACAGTGCGTAAAGCAATACGGGAAGAAAAACGATTACTGAAATAAATCCTACATAATCAAACTTTTTAATGTTCGGACTGATAAATTCACGTTGAATAACAACCGTAAATATCATAGCCAAAATTCCAATTGGAACGTTTACATCAAATATTAATTGCCAGGAGAAATTATCTACCAAATATCCGCCAATTAGTGGTCCAAACGAAACCGATGCAGCAGCTGCAATTGACCAAAATCCAAGGGCAATACCACGTTGATGCGGTGGAAATTCTCTTGTGATAATTGCCATACCAAGGGGTTGAATCATTCCTGCACCTAATCCTTGAAGAATACGTGACATAATCAGGGTTGTTTCATCATTTGACATGCAACATAATAAGGATCCAAGGGTAAAAAGAAATAAACCCCAAAAATAAACCTTTTTATAACCGAATTTGTCGGCAAGCCAACCCGAAGTTGGCAACATGGCAGCCATTGCAAGCATATAGGCAGTTATTACCCATTGTATGGTTGAAAGTCCGACGCCAAACGATGACATAATCTTTGGCAAGCTCACATTGACAATGGTACTGTCGAGAACTGCCATAAAAGTACCCAGCATGACATTTGCTAACACAAACCATTTATATAATGGATTTTTCGGATGATAAACCGAATCATTATTACGTAGTTTGCGTCGTAGTTTGTGTGTATTAGAAACTTTACGCATTATTTCTTAATAATTTTGACAACGGCCGACATCCCTGTTAAAAATTTGAACGATGATAATTTCTGACCATCTTCAGTCCCATCAATTGATATTTTCAATGCAACGCGTTGTGTAACTTTAGTAAAATTTCCTGAAGCATTACTTGGAGGAATTAATGAAAACTGCGACGCTGTTGTTGAACCCATAGTGAATATTTGTCCGGTAAAAACTACATCCGGATACGTGTCAAGTGTAAATATTGCCTTTTCACCTATTTGCAAATTTTCCAATTTGGTTTCTTCCAAAAAAACCTGTACCCAAAACCGGGTATTCTCATTAATGGTATAAACCGATTGTCCTGGTTGAGCAATATCTCCGGGAAGTAACCAACGTTTGGCAACAACTCCATCAATAGGTGCGTATAATTTTGTGTTATTCAACTGTGAATTTATTATTCCTATCTGAGCAACTGAACTATTAATCGCTGATTCTGCACTTTTTATCAAAGATTTTGAAACTAGCAACTGGGCTTTTGCCACATTTAACTGAGCTTGTGAAATTTCCAATGCTTTCTTTAAATGATCAAACTGTTCTTTGGTAATAACGCCACCCTTGTATTGAAGATTTGCCCTGTCAAAATCATCCTTCGACTTGTCCAGACCTATTTGTAGTACAACTATATTTTTTTCTGCCAGTTGATAGTTGGCTTCGGTTTGTGCTTTGTTTACAACTGTCTGATCTTTTGCAGCTAAAGCCTGATGTTTTTGTGCCAATAAATCGACACTGTCCAATTCAGCTAACAATTGTCCCTTTTTTACCGAATCACCTTCTTCTACATATACTTTGCTAACTCTTCCCATTATTTTAGGACTTACCGAAACAATATCCGATGCAAGTACCGCATCATCTGTTTTAATATAACTCGAATAATCCTTGTACCAATAAATTCCACCAATAAGTACCAATAAAACAACCAAGCCTAATGGAATGTAAATTTTCCAATCTCTTTTTTCTTTTTTCATAAACCACTTTTTTCTTTTTATATTATTTTTTATCTGCTTTTTTAATTAGGTATTGCTTTGATTTTCAATTAAAAATCAAATAATCATTCCTCTTTACAACAATTTGAATTTGCACAAGTAGATTTTTCAACAATTATTTTCAATAAGATGTCTTTTACCTGCTTTGAGGCAAGTGAAAGAATTTCAATTTCCTCTTTAGCCAGCGATGCAAGATCTTGGCGTAGTTCCTGACTAATTTCAAATTTTATATCATTAAAATCTGCCAATCCTTTTTCAGTTATACGTATATTTATAATCCGGCGATCATTCGGGTCGTAAAGACGTTCAACCATTTCCTCCGCAATTAATTTATCTACCAAAATCGTGACATGCGGTTTTGGCATTGATAACTTGCATCCGATTTCAGACATTGACAAGGTTTCGTGACGGGTCAAAACACCTAATACATAAAGAGAACCCGGATTCAAATTTGTTTTGGCACGAAGAGATCGTGTAAAAGTCTTAGATAGCAAAGGTTGAATTGAAATTAAATTTTCAATGGTCAAATCAATTGAAATCTTGTTTTTTTCTTTCATTTTATAGTGTAATATATAGTTATTTTCAAAAATGGTTACAAAAGTATAACTATTTAGTGAATGTAATTATTATGTTTATATATATTTAACGTTGCATCTCTGTAATTAATACCATCTGTACATATAAAATAGCCCAAAGCTATTTTATATGTCTACTGTGGTTAATGCCGATGCATACAAACAAATAGGGCAATGAGACAAAGTCGAAATTGGACTGTATTGTTTGTGCGATCGGTATAAAACAAATAAGAATTCATTACAGAATAAAAAGAAAATAAAAAACGTTTGCAATTCCATGAAGAAATGCAAACGTATAATATGTAAATATATCTTATTTAGCAGTTTAATAATCAATGAAACATTGGAAAGTTTATATTAAATCTCCCATAACAATTAAATTTTCAGGCCACAAATAACTACCGGGCTTTATGGTTAAATGAACTGAAGGAGTGGATGCAACCTGCATCCTCAAAACACCCGGTGCAAGCTCCTGAACCGGATTTAACGTTTTCCAATTTATTAAATTCAGAATTCCATAAGCCGTTGCTCCTCCTTCAATTAATAGCTCGTTTATTTCACAGTTACTAAGAATTCCGGAAACAATTTGATCCATTCTAGATTTTAATATTTTTGAACTGTCCGGAAATAGTACCTTTTCAAATGAAACATATAAAATCAGTTTCCTGTGTTTTTCCCAGCTAGTAATTAATTCCTGAATCCAAAGTGCAATACTTTCCTGTCTGGTATTTTCCTGTAATAATGAATCCGGAAAACCATATACAGGTAAACCCGATAAGCTCAATTCTTCAAGGTATTGCTGGCTTTGAGGATGTGTACTTCCACAAATCATTAAAAAATTGGACTTTACATTAAATTGAGTCTGAGTTCCTTTTGGTATTCCTGTTTTAGTGAAAATCAGTATCTGTTCAAAAAATGCCGCACTCCCACACAACAGAGTATTATCATTTAATAATTTACAACAATTTTGAAGATCAGCAACCGAAGTACAATCAGGGACAGATAGTCCTATCTCTTTGAGTTGTGTAATTTTTCCTGTATGAATTTCGGTTATATTTTCATGATTTGTAGAACGCTGCAAGAGT
Source organism: Paludibacter sp. (assembly GCA_028692715.1). GTDB lineage: Bacteria > Bacteroidota > Bacteroidia > Bacteroidales > Paludibacteraceae > Paludibacter. The sequence goes on along the minus strand of JAQUWU010000008.1, from coordinate 132,340 downwards.
AAATTCTGAACTTGTGAATTATCTGCGGGAAAATCAGGATCTGTTGCAAAACCGGAATATTCTATTGGCTCGTTATCAATAGTATAAATTCCACCTTGAATACGACGTCCCGTAACAGGATTTGCAGGTTGAAGTAATATATTACGAAATTTACTGACTTGAAGCATGGCAGATAATTCCGTTAAAACAAAACCTCTCAATGCCGAATCACATTTTTTAAAAACTATTGAATCTGAATCGTCAAAGATTTCTGTGGCTAATTTAAGATGGGTGTTAAAAGCCTCAATTTCAGTGTTGGAGCGGCTGTCGGTTGAAATAATAATTACATCTGCCGATTCAGTAGGAACTGAATCGATTCCGAATGCTACTTTTAAACCGTAGCGTAAACAAACTCCGGCAATCTCGGCTGCACCTGTGATATCATCGGCTATTACCGTAATCATTTTTTTCTATGTTTTGCCATTATAATCGCATAATCTATAGCAATTAACATTGCATCAGGCGAAGCAATTCCTTTTCCTGCAATTTCAAAGGCTGTTCCGTGATCCACCGATGTACGAATAATAGGTAATCCAAGTGTTAAATTTACCCCTTTTACACTCTTCATGGTTTGTTTTTCGTTGTCCCACTGAAAGCCTTCCAATTTAAATGGAATATGACCCTGATCGTGATACATTGCCACACAACCATCGTATTTCCCCTGAACGGCTTTTACGAATATGGTATCAGGAGGAATTGGCCCTTCAACTTTAAATCCCAACCGATTGGCTTCATCTATTGCGGGAATAATTTCATTTATTTCTTCATCACCAAACAAGCCATTTTCTCCTGCATGAGGATTTAAACCTGCAACAGCAATTCTGGGCTGTGGAATTCCAAACTGAATACAAGCATCGTTCAACAACGAGATTACTTCCAATACACGGTCTTTCTTACATAAATCACAGGCTTGTCGGAGTGAAACATGAGTAGTAGCATGAATAACGCGTAAGTTTTCGTCAGCCAACAACATGGCAAATTTTTTAGTATTGGTAAAATGGGCATAAATCTCAGTATGTCCTGAGTAATTGTGTCCGGCTTTATGAATCGATTCTTTGTTGATTGGAGCAGTAACAGTAGCATCAATTTCATCAGCCAAAGCCAAATCAATAACTTTCTTCACTGCTTCAAAAGCAGCATTTCCTGCCATTGCTGAAACCACTCCGGGTTCTAGTTCAGCAGCAGTTACATTCTTTAAATCAAAAACATCTACTGTTCCAAACTCAAATTTTGCCTCTGTAACATTTTGAATTGGATTGATTTTCAAATTTGATTTCAGCAATTCAACTGCTTTTTTCATCACATTTGCATCGCCAACCACTATTGGATGACAACGGACATATACATCTTGTTGCGATAATGCTTTAATACAAATTTCGGGTCCGATTCCTGCCGGATCACCCATAGATATTCCTATTTTTGGAAGATGACCCCCAACCCCTAAAGGGGAGTTTGCCCCTAACCCCTGAAGGGGAACTGAGTTAGTTTCGTCTGTTATATCTTTTATATTACTCATAATTCAAATTTTTAATAGTCGGTTGTAATATTTCTTACTCCCTCCACGATAGCTATCGGGATAGGGGTTGGGGGTCATAAGAGTTTCTTATAAATCTCAACAGCATCTTCCTTTGTAATTACCCTCGGATTGTTTACCAACAATCGTTTTACATTCATAGCTATATCTGCCAATTCGGACAAGTCATTTTCAGAGATTCCTAATTCTGATAAGCTCCCGGGAATTCCACATCTTTTTGATAAATGTTCTATAAATTCAATACCGGCTAAAGCTGTCGCCAAATCATTTTCTTTTCTTTTTATACCAAGAGCAATCGACACTTCAGCATGTCTTTCGGGTGAAGCTTCCATATTAAAACGAAGTACTCCTGGTAATAAAATTGCATTGGCCAGTCCGTGCGAAATATGATATTTTCCACCCAAACCGTATGATAAACAATGAACTCCATGAGTATTGACCGGGCCAAGACACAATCCACCATACATAGAACCCAACGAAAGTGCCGAACGGGCATCTAAATCATTACCGTTTTTATAGGCTTTTTCTAAATTTTCTGCAATCAATTTTATACCATTTAAGGCATAAATATCTACAGTGGGATGTGCAAACTTATTGGTATAAGCTTCAATGCAATGACATAAAGCATCCATTCCTGTTTCAGCAGTAATTTTGGCAGGTAAACCAACAGTTAATGACGGATCAATATAAGCCACATCGGCCAGCAAAACAGGACTTACTATACCACTTTTAGCTTCTGTTTTTTCATTCAGCAGAATAGCAATGGGTGAAACTTCACTTCCTGTTCCCGAAGTAGTTGAGATACAAATGAGTTTTTTCATTCGTTTCTTCAAAAGTCCAATACCGACTACATCAGGATAAACCTGTTCATTTCCTGTCATTGCAGCAATCAGTTTGGCACAATCGAGAACACTTCCACCTCCTACTCCAACCACACAATCGGGATTAAAATATCCCGATTTATTCAACAACATATCAAATTGAGAAAAAGTAGGTTCACCGGGAAAATTATATTCAATAAGAACAACTTTTTTCCCTAAAGATGAAATACTTTCGGAAATTGGTTGAAATGTAGTTAGTAATGGTGTAGCTACTAAAAACAGTATTTTATCAGAAGATAAAATTAAATCATCTTCAACTAATTTATCAATAACATTTAGACCAAAAACTATTTTGGCAGGTTGTAATAATGTAATAGAATTCATTTTTTTATTTCAATTTTTCATTTGATTTTAAATATCCGTAAATGGTCAGGCTCTTATCGACTTTTTCCGATTTAAAGAACAAACTGGCAACATATCCCACAACTAAAACAATGAGATGACTGTATACACCCAACATATATTTATGATGTGGAAAATTATATTTTCCCAAATCAAGTATCAGGTAATCACCTATTTTTGTGGTTGTTGCCACAGCATAAGCTGTAAAGAGCACACAAACGGCTATTCCAATATGTAATCCCTTCTTATTAGCTCTACTTGAAAAAAGTCCTAATAAGAATATACCAACAATGCCGGCAGAGAATATGGCATACAATTCAAACACCACACCCAACACGCCTTCACCATCCCAGGCGGCATATAAAAGTGCAACACCAGTCATTGCGATACCAGAAAACAACACTAGCCATCTTCCCATGTTAAATCGTTGCTTATCTGTACAGTTTGGTTTAAATCGTTGATAATAATCTTCAACGCCTATAGCAGCTAAACAATTCATATCCGAGTCGAGACTGGAAATAGCAGCCGCAACAAGTGCCGCCAATACCAACCCCACAGCACCAACCGGTAGTTGTGTTCCGATAAAATAAGGGAAAACCTGATCAGCTTTCATTCCTTCGGGTAAGGTTGCACTACCTGAATTATAAAATACAAACAATAATGAACCAATCAACATAAATAATGCCCAAACCGGAACACTAGCCAAGACACCAATATATGCTGCTTTTTTAGCATCTTTATCGGTTTTGGCGGTCAGATAACGTTGAACAATCGTTTGATCCGTTCCATATTTTTGCAAAGCATAAAAAGCACCATTGATAACCATAACCCAGAAAGTAAGTTGAGCCAGACTAAAATTATAAGGACCGAAATCTATTTTATGCATCGAAACGGCTTCGGACATCATTAAACCAGGTCCGCCTTCGAAACGAAACAGAAGTAATCCGGCACAAAGCAATCCGCCGCCTATTAACAAAAAACCCTGCACAACATCCATCCAAATAACCGCCTCTATACCACCTAAATATGTTAGTAAAATTATAATTCCACTGAGTGACAAAATATAAACGACAACGGGAACTCCTGTTAAACTCGATAAAGCCAGACTGACCAGATAAAGTACGGTTCCCATCTTGGAGAAATGTGTCAATATAAAAGCCACCGAGCTATACATCCGTGCAAAAACACCAAATCTACGTTCGAAATACTCATAAGTACTTAGTCGGATTACTTTTCGGAAGAGTGGTACAATCACCCAAATTAACCCGAGAAGAACTATAGGAACCATTAATCCCTGCACCAATAAAATCCAGTTCGATTTATAAGCCGCCGCCGGATAAGCTAAAAAGGTAACACTACTTATTAGGGTTGCAAAAATGGATATTCCTATGGCCCAGGCGGGTATGGTTTTACTTCCTGCAAAATACTGATCCGAACTCTTTTGCCTGCGGGCAAAATAAAATCCGGCTCCTAAAGTAAAGAAAACCGAAATAATGACAATGAGAATGTCTACCCAATGAATTGAATTGCTCATGATTGAAATGAATTAAGTATCAATTTCACATCATCTGCACATAATTCCGTTAAAGGTGGCATCATAATCGTATTGCAAATTTCTTTTGAATGCATCATTACTTTCAATGCTGCCAGCGACTCACCCAGTGTTCTGTCCTTTTGATACATTACGGCCACTTTGTTCGTTTCATACTGCCACTTCATGCATTCATTCCAGTCTTTATTCGAGGCTGCCGAATAAAGTTTTCCATACATTTCCGGAACAATGTTGCCGGTACTTGGAACTATTCCGTCGGCACCCAGTTCAAGGCTTCCAGCGCTTTGTGCTCCCCAACCACAAAAGTACGAGAAATCTTCCCGATTTTTGTAGGTTTCAATACAGTTTTTCAGACGATCTTCATCGCGTTCAGAATCTTTTAAACCGTAGATACTGGGATGATTTGATAAATGCTCAACAACATCCAGTGGAATAGTCATTTGCGTCGTAGCTTTGATATTGTACATCATTACAGGTCCGGCAATTTCATCGGCAAGACGGGTGTAAAATGTGATCATTTGAGATGGAGTAAGAATATAATAGGAAGGCAAAGTGGCTACTATGCAGTCGGCACCAATTTGAATATACTTGTTTCCACGTTCAATCAATTGTTGAACCTGATTCCCAACCAAACCTGCATAAATACACTGGTTTTTACCCTTAACCCGCACAGCTGCTTCCACCAACTTATAACTTTCAACTTCACTTATAGAACTCGATTCGCCGGTAGTGCCGAGGACCAATGGATGTATTTCATTTTTATTAAACAATCGAATGATTCTTTCAATAGCTTCAATGTCAACTGTGAAATCTTTATTCAGTGGAGTTATCATGGGTACTACCACACCCGAAAAACGTTTTTGCATTGCTTGTTTATTACCAGTTTGAATTAGTATGACGTAGAATCGTACTTTTTGTAATGGTTTAATGAAGATTTTTTAAGGATAAACAATTTAATAATATTTTCAGCAAAACACCTTAATTTAAAGTTCAAACATTTATTGATACAAATCTTGACTTTAAACCCGAATGTTCACAATTAATTAAAGATTACAACCCACAAATTGCACGAATTCGCACGAAAACACATGATAATGATTCGTGTAAATTCGTGAGATTCGTGGTTGAAAAAGTTTTATTTGTTTTGAGTTCGCAAATCAAGTTTGATATATTTATTATCTTTTGAGGATAAAGAAACAAGATTCAAGACACAAAAGTAGGAAATAGCCTGTAAAGTTGATTTATCCTAAAACGATAATTCTTAATTACCACATTTCAACATTATTTCTTACCTTTGCAGTTCAAAATTTAAAAACCATTTGTAAGGTTCAAAACGTATGATTAAAGTAACATTTCCCGATGGTTCGGTAAGAGAATTTGCCAAAGGCATAACCGGACTTCAATTAGCTGAAAGTATCAGCTCACGACTTGCACAAGAGGTGCTTGCCATCACAGTAAATAATGAAATATGGGACTTGACGCGTCCAATTGAAACCGATGCTGCTATTAAATTGCACAAGTGGGAAGATGAAGAAGCCAAACATGCATATTGGCATTCGTCTGCTCATTTAATGGCAGAAGCTCTTCAGGAATTGTATCCTGGAATGAAATTCGGAATTGGACCGGCTATCGAAAACGGTTTCTATTATGATGTAGATCCGGGAACGGCAGTGATTAAAGAAGGTGATTTGCCTGCCATCGAAGCTAAAATGATGGAATTGGCTGCTCGCAAAGAAGCAATTGTTCGCACGGACATCACTAAAGCCGAAGCAATCAAAAAATTCGAAGATAAAGGTGACGAATACAAAGTGGAATTGATCAGTGACTTGACTGATGGAACCATTACTTTATATTCTCAAGGAAATTTCACTGATCTTTGTCGTGGACCACACTTGCCTAATACGGGTGCTATTAAAGCAATAAAAATTTTAAGTGTTGCCGGTGCATATTGGCGTGGTGACGAGAAACGTAAAATGTTGACTCGTATTTATGGTATTTCATTTCCTAAAAAGAAAATGCTCGATGAGTATTTAGTTCTTTTAGAAGAAGCTAAAAAACGTGATCACCGTAAAATTGGTAGAGAATTAGAGTTATTCATGTTTTCCGATAAAGTGGGTAAAGGACTTCCAATGTGGTTGCCACGTGGAACTGCATTACGTTTGCGTCTGGAAGATTTTTTGAAAAAAATCCAACGTCGTTTTGATTACGATCAGGTAATGACTCCGCACATTGGTAACAAACAATTGTATGTTACCTCTGGTCACTATGAAAAATACGGTAAAGATTCGTTTCAACCTATTCACACGCCCGAAGAAGGAGAAGAATATTTGTTAAAACCGATGAATTGCCCTCACCACTGCGAAATATATAAATTTAAACCACGCTCTTACAAAGATCTCCCAGTTCGTTTGGCTGAGTTTGGTACAGTTTATCGTTATGAACAAAGTGGGGAATTGCATGGATTAACACGTGTACGTAGTTTTACACAAGATGACGCACATATTTTCTGTCGCCCAGATCAATTGAAAGAAGAGTTTTTAAAAGTAATGGATATTATCTTCATTATTTTTAAAGCATTAGACTTTGAAAATTTCGAAGCGCAGATTTCGTTACGTGACCCAAAAAATACTGAAAAGTATATTGGTTCTGACGAAAATTGGGAAAAATCCGAAAGTGCTATTATTGAAGCCTGTGCAGCTAAAGGATTGAACGCCAAAATTGTAACTGGAGAAGCTGCTTTCTATGGTCCAAAACTTGACTTTATGGTAAAAGACGCTATTGGTCGTCGTTGGCAGTTGGGAACTATTCAGGTTGATTACAATCTGCCTGAACGTTTTGAACTGGAATATACTGGTGATGATAACCAAAAACATCGTCCGGTAATGATTCACCGTGCGCCGTTTGGTTCTATGGAACGTTTTGTGGCAGTATTGATTGAACATACAGCTGGTAAATTCCCATTGTGGTTAACACCTGATCAGGTTGTTATACTTCCAATTAGCGAGAAATTTAATGAATATGCTTTTCAGATTGCAAAAGAAATGAATTCTCAGGATATTCGTGTTCAGGTGGATGATCGTAATGAAAAAATCGGTCGTAAAATACGTGATAATGAATTAAAACGAATTCCTTATATGTTGATTGTTGGTGAAAAAGAAGCTGAAAATGCCGAAGTTTCCGTTCGTCGACAAGGCGAAGGAGATAAAGGCACTATGAAAGTAGCTGAATTCGTTAAAATGGTGAATGATGAAGTTGATGCGTTGACAAGTAAATATTAAAAACCCCTAATCCCCTAAAGGGGACCGTAAAGACGCGAATTAGTGAAGACTGATTCGCGTTTTTTTGTATTGAGATAGTCTAAATTAGAATCTTATTGAATATTGAGAGTAAATTTTTCAAAGGCCTGATATTAGGCAGGTGCAAAAAACAAGTAATCAAAGAATCAAAGTTTTTCTTCGAAATTTAGCACCTTAACGATCTTTGAGATCAGGATAATTCTCAAATGCGGATTAAAACTTTTTTAAACTCTAATAATTATAAAAATTGTTTTTTATTCAAATATACATCCTTAAATTGTTGAAATACAATGATGTTTTCAAAACCATTGATAGTTTTGATCCAGCTCTTTAGCATACCATTTGTTTCGTATTTTTCCTGTTCAAACATTTTTCGGCTGGGAACATTCGATTCGGCAATATGACAATAAAGCTGGTTTATTTTCAGAAAATCAAATACATATTCTTCTACTAATTGCAAACTGGCTTTGGCGAAACCCTTTCCCTGATAACTTTCGTCAACAAAAAGCCCAAGTGCAATACGACTGTGGTGCAGGTCAAAATCAAATAAATCAACGGTCCCAACAATCTCAGCGGTTGCAGTACTAACCATCATCAAGCGGAGCTGATGAGTTTCGTAAATATCCTTATCCGAATTTAGTATGTATTGTTTCAGCGTGTAGCGGGAGTAAGGTTGTCGGGTATTTCCCACATCCCACCAACGGGAGTTGTTTTCCCATTTATATAGAAGGTCCAGATCTTCCGGTTCTATAGCTCGAAGCTGTATGATTTCGTTTTCTAACAAAGCAATTATTTTCCAAATAAATTATTTAAAAAGCCTTTTTTCTTAGAGAGTTGATATTCCTGATGAATTTCATTTGATATTGGCTCGTAATACTTTTTCGACATTATAACACGATAGATAACTCCCCAATCAGGCAAGCCTCCCAGATTTCGGTCGTCGATAAACAAATCGGCTTTCAGTTTTCTGGGTTCCTGATTTTTTTTATTTTCTTCGGGATAGTTTGAATTTATTGCATAAAACACAAGACCACGATTATGACAATATTCAACAGCTTCATCTAATTCTTTACCTTCGCGAACTGTCCAAAGCACTATTTGGTTTTCATAGTTTTGTTGTAACCGTTTCAGTGTGTCAATAGCAAATGGAATTTCTTTCCCAATTCTGGGATATTCATGTGTTACAATGGTTCCATCAAAATCTACTGCTATTATCATATTTAGGGTTTATAAAGTTATAAAGTTTGAAAGGTTATAAAGTTACACGAGAGAAAATGGTTATAATTCTTCTTCTTCAAGTTTAAGTTCCGAAATAATTTTTGCCCTCATAGGTTTACAAAAAAACAATGCTATAGCTGCAATGCCGGCACAAAAAATCATTGATTGTGAGCGTGTAACATAAAATAAAAATACACCAATGCCAATGCTTATACCAACAATAATTAACCGTAAAATAGCTCCGTTTTTATATTTCTCAATTTTTTCAACTTCATTTTCAAGGGCAATCCATTTTTTTGTCATATAATGAAATCCACCCAAGGTCAAAGGGATAGAGCCAATGATATAAATTATAAAAATTGATGTTAGTGTAATTCCTAATTCACTTTGTGGGTTGACAAATAAATTTCCTTTTACTGTCAGGTAATATCCTGCCACTGCGAATAAAACGGCCATAGTGTAAACTATATAATATATGCCGGAAAGTGTTTTTTGTGTTCTGTCAATCAATTGATTATCCATTTTTTTTGTTTATTTTATTAATTATTTAAAGGAATTTGTAAATTCTACTCTGTTTAATATTGATCGTCCTAATGTAACTTCATCGGCATATTCCAGCTCGTCACCAATAGCAATTCCACGGGCAATAGTGGTTATTTTAATGTTCAATGGAGCGAGCTTTCGGAAAATATAGAAGTTGGTCGTGTCGCCTTCCATGGTAGTGCTCAAAGCCATAATTACTTCTTTCACGCCTTCCTTTTCTGCTCGCTTTACAAGACTTTCAATTTCTAAATCAGAAGGCCCTATGCCATCCATCGGCGAAATAATTCCCCCCAATACATGATATAATCCTCTGAATTGTTGCGTGTTTTCAATAGACATTACATCCTTTATATTCTCCACTACACAAACGGTTTCTTTGTCGCGCGACTGATTACTGCAAATATTACAGATTTCAGTGTCCGAAATATTATGGCATACATTGCAATATTGAATTTCCTTTCGTAACTGAATCATGGAATTTCCAAAATCATCCACCTCTTTTTCAGACTGTTTAAGCAAATGTAATACTAATCTCAAAGCCGTTTTTCGACCTATTCCCGGCAGTTTGGCAAACTCGTTGACTGCATTTTCGAGTAAAGCAGATGAAAATTGTTGTATGCTCATATAATGAAAAAATATGCTGTTGTCATAAGAGTTTATTCAATTTTTTAGTTCCAATAAATTCTTTTATCACAAGTTACAAAAATATAAAAAAATCCGTTCAAAAACTATTTTTAAAATGAAGCATTTTATAACGGTCTATTTTTGCTAATTTTGTGCAAATTAAAAATTGATGAAAAGTATCAAAGTCGTTCTTTGACTTTTTAAACTTTACAAACTTTCAAACCTTACAAACTAACTTATGTCCGGATTGTCTGTCTTGCTGATAATTGTAATTTACTTTTCTGTTCTACTGACTATTTCTTACTTAGTTGGAAGGAAAAGCACTGATAATGAAGCTTTTTTTCTGGGAAATAAAAAATCTCCCTGGTGGATAGTAGCTATTGGAATGGTTGGTTCTTCCATTTCGGGGGTCAGTTTTGTTTCTGTTCCGGGAATGGTTCGAGGAATTGATTTTACGTATTTGCAAACTGTTTTTGGTTTCTTTTTTGGTTATGTTGTCATTGCAAATGTACTTTTACCACTGTATTATAGGTTGAACCTGACCACTATTTATAGTTATCTTGAAGAACGCTTTGGTAAAAATGCCTATAAAACCGGAGCATCCTTTTTTCTGTTGTCGAAAATTATTGGGGCTGCTGCACGTTTATATGTTGTTGCATTAATTTTACAAACGGTTGTTTTTGATGCATGGAATGTCCCTTTCTGGGTAACGGTTTGCGGAACGATTTTACTGATATGGCTTTATACTTTTCGAAGTGGCATAAAAACTATTGTTTGGACCGACACCTTACAAACTTTGATAATGATATTAGCATTGGTGCTGCTGGTGGTTGAAGTTTCGGGGCAATTGAATATGAATTTTCAGCAATTGTTCAGTACGTTGGTTGATAGTGATAAAACCCGTATTTTTGTTCTTGACGATTGGCACAGCAAACAGAACTTTTTTAAACAGTTTTTCAGCGGTATTTTTATTGCTATTGTCATGACAGGACTAGATCAGGATATGATGCAAAAAAATCTTTCGTGTCGAAACCTGAAAGATGCGCAGAAAAACATGTATTGGTATGGAATTTCTTTTGTGCCGGTAAATCTTTTGTTTTTAATACTGGGAGCAATGTTGTTAATGCTTGCATCTCAGAATAATATTGCACTACCTGTTCTGTCGGATAATATTTTGCCGATGTTTGCAACTAGTTATTTAGGAAAATCTGTTTTAGTCCTTTTTGTTGTAGGTATTATTGCAGCGGCTTTCTCGAGTGCCGATTCGGCATTAGCAGCTTTAACCACTTCGTTTTCAGTTGATATTTTGGGCGTTCAAAAACAATCCAAAGAAAAAGCCGAAAAAAGTCGAAAAATTATTCATATTGCAATATCCGTTTTGTTTGTGGTTATAATTTTACTTTTTAGGGCTGTAAATAATAAAAGCGTGATCGATGCTATTTATATTATTGCCTCTTACACCTACGGTCCATTGCTGGGGATGTATAGCTTTGGCCTTTTTACAAAATTAAAGACGGTGGATAAAGCAATTCCATTTATTGCCATTGCCTCTCCACTAATTTGCGGTTCGTTGGATTATATGAGTTCACACTTTTGGGGATTTTCGTTTGGATATGAATTGTTGATGATAAATGGATTGATTACCTTTGCCGGGATGTTTATGTTTTCAAATGTACAATTGACAGTTGACAATTGAAATATTTTATTCTCACTTTTATACATTAAAAACTTTTAAACTATTAACTCGAATAATTATGGATATTAAATCAGCTGAATTTGTAATAAGCAACGTAGATTATAAGAAATGCCCGGACAGCAAATTGCCCGAATATGCATTTATCGGACGTTCGAATGTAGGTAAATCGTCATTAATCAATATGTTGACAAACAAAAAAGGATTGGCAATGACTTCATCGAAGCCCGGAAAAACCTTGTTGATTAATCACTTCCTGATCAATAACAATTGGCATTTGGTGGATTTGCCCGGATATGGTTATGCAACTGCCGGAAAGAAAATGCGCGAACAACTTCAAAGCATTATTGAAAATTACATTCTTCTTCGTGAACAATTAACCTGCCTTTTCTTGTTGATTGATAGCCGGCTCGAACCACAAAAAATTGATATGGAATTTATGGAATGGTTGGGCGAAAATGAGGTTCCTTTTTCCATTGTGTTCACAAAAACGGATAAAATGTCGGCTGTTAGAGCGAAAGAAAGTCTGAAAGCATATCAGGATAAATTGCATGAATCCTGGGAGGAATTACCTCCGATTTTTGCCACTTCGTCGGAAAAGCACGTGGGAAGGGATGAATTGTTGAATTACATTGAGGGGATTAATAAGAGTTTGTGACCCCAAAGCCTGACCTTACCCCAACCCTCTCCAAAGTAGAGGGAGCATGAGAATCGCAAACTTTTCCAAAAGTTAGGTTATCCCTAAAGAGGCTAAAAAAAATATGCTCAATACCTGTTGAGGTACAAGATATAAATTCCCCTTTAGGGGTTAGGGGTCATTTGTTTTCTATTTCAGCAAACGTTTGCAGACTTATTTCCTCATTCTTATTTTAAAACTTCTGACTATTTTATAGGAATTTAATATCATTGTAACCGAAAATGATTTAACTGACAAATCAGTTAACCAATTAACCAATCAACAAATCACGAAGTTACTATGTTGAATATTCAAAAGAAAATGAGCAATCCCTTTTTGGCATTGCTTGGTTTGCCTGCTACGGCAGTAGGTTTTGCTCTTTCCACTCAAATTGCCGCATTAAGTTGGATCCTTTCCAATAAATATCATCTAGACATTCATGAAGTGGCATTTGTTTGGCTGGCTGGACCGATTGCCGGAATTTTTGGACAAGTGATTGTTGGTTTACTGAGTGATAATGTGTGGTTTATGGGAGGTCGCCGTCGACCCTTTATCATTTTAGGCGGATTAGTTAGTTCCATTGCATTTCTGGCATTACCCAATATCAGCAGAATATCACATGTAACAGGCATTACTGATATAATTCTTATTGCATCTGTTATCGCTTTGTTTTTGGATTTGTCGGTAAATGTCACATTCAATCCTGCCCGTTCTATTATTGCCGACCTTACTCCCGAAGGCAAAGTCAGAACTTCGGGATATGTGTGGATGCAAATTATGTCCGGCTTCTTTGGCGTTTTTGCCTATTTTCTTTCCATGGTTTTTGGGAATGAATTATTGCTTTACATTGCAGCAGTAATCGTATTTTTAACGGCTGTTTTTCCGGTTCTTTTTATTCAGGAGAAAAAAGATGTTGCACAAGAAAGTCTTGAAAATCAAGAAAAGTTTGGAGTATTGCAGATTTTCAAAGAAATTTTTCCCTTGTATGGATTTTTGGTGTTTGGTATCTTTAGTTTGTTTTATCACTTTTTTCCTGAAACCCTGGGGGTGTGGCATAATCCGATGTTGATTTCGTCATTGGTTTATTCTGTTGTCATTGGAATTTTAATTATTATAAGTGGCTTGAAAAAAAGCTCTAATAGAAATGAATTTCAAAAAATCATGCTGGCGCATTCTTTTACCTGGGTGGCCTTTCAGAGTATGTTTATTCTTTCTGGCTTTTTTATTGAAAATCAAATACTTCCGAATGTAAATATATCTGATATCGCCGCAAACTGGTTTGCCGAAAGACTGACAGGTGTTGCTCAAACAACAGGTTCGTCGGTGGGGAATATTGTTTCGCTCGGATTCTTTATTTTGAACTTGATTGGAGCTATTTTTCCATTAATTCTTCAATCTATCGCAAAACGTATCGGACGCGTAAAAACCTACATTTCAGCATTGACATTTTCTGCCATCGGTTATTTTTATATCGCTTTTTTCAGTCATGTAGAAATTGATTTTTATATCGGAATGTTCCTCGTAGGTATCGGTTGGTCGGCAGTGATATCCATTGTGTTTGCCATAATGAGTGAGCGTGTGAATCCTGCAAAAATGGGTTTATATATGGGCGTTTTCAATTTGGCAGTAGTGCTTCCTCAAATGATGAGTAATGGAGTTGCCAATGTGATAAAAGAAACAGGCAATCATCAATTATTATACATCTTCTGCGGTTTACTCATAACAACTTCAGTAATATTTTGGATGTTTGTAAAAGAACCGGAATCGTCAGATACAACAATTCAAGTGCCGAAAGGACATTGATAATTTACAATTATTTCATTTACAATTTACTATTTTAATGTTATCTTTGCGGAAATAAAAACCGTAGAGATCGCATAGAAATATTTGAGAACCGCGGAAATTTTAACTCTGCGGTTCTCTGCGTTATAAAACAGAAATGAAGAATTATTTTTTAATTGTAATTAGTATTTTTCTATTGGTTTCGTGTACAAACAAGACTACGAAAACTGATAATAAAGTAGCTACAGATTCTCTTTTATTAAAATACGCCAAAGGTTTTTCAATTAAATATTTTTCGGATTATAAAGAGGTTATTGTATTTAGTCCTTGGGTGAAAGGTTCTGTTTATGCCCGATACTATCTGGTGACTGATGCTAAAATAAATACTCCATCCGACGGTAATAAAGTGCTGATTCCGCTGAAAACACTCGCTGCCACATCCGTTACACATTTTGAATTTCTGAATTTATTAGGTGAAATAGAAACGATTACCGGGGTATGTTCACCAAAAATTATATATAACAAAGAGATCAACAAACGAATAGGAGAGGGGAAAATAACCGATTTGGGTGATGCATTTAATATTAATATAGAAAAAACGTTACAACTTCATCCTGATGCAGTAATGATGAGTGGGTACAATCAGGACGATCCCTATGCACAACGGGTTTCACAAGCTGGAATTCCGGTTTTATTCAATAACGAATGGATGGAAACTTCGTTAATGGCTCGTGCTGAATGGATAAAATTTGTGGCTGCCTTTTATAATAAAGGGAAATTAGCTGACAGCATTTTTACCGACATTACCAACCATTACAATGATATAAAACAAAAAGCTGAAACTGTAAAAACGAAACCAAATATTATGGCCGGTTCTAATTTTAGAGGAACTTGGTATATGCCTGCCGGACATAGTTTTATGGGACGTTTGTTTGCAGACGCTGGTGGAATTTATTTGTATTCGAACGATACGACAACTGGAAGTTTACCATTAAATGTGGAAAAAGTGTTGAATGATTTTTCAAAGACTGATGTTTGGTTGAATTGCAGTTTCAATTCATTAGATGAACTTTTAAAGGCTGATTCAAAACATGGTCTTTTTCGTCCCGTAAAACTGAAACAAGTTTATAATTTCAATAAACGTTTATTGCCAAGTACTGCCAATGATTTTTGGGAAAGCGCTGTAGCGAGGCCTGATTTGTTGCTTTCGGATGTAATTGCTATTTTGCATCCAGAATTGTTGCCCGGATATGAGTTGGTATATGCTGAGAAGTTAGCACCCTAAATCACATCTCACTTTAAGTCCCTTTCCAAATGGAGAGGGACTTAAAAAAACAAGACATTAATTTTTTTTAATGAAATCACATAATACTATATTATTTCTATCGCTGACTATTTTAATGCTGGCACTTTTTCTTGCCGATTTGGCATGGGGAAGTATTCGTATTCCCATAAGTGATGTGTTGTCGGTTTTTGGTGGTAACAGAACGAATATAATTAATTCTGAGATATTACTAAATTTCCGTTTGCCGAAAGCTATTACTGCTATATTGGCTGGCGCATCTTTGTCTGTAGCAGGTTTGATGATGCAGACTTTATTCCGAAATCCCTTAGCCGATCCATATATTTTAGGGGTCAGTTCGGGTGCAAGTCTTGGTGTGGCATTAATAACTATGGCTTCCGCAATATTGCCGGCTTTTCTCGTAAATAGCGGTTGGGCGATGATTTTGGCTGCTGTCATTGGTGCGGCGTTGGTGTTAATATTGGTTGTTGCTGTATCGTTTCGGGTGAAAAATGCTGTTTCGTTGCTGATTGTAGGTATTATGTTTGGAACTATTGCAGGTTCCATTGTTAGTGTTTTACAGAATTTTAGCAATCCGGATGCCATTAAATTATTTATTATGTGGACTTTTGGAAGTTTGAGCGCTGTAAACTGGAATTATATGCAGGTTTTATTGCCGGTGGTATTGATTGGAGTTGGAATGGCATTTTTTCTGCAAAAAAGGCTAGATGGGTTGTTATTAGGTGAAAATTATGCACGAGGGTTGGGAATCTCAATTGCCGAAACCCGTTTTATGATAGTTATTGCAACAGGATTGTTGGCAGGTGGAATAACCGCTTTTACAGGTCCTATTGCTTTTGTTGGAGTGGCGATTCCTCATATTGCCCGTGGAATTTTTAAAACATCTAGTCATAAAATTCTGTTGCCGGCAACATTGTTATGTGGCGGATCGCTTTTGTTGATTTGTGATATAATTACCCAAATTCCAACCTATACATTACCCATAAACACGGTAAGTGCATTGTTTGGAGCACCGATAATCATCTGGATAATAATGAAAAGAAGATAAATTCAGTGAACAGTGAACAGTGAACAGTGAACAGTGAATAGTGAACAGTGAACAGTTGCTAACTGCTAACTGCTAACTGCTAACTGCTAACTGCTAACTGCTAACTGCTAACTGCTAACTGCTAACTGCTAACTGAAAAAATGTCAATTCTAACCGCACAAACTCTAACAATCGGTTATTCCAAAAAAGGAAAAACTGATAGTATTCAGTCCGAACTCAATCTGGAGTTACGGACAGGAGAATTGGTGTGTCTGATTGGACCGAATGGTTGCGGTAAATCAACTTTAATGAGAACACTTGCCGGTTTGCAAAAAGCATTATTCGGAAAAACATACATTAATAATAAAAATATTGATAATATATCTTTGCTGGATAAAGCACAATTAATTTCACTGGTTTTAACGGACAGAGTCGAAATTGAAAATGCAACAGTGAAAGATATTGTTTCATTTGGTCGCCATCCTTATAGTAGTTGGTGGGGAAATACATCTGATGAAGATGATGATATTGTGAATGAGGCAATTGAAATGGTTCATTTGGGACACAAAAGAGATCATTATATAAATGAACTATCGGATGGTGAGCGACAGCGGGTTATGATTGCCAAAGCATTGGCACAGGAAACAACAATCATAATGTTGGATGAACCAACAGCTCATCTTGATTTGCCTAACAGGGTTGAAATTATGCTTTTACTCCATAAATTGGCTCACAAAACTGGTAAAGCAGTTTTACTTTCGACTCATGAACTTGATTTAGCACTTCAGGCTGCTGACCGAATATGGCTTATGAGTAGTGGAAATAAAGGTATTGAATGCGGAGTTCCGGAAGATTTGGTTTTCAATGGTAGTTTTAACCGCGCTTTTGAAAGTAAATCATACTTTTTCAATGCGTCGAATGGTAATTTTTCCATGAATTACCCCATGACGAAGAAAGTGTCAGTTTCGGGTGACAAAACACGAATGTACTGGACATTGCGCGCATTAGCCCGAGCTGGTTTTATGGTGGTGGAAGATGCTGAAATAAAGATTTTGGTACATGAAAATGAATACCAAATCGAAAATATGAAAATTCCTACTATTGAGATATTGCTTGATGAACTAAATATCAAATTGAATGAGAAAACCGTTTAAAAAGTTATTGATTTGAATTTATTTTAATTACTCGGTTTCACACACGAGATAATTGTAAGCTTTCGCTATAAATCGTATCTTTGTCAGCAATTGTCAAAATACAACAAAATAAAATCTCAAAAATTGCGTTAAAATTGAATTAATGCTCAATTTATAAGATTCCAGTACTTTTTATGAAAAATAAAATTCTCAGCATATTTTTCTTTCTACTTTTTATAACTATCGTTTCTGCTCAAAACAAAGTTCGTGTTTATGGTTATATTATTGATACCAATAATCGGGGAATTGAATTGGCCAGCGTGTATTTTGAAAACACCTCAACAGGCACATCTACCAATAATAATGGTTATTACGAATTGATCATGGATATCAAAGATTCGGCCACTATTGTATATTCAATGGTGGGTTATAAAACCATTAAACACACCATTAAACCGCATCAACAAGTTATTCAGATTTCGGTAGAATTACCCGCTTTGTCAAAAGAAATGTCTGAATTGAATGTTGTTGGACAACGTAGGCAAACATCTACAGTGGATATGCTAGATCCTTCTAAGTATAGGGTTATTCCAAATTCAGCCGGAGGAATTGAGTCATTACTTATCACGTTTACAGGAGTGAGTTCGAGTAACGAATTAAGTTCACAGTATAATGTGCGCGGTGGTAACTTCGATGAAAATGCCGTTTATGTCAATGGAATTGAGGTGTATCGTCCATTGTTAGTAAAAGCAGGACAACAGGAAGGCTTGAGTTTTATAAACCCTGACATGGTAAAAAACGTAAAATTTTCTTCCGGTGGATTTGATGCCAAATATGGGGATAAAATGTCATCGGTATTAGATATTGATTATAAAAAACCAACTGAATTTGAAGGCACTTTTTCCCTGAGTTTGTTGGGCGCATCAGCTTATGTGGGAACTGCTAATAAAAAGTTTACGCAAATGCATGGGATTAGGTATAAAACGTCACAATCATTGCTCGGAACTTTAGATACAAAAGGAGTTTATAAACCATCCTTTATCGATTATCAAACATACATGACCTATCAATTGAATCCGAAATTAGAACTCACATTTTTGGGAAATTTCTCTCAAAATTCTTATATTTTTATACCTGATAGCAGCGTAACGGAATTTGGAACCTATAATACCGGACGAAAACTTACCATCTATTTCGAAGGTCAGGAAAAAGATTTATTTCAAACTGCTTTTGGAGCGTTAACTTTGAATTATAAACCCAAAGCCGGAATGAAGTTGAGTTTGCTTGCCTCAGCGTTTAATACCAATGAAAATGAAACCTACGATATCTTGGGTGAATACGTTCTGAGTGAAGTAAAAATGGAATTAGATGCAGAAAATAAAGATGGTGGTACACTGGGAATTGGTAAATATCAGGAACATGGACGAAACGAACTAAACGCAACAGTTGCTAATGTTGGGCATTTAGGTGAATATGAATTTAATAATCATAAGTTGAATTGGGGATTGACTCTTCAGGCAGAAATTATATCGGATAAAATTAGTGAATGGCAATGGCGTGATTCAGTGGGTTATTCATTGCCATACAGCGATCAACAGGTGAATTTATATTACAATCTTAAAGCAAAAACAGACCTGAACACTTGGCGCTCCTCTGCATTTTTTCAGGACACATATAAAGTAGAAGGAGAAAGTGGAACCATGTTATTAACAGGTGGTTTACGTGCCGGTTATTGGAATTTTAATAATGAATTATTATTAAGTCCTAGATTTTCTGTTGCAATACTACCACATTGGAAGCAAGATTATAGTTTCCGATTTGCTACGGGTGTTTATTATCAATCACCTTTTTACAAAGAAATTCGTGATACGATATCTGATGCATTAGGAAATTTAGAGGTTAAATTAAACTCAAATATTCAAGCGCAACGCTCTTTGCAATTTGTGTTGGGTGGCGATCATTATTTCCGTGCTTGGGGACGACCTTTTAAATTTACAACTGAAGCCTATCTGAAATTGGCCGATAGGGTTGAATCTTATTCTATTGATAATGTGCGAATTCGATATTCAGGAGAGAATGATGCGAAAGCCTATACTGCCGGAGTTGATTTCAAACTTTTCGGAGAATTAGTTCCCGGAGCCGATTCGTGGATTAATTTATCTTTAATGAATTCAAAAGAAGATATTATAGGTGATTCGTATGTCAAAAATAGTTATGACGATAATGGAGATATAGTTTCTTCAGAAACAATTTATCCGGGTTGGTTGTCACGTCCAAGTGAGCAACGTTATACTTTTTCGATGTTGTTTCAGGATTATTTACCCAACAATCCAAAATATAAAATGCATTTGAAATTTATATGGTCGGATGGATTGCCTATTGCTGCACCAAGTAATTCGCAATACTCTACGGCATTCAGAGTAGCTGATTATAGAACGCCACCTTACAGAAGAGTAGACATTGGTGCCTCACGTGTTTTGGTAAATGGTAAAGATGAAATAATGAACAAAACTTGGTTAAAGCATGTGGAAAGTATTTGGTTGAACCTTGAAGTGTTTAATTTGCTCGATTTTAAAAATGTAAACTCCTACTATTGGGTAACCGATATTTCCGGACAACAATTAGCAACTCCAAATTATCTTACCGGACGACAGTTAAATGTGAAGTTGATGGTGGACTTGAAATAGTTGATAGTTGACAATTGATAGTTGACAATTGACATTTTCTTTGTTGAATTAATGCTGTAGATTATTAGTGATTAACTGTAAATTATCAATTATCAACTATCAACCATCAACGTGCTTTCAACTTGTAACTAAATAACTTTATTTATCGGGTTTATTTCATTATTTTTGCACCCAAATTTACAAAATGAAAAAGGTTATAAGCATTCAGCCAAAACTGATATCTGAAAACTGAAAACTGAAAACTGATAAAATGCCACACACATCACAACGGGGAAAGGCAATGCCTGAATCTCCCATTCGCAAATTAGTTCCATTGGCAGATAAAGCCAAAGCTCGCGGAATAAAAGTTTATCATTTAAATATTGGACAACCTGATTTAAAAACTCCTGCCGTTGCTATGGATGCCATTCGTAGCATTGACAGAACAATATTGGAATATAGTCCCAGTGATGGTATTAAAAGCCTAAGAATTAAATTAGCGGAATATTATAGAACGTTCAATATAGATGTCACGGTAGACGATATAATTATTACAACCGGCGGCTCTGAAGCAGTAAATTTTGCTTTTATGAGTTGTCTTGATCCGGGTGACGAAATTATTGTCCCTGAACCGGCTTATGCTAATTATACAGCATTTGCTATTGCAGCCGGAGCTATTGTTCGTCCTGTAGTTTCTTCTATCGAAGAGGGGTTTGCATTGCCATCCGTTGAAAAATTCGAAGAACTTATCACTCCAAAAACAAAAGGAATTCTGATTTGTAACCCAAATAACCCAACGGGATATTTGTACACAAGAGCAGAAATGAATAAGATTCGTGATATCGTCAAAAAATATGATTTGTATCTTTTTTCGGATGAAGTGTATCGTGAATTCTGTTATACTGGCGCCCCCTATATTTCGGCTTTTCATTTGGATGGTATTGAAGATAATGTAGTGTTGATTGATTCAGTATCAAAACGTTATAGCATGACAGGTGTTCGTATTGGTGCTCTTGTAACAAAAAACAAAGAAGTTCGTCAGAATGTTATGAAATTCTGTCAGGCAAGGTTGAGCCCGCCTTTGTTGGGACAAATTGCTTCGGAAGCCGCTATGAATACTCCGGCAGAATATATGTTGGAAATGTACAATGAATATGTGGAGCGCAGAAAATTTTTGATAGATGGATTAAATCGTATTCCCGGTGTTTATTCTCCGATTCCAATGGGTGCATTTTATACAGTTGCACGTTTGCCGGTTGATAACGCCGATAAATTTTGTGCCTGGTTGTTGTCCGATTTTGAATTTGAAGGTTACACTGTAATGATGGCTCCGGCTTCAGGGTTTTACACCATTGAAGGTTACGGAAAAGATGAAGTTAGAATTGCTTATGTTCTTGATAAAGAGGCTTTAAAACATGCCTTAATTGTGTTGGGAAAAGCATTGCAGGCATATCCGGGAAAAACTATATGACCTTCCTTAACCCCTCCAAGGGAGGGGAATTACCAAAAACAATATTTAATATTGAAAAGAATATATAATCCTCTTCATTCCCCCTCTTTCGGAGGGGGTTAGGGGGAGGTCTAAAATTATGTCATTAGAATATTTTATAGCAAAACGCATTCATTTTCAGCAGGGTAAGAAAAATATATCTCGCCCTGCTGTTCGTATTGCCACCATCGGCATTGCTTTGGGATTGGCTGTTATGATTGTTTCTGTTGCAGTTGTTATCGGATTCAAAAATGAAATTCGTAATAAAACTATTGGTTTTGGCGGACACGTTCAGATAACTAACTTTGACAATAACAATACTTACGAAATGAATCCCATCAAGGCTGATAAAACCTTGATGACTAAAATATCTTCGCTCGACGGAGTAAAACAGGTTCAGCGTTTTGTTACTAAACCCGGAATAATTAAGACGGATGCTGAATTTCAAGGGATTGTTATTAAGGGAGTTGAGTCAGGTTTTGACTGGAACTTTTTTAAATCGAATCTTGTAGAAGGAGAAGTTTTAAACCTTAAGGGTAAAACGACTAAAAATGAAGTGATTATTTCAAAATATCTGGCTAATTTGTTAGGTTTGAAACTTGGTGATAGCTTTTTTACCTATTTTATTCAGGAACAAGTCAGAGCCCGCAAGTTTAAAATTGTGGGCATTTATTCCACAAACTTTATTGAATACGATAAACTTTTTATCCTTACAGATTTGCGTCACGTTCAGCAGTTGAATGATTGGGATGAATCATCATATAGTGGAATTGAAGTATTAATTAATGACTTTGATGATATAGATAAAGTTGGGTATGAGGTGTCCGATTTGGTTTCAAATAAGTTCGATAAAAATGGTGATACCTATTACGTTCAGACAATTAAGCAGTTAAACCCACAAATTTTTAGCTGGCTCGATTTACTGGATATGAATGTGTGGGTAATTTTATTTCTAATGCTTGCCGTTGCAGGTTTTAATATGATTTCCGGCTTACTTATCCTGATTCTTGAACGAACGAATATGATTGGCATTTTAAAATCATTAGGGGCTGAAAATTGGTCGATTAGAAAAATATTTCTTTATCATTCAGCATTTCTAATTGGTAAAGGGATGTTGTGGGGTAATATTATCGGACTTTCATTATGTGCAATTCAATATTACACTCACTTAATACCTCTCGATCCCGAATCATATTATGTAGCAACCGTCCCGATAAATTTCAATTGGTTGTTTATCCTTTTACTCAATGTAGGAACTTTAATCGCTTCATTATTAATGATGATTGGTCCATCGTATCTCATTACAAAAATTAATCCCGCCAAAATTATTCGTTACGAATAAAGCTAAATTACCAATTTAAATTTTCTTTTAGAATTGATTTTTATAAATATCCAAGATTATTTCTGTGGCATTTCTGGCTGACTCTCCAGTAATTAAGGGATCATTACCTGTTTTAATTGACTCAATGAAATTCTTTAAAATAAGCTCATGATTTGTTGTGTCTTCAACTGAAGCAGTTGCTGCTCCGGTATGAGAGTTGGTAATTGATTGTTGTGATGATGGATTTTCCATCCCTTCTATGTCCCAATGAGTAATTACATCATTTTCAAGGATGAAGTATCCTTTGTCAGAATAGACTTCCAATTTTGCAGGGAAGCCCGGTTTTGTGGCTGTAGAAGCAGTAATTGTTCCAATCATTCCCGATTTATGTAGACAAATAACTGCTCCATGATCTTCAACCTCTATATCATGAACAAAAGTTGCCAGCTTGCTGACCAATTTGCTTGGTTTCCCGAAATACCAATAATATAAATCGATATAATGTGAAGCTTGTTGTATAAATGGACCACCACCATCAATTTTATAGGTTCCCCTATAAGCTGAAGAATTATAATAATTATCATCCCGATAGTTTTTCACAGAAAGATCTACTGAAAATATCTTCCCAATTTTATTTTCATCAATCATTTGCTTTACAATCGGATTATCGGAACTAAATCTTCTTTGATAAGCAACTCCCAACTTAACATTGTGTTCTTTGCAAGTACTAATCATCTCATCTATTGCTTCTAAAGTAATATCTATCGGCTTTTCACAAAGTACATGTTTCCCCAATTTGGCTGCTTCAATGGCGCTTATATGATGATACCCATTTGGGGTACACACAACTACTGCATCAAAATCGATGTCAATTTCTTGTAAGTTTTGATATATTGGAAGATCGCTGAAATTTGGAGATTTGTTTTTTTTCGTTGAAACAATCCCAATTACTTCGGCATTCTCAATATTCTGAATTGCTTTACTATAGGTATAAGCAATATTTCCGCTTCCGATTATTACAAATTTAATTTTCTCATTCATCATTTTAGCTTTTAATCGATTTATTATACTCATTATACAGATCTGTATATTTCAAAAATCGTTGTGATTTTCATGGCTGTAAACATGCAAATATACAAAAGTTTATACTTGTGACCATTTCATTTAGGTTGAATTTTAATTTTATCCATTATCTTTGTCTTTATAAATGAATTGTTGATATGAAAAATTGGATTGCTGCTTTTCGATTGAAAACGTTGCCTTTGGCACTCTCAAATACTATATTGGGAACTTTATTGGCACTAGCTGACGATAAATTTCGCTGGTTGGTGTTTGCTTTGACAGCTCTAACAACTATTCTGCTCCAAGTACTCTCGAACATGGCAAATGATTATGGTGATTTTGTAAATGGGAAAGATACTGTCGAACGCATTGGACCAAAACGCATGGTTCAGTCGGGCGAAATTACGCCAAAAACTATGCTGCATGGAATTATTGTGATTGGAATATCCTGTATTATTTCCGGCGGTTTACTTATTTTAATCGGAACTCAGGGAATGGATATAACTAACCTTTTGATATTTGGCATATTGGGTATATTGGCGATTGCAGCAGCCATAAAATATACAGTGGGTAAAAATCCGTATGGTTATCGTGGCTTGGGTGATATTTTTGTGTTTATTTTCTTTGGCTTGGTCGGCGTAATCGGTAGCTATTTTTTACAAACCCAATCGTTTCGTTGGGATTTGTTATTGCCGGCTTCTGCAATTGGTCTGTTAAGCACGGGAGTGCTGAATATGAATAATATGCGCGATTATGAAGCGGATAAGAATGCTGGAAAAATAACGATTGTTGTTGCAATTGGAACAAAAAAAGCGGCTTTTTATCATTTGATTTTGGTGCTTGGAGCTGTTTTTCTGACAATAATTTATACACTTATGAATTATCATTCAGACTGGCAATGGTTATTTGTATTTTCATTCCCTCTGTTATTTTTGAACCTAAAAAAAGTATTTACGTATAAAAATGCGTTGGAACTTTATCCTGAATTAGCACGTTTATCCATAGCAAGTTTAGTATTTGCGTTGACATTTGGAATAGGACTTTTGATTTAGATTGAACAGAAACTGAAATTTATGAAGTAAAACAATAGATTTAAAGTTTTTGATGCTATGAACAAAGGAGAGATTCAGGTTTATAAAACTAAATATGGTTCAGAAATTCAGGTTAAATTTGAAAATGAGACTGTATGGCTTAATGCACATACTTTAGCTTCGCTTTATAATGTTAATCGACCTGCAATTGTAAAACACATTCAGAACATATATCAATCTGAAGAATTGGATGAGATTTCAACCTGTTCCATTTTGGAACAGGTTGCTGCAGATGGAAAGAATCGCAAGATGAACTTATATAATCTGGATGTGATTCTATCTGTAGGTTATAGAGTGAATTCTAAACAAGCAACTCAATTCCGTCAATGGGCAACACAACGATTAAAGGATTATCTGGTTCAGGGATACGCCATTAATGAAAATCGATTAAAAGAAAAGCAACAAGAAGTAGAATATCTGAAAACAGGAATCCGAATCTTAAGTCGTGCTATTAATCAACAAGCTACTGACGAAGAAAGTGAAATGTTGAAAGTTTTTGCAAAAGGACTTGATTTACTTGATGACTTTGACCATCAAATGCTTGATAAAAATGGAAATACAATTCGAATTGTTGAATATCCAACCAGTAATGAATATCTTGAATTAATAAAAAAAATGCGCTCAGACTTCAATTTTGATGTTTTTGCATTACCAAAAGATGAAACATTTGATAGTCCAATTAATCAAATCCAACAAAGCTTTGATGGAAAAGAATTATATCCTAGTATAGAACGAAAAACAGCCGTTCTTTTGTATTTAATCGTAAAGAATCATTCATTTGTTGATGGAAACAAGCGGATTGGTGCTGCTTGTTTCCTCCTCTTTTTAAATAAAATAATTTACTTTACACTGATGACAAGCCAGTTATAAGTAATGAAGCCTTAGCAGCCCTTACTTTATTTGTTGCAACTAGTCAAACAGAAGAAATGAATGTGATTGTTAATTTGATAATAAGTATTTTAAATAGAAGTAAATGAAAGCAAATTATTTAAATTACAATCTTAATTTCAAATTCCCTGCCGGAACTTCGCGTGGGGTTTTGTTACAGAAACCATCTTCGTTTATCATTCTGGAACAAGATGGAGTGAAAGGAATTGGTGAGTGTTCTACGATTCCTAATTTAAGTATTGATCCTCAAGAGACTTATGATCAAAAGTTAGAGGAGGTTTGTCTATTATTGAATGAAGGTATTGCGCCTGATTCCTTCGATTTTTCTGAATATCCATCCATTGCATTTGGCTTGGAAACAGCTTTACTCGATGTAAAAGTGAATGGTTCAAAACGATTATTCCAAAGTCAGTTTTCTGAGGGAAAAGCCGGAATTCCCATCAACGGTTTGGTGTGGATGGGCGATAAGGATTTTATGCAAAAGCAAATCCGTGAAAAGATTGAAATCGGCTATCATTGCATAAAGCTGAAAGTAGGAGCTATTGATTTTGAAACTGAACTGAAAATTATTTCAAACATTCGAAAACAATTTTCGGCAGATGATATTGAAATTCGATTGGATGCAAATGGAGGATTTTCTACTGAAAATGCATTGGAAAAACTCGAACGACTTTCAAAATTAGAGATTCATTCTATAGAACAACCCATTAAACCCCGACAGTTTGATGCTATGGCTGAGCTTTGTCAGCATTCGCCTATTCCCATTGTGTTGGATGAAGAATTGATTGGCGTAAAATCTACTGAAAAAGAATTTATCTTAGAAAAAATAAAACCGGCATATATTATATTAAAACCAAGTTTGCTGGGTGGTTTTGAAGCTTCTGAAGAATGGATTTTACAGGCAAACAAGCATAATATAAATTGGTGGGTTACTTCTGCCTTAGAATCAAATATAGGACTGAATGCCATTGCACAATGGACTTACACGCTTAATTCTGATATGCCTCAAGGGCTAGGAACAGGGCAATTATATCACAATAATATTCCATCACCACTTGAAATTAGGGATGCAAAATTATTTTATAATACTCAGAATAACTGGGATGTAAGCTCAATATTGTAATTTGATATTTTGTTGATAAATTCTGCTTGTTGTTTTCATCTATAGTCTTAATTTTCACTATATTTGTTGTTGACAATCTGACTCTAAATTCTATAATTATGACAAAAAAAGATGCATTGAAAATTTTTGAAGATAAAAAAATTCGAACTGTTTGGGACGACGAATTAGAAAAATGGTATATATCTATTGTTGATGTTATTGCTGTGTTAACTGATAGTGAAAACCCACAGGTTTACTGGAGAGTGCTGAAAAAGAGGCTGTTATCAGAAGGAAATCAAACCGTTACAAATTGTAACGGTTTGAAAATGCAAGCAATTGATGGAAAAATGAGAATGACAGATGTAGCTGATACAGAACAACTTTTTCGTTTAATTCAATCCATTCCTTCACCTAAAGCAGAGCCTTTTAAAGGTTGGCTGGCACAAATTGCTTCGGAAAGACTTGACGAAATGCAAGATCCTGAACTTACTATCGATAGGGCTATGGAGCAATATATGCAGTTGGGCTATTCTGAAAATTGGATTAATCAACGACTTAAAAGTCTCGAAGTACGTAAAGAATTAACTGATGAGTGGAAGAAACGAGGAATGCAGGAGGGGCAACAATTTGCAACTTTGACCGATATAATTACAAGGGCTTGGGCAGATAGGAGCACAAAGGAATACAAACAATTTAAGGGATTGAAAAAAGAAAATCTTCGTGATAATATGACGAATACAGAATTGATTCTAAATATGTTAGCAGAAGCTTCAACCAAAGATATTTCTCAGGTAGTTGAACCCGATACTTTTGAAGATAACATAAAAGTTGCAAAGCAAGGAGGAAATGTTGCACGTGTTGCCCGTGAAGAATTAGAATCCAGAACTGGGAAAAAAGTTATTTCGCCATTAAATGCTAAAAATGTTTTGAAGAATAAAAATGAATAATTCAGTTCAAACTATACAAATTAACGGAAAAGTTTTTGATAAAGAAGATCTCGATAAATTGTTCTATTCAAATGAATTGAAAGACTCGTGGCATAACGTAATGTATGATTTTCTTCTGAATTGGTTTGATGAAACAAATTTTATTCTTGCTCACACTTCGGGCTCAACCGGAAAACCCAAAGAAATTAAGCTTACTAAAACTGCTATGCGTAATTCTGCCGAAATGACAAATCAGTTTTTTGGACTAAATTCAACATCGACTGCTTTACTTTGCCTACCGGCAACTTACATTGCAGGAAAAATGATGTTGGTTCGTGCTATTGTAGGTGGTTTTAATCTTATTTGTGTAGAACCCAAGGCGAATCCTTTTGAAGAAATAAATATTGAAATTGATTTTGCTGCTATTACGCCTTATCAACTTTTTCATTCGGTAGGGAGTTTGCAAACAAAGCATATTCAGAAAATAATTGTGGGTGGAAGCCCGGTAACCGGTAAGTTAGAACAACTTTCGAAAGACTTATCTTCAGAGCTTTACGAAACCTATGGTATGACCGAAACCTGTTCGCATATAGCATTGCGGCAGTTTAACGGTAAAAATAAACAGGATTGTTTTACGGTATTAAAAGATATTTCTATTCGATTAGATGAACGGAATTGCCTTGCAATTAGTGTCTCGCATTTGCTCGAAAATGAAATTACAACCAATGATTTTGTCGAAATTATTGATAAAAATTCTTTCCGTTGGTTGGGACGTATAGATACTACAATTAATACTGGAGGAGTGAAAGTTCACCCTGAACAAATAGAAAAAAAACTGGAGGGAATTATTCTTACCAACTTTTTTATTAGTTCTGTGCCTGACGAAATTTTGGAGAATAAAGTTATATTAATATTGGAGACAAATCTTTATACCGAATTAATTGAACAAAATTTGAAAATGGAATTTGAACGAATACTTAGTAAATTTGAAATTCCTAAAGCTGTTTATTCTACAGAAAATTTTGTTTATACAGCAGGCAATAAAATTTTAAGAAAAGAAACTCTCGATAAAATTTTATTTAATTGAGGCTAATTTATATTTGACATTAAATCCTTTTTTTGTAAAACGAAGATTCATTATTCATTTTATTTCTGGACATTCTCCTATTCCTTTAACTTTCGTTTAATAGTTCTTGTCATAATGAATATCTATAAAACAATATGTTATGTTTTGAATCTAACCTTTCAATCCAAAACAAAGTCACATTTCAATTTATGAAATGTGACTTTGTTTTTATTAGTTGTTGAGCTGTATAACTTGACTATTTTTTGTTTGCGAACAAGTAGAACGATATTTTGAAAGATTTTTTTTCCATCGACATGGCATCCGGCATATTGCTACCTGATGGTGGAGTTCCCCCCATCTCATCGCCACCACCACCTGAACCTCCATTAGGTCCACCACCTGAACCTCCACCAGGCCCACCACCGGAACCCCCACCAGGACCTCCGCCAGAGCCTCCGCCAGAGCCACCGCCTGGGCCACCACCTGAACCTCCACCCATTCCACTACTGCGTGAACCTCCTTGTGAACTGCTATTTCTTCCGCTTTCTGTTTTGCCATTGATGACTACCTGAAGCAGGATAGGAATAGTGCTAATGTTTTCCAAACTGTAATCAGCACCAAAGAATTCGCGTAACGGAATAGAGAATTCATAAATAGAACTTTCTTTACCTCCTCTGTTAGTAAAACGAATATTGTTTTCAGTATCTGCATTCGAAGTAATAGTATCTTTACTAAATAAAAAACCATCGAGTAATGCAATTTCTCTAGGCCTCATTCTTTCATCAGTATCCAATCTCTCAACTAATTCAATAGATGGTCTATCATTTTGGCTAAAATCCGATTTGTTTGATCTTTTACCTTTTTGAGACTCAATGCCACCTTCTTTACCCGGAAAAACAATACTTGCCGTGATTTTCTGCTTAGTTTTTACCTTGAACCGAAGATTAAATCCTGCAAGCATTAGTTGTTTTTGCATAACATCATCTGTTGTTTTCAGAATTAAATACAAGTTCATGTCATCGTTTCGGAATTCATATTGAATCTTCGAATCGGAGTTAAAGAACCGTGGAGATGTTTCCCAATCTTCAGCATCACCATCAATGGCAATTGGATGTGATTGCCATTTAGAAGAACTTACCTGAGCAATAGCACATGTAAAAATGGTCATAATTCCCAACAAAGTTAATTGAAAGAATCTTTTCATTTTAAAATCAGTTTCGTAAAAGGGGTTAGAGATAGTAGATAATTTTTTATTCTAAGCTAACAACGAATGAATTTAATCGTTAACTTTGCCACAAATGTAATTGACATTTTAAGAGCATTCTTAAAAATGAGACTTTAATTACTTTACTTTTAGTTAATTCTGCCAAAAGCAAGTTGCATTTTATTTTTCTAAACTAAAATTTTTAATAATTATGAGACAATTACCGCCTCAATCAAATCCAACTTTTGGATTTTCTGATTCACCATTCGGTGAATGTTGTTTGGCTTTCTCAAACGATGGTATTTGTGCGCTTACTTTTCCCGAAAGCAGAGAAGGGGCTTTTATCGATTTGGAACATCGTTTCCCGGAAACTGATTTTAAACGGGATGATAAAAGAGTCACTAGGATTATCAGACAAATTTTTGAAGGCGGAAAAATCCCAGAATTAAATCCGATTGGGACTGAATTTCAGCAATCTATATGGCGTGCATTACAACAAATTCCGAAAGGAAAAACAACCACTTATGCTCAAATAGCTGAAGCTATTGGACGACCCAAAGCTGTTCGTGCAGTTGGTACAGCTATAGGCGCAAATCCAATTGCATATTTGATTCCTTGTCATCGTGTTACAAAATCTGATGGTGGTATCGGCGGTTTTCGATGGGGACTCGAATGCAAAAAAAAGATTTTGGATTGGGAAAAAAAATAGCGTTTAATTACTAATCAATATCCGAAGCGCAACGAAACCCAATGTTGAAGAGTGATGTCTCTGAAGTATTTGGTGCTCTGAATGTAACGGTAAAACTCTTCTCTAAACTTTGATCAAAGAAAAATGAACCTCCACGCATCGATTTTGTAAGTTCATCAACAGTATAGTCCATATTGTTTCCCGGATAAAGTTGAAAAACATCATTACACCAGTTCCAAACGTTTCCACCCATGTCAGTTAAACCTGATTCTGTTGTTCCAAAATAACCTATAGGTGAGGTATATATAAAGCCATCTTCACCTTGACTTGCCGAAATACTATTGCCTTGCCATACATTTGCCATATATTTGTCATTCTGTATCAATGTGTTTCCCCAACTATAAAGTAAATCAGATTTACCCCCATTTGTTGCTGCAAATTCCCATTCTGCTTCGGTAGGCAATCGCTTGTTTGCCCATTTACAATATGCTTGGGCATCGTTCCAACTTACCTGAGTTACAGGATGTGTCATTTCTGCTTTTGCAAATTCTCGACCCAAAGGGTATAACCAATAAGCTCCTTTTTTTAATTCCCAGTTTTGAATATTGAAATTGTAAACTCCGGCATCCCCATATTTCTCAGCATCAGTAATGTAAGCTGTTGCCTCAATAAATTTTGCAAATTCAGCAACTGTTATCGGACTTTTATCTATTTTAAAAGCATCTACTGTAACTTGATGCGCCGGTTTTTCGAAATCCGTTCTTGCTGAGGAACCCATTGTAAAAGTTCCTCCTTCGAAATAAACCATCTCAGTTGTTCTTGATGTATCTGTTTTAGATGAAGCCTTTGATTCCATATCTTGACTTTGAATACCTTTTTTTGAGTTTTGATTACAGGAAATTAAAGCTACAGAGCAGAAAATAATGAATAGATTTTTCATTGATAGTAATTTTGTATTTATTTTTCTCTCCAACGTTTTGTTAAATCATCGAAAGCATCAATTCGTCTGTCTCTGAAAAATGGCCACATCCGACGAATAGTTTCAGAACGTTTTAAATCAATATCAATAACGATATTTTCTTCTTCATCGTATGAAGCTTGCGAAATTATTTCGCCTTGAGGCCCAGCTACGAAGCTATTTCCCCAAAACTGAATTCCGTTCGTAATTCCCGAAGGATCAGGTTCGTATCCGGTACGATTACAAGTTAGTACATGCAGTCCATTGGCAACAGCATGTCCCCGTTGAACAGTCATCCATGCATTCCTTTGACGCAATTTTTCATCTTCAGTATCAGTGCTTTCCCAACCAATAGCCGTTGGATAAATCAATAATTCAGCTCCGGCCATTGCCATTAATCGGGCTGCTTCGGGATACCATTGATCCCAACAAACCAATACGCCGAGTTTTCCAACTGAAGTTTGAATGGGCTCAAAACCTAAATCACCTGGAGTGAAATAAAATTTTTCGTAATAAGCAGGATCATCAGGAATATGCATTTTGCGATATTTTCCGGCAATAGTTCCATCTTTTTCCAACACCACAGCAGTATTATGATACAATCCGGCAGCTCTTTTTTCAAAAAGAGAAAGTACAATAACAAGGTTTAATTCTTTAGCCAATTTACCAAAAGAAATTGTTGAAGGTCCGGGAATAGTTTCGGCTAGTTCAAACTGTTCAGGATCTTCCGTCTGACAAAAATACAAACCATTGTGAAGTTCTTGCAAAACAATCAGTTCCGCTCCTTCAGATGAACAAGAGCGAATATTATTTTCGAGATTTGCTACGTTTTCGGTGCGATTAGCAGTGTTGGATTGTTGTATTAAAGCTATTTTCATATTACCCCTCCCCCTAACCCCCTCCAAGGAGGGGGAAAGTGCGTTTTATATTATAGTTTATTTTTGTTTAAAAGTCTTATTGAGATAATATCTCATTTGAGAAACTTCACATTTTTTATTTATGCTCCCTCTCTTCTGGAGATGGTTGGGTTGAGGTAGGATATTGCATTGTTACACAATGAAGTGAACCATGTTGTTTAATTAATGCTAAACAATTTATTCCAACAATTTCTCTGTCTGGAAATGCTTTTTGCAATTGAGCTTTTGCAATTTCATCTTTCGGTGAATTGTAAGTTGGTACTAAAACAGCTCCGTTGATAATCAAAAAGTTAGCGTAAGTAGCCGGCAATCGTTCTCCATTTTCATATACTTCATCGGCCATTGGCAATGCGATAAGTCTGAAATATCCACCGGCTGAAGTTTTGAAGCTACGAAGCTCTTTTTTCATTTTCCTCAGTTCCTCAAAATGTTCATCCTCAGGGTCATCACATTTTACATAGGCAATTGTACTTCGGTCGCAAAGTCGGGCTAATGTGTCAACATGACTATCAGTGTCATCTCCGGTCAGATAGCCATAGTTTAACCATAATACCTGTTTCAATCCAAAATATTCTTTCAGTTTGGCTTCTATATCATCTTCAGATAAATTATTGCGATTTTCCGAAAGCAGACATTCTGCAGTTGTCAAAACAGTCCCTTCACCATCCGACTCAATACTCCCGCCTTCTAAAATAAAATCAAAACAATTTTTATGTTTGGCTTCGCCAAAAAGACCTGCAGCATAGAGCTTTCTTGTAATTAAATTATCATGATTTGCAGCGAATTTCATTCCCCAACCATTGAATGTGAAATCATAAATTACTGGTTCACCATCTTCAATTACTGTTATTCCTCCATGATCACGCGCCCAGGTATCGTTTGTCTCCATTTCGGCAAAGGTGATATTTGCCAATTCTTCTTCACTGAAAAATGTCTCAACTTCATCTGTGTTTGCACAGATAATTAATAAATTCTCTCGTTTCAAAATTTCTTTGGCGATATTGACAAAGCATTCAGTTACCTCATTGAGCATATACGCCCAATCGGTATTTGTGTGTGGCCATGTAAGTTGAACAAATTGTTGTTCTGCCCATTCGGCAGGTAATTTTTTTTTCATTTTTTGCCAATAAATCCCCACTGGAGGATTTTTTTTAAATTTCGATTTTTTATTTGTTCGACAAAAATACAAAAAATAGTTATTCTATCCTATTTCATAGTTTATCACTAACTTTGCCTAAAATAAACTAATAGAAGTTCCCCTTGAGGAATGTGATGAATAATGAAAGATATTGTAATTTTATATTCGGGTGGGATGGATAGTTCAGTGGCATTGTATCAACACGCTGATCGAATCAGATTAGCTGTTTCGTTTAATTATGGATCAAAACATAATGCACGCGAAATTGAATATGCCTTAATAAATTGTAAAGCATTAGGCATTGAACATCGTGTTATTGAAATAGATATGAACAAAATGGGATTCGTTTCCGATTTATTGCAATCTGGAGGTGATATTCCTGACGGACATTATGAAGATTCAACAATGAAAAAAACAGTAGTTCCGTTTCGCAATGGAATTATGCTCAGCATTGCTGCGGGGATTGCAGAAAGTATGGATTGCAAAAAACTCCTGATATCCAATCATGCCGGTGACCATGCTATTTATCCTGATTGTAGGCCGGATTTTATTCAAAGTATGAATGATGCAATTCGTTTTGGAACTTATAATAATGTTGAGATTTTGGCTCCATTCACAAATTTTTCAAAACGTGAAATTGCATTATTAGGGAGAAAATTGAATGTTTCTTTTGAAAAGACCTATTCATGCTATAATGGAGGAAAAATGCATTGTGGCACTTGTGGCACCTGTACCGAGAGGAAAGAAGCGTTGGAAGGATTTGATCCGACTGTTTATTTAAGATTAATACTCGGGTTCAAAATGGAATAATGTTTAAAATTTACATAGAAATAAATAATTATACATTTTTCTGATTCCACAAAAATAAACTATTTTTGTAGACAGAAATTTAAAATTGGAAGTTCAATAATTCTAAAGAAGATGGGAAAAGTATTGATTATCGGCGCCGGAGGCGTGGGAACAGTTGTGGTAAACAAAGTAGCTCAAAATGCCGATGTGTTTACCGATATCATGTTAGCAAGTCGTACTAAATCAAAATGCGATATAATTGCAGCAGACATAAAAAAACGTTTTGGAGTAGAGGTGAAAACGGCTCAGGTAGATGCTGATAATGTGCCTGAACTCGTAAAATTACTCAATGAATATAAACCGGAATTACTTATTAACGTGGCACTTCCTTATCAGGATTTGACTATAATGGATGCTTGTTTGGAAGCTGGAGTGAATTATTTGGACACAGCAAATTATGAACCAAAAGACGAAGCTCATTTTGAATACAGCTGGCAATGGGCATACAAAGAACGTTTTGAAAAAGCTGGATTAACGGCTATTCTAGGTTGCGGATTCGATCCCGGTGTAACCAGTATATATACGGCTTATGCTGCCAAACATCATTTTGATGAAATTCAATACCTGGATATTGTAGATTGTAACGCAGGTGACCATCATAAAGCATTTGCAACCAATTTCAATCCTGAAATAAATATACGCGAAGTAACTCAGCGAGGAAAATACTGGGAAAATGGTCAGTGGATTGAAACGGAACCGCACGAAATTCACAAACCGCTCAGTTATCCCGAAATAGGACCAAAAGAATCCTATGTTATTTATCACGAAGAGTTGGAATCGTTGGTGAAAAATTATCCAACTATCAAACGTGCGCGCTTTTGGATGACATTCGGACAGGAGTACCTGACACATTTACGTGTAATTCAGAATATTGGTATGGCTCGTATAGATGAAGTGGAATACAACGGACAAAAAATTGTTCCCATTCAGTTTTTAAAAGCTGTTCTTCCAAATCCGGGAGATTTAGGCGAAAATTATACCGGACAAACTTCCATTGGTTGTCGTATTAAAGGGTTGAAAGACGGAAAAGAAGTGACTTATTATATTTATAACAACTGTAGTCACGAAGAAGCTTATAAAGAAACCGGCGCTCAGGGTGTTAGTTACACTACTGGAGTCCCTGCCATGATTGGAGCTCTCATGTTCTTTAAAGGCGAATGGCGCAAAGCAGGTGTTTACAATGTGGAAGAATTTAATCCTGATCCGTTTATGGAGCAATTGAACAAGCAAGGTTTGCCTTGGCACGAATTACATAATATTGATTTGGAATTTTAATTGACTAAAAAAAACAGAGACGATTTAAAAACGTCTCTATTTTTTTTTGCATACTGTCAGAAATCGATTATTTAGTATTTTCCTTCAGTAACTCATCTTCCAAATTTAATCTAAGAATTTTGAATTTGTATAACGCATACATTTTTTGTACTTTTGTGCTTCTTTTTAATCCGCATTGTATCATTCATAAAACAGTTTAAAATTTAAGATGTTGGAAAAAATAATTATTCTTGATTTCGGTTCACAAACCACTCAATTAATTGGTCGCCGTTTGCGTGAATTAAATGAATACTGTGAAATTTTACCGTACAATAAATTCCCTGAAAATACAGATGATATTAAAGGTGTAATTTTATCTGGTAGTCCTTATTCTGTTTATGATCCGGTCGCTTTTAAAGCCGACTTAAATCAGATACGCGGAAAATTTCCTCTGTTAGGGATATGCTATGGAGCACAATATACGGTGTATACTTCTAATGGAACAGTAGAATCAGCCGGATCCAGAGAATATGGCCGTGCTAATCTTTCCTATATTGATAATAAAGACGCTTTATTAAAAGATATAAAACCAGGTTCCCAAATTTGGATGTCGCATGGTGACAGTATCACAAAGATACCAACAAATTTTAAAAAGATTGCCAGTACCAATAATGTTGAACTAGCCGCTTTTAAAGTGGAAGGTGAAAAAACATGGGGCGTTCAGTTTCATCCTGAAGTTTTCCATACGCTGGATGGAATGCAAATATTAGAAAACTTCCTTAATATATGCGAATGTAAACGTGACTGGTCTCCTGCATCGTTTGTAGAAAGCACGGTTGCAGAATTAAAAAAACAGTTAGGTAATGATAAGGTAGTCCTAGGGTTGTCTGGGGGAGTTGATTCATCGGTGGCTGCAGTATTATTAAACAAAGCAATTGGCAAAAACCTCACTTGTATCTTTGTTGATCATGGTTTGTTACGTAAGAATGAGTTTCAGAACGTAATGAAAGATTATGAACATCTAGGATTAAATGTAATAGGTGTTAATGTGAAAGATAAATTTTATATAGCATTGGCAGGGGTTTCAGATCCTGAACAAAAACGTAAGATTATAGGGAGCGGATTTATTGATGTTTTTGATGAAGAAGCACATAAAATAAAAAATGTAAAATGGTTGGCTCAGGGAACCATTTATCCAGACATTATTGAATCGCTCTCAATTACAGGTACGGTAATTAAATCGCATCACAATGTTGGCGGTCTACCTGAAAAAATGAATTTGAAATTATGCGAACCTTTGCGTTTGCTTTTTAAAGATGAAGTTCGCAAAGTGGGAACTGAATTGGGCATGATGCACCAATTAATAAAACGCCAACCTTTTCCGGGTCCTGGATTGGCTGTACGTATATTAGGAGATATTACCGCCGAAAAAGTTCGAATTTTGCAGGATGCTGATGATATTTTTATCAATGGTTTGCGTGAATGGAATTTATACGATAAAGTTTGGCAGGCAGGCGTAATTTTATTGCCGGTACAATCAGTAGGAGTGATGGGCGATGAAAGAACCTATGAAAATGCAGTGGCATTACGTGCAGTAACTTCAACAGATGCTATGACAGCCGATTGGGCTCAATTACCCTATGAATTTTTGGCTAAAATGTCGAACGAGATAATTAACAAGGTAAAAGGCGTGAATCGTGTTGTTTATGATATTAGTTCAAAACCACCTGCTACTATTGAGTGGGAATAAAACGATGTATAATTTACGATTTTAGATTTACTATTGAATTTACAAGTTATTTCAATTTATCTAAAATCTAAAATCTAGAGTCTAAAGTATAATATCTAAAATTGATAGATACTCATTCACATATTTATTCTGAAGAATTTGACGCAGATAGAGCTGAGGTAATTCAACGGGCGAAAGATGCCGGTATTACACAGATTATTCTGCCAAACATTGATAGTGAGTCGATGCCACGAATGTTGGCATTAGAAGCGGAATATCCTGATTTTTGTCATGCAGCTATAGGACTTCATCCAACCAGCGTAAAATCAGATTACGAATCAGAATTAAAAATAGTAGAATCAGAACTGGGAAAAAGAAAATATGTTGCTATTGGTGAAATCGGAATTGATTTATATTGGGATAAAACATTTTTGAAAGAACAAATAAAAGTTTTTCAAAAACAACTCAGTTGGGCACTAAAATACGATTTCCCCGTTATTATACATGTTAGAAATTCGTTTAAAGAAACAATGGAAGTTTTAGAGCCTTTAAAAGGTTCAGAACTCAAGGGCGTTTTTCATAGTTTTACCGGAAGTCAGAATGAAGCGAATGAAATCCTGAGTTATGGTGGATTTAAATTGGGTATAAATGGGATAGTGACTTTTAAAAATTCAGGTTTGTCAGAAACACTTAAAAGTATTGACTTGGAAAACATAATTTTAGAGACCGATTCGCCATACCTTACACCAGCACCCTATAGAGGTAAGCGAAATGAAAGTGCGTATGTTCAGTATGTTTGTGAAAAATTAGCTGATATTTACAACTTAAACGTATCAAAAGTCGATGAAATTACGACTCAAAACGCCCTAGATTTGTTCGAAATTTAATTTAAATAACTAGATATCATTATTTTTACACTCAGAAAGAATATTTATGATTTACAAAATAAATAATTATATTGTAATTCATATTTTTTTCTTAACTTGCGCCCCGAAACGGAGAGGTGCTCGAGTGGTTGAAGAGGTACGCCTGGAAAGCGTATATACGGTGTGGAATCGTATCGAGAGTTCGAATCTCTTCCTCTCCGCAACGTGTTTATAATGAAGGAATTAATAAAAAAAGAAAATAAGTCAACAAAAAAAATTAGAAATCTAAAAAAAAGAAATGAAAATGAAAAAGGTATTTGCAATCTTATCAATCGTAGCGATTTTCAATTTTGGAAACCCTGTGAATGTTGTAGCGCAAGATGCTACTGCTCAAACCGAACAAGTATCGGCTACAGATTCAGCATCAACAGCAGTTGCTGATTCAACACAACAAACTGAGTCAACTCAGGCTGCTGCACCTGCAGAGGAAGGTGGAATGCACAAAGCATTGAAACAAAAATTCATCGAAGGTGGTGCTGGATGGATGGCTCCAATCGCTCTGTGTTTAATTATCGGTTTAGCTTTATGTATCGAACGTATTATTTTCTTAAGTTTGTCAGCTACAAACACAAAAAAATTATTAACTAATATTGAAGACGCTTGGGAAAAAGGTGGTGTAGATGCTGCAAAGGATGTATGTCGTGATACTCGTGGACCGGTTGCTTCAATTTTTTATCAGGGACTTTCACGTTACGATGAAGGCATTGAAGTAGTTGAAAAAACGGTAGCATCTTATGGTGGTGTTCAACTTGGTTTATTAGAAAAAAATCTGAGCTGGATTGGTTTATTTATTGCATTAGCTCCAAGTTTAGGATTCTTGGGTACTGTAATTGGTATGATCGCTGCTTTCGATAAAATTCAACAAGTTGGTGATATTTCTGCAACTGTAGTTGCCGGTGGTATCAAGGTTGCTCTTTTAACAACAGTATTTGGTCTTATTGTAGCAATGATCCTTCAGGTATTCTTTAACTACATCCTTACATTAATTGAATCAATGACAAATGATATGGAAGATTCTTCTATCTCATTGCTTGATATCATTGTGAAACACGGAAAAAAATAATTTGATTTAAAATAGTTATTAGATATGTCAAAATTAACAGAAAAAATTCCTGGGATTGCAGCTTTAATTTTAGTTTTTGTATCTATCGTACTCGTATTATTGATTTACGTAGGAGGTAATACAGATGCTATTAAAGATAGTGCCGGCGAAGAATTAACAGTGCCTAAATTTACTGATGCATTGTTATTTTGGACGTATGCACTTGTTGGTGCAGTTATATTCATTACTTTGTTTATGGCAAGTTTTGGATTTATTAGAAATCTTATTAGCAGTCCGATTTCAGCATTAAAATCACTTATTCCTATTGCTTTATTTGTTATACTCTTTGTTGTAGCATGGAGCTTTGGTAGTGGAGAAAAAATGACTATTATTGGGTATGATGGTAATGGTAATGAAGGAAACTGGGCTCAGTTTACCG
Organism: Paludibacter sp.; assembly: GCA_028692715.1. Classification (GTDB taxonomy): domain Bacteria; phylum Bacteroidota; class Bacteroidia; order Bacteroidales; family Paludibacteraceae; genus Paludibacter. Next base: position 91,942 of record JAQUWU010000008.1, on the reverse strand, counting down.
ATATGGTAATCTATTCTATTTACGCTTTGTTTGCTGCAATTCTATTGACAATTGTAGGAAGTAGTGTTTATACCAGATTAAAATAAGCGAAATATAATAATATGAGTTTTGCTTTTGTAAAACTCAAATAGTCTGAATAAAATTATTATGGGAAAGAAAAGAAAATTAAAAGAGATTAATTCCAGTTCGATGGCGGATATCTCCTTTTTACTCTTGATTTTCTTCCTTGTGACAACTTCAATGAATGTTAGTACCGGTTTGTCAAGGCGCTTACCAGAGCCTCTTCCACCGGATCAAAAGCCTGAAGATCTCGATATTAAGAAACGAAATCTTTTTGCGGTTAAGATTAACAGCATGAATCAATTGTTAGTGCAGGGTAAGGAATTGAGCGTAAGAGAGTTGAAAGATAAGGCTAAAGAATTCATCAAAAATGAAGCGAATGATCCGAATCTTCCGGTAAAGTTCACAGTAGATATACCATCATTGGGAAATGTCGAAATTACTAAAGATCATGTAATTTCGCTTCAGAATGATGTTGATACTCAATACCAAGCTTATATCGAAGTTCAAAATGAGCTGGCTGCAGCTTACAATGAATTGAGAAATGAATTTGCTCAGGATCGATTCGGTAAAAAATATGATGAACTCAGTCCGGATTTACAAAAAGCAATACAAGATGTTTATCCTCAGAAAATTTCTGAAGCTGAACCTAAAAATTATGGAGGGGTGACAAATGGCACAAATTAGAAAAGAAGAAAAAAGAGAAGCACCTGCATTAAGTACATCTTCTTTACCTGATATTATCTTTATGTTGCTGTTCTTCTTTATGGCTGTTACGACTATGAAAGAAGTAACCTTCAAAGTTGCAGTTAGATCGCCTGAAGCTACAGAACTGCAAAAACTTGAGAATAAATCATTGGTTCGTTATATTTATATTGGTAAACCAACCGATGAATATAAAAAATCTTATGGTACAAGTACTCGAATTCAGTTAGGTGACGCTTTTGCAGATGTCTCTGAAATTGAGGAGTATATAATCCGTGAGAGAAGTGCTATGAAAGAAGAAGATCAAAATGTTATGGTAGTTTCCATTAAAGCTGACAGAGATACTCATATGGGAATTGTCACTGATATAAAACAAGCTTTAAGAAGGTCTTATGCATTAAAAATAAACTATGCTGCTGTTCAACGAACTTCTTATTGATAGTCTATTAAACAAAAAAACCATTTGAAATATTTCAAATGGTTTTTTTTGTTTAATAGACCTTTTGGCGAAATGTAAATGATTTTAAATTAGAAAGTTATATTCAGTTACGATTCTCAAATCCCTAAATGGAGACTTAGGAATCAATAAGCAAATATTTAAGCTTTATTCTGTTGCTGAAAGGATTGGTGTTTCCAGAATAATATAATTTTGATTGTATTCAAAATTAGCATCGGAAATTACATTAAAAGTCAATTTAGCATCTAGACTTGCTTTTTTAGCTATATATTTAAAAGGGAAGTAAAGTTCTGTTGACGATAAATCAAATAAAAATTTTCCCTGATTATAATTTGAAGTAGATAGGAAGATTGAATCAAGTGATGCTTTGTTTGGTAATAAAATGCCGGCTGCACTGTCAGCTGACAACTTTAAATAAAATTCAGTCAAATTATTTGTATATCCTTCTAAATACATAAAAAAGCTTACTGTATCACCTACATGTAGGGTGTCTAGACTCAAAGTATTAGCTTCAAAAGTATTGTAAATACTTAGAGTGTCATCATTATTTGATATAGGCTTTTGTAGAAAAAAAATATCCGGTTGATAATTCGTTTCTGGAGTGAAATCACAAGAAGAGGCAGAAAGAATTATTATGCCTAAAATAGAGTAGAAGTATTTTTTCATTTTCATTTATTTGATTACAAAGTTACAAAAAGTACCGCATTAATGGTTCTTAAAGTAATAAATTATATTTGAAAATTAACTTTGAACTCTTATTTGAATCAATTTAAAGCATTCCTTTTTCTAAACATCTTTTTTAGTTATCTTTGCACTCTTGAAAATATCTCTGAAAATTTCTATTATTCTGTTGAAAAATAATCTATTGAATACTTTGAAATTTAATTGTAAATGTATAAAAAGTAAATAAATTTAAAATGGAACTCGCAAGTAAGTATAATCCCACTGACATTGAGTCGAAATGGTATAAGTATTGGTTAGATAATGGATTTTTTCGTTCAAAACCAGATGGACGTGAACCTTATACTATCGTCATTCCCCCGCCAAATGTTACGGGTGTACTCCATATGGGACACATGCTTAACAATACCATTCAGGATGTATTGGTTCGTCGTGCACGCATGCAAGGCAAAAATGCATGCTGGGTTCCCGGTACCGATCATGCTTCTATTGCGACTGAAGCCAAAGTTGTTGGGAAATTAGCCGCTGAAGGTATTAAAAAAACTGATTTAACGCGTGATGAATTCCTAAGTCATGCTTGGGAATGGACACATAAACATGGTGGAATTATCCTTGAACAATTAAAAAAACTAGGTGCATCCTGCGATTGGGATCGTACAGCTTTCACAATGGATGAACCTCGTTCTGAAAGTGTTTTGAAAGTATTTGCTGACTTATACGAAAAAGGTCTTATTTATCGTGGCGTACGAATGGTAAACTGGGATCCGAAAGCATTGACAGCTTTATCTGACGAAGAAGTAATTTTCAAGGAACAACAAGGAAAGTTGTTTTATTTAAAATATAAATTAGAACCACTAACCCCTAAAGGGGAACAAGAGGCTGAGTTTTTAGTCGTTGCAACTACACGCCCTGAGACAATTATGGGTGATACTGCCATCTGTATTCATCCAAACGATCCAAAGACAGCACACTTGAAAGGTCGTAAATGTTATGTGCCACTAATAAATCGCGTTATTCCTGTTATTGAGGATGAATATGTAGATATTGAATTCGGTACTGGTTGCTTGAAAGTAACTCCGGCGCATGATGTAAATGATTATATGTTGGGTGAAAAATATAATTTACCTTCCATTGATATTTTCAATGATAATGGAACATTAAATGCTAATGGAGAGCAATATGCCGGCATGGATCGTTTTGATGTGCGTATGCAAATTGTGAAAGATCTTGAGGCAGCCGATTTACTTGAAAAGGTAGAACCTTATACCAACAAAGTTGGATTTTCTGAACGTACAGATGCTGTTATTGAACCAAAACTTTCTATGCAGTGGTTCATGAAAATGGAAGAGTTGGCAAAACCTGCTTTGGAAGCAGTTATGAGTGATGACATTCAGTTGTATCCTGCAAAATTTAAAAATACCTATCGTCACTGGATGGAAAATGTGAAAGATTGGTGTATTTCACGTCAGCTTTGGTGGGGACATCGTATTCCTGCTTATTTTTTGCCTCAGGGCGGTTTTGTAGTGGCATTATCAAAAGAAGAAGCGTACCAAAAAGCGTTGTTAACTGTCAACTATGAACTTTCAATTGACGACCTGCGTCAGGACGAAGATTGTCTGGATACTTGGTTCTCTTCATGGTTGTGGCCAATTTCTGTTTTCGACGGCATCAACCATCCTGAAAACGAAGAAATCAACTATTATTATCCAACGAATGATTTGGTGACAGCTCCCGAAATTTTATTTTTCTGGGTAGCCCGTATGATTATCGCCGGATATGAATATAAAGGTCAGATGCCATTTAAAAATGTGTATCTAACGGGTATTGTCCGTGATAAATTAGGACGCAAAATGTCGAAATCTTTGGGTAACTCACCTGATCCATTAGATTTAATTGCTCATTATGGAGCTGATGCAGTGCGTTTAGGAATGTTACTAACTTCACCTGCCGGAAACGACTTGCCTTACGACGACAGCCTTTGCGAACAAGGACGAAATTTTAACAATAAGATTTGGAATGCTTTCCGTTTGGTGAAAGGGTGGGAGATAGCAGATATTGAGCAACCTGAATCGTCTCGAATGGCAATAAAATGGTTTGATGCACAATTGAATAAAACCCTTCTTGAAATTGATGACTTATTTACAAAATACCGTTTGTCAGAAGCTTTGATGGCTGTTTACAAATTGTTCTGGGATGAATTCTCATCGTGGTATTTGGAAATGGTAAAACCTGCTTATCAACAACCGATTGATTGTACAACCTATGAGGCAACGCTTAGTTTCTTCGATTCGTTACTGAAAATTCTTCATCCATTTATGCCATTTATCACAGAAGAATTGTGGCAAGCCATAGAAGAACGTAAGGAAAACGAAAGTATCATGGTTGTTCTTCAACCAAAGGCTACAGAAGTGGATGAAAAAATGATATTTGATTTTGAAAAATCCAAAGAAATTATTGCCGGAATACGGGCAGTTCGCTTAAAAAAGAATATTCCTAACAAAGAAGTCCTTAATTTACAGATTGTAGGAGATCACAACAAGGCTTTTGATGCTGTTATTTCAAAACTTGCTAATCTTGAGTCGATAGAAATTGCAAATGAAAAGGCAGCCGGTTCTGTATCCTTCCTTGTTGGAACAACTGAATATTCTATTGTTCTTGGAAATCTAATAAATGCGGAAGAAGAAATTGCCAAAATGGAAGCTGAAATCAAATACTTCGAAGGCTTTATTGAATCTGTAATGAAAAAGCTTGGTAATGAGCGCTTTGTGGCGAATGCAAAAGTTGAAATTGTGGAAGCAGAACGCAAGAAAAAATCCGATGCCGAAAGCAAAATTGCTTCTTTGAAAGAGGGTATTGAAGCGTTAAATAAATAAATTTGTTGAAAATAAATTTGATTTAAGATGGAGGCATAATTTATGCTTCCATTTTTTTTTGATTTTGATAATAATTCTCCAATGTTAATGTTTATATTTGTAAGCAATACATTTACCACATAAACTCACCAGTATGAAAAAGTATATCATTTTTCTTCCCATTTTATTGACTATCGTTTTAGGAGTTGTAATTGCACAAAATTCCACTAAGGTTGACTTTAATAATCGTTGGGAAAAAGTAAATGAATTGGCTGAAAAACAATTGCCCGAATCTGCATTGAAAGAAGTGGGAGCCATTCAGAAACAAGCCGAAAATGAAAAGAATACGGTTGAAATTATCAAGACATTGATTTACAAAATGCGCTTTACACTTGAAAAGAACCCCGATAAAGCACCCGAATTACTTTTGGAATTTGAAAAATATACCCTAAAATGTAAGAGAATTACTGACAGAGCATTATTGTATTCGATGACGGCAGAGTTGTATCAAAAGTACTATCAAAGCAATGCTTGGAATATTGATAAACGCACGCAAGTAAATGGTTTTTTACCTAAAGATATTAATGAATGGACAAAAAATAATTATACAGATAAAATTGTTGAGTTATTAAATGCTTCTTTAAAAAATGACACACTTCTTCAAAATACTAAAGATATATTTTTTTTAGAATTGTTAAATAAGGGAGATGATAGTAAGGATTTAAAACCGACACTCTTCGATTTTTTGTCCAATCGGAAAATTGAAATTTTATCCAACTTTATTAACAATAATGAAAGTTTAGATTTAAAAAAAGAAGTTGAAACTACATTCGAACGGTTAATAAAATTTAGAAAAAACGCAGCAAATATTCCTGCACTTATTTTTACCGAACTAAACTATATTGATTTTGAAAAGACAAATTCTGATGACTTAAATAGTGCAGAAGTGTATATTAATGCGCTTGATGATTTGGAAAATAAATATAATGAGAATGAGGCTGTTGTAGAGGTTTTGGTAAAGAAAGCGCAGTATTATTATCAAAAAAATAATGAATCGGAATCGGACGAAAACTATAATAAAACCGCTTACGATATTTGTACAGAAGGTATAACGAAATTCCCCAATTATAAAAGAATCTCGATACTTGAAAACATCAAAAAACAGATTACTCAAAAAAACATCAATATTTCATACAAACAAGTAATTAAACCCTCCAAGGAGTCTAGTATCGAAATATCGAGTTCAAATATCTCTACTTTAGAACTGAAAATTTTTCGTGTAAACGCATCAGCTGAAGAGTATTATTCATTTTCACGTGATTATAATAATAACAGAAAATTATTTAACAAAAACACTCTTATTGAAGCGCAAACTATTGAAGTTAAGCCTGATGAAAATTTTGGGTCGGTTAATTCCACATTTACCTATAAATTGAAGGATTACGGAATTTATGAAATTACTGTTGCAGAAAAAGATGCCAGAAAAGAGGAATTTAGTAAAGCTATTATTACAGTCACCGATTTGGCTTTTATGTTTAGGAAAAATGAACCATTAAAAACGGCTTTGTATGTGTTGAATCGTGAAAGTGGGCATCCGGTTTCAAAAGTGAAAGTGAAGATTTATGATAATACATGGAGCGGAAATGGTTATACCTTGACCAAAAGTGATTCCGTAAAAACTAATTGTAAAGGTTTCTGTAGTGTTCCGGAAACAAAAAATTACACGAATAATGTGTACTTTTTAGAGAAAGGAAAAGATAACTATTTGTCTTCAAATGCTTATGCTTATTATAATGATAATAAGAATATTGAACAAACGAATTCGCTGCTAAATCTGTTTACCGATCGCTCATTGTATCGTCCCGGACAAACGGTGTATTTTAAGGGAATTGCTTATTTTTCAAATAAAAATCGCAACGAAGTTGAGAAAAATACAAGTTATGAAGTTTTACTTTACGATGCGAATAATCAAAAGATTAGTACTAAAACTTTTAAAACGAATGAATTTGGATCGTTTGCAGGTGAATTTGTATTACCCGAAAATGGATTAAATGGAGCATATCGTATTGCCACCGAAAAATCATCATTAGATATTTGGGTGGAAGAATACAAACGTCCGACTTTTGAAGTGAAATTAGAAAAACCTAAAACAGAAATCCGTTTTGGTGAAAAAGTTACAGTAACAGGGAGTGTTAAGGCATTTGCAGGCTTTAATATTGGCGATGCAAAAGTAAAATACAGAGTTGTAAGAACAAATTTTCGGTATTGTTGGTGGTATTCTGAACCCGAAATTGAAATTACTAACGGTTCAACAACTACTGATAGTGAAGGTAATTTCAACCTTTCATTTCATCCTAAAAAAAACATGCAACTGAATGATGTTTGGCGTGGACAATTTTTTAGTTATAAAATTTATGCTGAAGTTACTGATCCAAAAGGTGAAACGCAACAGGCAGAAAGTATGCTTTCCGTAGGCGATAAATCATTATTTATTATTGCTAATGTACCTGAAAGACACGAAATGCATGAAACGTTCAAAATTCCTGTTTATGCCGAAACCTTGAATGGCGAAAAAATAAATTCAGAAATTGAATATGAAGTTTATCGATTAGAGGAATCGAATTCATTATCTCCAAATGGGAATGACATTGATAAATTGAAACTTATTGAAAAAGTCTTATTCGGTAAAATGAGCTCTGTAGATAAGAATTTAGAATTGAATCTTTTATCGTTGAAGCCGGCTCGCTATAGATTGGCGTTGAAAACTAATGATTCACGCGGAAATGAAGTAAAAACGGAAAATACCTTTATTCTTTTTGATAAAAACGGAAAACGGCCTCCGGTGAAAACCTATAGTTGGTTGCTTGCTGAAAAAAATGAATGTAAAGTAGGAAAGACTGCCATCGTTAAATTTGGAACTTCAACCATGAGCACAATGGTACTGTTTGAGATTATGCAGGGAAATAATGTGATAGAAAGCAAATGGATCCGTTTTTGCAATAACATTAAAACCTTTAAAATCCCATTTAAAGAAAGTTATGGGGCAGGAGTAAAGCTAATGTTTACCTTTATGAAAGATGAAACGTTTTTTACTGAACAAGTTGACATCTCACGTGAAAATGAAGAGAAAAAGCTTAGTCCGGTATTAAGTGTATTCAGAGATAAACTTTTACCCGGCGAAAAAGCTGAATGGACGATAAGCATTCCTGAAACGGCTAAATTGAATAAACAAGCTGAATTGATGGTTGGGATGTACGATGCTTCGCTGGATTTTATTCGTCCTCATAATTGGTATTTCAATCCTGTCTATTCCGAACAAATTTCCAATTCTCCAGTTTGGAGAGCAAAGTCGTTCACTAAAGGAAGTGATAACATCAATTTAATAATTGATTTTGAAAAGCAACCTGAATTTGTTTTTAATGAGTTAAATTGGTTTGGACTACAATTTGGATTCCAACGAAATGTAAGACCCATAAAGATTAGAGGTTTTTCAACAGTTAAAACTACGAATGTAGAAGAAACCCTTACAGGAACGGTCGCAGGAGTTGTTATAGAGGATGCACCCATGTTTATGGTGGAAAATGACATAATGGTTACTGATGCAAAAGCAGTTTCTGAGGTTGTAATGAAAAAAAACGATGATACAAAACCAGTTCAGGTTCGCACTAACTTCAACGAAACAGCATTTTTCTATCCTCAATTACGAACTGACTCAACCGGAAATGTAAAATTTAGCTTTACCGTTCCCGAAAGTCTGACCCGCTGGAACGTAATGATGTTGGCACATACGAAAGATTTATATTTCGGACAAAATGAAGCGCAGGTGGTTACGCAAAAAGATTTAATGGTACAAATGAACTTACCTCGTTTTGTTCGACGTTCGGATAAATTAGTTTTGAGTGCCAATGTCATAAATCTGACGGATAAAGAATTGGATGCGAATATACAATTCGAAATGATTGATCCTGCAACGGGAAAAGTGATTGTTACAAAAACAGCTCCCCTCTCCCTGGGGAGAGGGGCCGGGGGTGAGGTCGTTGAATTCGAAGTGAGCGAATTTTCATCTTACGATCTTGTCATTTGCAAAGTAATTGCCCGTGCCGGAAATTTTAGTGATGGTGAGCAAAAATATTTACCTGTATTGCCTGATAAAATTTTAATTACCGAAAGTATGCCAATGACTATTCGTGGCAATGAAACAAGGACTTTTAGTTTCGAAAGCTTATTGAAAAACGGGTCGAAAGTAGAAACTCAAAACCTTGCCATAGAATTTTCAACGAATCCTGCATGGTATGCTGTACAATCTTTACCAACACTATCAGCACCCGAAAATGAGAACGCACTGGATTATTTTACAGCATTTTATGCTAATTCTTTGGCTGCATTTATTGCCAATTCAAACCCAAAGATTGCTACTGTTTTCGAACAATGGAAGCTAGCTGGTGGAAGTCGTGAGGCATTATTGTCGAACTTGCAAAAGAACACCGAACTGAAAAATATGTTGTTGGAAGAAACGCCATGGGTTATGGCTGCCAAGGACGAAACGGAACAAAAAAAGCAAATTGCATTGTTGTTCGACTTGAACATGCAGAAAAACCAAAGCCAGCAATATTTGGATAAATTGTTGAAATTGCAAACTGCAAGTGGTGGTTTCGCATGGTTCGAAGGAATGCCGGAAAGCCGCTATATTACGCAGGAAATATTGCTGAATCTGGCTAGATTAAGTAAAATAACCGACAAGACAGTAGTTGGTAGTCAGCAGTTGGTAGTTACTGATGCATTGAATTATATGGATTTGCAAATTTCAAAAGATTTTGCTGATTTGAAGAAGAACAATAAAAATTATCTGAAAGAGAATTGTATAGGAAACATTCAATTGTTCTATTTACACACCCGTTCTGAATATCCCGAAATTCCGATAAATGAATCTGCATTGGAGGCTGTGAAATACTATACAGCTCAATCAGAAAAGTATTGGACGAGTTTTACCTTGTATGGAAAAGCTATGATGGCGATTGTTGCTAACAGGAATGGAAAGACACAAATTGCCAATGATATTTTAAAATCGTTGAAAGAAAATGCGTTAAAAATAGATGAAATGGGAATGTATTGGGCAAAAAACACTTCAGGATATTTTTGGAATGAACGTCCTGTTGCTGTACAGGCTGCCATCATAGAAGCATTTTCTGAAATATCAAGTAGCCAATCGGATATAGATGAAATGAAAATATGGTTGCTGAAGCAAAAGCAAACACAGCGCTGGGATTCGCCACTGTCAACGGTAGATGCTATTTATGCATTGCTTTTACAAGGTAGCGATTGGTTATCAAACACTGGAAAAGTGGAAATTAAAGTAGGTAATACGGTTATTCAAACTCAATCAACAGAAGCAGGGACAGGTTATTTTAAAGAAACCATTCCGGTTGCCGATATTCGCTCGGAAATGGGAAAAGTAACTGTATCTACAATTGAGGGGTTGACTCCAAGTCACCCTCTCAATAAGATCTCTCTCAATAAGAGTTCAATTGGTTGGGGAGCTATGTATTGGCAGTATTATCAGAATTTGGACAAAGTGGAAAGTCAGAGTAGTTCTTTGAAAATTTCTAAAAAACTGTTTGTAGTTCGTTCTACTACTGAGGGGGTGACTTCAAGTCACCATCTCAGTGGAGGAACTTCAATGATTCCTATTGAACAAACAACTTTGTTAAAAGGTGATAAGGTAATTACAAGGCTAGTTGTAACAACTGACAGAAATCTAGAGTTTGTGACATTAAAAGATTTACGGGCTGCATGTTTTGAACCGGTAGATCAACGCTCCGGTTGCGAATGGAAAGAAGGAGTTTGTTATTATCAAACCACTAAAGATGCGTCTACTCAATTCTTCTTCAGTTATTTGCCAAAAGGAACATATGTTTTTGAATATGAGTTATGGGCAAATAATAGCGGTACATTTACAAGTGGAATTGCAAATATACAATGTCTGTATGCTCCTGAATTTGTGAGTCATACGGGTGGCGAAGTGATTGTGGTTAAATAGCCCCTAACCCATAAAGGGGAATTTTGAGTGTTTTTTTATTACTTTTGTAATCAATTTAATTTTTACACCCCTTTAGGGGCTTGGGGTTATGGAATATATAGGTTATTTGATTTTGGGTATTGTTGCCGGTATTTTGTCTGGATTATTCGGTATTGGTGGTGGAATAGTAATGGTTCCTTCGTTAATCGTTATTTTTGGAATGGATATTCTGGATGCCAATGCTACTTCGCTGGCGTCAATGTTATTGCCTGTAGGAGTGTTGGGTGTTGTTGCGTATTATAAAGCCGGATTAATAAATGTAAAAGAATCGTTGTGGATTTCGTTAGGGTTGTTTCTGGGTTCGTTTTTCGGAGGTGAATTTGCTGTGAATATCAGCGAGAGTTTGTTGTCTAAACTTTATGCCGGGATTCTTTTGTATGTGGCGTTGAGTTATTTTGATATATTATCTTATTTCAAAAAAAACAAGAAACAAAAACCACTTATTCAGAATAATATTCCAAAACCTTTCTGGGCATTTATTTTGGTGGGTTTGGCAGCCGGAGTTTTTGCCGGGCTTTTTGGCAAAGGTGGTGGAATTGTAATTGTACCCATGTTGATTGGGATATTTCATTACAATCCAAAAGCAGCAGCTGCTACTTCTTTGGCTGCGTTGCAGTTGCCGGTGGGCTTGCCCAGTGTGATAATTTATGCCAACAATGGACATTTAAATATCCTCTTTGCTACTTTTATTGCATTAGGTATAGTAGTTGGAGTATTATTCGGTTCAAAACTTGGTGTAAAACTCCCTTCGGCTATGTTCAAAAAAGTATATGCTTTTTTCTTATTAGCAGTAGCTGTTTATATGGTTTATAAGTATATTTGATTTTTTAAAATTTGAAATATATGACATCCTACAATAATATTTATAGAGCTCTGATTGTTTTTTTTATTTCTATGCTTGTTTTATCCTGTAATAAGCCGAATAAAACTGAAAATTCAGAAGAAAAAACAGCAACTTATTTTAATGACACGATTTTAAGCTTACAGGAGAATCCCAAATTAATTGAATTTAGGGAATTTGTTTCTACACTCGACAGTGCGGATGAAAATTCAGTAACGTTGGCAAAAGATAAATTTAAAGTGTTATTTACCGGTCAGTCAAAAGGTCTATGCGACACTTCTTTTGTCCTTTTTCAAAATTTACTCGACAGCATTGAGCTGAATTTAAACAAACAACTGCAAAACGATACGATTGATTATGCTGAGATATTATCCGGAAATATAATTCCTCAAAAAATAAAAGAATTTCAATCGAATTTACAGAAAAATGGATTCAAATTATTGAATTCAGATGGATTCGTTTACATTGAGCAACAACGAAAATTTGTTTTGAATAATTTCGCTGCTTTTTTATCTGAACCATTTAATAAATATCTTACTGAGATTGAAATTGAAAATGCTGAAGGTTTTGCAAAAGATGAAAAAATAAGTATTTCTCCCCAGAAATTGGTTAACAGAATCATTTGGTACGAGAATTTTATAAAATCAAATCCTGATTTTATTATGATAGCAAATTGTAATAACTACCGAAAAGCTTATTTTACTTACTTACTCAAGGGTTACGGTAATACGAAATTAGTAAATTTAGGAACAAATGAATTATCAACTTATTTCAGCTCAGCCTATAATTATCTTCTAAAAAAATATCCCGAAGCTGAAACTACTGCTTTGGTATTGCCTTATTATGATTTGTTAAAGCAAAAGCAACCGACGTCAGATTTGTTGAAGCAATATTTTGTTAAAGGATTAATTTACGATTTGGATTAGCAAAAAAGTCAGAGGCGACTTTCTTTCTCAATCATTTGAACGACCAATCCTGTTAAAGTCATTCCAAACATAGCAGGCATATAAGAGGTTGTACCATTTATTCTGGATTTTTTATGACTCCAATTATCGGCTTTTAAGGTGTCGGATGGTTCAAAACTTTCTTCAAATACAGGTATTTCAATTTCTTCACCTATGTTTTGCAAAAATTCGTCGCTGTATACGCATTTGAATTTTTTTGAAGTACCACCTATTTTCTTTATCCGTTTCCGTAGTGCTGCAGCAAGTGGACAGCCTTCTACATCCCAGAATTCAGCAACTTTTATTCGGGTGGGATCCATTTTTAAGGCAGCACCCATCGACGATAAAAATACAGCATTAGTTTTTGTAGCAGTTTGTATCAAATGAATTTTATTCGAAAGACTGTCAATGGCATCAATAATAAAATCGAATGTTTCTAATTGATAAGAAGCCGATGTTTCCGGATCGTAAATTTGTTGGAGTGCTGTAACCTGAACGGTAGGATTGATCTCCAGCAAACGTTCTTTTAAAACCTCTGTTTTTGCCTTTCCTATTGTTTTAATGGTTGCTAAAAGCTGGCGGTTGATATTACTCTCCGATATCAAGTCGGAATCAACGATCGTTAAATGAATAATTCCAGATCGAACTAAACTTTCTGCGCACCAACTCCCTACACCGCCTATGCCAAATATTATAACTTTCTTTTCTGCTGCTTTTTTTATGAAAGTTCTTCCTAAAAGTAATTCCGTTCGTTGAAAAATAGCCTTTTCAATACCCATTTTTTAAGTTGATAGTTGATAATTGAAAGTTGAAAACTAAAGGAGCATATAAAGCTTAATCGGCAAATTAAACTTTATCAATTGTCAACTTTTCATTATCCATTGTTATTTACCCGTTTTGACTAATTAATTCCAATGATTTTTTGTTTAATATCTCTATGCTCTTTCCATTGATTTTTATAATTCCATCTCTGTCAAATTCCGAAAAAACTCTGCTCACGCTTTCTCTACTGGTATCTATGAGGTTTGCAAATTCGGTTTGAGAAAGAGGTAAAGTGAACTTATCGGACATAAATATATGATTAGAAAAATTCAATAAAGCATCCGCCATATTGCCCCGTATCATTTTCTGAGTTCGATTGGCACAACGATGAAAAGAGTCTAATTCATTGTTACACAATTCCAAAATTATTTCATATGAAAAGCGTTCGTTCTCTTTCAATAAATTCCTGAAAATGTCAATGTCGATAAAACATACATTGGCATCGGTGATGGCAGTAACTGAATATTGGTTTATTTTATTGCCAAAAGTGGTTGGTAAGCCTAAATAGGTCGGTGCTTTTACTAATTTTACAATTTGTTCGTGGTATGGTCCGGTTATATGTACCTTAGCCATGCCGGTACGCAAAAACGCAATATTAGTAGAAAAATTACCTTGCTTAATAATGGTATTTCCTTTGCTGAAACCAACTATGGCATGATTTGAGTTTAGTTGATCAAAGCTAATATCGTTTAATGTGCCAACAGCTTTCGAGTTAAATGGACAATTTCTACAATCGTTTTCCATAATAAATATGTGATTTATATGCAAATATACGCAATGTGATTTAAATCACAAAATTATGTAATATAAAGAAGCAAGGCAGCTCATTTTTTACGTGAACTGCCTTGTCTCAGTTTATTGTTTCAAGCAGAAAAATATTTTTTTTATTTTATTAAAATTAGTTTTTTTGATATGATATTATTTTCATATTGAAATTTGTAGAAATAAATACCGCAAGTTAAATTATCAGCATTCCAAGTATAGTTGTAATCACCTTGTGATAATACACTATTTTCTAATATGTCGACAAGCGATCCCATGGCATTGTATATTTTCAAGGAGCATTGTCCCTGATTTGTTAAACTAAATTTGAAATTAGTTATGTTTTTGGTTGGATTTGGATAGCACTCAATATCAATAGTTTTTGAAATGGAAACCTCGTTTACAGCAGTTGATTCATTGTTGCTGTAGCCACGTGTAACTGTAGTTGATAAGCTCCAATCGCCACCATCAGGTATGCGAGCATATGAATTTTCAGCTGTATGTGCTTCATAGGTTACCGAGTCGATAACGGTAGATTCTGAATTTTCGAGCCAAATTTTCTCACCAGATGCCGATAAACCAAAACCTGAATCCTCATCGTCGTCGGTTACAATAACTAAAAATCCTTTGGCAGCCACTACTGAGCCACTAGGGAATTCTTTTTTTGGTTTACTACCACTGTTTCCACCCGAGTCGTAAATTTTATATCCACTTATATCAATATTGCTTGATGAATTGTTGTATATTTCCACCCAATCAGGATCGGTTGAAGTACCTTTTGAAAAGACTTCGTTTATAACAATGTCGCTAGGTATTGTACTAGCGGTAATTGAATAAAATTCATGCTCAGCTCTTTCGGGTGAAAATATACCTGCATTAGTGTTTTCTGCATATATATAATATTGTGTTTCCACACTTGATGAATAAACTGAAGCACCATAAATATTGTCGCTCGAAGCACCATCACCATGAGCTCCATCGTCGTACATTTGCACTTTTGCAAATATATCTTCAGAGTTTGATCTGTACGACAGATAAACTGAACTGCTTGTTGTGTTTGTAACTTGAGCAGTGATATAAATCGAAGTTTTAATTAATGGCTCTGAATTACTTGCTGTGATATTTGTTATTGATGGTCTGGTGCTACTAAAGTCAGTCAGTGCTTTTAAGTAGGTATAACGAGCACCCATTAAATTTGTAATCCCTGGTGTTGTGCCGTTTCTTCCTTCAGTAATATCTGTTGTTAAATTGCTTGAAAACTGAGAGAAAGTATAAAATTTGTTCGGGTCAGCATTTACTGAGGAGCTAATGGTAGATTGATAAGTTTGAGCAGTCGTTTTGTAACTCGTACTCGAAAAATTTTCTTCCAATATGGTTAAAATGTGTGCTATATACCTTTTTTTATAGCTAGGAACTGCTAGTAAGTTTTTTACTAAAGGCCAATATGTATCCCCTGAATGAAGGGTATGACTCATTTGACTTTTTGACGATGTAGTGTTAAATGAGGTAGTTCCTGACATGCTAAACTTTCCAAAGCCTTCGTTGAAATCCCACAATATACAATTGAAACGTCCATTGTCAGCTTTATACAAATAGTAGTTTTGAGCAAATTGCCCAATATAGCTGTCTAAATTTACCGTAACATTATCAAAAGCTAACATCCAGAGTGCCCTGTCAACATCCAAAACAGTTTCAATATTGGCAATGTCATTATTTAGGGTGTAACTCAAATTGATAAGATCATTCCAACCATAGTCCGAATTCATTTCATAAGCTGCTTCATAACTCGTACTATCAGTTCCCCAATAATATAAATTTGGTTTTTCTTGATTACCTGTTGATTGTCCAGCTCCATCTATGGGGTTACACTTAAAAAATGCATTTTTCTTAGACCCAAAATACTTTTTTACAAAGCTTTTACCAATCGATTCACTGCTGACATATAAACCAATTAAAGTGCCATTTACATATACATTGGCATAATTCGACTGTGGTGCAACCATGTAATTGCGTAAAATAGAGTAGGAGAGTACCTCACGCACAAAAGACGGGTCATTGGCAACATTACTTAATTTTATGTCGGAATAGCCTTGGTAATCCTGTTCTTTATAAGTGTCAAGCTCAATGTGAAACGGGTTTTTTACTTGAGAGGAATTATAGGTGCTATTGCCTTTGTATTTCACACCAACGCTATCGTATTTAATGTCATTAATTGTAATGGATTCAGCCATAATATAACTTTCAGATCCGGCTTTGGCAGTGTCTAACTGATAGTCCCAATTTGTATCTTTAAAAGTTATTTTAATGGTTTGAATTGTGCTGGTGTCGTAAAAATCATCTGCATAGGTTTTTACATTCATCATTAAGATTAAAATCGGTACAAAGAGTTTAACTATTTTCATACAAATATAAATTAGTGGTTTTAAAGTTCTACAAACTTAATTCATTAAATAGTATTTATAGTAAAATATCAATAGATAGCCCATTTTTATCAATGAAAAGTTTAAATGCCTTATTTAAATTTTGATAATTGACTCAATATCTGTTTAAAAACATAAAATTCGAGCAAGATTATTGGATGAAACACTTTATTATTACATAAAATATACTTGAGTTTATTTTTGTGATGTAAATCACAAAAATATGTATTTAGTTGCACATTGAAAATTTCAATAAATATATATTTCTTTAATACATTTGCAGATATAATTCTTTAATCAATTAATATGATTCAAAATGGAAAAATCAAATGAAGTAACTCTTGAACAGTTACAAATTCAAATTGAAGAACTAAAGGGTAAAATTGAAACTTTAGAAAATGGTCGTCAGGATCAATTGTCAATAGCTGTAGTTTCAGGTGATATGGATAAAATTATTGCTGCTATGGTAATTTCAATAGCTGCTGCTGCAATGGATACTCAAGTAAAATTATTTTTCTCATTTTGGTCATTGTCAGCATTACGAGATCCCAATAAAACGCCAAAAGGGAAAGATTTTATTTCAAAAATGTTTGGAATAATGTTGCCAAATGGAACCAAGAAACTCAAACTATCAAACATGCAAATGGCTGGTATGGGACCAAAAATGATCAAGTATTTAATGAAAAAACAAAATGTAATGTCATTGGAAACAATGTTTAAAGAAGCCGGTGAATTAGGAATTGAAATCGTTATATGCGAAATGTCGATGGGCTTGATGGGCTTTAAAAAAGAAGAATTTATTGACTATCCACATTTAAGTTATGGTGGCGCAGGTACATTTGTGGCTGATGCTAGTGAAAGTTCAATACAACTATTTATTTAACTGCCCCCTAACCCCCTAAAGGGGGGATTTTTTGATGGGTAAAAAAATAACAATACAAATAATATACAAATAATCCAATTTTTGCTCTTACTCCCCCTTTAGGGGGTTGGGGGGCAGACTAAAACTTACAATTATGACAACAGAAGAATTAAAATCAGTAGTAGCAGAGAAATCAGTAGATGCACGTGGAACAGCTTGTCCGGGACCACTTTTGGAAGCAAAAAAAGCATTAGGAACAATCAAGTCGGGTGATGTAATGGAAATTTTATCTTCAGACGAAGGTACCAAACAAGACATCCCTAAATGGTGTGGCAAACAAGGTCATGAATATATGGGATGGGTTGAAGAAAACGGTTACTTCAAAGTTTATATGAAGAAAAAATAAATAACAATTTGCCCCCCAACCCCTCTAAAGGGGGAGTTTTTGACTAGCATAGTGCTATTGGATGGCTGAAAAGTTTTAATACAAAACTTTATAAGTTTAATTTATTTCAATACGAATTTAATTTCACAACCAGTCCAACTCCTTATTGAGAGGAGTTGGGCGTTGTTCATTTTATCATTAAATCTACCACCATGGGAGAACTAAATAAAAAAAGTGCGAAAATCCTTGTATTTTCGACTGAAAAAATTTCTGATCCTGCTATTGATATGGCCGGTTTGTTGAAATTGCATTACCCACCTACTGTTTATACAATATCTATCCCATGCTCAAGTGGTATTAAACCGAGTTGGATATTGTATGCATACGAAAAAGGCTTTGATGGTGTTTTTATTGCTGCCGATGGTAGCGACTGTGTATATGGAGAGTCATGTACTGAGAAAACTGGTCATTTAGTAGGAAAAACACATAATTTAATGAAAGAAAAAGGCATTGAACCGGCACGTTTACGTATGGCTGCTATTTGCTCGGTTTGTAGCGAATCGTTTGTAAAACAAATGCGTACTTTCAATGAAAATTTACTAAAAATGGCTCCCAACCCATAAAAACCCCTAACCCCTAAAGGGGAATTAAATTACCATTGATTATTTCAAACTAATATTATGATTGAAAACAAAATAAACAACATACAAGATGCTACTAACTTCAACTCCCCTTTAGGGGGTGGAGGCAGTAATCTAATAAAAAATATCACCTACGATGCCCTTGTAATTGGTGCTGGTATAGCAGGTGGTGAAGCGGCGTTGAACCTGGCAAATACAGGTTTTAAAGTACTATTGGTCGATAAAGAATTATCGGTTGGTGGTAAAATGATTATGTTGAGTAAAGTTTTTCCAACACTCGATTGTGCTGCATGTATTACTACTCCAAAAGTATCTGAAATATCTCGTCACCCCAATATTACTATTTTTACAGGGAGTGAAGTTGGAGATATAAAAAAAATAAGCGACAATGAATTTGTCGCCAAAGTAACTAAACATCCACGCTATGTGCATGTTGAAGATTGTACTGCTTGTCAGTTGTGCGAAAAAGCTTGTCCCGTAAATGTACGTGACCAGTATCAATTTGGTTTAATCGGTCGTAAAGCTGCCTTTATTCCATTTAGTATTTGTAGCCCGAAAGCAGCTGCAATTGACATTGATAATTGTACCTTGTGTGGCGCTTGCGAAAAAGTTTGTCCTACCAATTGTATCGATTTTACAATGGAAACTGAAATTATGGAATTGCATGTTAAAACTGTAGTTATAGCAACTGGTTTTGATATGTTCGATCCTAAAAAGATGCCACGTTATGGTTACGGACAACATAAAAATGTAATTACAGCCTTGCAAATGGAACGTGAGTTAGCTCCAACTCGTCCATTCAATACCATACTCCGTCCCGGAGATGGAAAAGTGCCTGATAAAATTGCTTATGTGTTATGTGTTGGCTCGCGTGATGCTTCAGTAGGAAATCCTATTTGTTCGCAAATTTGCTGTATGTATTCCATCAAACAAGCTCAATTATTAATGGGCGCATTGCCAATGGCCGATGTAACCATTTATTATATCAATATTCGTTCGTTTGGTAAAGGATTCGAGGAATTCTATCAACAAGCTAAAGGTATGGGTGTCAATTTTGTAAAAGGCAAAATTGGACGCATTTCCGAAATTGAAAATGGAAATTTAATGCTTCGTTACGAGGATATCAACGAAGGTAAATTGCAAGAAGCAGAACATGATTTGGTGATTTTATCAAATGGTGTTTTACCAAATTCAGGGATCGATAAATTTTTTGTAAATGAAACGCTTGCTCTTGATCAGTTCAATTTTGTTGGACAAAGTGATATGTTGGCAAGTCCTGCTAAAACAAGTATCGAAGGTGTTTTCGTGGCTGGAACGGCTACAGGACCTATGGATATTCCGGATTCAATTTTATCGGCAGGTGCCGCATCGTCAGAAGCAATCAGTTATTTAATTAGCAAAGCATGAAAAAGAAAAAGATAGGCGTATATATTTGCCATTGTGGAGGAAATATTTCCGATTATGTGGATGTCGAAAAAGTAAGACAAGCAGTAGAGGGCGATGACATTGTGTTTCTTGCTAAAACTACTATGTTTGCTTGCTCTGATTCCAACCAACGCGATATGGTGGAAGATATCAAAGCCAACGATTTAGATGGAGTAGTTGTTGCATCTTGTTCTCCAAAATTACACTTACAGACTTTCCGAAATGTGTCAGTTCGTGCTGATTTGAATAAATACACTTATGTGCATGCTAATATTCGTGAGCAAGCATCATGGGCACATTCCGATAATAAAATGGGTGCCACCGAAAAGGCCATTCATTTAGTAAAAGCAGCTATCGCAAAATCGCGTTATGCAGATGCTTTGGAAACCAATAAAGTGAAAGCCGAAAAAGCTGTCGCAGTAATTGGTGCCGGTGTTGCCGGTATGAAAGCTGCAATTTCGCTTGCCGAAAAACAAACAAATGTGATATTGATTGAAAAAGAACCATTTGTGGGCGGACGTGTTGCTCAATGGGATTCGCTTTCAACAACTACCGAAACGGGTAAGGAAATGGTGAAACGACTCTATAATGAGTTGATGAAACATGACAATATTACAATTATGACCAATAGCGAAGTGGTTGAAAATAAAGGTAGTGTTGGAAATATAAATCTTAAAATAAAGAAAATACCCCGTTTTATAAAAGCTTCGGCTTGTCATCCCGATGACTTGAAACGTGCCATTGATGTTTGTCCGGTAGAAGTACCCGATGAATTTAATTTCAGATTAACTACTCGTAAAGCAATTTATAAAAATTATCCGAGTGAGTATCCTCAAATTCCGGTAATTGATAATAAAAATTGTACCCGCTGCGGCGAATGTGAAAAAGTCTGTTCTGCCATAGATTTTACAGAAAAAGAAGAAATGATTGATGTCTTGGTTGGCTCAGTATTGATGGCAACTGGTTTTGACTCCTATACACCGGCTTATGGTGAGTTTGGTTATGCTACATCCGATAATGTTATCACATTGCCACAGTTCAAGAGATTGATTGACACAGAGTTCGATAAATTGACTTATAAGGGCAAAGAGATTAAGAATGTCGCTTATATTTATTGTGTTGGTAGTCGTCAGACTGATGGTGAAAATACGTATTGTTCGCGTAACTGTTGTACTTCAACTATTCATGCGGCTGTTACTGCCAAAAATAAATTCAAGGATATCAACAATTATCATTTTACCCGCGGTTTAAGAACGTATGGTAAGCAAGAAATTTTGTATGCCGACTCATTGAGAGCGGGCGATATTTACTTGCAATCTTATGAAGATGGTTTACCAACTGTGACTGTTGAAGGTAAAAAAACTATAGTCAAAATAAATGACATTATGACCAATGGTCGTGAACTTGAAGTGGAAGCTGACTTGGTTGTTTTGGTAACTGGTATGGTGCCTCGCTCCGATAATAATACGGTTGGTAGTTTGTTCAAATTGCCTAAAGGTCGCGATAAATTCTTCAACGAAGTGCATATGAAACTTCGTCCCGTTGAAACCGTAATTGATGGAATTACCATTGCAGGAGCTTGTCAAGGACCGAAGAATATTGCCGAATCAGTAAACTCAGCATTGTCAGCTGCCACAAAATCTTATTCTATATTGAGTAAAGGTGAACTGGAAACAGATCCTTTGGTTGCTACTATTGATCCAGAAAAATGTACTTGGTGTGGAGCTTGTGAAGCAGCTTGTCCGTTCGATGCGATTTTAAAAGTTGAAAAGGGTGAAAAAGTTATTGCAGAAATCAATAACACCGTTTGTAAAGGCTGTGGTATGTGTGCTCCGGTTTGTGAGCCTGATGCTATTAATTTAATTGCTTGTTCGAGTGAAGAAATAATGAGTATGATTGACGCTTTAGTATAGACCGACCCCTAACCCCTAAAGGGGGACTAGAGAAATTACTTCTAATAATTGAAATACATTTGATATGAAAGATATTAAAGAAAATATACAAGACGATACTAACTCCAGTTCCCCTTTAGGGGTTAGGGGTGAAGTAGAAAAAGGAAAAACAGCAAAATACCTGCGCGAAAAATTGGGTGGAATGCCAGAGCAGGCAAAGCAAAATTTGAAAGAGTTTAATGGAATTAAGAAATTAATTTTGGAAGCTTTGAAAGAGGAAGATTTGACTATTAAACAGTTGACTGAGAAAGTAAATATGCCAACTGATGAAGTAGTTTATTATTTAATGTCTCTGGTGAAGTATGGTTTCGTAAAAACCGGCGATATTGATGATATGGACGAGTATTACACTTATAAATTGAATAAATAATTATTAACCACATAGTCACATAGTTCACAATATTTTTTTTAGTATAAAAATAAAATATTCTATGTTATCTATGTACCTATGTGGTTCAAAAAAAATAAATCTAATGGCAAAAATAAATCCTTCATTTGGAAAAGAACTGAACAAATACGGGGCAGTAAATTTTAATGCCTGTTATAACTGTGGCAACTGTACAGCAGTATGTTCATTATCGACCGAGGATGTTTCGTTTCCTCGTGAAATGGTTCGATTGAGCGCACTCGGTTTGGAAGACGATATCAAAGCTTCGTTGAAACCTTGGGAATGTTATTATTGCGGTGAGTGTTCAACACTTTGTCCGCAAGAAGCAAATCCGGGTGAGTTAATGATGTCGCTTCGTCGCTATCTGACTGCTCAATACGACTGGACCGGACTTTCGGGTCTATTATATAAATCATTACCAATAAGCATCTCCGCTTTTATTCTGACTTTTGTTGGAGTGTTAGCTTTTGCAATATCGGTAGGTTTTGAGTTAACTGAAATGCTGCATTTCGGACATATGTTCGAAGGTATAGCCATTGGAACCATTGGTTTAGTAATTCTTATGCCCAATGTGGCTCGCATGTGGTATTTTACTATATTAAAACCAAAAACTAAAGTGTCATTTATGAAATATGTAAAAAGTATGGGTGAATTATTTATTCATATGTTTACACAGAAACGGGCTTTAGGTTGCGACGATAACCAATTTCGTTGGTTTGAACACTTTATTTTGGTTATTGGTTACTTATCATTGCTTTTTACGACCGTTGTGTTAGATTGGTTTGGTACTGAAAGCCTGTTCGTTATTGTTTTGGGTTATGTAATGAGTGCCATTGTATTTGTTGTAACCATTGACTTTGTCTCAGGTCGAATGAAAGCAAAAAAAGAAGTTAGTAAACATTCGCAACCTTCGGATATTTTCTTTGTGGTATGGCTTTTTCTAATGGGTTTAACAGCCTTTTTGGTTCGTCTATTTATAGATCTTGATATTTTGGAAATGAATAAATGGTTGTATATTTTCCATTTAACTGTTTTGGTTCAATGGGCTCTTATTATTGTTCCTTTCGGTAAATGGACACACTTCTTGTATCGTTCGTTCGCCATGTATTTTGCAAAATTGAAAGAAAATTGATAAATAAAAAACAAACATTTTTTTCAAAGTTTAGGATTTTGAAAAAGTTGTAACAGAATAACGGCTGAAAATCTTTAATGATTTTTAGCCGTTTTTTTGTTTAAAAATGACACTTCTCTAAATATTTTTTCAAAACAGACTCCATTATAATCCTTTCCTCAATCTTTAACAAAGTTAGTGGAGTTGGAAGATATAAATATGCTACTAAAGGCAAATCCAGTTTGAAAATTTTAACTTGTGCAATTCCTTCTCGGATAATATCCAATTTTGCAGATGCGGTATAGGATAAATCAATCATTAATCGTTTTTGAAAAGGCCCGCGATCAGTGACTTTTACAATTACAAAACGGTCATTTTTTGGATTATTTACCATTAGCAAAGTCCCTAAAGGATAGGAGCGATGGGCACAAGTCATGCTGTCCGGATCGTACTTGCTACCGTCGGAAGTGTGATGCCCTTTCAGATTATTGTTGTAGTAAGTTGCATAACCCAACTCTTGAGCATTACAAAAAAAAGATATAATTAAAGTCAGGGTAAATAAAATAATTTTCTTTTTTATCATAAAAATTGAAATAGATTACTAATATCGTAATAAGAGTTTAATTTGCAATTTTATGAATGGATTTTTTAAATTTCGATATCATTTTATAGGTTTTTTTTTAATTTGATAGTTGTTTTATGTGTTTTCATTCCAATTGTTCGTTTCAACAAAAATATGTACCTTTGTGGCTCTAAAAAACAAGCTTAAAAACATGAGCCATACCAACCAGCAATTCGACGATGCTACTGCCATTTGCAGGGATATTTTCCTTAAAAAAATGAAAGATTACGGTTGCTCGTGGCGTATTTTACGCCCGCAATCGGTTACTGATCAGATTTTTATTAAAGCAAATCGAATCCGAAGTATCGAAACCAAAGGTGTTTCAAAAGTGGACGAAGGAATTCGTTCCGAATTGATTGCTATTGTAAATTATGGAATCATTGGTCTCATCCAGTTGGAACTTGGCTTTTCAGAAAGCGACGACTTGACTTTCGAAAAAGGTGTTGAGTTGTACACTAAATACCTCGATCAGGCAAAAAAATTAATGATGGATAAAAATCATGATTACGATGAAGCCTGGAGAAGTATGCGCATGGAATCGTATACCGATTTGATTTTAATGAAAATCTATCGCACAAAACAAATCGAAGATAATCAGGGTAAAACGCTCATTTCAGAAGGAATTGATGCTAATTATTTCGATATGATTAATTATTCCATTTTTGGATTGATTAAAATGGAAGAGAAAGCCCCTAACGCATAAAGAGAGAATTGTATCTTCTTCGAAATTAACTTTTAAAAATTGAACTAACTTCAGCTCCCCTTTAGGGGTTGGGGGTAAAATAAAGACAATGAAAAGTACTTACAGAAATACGAAAAAAAATGAGGTGATTGAAAAAGTTATTAATATTTTATTGCCGGTAGTTCGTATTTTATTGGGGCTTGTATTCCTTTTTTCCGGGTTTGTTAAAGCAATCGATCCATTAGGTTCTACCTACAAGTTCGACGACTATTTTGTAGCATTTGGGGGTTTCTTTCACGTTTTTACAGCCATTTCGTTCCCTTTGGCAATACTACTTTCTACCATCGAATTGGTAATTGGGCTTAGTCTGTTATTCAAATTATATATTCGTATCACCAACTTAATGGCTTTGCTTTTTATGCTGGTTATGACGCCGCTTACGCTATATATTGCCATAAAGGAAAACCTCGTTTCCGATTGTGGCTGTTTTGGCGATGCGTTAGTAATTAGCAACTGGGCAACCTTTTACAAAAATTTGGTGCTAATATCGATGGTGATATTTCTCCTCTTTTATCAAAAACAAATTCATTCCTTTTTTACTAAAATATCCCAACGGGTATTGTTCTCCTTTTTTATTCTGATTGGTGTTGGATTATCCGTTTATTCATACCGTCATTTACCTTTAATTGATTTCCGCCCTTATAAAGTAGGAGTGAATATCCCTAAAGCAATGGAAATTCCGGAAGGTGCAAAGCTGGATGAATATCAGACTACATTCTTCTACCAAAAAGATGGTATACAGAAAGAATTTACGCTCGAAAATTATCCTAAAGGAGATTCAACATGGAAATTTGTTGATCAAAAAACTGTTTTGATTTCGAAAGGTTTTAAAGCTCCAATACATGATTTTACAATTTTAGATCCTAATTACGAGGATATTACCGGAGATGTATTAGAAAATAATGGGAAAACGTATTTATTGATAATGTATGATTTGAATGAATCTTCGGAAAAAGGAGCAATAAATGCTGAAAAAATTTATCAGGAATCTTTGTTGAACGGAACAAAATTTATGGTGCTTACTGCCTCTTCTGATGACGACATTGAAAATTTTAAAACGAAAACAAAAGTAACATATCCTTTCTGCAAGACTGATCCGATAACGCTAAAGACTATTGTACGTGCAAATCCGGGATTGGTGTTGATCGAAGCTGGAACAATTATTGGAAAGTGGAACTGGAGAGACTTTTAAAAGTTTGCAGTTGAGTGTTTATAGTCTGTAGTAAATAGTTTCAAGTGAAAAAAATACTGTTTCTGATTTTGTTTACACCTTTGAGCATTCATATTTTTGCTCAAGAATGGATTGTGCCTAAAAAAGAAGCTATTTTTCCGGCGCATGAATTCAGACTAGGTATTGGTTATAAACCTTTTGAAGCAGCCGAAGTGGTCAATAATATCTTCAATTGGGATGACCAATTTGATGGCTATTTAATTCAGTTTGATGTAAAAGATTATTACCGTGGGGCAAGATTTACTACTAATGCTCTATTTGGTGAATATACATATCAGGCAAATAAATCGATAGGAGTTGGTGTTACAGCGGTATTTTTCTCCTATTTTAGTAATTATCTTGACGAAGAAACGGATGCTACGGTTGGATTCAATGAGGTGAAGCATTTTTCCATTTATCCAACATTACGGTATACATGGTTGAATAAGCCCAAATTTAGTTTGTATACATCCATGGGTTGGGGATTTAGGTATGTAGTTGAAAATGATATTTTAAGGTCTGTTGTTAAAAATGAAAGCCGTTATACAATTGCAGGTCAGTTTACGCTATTTGGGTTTACAATAGGAAAAAGTATTTATGGCTTTTCCGATTTATCTACTTTAGGTACTCAAGGAATAGCAACAATTGGTTTGGGTTATAGGTTTCAAAGGAGTATACATAGATGAATAAAATAAATTCCATCTTATTTTTTATGTTACTGATCGTTTCTTTCAGTTCCTGCGAAATTAGTGAACCTGAAAATAAACCTGATTTTGCACAACCGGCCAGTGAAATGTTTTATTTTACATCCACTCTGATTAGTAATGAAATCAGATTGTTTGATAAACTATTGTTTCTGGAAAGTTATTTGAATATGGATGATTCAATTAAGCAGGTTTTTAAAAATCAATATTTTCAGCAATACGAAATTGTACATCCGATATCTCATATTTATCTTTTTGTAAGAAATTCAGATAACGATACAATTTATACCATTTTGACAGATACAAACTCTATTCATTTACAAGGTGCAGTATGGAAAATTAAAGAGCAATATCAGGATAGTTTTAGTGTTGTGAATTGCAAAGGCAATGAAAAATGGGAAATGCATAAGGTAGAAGATTCTAATTCCAAACAACACCGTGAACTAATATTGCAACTTCAGTGTAGAGACAGTGTGCCGGCAATATTATTCCAAAATACTAATTTTGGTATCACGGGAAATGGAGTTTCAGAGAATATAAATTACGGAATTCAAAATTTACGTATTTCCTTTCAAATAAAAGACACATTAGTTTATCAGGGGGAGCAAAATTCAATTACTGAAGGTAGTATAAATATTAATGCTGATGATGACGAGAACAATAAACATGAAACGACTAATGGCAGGTATTTTGTTGATACGGAAAACGAAAGTAATTATGAAATAACCTACCACAACAGAACTAGAATATATAAAACATATAATAGTTTTTGGCTTTTTTGGTGAAGCAAATTATTTAAAACTAATTCAAAATAAAAATTTTAAAGTAAAAAAAGATGAGAAAAAACATTGTTGCAGGAAACTGGAAAATGAACAAAACCCTTCAGGAAGGGTTGGCATTGGCAACTGAATTGAACGAAGCGTTGGCTGGTGCAACATTAAATTGTGATGTGGTAATCGGTACACCTTTTATCCATCTTGCTAGCGTAGCTGCTGCTATTGATACCAAAGTGATTGGAGTAGCCGCTCAAAACTGTGCTAATAAAGAATCAGGTGCTTATACAGGCGAAATTAGTGCTGCCATGGTAAAATCTACTGGAGCTGAATATGTAATTTTGGGACACTCAGAACGTCGTGAGTATTATGGCGAAACAAGTGCAACATTGAATGATAAAGTGGCTTTAGCTTTGGCTAACGGACTTACACCTATCTATTGTTGTGGTGAAGCATTAGATGTACGTAATGCTAACAAACAAAATGCTTATGTTCAAAAACAGTTGGAAGAAACGGTTTTTAATTTAAGTGCTGATGATTTCAAAAAAATCGTTATTGCTTACGAGCCAATTTGGGCAATCGGAACTGGTGTAACTGCTTCTACAGAACAAGCTCAGGATACATTAGCATTTATTCGCTCTATTATTGCTGCTAAATTCGGTAAAGAAATGGCTGAAAACACTTCAATACTTTACGGTGGAAGTTGTAATGCTAAAAACGCTTCTGAATTATTCTCACAACCCGATATCGACGGTGGTTTAATTGGTGGTGCTTCTTTAAAAGTTGCTGATTTCAAAGCAATTATTGACGCATTTTGAAAGCGAAAAACTTTTAGTCGTTGAGGTAGGAAACACTAAAACGTTTTGAACTTAACACAACTAAATGTAAATATTAAATCCTGTAAAATTAATTTGCAGGATTTTTTTTATACTTTTGTGCCAAATAAAACTAATTGCACAATAATCAGTTCTTAAATACCAAACACAGTGCTACTCAAACTTTACGATACAAATCCAAATCCGGCACAAATCCGTCATATTGCAGAAATCTTGCGAAATGGAGGTGTCATTATTTTTCCCACTGATACAGTTTATGCTTTTGGTTGTAGCATTTTCAATGTGTCAGGAGTAGAGTTTATTACTAAAATAAAGAATCATGATGCTAAAAACAATAATCTTTCTTTTATTTGTCATGAGTTAAGTGAAATAAGTGAATACGCCAAAATGGATGATGTTTCATTTAAACTTATGAAACGAAATCTCCCCGGTCCTTTTACCTTCCTGTTAAATGGCAGCAGCAAGCTCCCCAAACTTTTCAAAAATAAAAAGACAGTCGGAATACGTATGCCTGAAAATGCAATCGCTTTGGCTATTGTACGTGAATTAGGTAATCCGCTGATGACCAGTTCTATTTTTACCCACGAAGACAGCCTTGAATATATTACCGATCCGGAATTGATTGAAGAAATTTATGGAAATCAAGTCGACTTAGTGATAGATGGAGGTTTTGGAGGCTTAGTACATTCTACCATTGTTGATTGCACAAATGAAGAACCCGTAATTATTAGGGAGGGCGCAGGACAACTGATTAATTAGTTTGTTTTTTTAGCAGTTCCTAAATATAATTTTACTGCAATTTACTGTATTTTATCATCATTAAAAATACACCTTAAAATCGTTGCGTCTAATTTGTCAATTGTCAATTGTCAAATCTCAACTGATTTTTGTACCTTTGCATTTCTTTTTTGTAAAACGAATGTCATATCAAACATATACGCTTCCGAACGGTCTTCGGATTATTTTTAAAGCAGATAAAACAGCTGTTTCATATTGTGGACTGGTAATAAACACCGGATCGCGCGACGAAGAGGAACACGAGCAGGGAATGGCACATTTTATTGAACACATGTTGTTCAAAGGAACTGCAAAACGTCGTTCAGGTCATATCATCAATCGACTTGAAAATATTGGAGGAGAATTAAATGCCTATACTTCAAAAGAAGAAACAGTCGTTTACGCTACTGTGTTGAACGAGTATTTTGAACGTGCCATGGAGTTGGTTTCAGATATTGTTTTGCACTCCACTTTCCCTCAAAAGGAAATTGACAAAGAAGTTGTTATTATTATTGATGAAATTCAGTCTTATAATGATAGTCCGTCCGAGTTGATTTACGATGATTTTGAAGAGTTGGTTTTTGCTCAACATCCTATTGGTCACAATATTTTGGGAAGACCGGAATTATTGCAAAATTACACTACTGAAAATGCCTGTGATTTTATACAAAAACATTATAAACCTCAGGAAATGGTGTTTTTGGTAATGGGCGACTTAAATTTTAATCAGTTGAAACGATGGGCTGAAAAATATTTGCAATCTCCCGTTGTTGAGCAAAGAATCAATAATCGTTTTGCTCCTGTAAGCTATACAGCATCAAGACTCGAAATTTCGAAAAATACACATCAAGTACATTGCATGATTGGAAATCGCGCATACGATTTATATCATCCTAAAAGATTGGGAATGTATTTGTTGAATAATATTCTAGGCGGACCGGGAATGAATAGTCTGCTCAATTTATCGTTAAGAGAAAAACACGGTTTGGTGTATAATGTTGAATCAAGTTTTCAGCCTTTCACCGATACTGGAACGTGGAGTGTCTATTTTGGTTGCGATACAGAAAATGCGGCAAAATGTGAACAATTAGTTTATGCCGAATTACAAAAACTCAGAGATCAACCCATTCAGGAAAATGCACTGAAGAAATTTAAATTGCAACTTATGGGTCAAATGGCTATTTCGATGGAACACAAAGAAAATTTAGCACTTAGTTTGGGCAAAAGCTATCTTCGGTACGGTAAAATTGAAGATATAGAAGATATTAAAGCAAAAATAGAAAAAATTACGGCTCAGGAATTGAAAGAAATTGCGATCGAAGTATTTGACCCATCAAAATTGTCGGTGTTAATATATAATTAAACCTATGAAACTGGATGATTATCTTACTTCACATTCAGATGCAGAGCCTGAATATCTAGCAAAAATAAATCGGGCTACCCATCTACGCATGATAAATCCACGTATGATGTCAGGGCATTTTCAGGGACGGGTCTTATCAATGTTCAGTCAGTTGATAGAACCAGTGAGAGCATTGGAAATTGGTACTTTTACAGGATATTCTGCCTTGTGTATAGCCGAAGGATTAACAGACAACGGCATTTTATATACTATTGAATGTGATGATGAACTGGAAGATTTTATACAGCAGAATATCTCTGGTTCCGAACATAAAAATAAAATTAAGTTATTAATAGGCGATGCGTTGAATATTATTTCTGAATTAAATGAAACCTTTGATCTGGTTTTTATCGATGCGGATAAAATGGAATATTTTGCATATTATGAAACGGTATTGCCAAAAGTAAGAAGTGGCGGTTATATATTGGTTGATAATACATTATGGGACGAAAAAGTATTGAAACCTGTTGATCCGAAAGACAAAGATACCATAGCCATTATGAAATTTAATCGTTTTATTGCTGCTGACTCAAGAATTGAAAAAGTGTTATTGCCCATTAGAGATGGCTTAACATTAATCAGAAAAAGGTGACCCCTAACCCCTAAAGGGGAACTGGAACAGCTTTTTAAAATAAAACTACAAACTTAACCTCCCCTATGGGGGTACATATGTATATATACGAAATAGAATTAAAGGTACGTGATTATGAATGTGATATACAGGGAGTTGTAAATAATTCTGTATATCAGAATTATCTTGAGCATACACGTCACGAGTTTTTGGAAAAAAACAATATCAGTTTTGCAGAGCTACACAAGAAAGGCATTGATGCAATGGTGTCTAGTATTGAAATTGCCTATAAAACGCCATTGAAACCCGGAGACAATTTTATCTCCAAACTTTACGTTGCTAAAGAGGGAGTTCGATATATATTTCATCAGGCTATTTACCGTAAGTCGGATAATAAACTGGCAATAAAAGCTAAAGTAAACGCAGTAGTGGTAATAAATGGAAAATTAGCGACAGCATTACCCGAGTTTGATGATTTAGTTGCACGAAGTGAAGTGAAAACGGTGTAAACTTTTTAATCGATTGACTTGTTTATCTGAAAACAATACTAAATTGTATTTAATAATTTTAAGAGGAATAAAATGAATGAATTCTTAGAAAAGGAAGAAAATATTGTAAAAATGCTAAAAACGGTTTTCGACCCTGAAATACCGGTGAATATTTATGATTTAGGCCTGATATATAAAATTGATCTTCAAGACGATGGACATTTGATTATTGACTTGACACTTACTGCACCCAGCTGTCCGGCTGTCGATTTTATTGTGGAAGATGTACGAATGAAAACCGAAGGAATATTGGGCGTTACCAAAGTAGACATTAATATCGTTTACGATCCACCTTGGGATAAAAGTATGATGAGTGAAGAAGCTCAACTTGAATTGGGATTCCTTTAAATTTGTGGACAGTTGACTGTTGTAAATTGATAATTATTTATAATGTCAATGTAACTAAGTAATTGAAAACAAATAATGTCGTATTTTGCATGAAAATATTTAAGAATAGAACCTGCCTGCGACAGGCAGGCGCAATTTTCACTGATAGAGTAGATTTGAAAAAACGGATTTGAATTCCGATAAATCGGAATGATTTACAGATAGTTGCGTCTTAATCATCTTGCCGAAGGCAAGAAAAATCCGTTTTGTTTTATTCTTCATTTTCCGATAAATCAGCGAAAATCAGCTTTCTATTAATGTTTCTAAATGCTACATTAATTTGTTCCATTAACTTATCATCTATCAACTATTAACTATTAATTGTTATATGGTTTATTTTCTTTCCGATGCACATTTAGGTTCCCGATTAATAAAAGATCAACGAGCGCATGAAAAAAAGCTGGTCGATTGGCTTGATCAGGTTAAAACGGATGCCACTACTATCATTCTACTTGGAGATATTTTCGATTTTTGGTTTGAATACCGCACAGTTGTACCCAAGGGATTTACTCGATTTCTTGGGAAATTGGGCGAGTTGGTAGATAATGGGATTGAAATTCATTTTTTTACTGGAAACCATGATATTTGGGCTTTCGATTACTTCGAAAAGGAAATTGGTATGATAGTACATCATGGTCCGGCGACTATGGAGTTTGGTGGGAAGAAATTCTATCTTGCACATGGCGATAGACTTGATTCACGTGATAAGGGTTTTAAAATAATTCAGAAAATTTTTCACAGTAAAACAGCTCAGGAATTGTTCAGACTTATTCCGCCACAATTGGGACAGGGGTTTGGATATAACTGGTCAAAAAGAAACCGAAAAAAGATTTTGCATATTGAAAATAAATATCTGGGTGAGAATAAAGAATTTATAGTGATTTTTGCAAAAAAATATGCTGCTGCACATGATGTGGATTTTCTGGTGTTCGGACACAGGCATATTCTTCTCGACTTGCAAGCAAAGGATCAAAAAAGAATTATAATATTAGGCGATTTTGTATCCATCTTCTCCTATGGAGTCTTCGATGGAAAAGATTTTAGATTGGAATGTATCGAAGATGCTTCGAAAGATGCAATTTATTTTCATTGAAATATATAAGAAATATCTATAACGGCTATTTTTTTTTATTGAGATGAAATTATAATAATGAAAGGTAATCGACCGGTTGAATTTCAATGTAGAAATTCAACAGCTATTTTGTTACTGCTTACCGTTTACTGCTTGCTATTTACTGGTTATTGTTTTCCGCTAACCGAATTAAAAGCTATTGCAAACATTTTCATTTGTTTCATCATGGCTAATAAACCATTAGAACGGGTAGGAGAGAGATGCTCCCGCAAACCTATTTTTTCGATAAAATATAATTCAGTATTCAAAATTTCTTCGGGTGTATGACCTGAAAGTACGCTTATCAGCAACGAAACGATTCCTTTTACCAATACGGCATCACTTTCACCTTTGTAAGTAATAATTCCATCTTTAAATTCAGCATTTAACCACACTCTACTCTGACAACCTTCAATTATATTTTGTGGAACTTTAAATTTATCTTCCAGTTCTTCCAGCGAATTTCCCAAATCTATTAATAAGGCATATTTGTCCATCCAGTCATCAAACATGCTGAATTCTTCAATAATACTATCCTGTTTTTCGTTAATTGTCATATTTTCGTATGTTTATAAAGTTTGTAAAGTAAAAAGTTCATAAAGTTTCTAAAGTTTTTAAAATCGTCACCTTTATATTTTAGCAACATTAAAAACTTTAAAACTCTAGGATAGCATCATCACTACTCGTTTTAATGCTTCCATAAATTTGTCAATTTCTTCTTTGGTATTATAAAACGCAAAAGAGGCTCTAACTGTTCCCGGTATCTGTAAAGAATCCATCAGTGGTTGTGCGCAATGGTGACCTGTGCGAACGGCAATCCCCAATTTGTCTAATAACATACCAATATCGTACGGATGAATATTTCCAACCAAAAACGAAATGACTGAACTTTTTTCTTTTGCAGTGCCAATTATTCTCATTCCTTCAATTTCCATTAACCGCTCAGTTCCATATTCGAGCAGTTCATGTTCATAAGCAGCGATGTTATCTAGCCCAATATTCTGAACGTAATGCAGTGCTTCAGCCAAAGCCGTAGATCCAATATAATCGGGAGTTCCGGCTTCAAATTTAAACGGTAGTGTATTGTAAGTGGTTTTTTCAAATGTTACTGTTTGAATCATC
Source organism: Paludibacter sp. (assembly GCA_028692715.1). Taxonomy (GTDB): domain Bacteria; phylum Bacteroidota; class Bacteroidia; order Bacteroidales; family Paludibacteraceae; genus Paludibacter. The sequence continues at coordinate 57,753 of JAQUWU010000008.1, read as the reverse complement.
TCGCCACCACCTTGATAAGGAGGAATAGCATTCAACCATTTTTCTTTTCCATATAAAACACCAATACCTGTTGGTGCATAAATCTTATGACCGGAAAAAACATAGAAATCAGCGTCCATATCCTTAATATTGATAGGAATATGTGGAACTGACTGAGCTCCATCTATTAAAACAGGGATGTTTTTAGAGTGGGCGAGCCGGATAATTTCATTAACTGGATTTATTGTTCCCAATACATTTGAAACATGAGCTACCGAAACTATTTTAGTTTTTTCATTCAGAAGTGATTCGAATACATCCAATCGTAATTCACCCTTTTCATTTATTGGTATGACTTTTAGTTTCATTCCTTTTCGTTCGCAAAGCATTTGCCAGGGAACAATATTAGAATGATGTTCCAAAACAGAAACAATTACTTCATCGCCTTCCTTACAAAATGCTTCGCCAAACGAATATGCTACCAGATTAATTGCTTCGGTAGTTCCTCTCGTAAAAATTATCTCTTCACGCTTTTCGGCATGTAAAAATTCAGCAACAGTGCTGCGTGCCGCTTCATGTTCTTCGGTGGCTAATTGGCTTAGGTAATGAACACCCCTGTGAATATTTGCATTATTGTGGTAATAACTTTGTTCGATTTTTTCAACGACACAACGTGGTTTTTGTGTTGTTGCCGCATTGTCAAAATAAATCAAATCCTTTTTATAGACTTTTTCTGAAAGTATTGGAAAATCATTCCGAATATTTTGTATAAATTCTTTATCCATGTAGTTGAAACTCTTTTATTGTCGGTTTGTTCAACAAAAGTACTCCTTTTTTGTAAATTTACGAATTATGTTTCAGTAGAAGTTGCATGTTTTCAGTTTAAAAGTAACATTTGTCCATTAAAAATAAGGTTGATTAATTTTGGAAAAATGAAAAATTCAAAACTACTCTGCTAACTTCCATTTAAAGCCAAGGTTGGTAATTTTGTATTGGACTGTGAAATTATGTGTTAAAAAAATAGAAACAATTCCTTTAATCGAAAATGTATTTAACAAAAGGTTTTGGAATACAATGATTTTTTAAAGCAATTAATTCTCTGATCTCCTCAAATAATAATCTTTTTTTACTAAAACTCCCCTTTATAATTCTGGTTCTCTGTATATTTGCTGTTTTTGAAATCCTCTTTCAATCAATTTCAGGCTTTCAACAATATTTAACCGCTTTTTGGATAGCATTTGTGAAAAAATGATGTACTTTTGTATGATTTTTCCCGAAAACTGCTTTATTACGCATAGATTAACATCATGAATAAAACACTTCTTGCTAAATTTGCTCCGCACCTTGTTGCTATTCTGCTCTTTATCATTATTTCATTCATGTATTTTTCACCTGTACTTCAGGGAAAACAGTTAATTGGGCATGATACCGAAAGTTGGATGTGCATGGCAAAAGAAAGTCTTGATTATAATGCCACCCACGATGACGTAACATTATGGACAAATTCTATGTTTGGTGGTATGCCAACTTACCAGATTTCAGCTAATCAACCTTATAATTTAATTAATTACGTTGATGGTTTTTTTCGTTTGTTCCCAAATACAATATTCTATTTAATTCTTTATTTAATAGGTTTTTATATATTATTACTATCCTTTAAGGTCAATCCGTGGCTGGCAATAGTTGGCTCTATTGCATTTTCATTTGCCTCGTATAATTTTATAATTATTGCTGCCGGACATAATACCAAAGCCATAACCATTGCTTATATGGCACCTTTAATTGGAAGTGTTTTTCTGGCATTCAGGGATAAAAGAATATTAGGGAGTTTATTAACGGCTTTTTTCCTGAGTCTAGCCATTAGGGCCAATCACATTCAAATTTTATATTACACCCTGTTTATTCTTATATTTTTGGGAATTGTAGAGTTGGTTTATAGTATCAAAAATAAAGAAATTACTGCATTTTTGAAAACTATTGGAATGTTGGTAGCAGGTGCTGTTATTGCTATTGGCATGAATGCTACTTCGCTATGGACTACCTACGAATATGGAAATTATACTATGCGTGGTGAATCAAACGGACTTTCTACTGATCAACAAAGCTCACAACACGGACTGAACAAAGACTATATTACTCAATGGAGTTATGGAATTGATGAAACAATGACATTGTTGATTCCTGATTTCAAAGGAGGTAGCAGTAGTGGAAAACTTGACGAAAACAGTGAAACCGGGAAAAAACTGCAATCGCTTGGCGTTCCAAACGTAAAGAAAATGCTGAACGACATGGCATTACCTTTATATTGGGGAACTCAACCCTTTACCTCCGGGCCGGTTTATATTGGTGCAATTGTATGCTTCTTATTTGTTTTAGGACTCTTTTTGGTAGATAAACGTACAAAATGGTGGCTATTACCAATGATCATTTTAACGTTAATGCTGTCGTGGGGACGAAATTTCATGTGGTTGACGGATCTATTTATTAATTATGTACCCCTTTACAATAAATTCCGTACAGTATCGATGATGCTTGTTGCTACAGGTTTTGGAATTACATTGATTGCTATTCTGGCATTAAAAGAAATTTTCAAGCCCGAAGCCGATAAACAAAAATTTATTCGTCCTATATTGATTAGTGCGGGTATAGTTGGTGGAATATCTGCTTTATTTGCATTAATACCTTCGTTGGCAGGAAATTTTGTAGGATTAAATGATGCTGCACAGTTTAAAGGTGATTATGCGTTTTTAAACGAAACATTGCCTCTTGACAGAGCGGCTATGCTGAGAGCAGACGCATTTCGGTCATTAATGTTTATTGTTCTTGCAGCCGGTTTACTTTGGTTGTATGCTAAAAATTTACTGAAAGAAAAAGTTGCCTATACTTTATTGGCAGTTGTAATTCTAGGAGATTTATTTCCTGTTGCAAAACGTTATTTAAACGATGATAATTTTCAACGTAAACGTAAAATTGAAACACTTATTCAACCATCAAATGCCGACAAAATAATATTAGAAGATAAATCGGATTATCGTGTGTTGGATGCAACAACAGATATTTTTCAGGATGCAAAACCATCTTATTTCCATAAAAATATAGGTGGATATCATGCTGCTAAATTACGTCGTTATCAGGAATTAATCAATATGCAATTGACAAAAGAAATAGGACAATTGTTTGCAACCTTTGGTCACGCCACTTCATTTGATCAAATAGCTCCTACACTTGATTCTTTGGGTGTATTGAATATGCTAAACATGAAGTATCTGATTTACAACAAAGATGCTGCTCCGCTGGTAAATCCTTCTGCTAATGGTAATGCATGGTTGGTGAAGAATATTATTATTGCAGCCGATGCCAATGAGGAAATGAAGTTGGTTGGTGAAATAAATACAAAAACCGAACTGGTGGCAGATAAATCATTTGAAAAAGAATTACCGGTTAAAATTTCAGTTGATAGTTTAGCCAATATTTCTCTGACAAAATACGCTCCCAATCATTTGGTTTACAAATTTAATTCAACAACCGATCAGGTGGCAGTGTTCTCGGAAATATATTATGATAAAGGCTGGAATGCCTATATAAACGGGGAAAAAGTGCCTTATGTACGTGCCGATTACTTATTACGTGCTATGCCTTTAAAAGCAGGTTCGTACGATATTGAATACCGTTTTGAACCCCAATCGTATAAAATAGGTAATATGATAGCGTTGATTTCGTCAATGCTCTTGATTTTGAGTTTTCTATTTCTTGGAATATGGAAATGGAAGTTTTCAGGGGTTAAAAAATAAAGATTGAATTCGAAAAAAATTATTTTGATGTCAAAAGAAAAAACAATAAAAAGGAAACATCCTTTCGCAAACGTTCATTTTACCTCTACTTTTAGCATGTCTTTGGTGCTTTTTTTAGTAGGAATGATTTGTTTGTTACTTTTTGTGGCTCGTGATATGAGTCGCTATGTGAAGGAAAATATTAATTTATCTATCATTCTTGATGATCAGATAGGAAATCAATCGGCTAAAAGAATAGAAAAATATCTATTGGCTTCACCCTATGCAAAATCTGTAGATTTTGTTTCGAAAGAAGAAGCGTTGAAAGATCACATTGCTAGTCTTGGTGAAGACCCTCAGAAGTTTTTGGGATATAATCCACTTATGGCATCACTTGAAGTGAAACTGAACGCAGACTATGCCAGTGTCGACAGCGTGAATATGATTGAAACGAAATTAAGAAAATTCGAACATATCAATCGGGTGGCGTATCAAAAAGACATGGTAACATTGGTTAACGAAAACATAAAAAAAATGAGTATAATACTGATAGCTTTGGCGGCGATATTGCTATTTATCTCTATTGCTCTGATTAATAATACGATCCGTCTGACAGTGTATTCTAATCGTTTTTTGATAAATACCATGAAATTAGTGGGTGCAACCCGTTGGTTTATTCGAAAGCCCTATATTGGGAGAAGCATGTTGAATGGGCTTATTGCAGCAATAATTTCTATTTTACTCCTTGTAGGAATGGTGATTTATATGCAGAATGAGTTTGGATTGCAGGGAATGATGATACAGCCCATGACTGCTTTTATGGTTTCTTTTATCGTAATCTTTCTGGGTATTTTACTTTCTGCAATATCATCTTATATCGCAGTTGGCAGATACTTGAAAATGAGTTCGAATGATATGTATTTTATTTAAAACAGTGAACAGTTAGCAGTTAGCAGTTAGCAGTGAACAGTTAGCAGTTAGCAGTAAACAGTTAGCAGTAAACAGTTATCAGTGAGATTTATATTAATGTGCACTTTCTGAAAATCACCAAATCACCTTATTAAGCAATTAACTAATTAACGAATAATAAATATGGAAGAAAATAAACGTTTCACCCTTGGAAAAATCAATTTAATATTGATTGCTGTAGGGTTTGCAATAATTGTATTGGGATTTTTTCTTATGTCGGGTTCCACCACAGGAACTGAATTTAATCCGGATATTTTTAGCGTTCGTCGCATCACTGTTGGTCCAATGACTTCTTTTTTTGGTTTTTTGTTTATTATTTTTGCTATTTTGTATAAACCTAAAGCAAAATAAGCATGAATTTAATACAGACAATTATCATTGCCATTGTTGAAGGAATAACAGAATTTTTACCTGTTTCTTCAACAGGTCATATGATAATTGCACAGAAATTACTGGCTATTGAAAGTACAGAGTTCGTAAAAGCATTCACCGTAAATATTCAATTTGGTGCTATCCTTTCGGTTATTGTTTTATACTGGAAACGTTTTTTTCAAAGTTGGGACTTTTATTGGAAGCTTATCATTGCAGTTTTTCCTGCATTAGTATTAGGTTTTTTGTTAAGTGATTATATCGACGATTTACTCGAAAATGTAACGGTTGTTGCAATAATGCTTGTTCTGGGAGGTATTTTAATGTTGTTTGTCGATAAATGGTTTAATAAACCGGAAGAAAATCAAACAATGGATTGGAAACGTTCTCTGAAAATCGGGCTTTATCAATGTATTGCCATGATTCCCGGTGTTTCACGATCAATGGCTACCATCGTAGGTGGAATGACAACAAAGTTGAGTAGGAAAAATGCAGCAGAATTTTCCTTTTTCTTAGCGGTGCCAACTATGGCGGCAGCTTCCGGTTATAAATTATTAAAGCTTCTTTTAGAGCCTACCGGAACAACTCTGTTGACAGAAAACCTAACTACTCTTTTGATAGGAAATGTAGTGGCTTTTTTAGTTGCAATGGCAGCCATAAAATTCTTTATCGGATTTCTAACCAAGTATGGATTTAAAGCATTTGGTTATTATAGAATTATTGTAGGTGCTTTGATATTGATATTATTAGCCTTCGGAATTGATTTGGATATAATGTAGAATAGTTTACAGATTAAATAATTCAAAACGTTTAGCGGACGTTTTTAAAAAGTTGAAATGGATTTTATTAAAGGTGAAGTGTTGTATGTAGCAAAACCATTAAATTGGACTTCGTTTAATCTGGTGAGTAAAATTCGCTGGAAGCTGCATAAGACGCTGAAAATGAAAAAACTAAAGGTTGGACATGCCGGAACACTCGACCCCTTGGCAACCGGAGTAATGATAATTTGTACTGGTAAAGCAACTAAATTAATAGAATCGTTTCAATATCAGACAAAAGAATATATTGCTACACTGGAATTAGGAGCCACCACACCATCATTTGATTTGGAACTACCCGTTGATGGTACTTTCCCAACCGAACATATTACCCGAGAGTTGATAGATAAAGTTATTCCACAATTTTTAGGAGAAATATGGCAGGTTCCACCCGCTTATTCAGCGGTGAAAGTTGATGGTAAGCGGGCTTATGACTATGCACGTGATGGACAGGAAGTTGAACTAAAACCCAAATTATTGGTTATAGATGAGATTGAAGTGTTGGATTTTTCTTTACCTGTGCTTAAAATAAAAGTAGTGTGCAGTAAAGGAACTTATATCAGGGCTTTGGCGCGAGACATTGGTTTGGCTTTAGAAAGTGGAGCACACTTAATTGCGTTGGAAAGAACCAGAATTGGGAAAGTTCTATTGGATGATTGCTGGCAAATTGAAGAATTGGTTCAACATATCGAACAGGACATTTTAAAGAATCAGAATCCAATCATCCAATCATCTAATTAACCAATCAACTAAAAACAAATAAACAAAAAATATATGAAGTTATCTAAGTTTAAATTCAATTTGCCGGATGAGTTAATTGCTCAATATCCCTCCAAACATCGTGACGAATCGCGTTTAATGGTTCTTCACCGTAATTCCGGTGAAATAGAACACCGTACTTTCAAGGATGTTCTAGAGTATTTTAACGAAAATGATTTGTTCATTTTTAATGATACAAAAGTGTTTCCTGCCCGTTTGTATGGAAATAAAGAAAAAACAGGAGCCCAAATTGAAGTTTTTCTTTTGCGTGAATTAAATCACGAAATGCGTCTTTGGGATGTTCTTGTTGAACCGGCACGTAAAATCCGTATTGGTAATAAACTATACTTTGGTGAAGACGATTCAATTGTTGCTGAAGTTATTGACAATACTACTTCGCGTGGACGTACATTACGGTTCCTTTTTGATGGCACACATGAAGAATTCAAAAAAGGATTGTATGCATTAGGCGAAACGCCACTTCCTAAGAATATCATCCGTCCTGTTGAATCAGATGACTCAGATCGTTTCCAAACTATTTTTGCAAAGAATGAAGGCGCCGTTTCGGCTCCTGCAGCGGGTATGCATTTTAGTCGTGAGTTATTGAAACGCATGGAAATTAAAGGAATTGAAAGTTCGTTTATTACTTCGCATATGAGTTTGGGTAATTTTCGTGAAATTGATGTGGAAGATCTGACAAAACACAAAATGGATTCAGAACAAATGAATGTTACGGCTGAAACGGCTGAAATAGTAAACAAAGCTAAAGATGAAAATCGTAGTATTTGTGCTGTTGGAGTTACTGTTATGCGTGCCTTGGAAACCGTTGTTGGAACCAGTGGTAAAATTAAACCTTACGAAGGTTGGACAAATAAATTCATTTTTCCACCCTATGATTTTACGGTTGCAAATGCATTGATCACTAATTTCAATTTACCATATTCTACTCTAATTATGCTTGCGGCTGCCTTTGGCGATTACGATCAGGTAATGAGTGCCTACGAATTGGCTATAAAAGAAGGCTATAAATTCGGAGTTTATGGCGATGCTATGTTGATTATCTAAGAAAAATATTTAGGAGTATAAAAAAAAAGGTTGATTCAAAAATTATTGAATCAACCTTTTTTGTGCAAATAAATTTTATATTGTTCAATCAATTTAATTTCATTTATTATTTTCCTGAAAGAACATTTTCAAAAATTATTATTAGTTGGTATAATGTAAGTATCCCAAAAATAGTTTATCGAACAACATTATATTTCATTTTGTTATATTATTGATGCTCAATAATATAATTATTGATTCTGAATAATTGAAAACAGTTCTTCTAATATAACTTCATTCATTATATCAATTTGTTTTTGAAGCACTTTAAAACCATTCTCAGAAAGTATTGTTAAGTAGAAAATCGCATGGTTTTCCATGAACTTTCTTGCAGCAGGGTTTAATGCCTGATATCCGGCTTTCATATAAACTGTAAAGTTTTGAGTATCGTTTATGAGTTTGTCCGCTACTTCAACAATCTTTTTTGCTTGGCGTTCGGCTTCATTTAACTCAAAATCATGAACATCTTCAAGAAAAGTGTTTTTGTCGTCCAGAGTGTTATAATCCCAATCAAACCAATGTTGGGTAGCAGGCCATGTAATAGCTGCGTTGGGTTTTGTGAAATTTGCAAACACATTATCAAACTCATCAGTGTCTTTTATTGTACGATGATTATACAAAATATCGGGGATTGTTCAGGCATTGTAATAGATGTTTTTTTGAATTGCTGTTTCTATTTCAGAATAAGACTCCGGTTCAAGTTGCAGCAGTTTATCACCAAAGTATGCGGATAGAAAAGACTTAACCGCTGGACCAACCTTCCGATAAATACAATATTCAAAACTTTCTTTTTTAAGTTTTATCTTTTTTTTTCATTTTATTTTCCCCTAACGATTAATAAATGTAAATTGCTCAGTCTTGTATAAATGTAGTAAGTTTTTTTTTGTAGATTGTTGATTAATGAATAGTTTTCACAAACCTCACAAGGAAGATAAAGTGAAAAATAAAAACACTAGAAGGCATGAATATGTTTTGGAAAAAACAAGAATAAATGATTAGTTCGTAATATCTACTATTTATTTGCATCAAAACTATCCAAAGGAATTGTTAATTGTACTATTGAGAATGAAATTCAAAATGTAAGTAAAATGTTTAAAAAATTGAATTAAAATATAAATAATATGATATACAGTACAATATTTCTGATTAACTTTGGCACATATTTTTTTGAAAATTGATAAAATTTACTATAAATGGCTAATGCTGATCAAATAAAGGCTCTAATCAAGACTCACTTCGATGGTGAAAATGAAAAATTTACGACGGTAGCACTACAAATAGCTGCGCATGAGGCTAAGCTTGGACATACTAGTCTTGCAGATGAATTAAGAAAGATCGTTGATAAATCGAAGTTAAACAAGTTAAGAATTAAGCCATTAAATCAAAACCTTGAAGGATTAATTCTTGAAGTAGAGCCTTTTGAACGTTTGTCGGATTTAATTGTATCTGATATTATTTTAGAAAGAATTGAACGCATTATAAATGAATATATTCAGGTTGAAAAATTAAAAAGACATAACTTGGAAAATCGCAGAAAGATTCTTTTATCAGGTCCTCCAGGAACTGGAAAAACAATGACTGCTTCTATTATTGCGAATGAACTAGAATTGCCTTTGTATGTAATTCTAATGGACAAAATGGTTACTAAGTTTATGGGTGAAACCAGTGCCAAGCTTCGTCAAGTGTTTGATTTAATTGAAGAACGTCCAGGCGTATATCTCTTTGATGAGTTTGATGCAATTGGAGCTAACAGAGGAAAGGATAATGATGTAGGTGAAATGAGGCGAGTTCTAAATTCATTTCTTCAGTTTATTGAAAGAGATAATTCAGATAGTTTAATCATTGCTGCAACTAACAATTTAGGTTTACTTGATCAAGCTTTATTTAGACGGTTTGATGATGTGTTGCATTACAAACTTCCTTCTAGTCAAGAAAAGCTCTTATTATTGAAAAATAGACTCGGTATTTATGGCAAAAATATAGATTTAAACTCAATTATAGAGGAACTTGATAGTTTGAGCCATGCAGAAATTTCACAAGCTTGCTTTGATTCAATCAAAGAAAGCATATTGACAGATAAAGATAAAGTGGATAATATCTTACTTTTAAAGATGATTAATGATAGAAAAGCGGCTTATCAACAATGACTTTTTTTAATCATATACTATGGCTCAATCACATGAACACATTTTTTTACAGGGTGTTGTTAAATCAGAAAAATTTACAACGACATTAAGCGGAGGTGGAAAATTAAATATACCAGAAAGAGATAGGATACCTCATTCCCAATATCTGATTTCAAGATTTGATAGTATTCGTCAACAATCTATTGATGAAAAGCAAGAACGAGAAGCAATGTCTTTGCCTACTCATCAAGGTACTTATTTAGAATTTAAAAGTGGTTTGAATTCAGATTTAATTACAAAAAGTCTTGAAAATATTAATAAAGGTATTAGGCTTTTAAGTGTTAGAACAGTGGAAAATGATGGTGTTGAGGAGATTAAAGCTATTGTTTATATACCTCAAGGTAAAGAAGCCATTTTTATTGAAAAAATTCAGGATTATGCTAATGATAATAAAAACACTCCCTCTGGCAATCCAAAGAATGCACCTCTTGTAAATAGTATTGAAGATGTACAATTGGCCTTATTAGAATCGTTTTGGTCACAACAGGAGAAAGTTTTAATTCCAAATGAACAGCCTACTTGGTGTGAGGTCTGGTTAAGAATAGATGACTTACTTGATTTTAATGAGCAAGTATCTTCGTTTACCAACATTCTTCAAGAATTGCAAATCTCATTTAAAGGAAGTGCTTTGCAATTTCCGGAAAGAGCTGTTCTTCTTATTTATGCAAATCGAGTTCAACTAACGTCATTGATTTCAGCTACAGATTTACTTGCAGAATTTAGAATAGGTCAAGAAGCTGCAAGTTTCTGGATTAATGAGAGTAATATTGGGCAGATTGAATGGGCTCAAGATCTTTTAAATAGATTACAAATCGAAGAAACAAATATCAAAGTATGTATTCTGGATTCGGGGGTTAATAATGGGCATATGCTTTTATTGCCTATCATTGATGATGCTAACTGTTTAACTGTTGACCCTTCATGGAGAACTGATGATAGATCTGAAATCGTTGGGCCCAATGGACATGGTACTTTAATGGCTGGTTTAGTAGAATATGGAAATCTTCAGAGAGACTTAGAATCAAAAGGACAAGTGATACTTACTCATAAGTTATGCTCTGTAAAAATACTTCCCAACGTTGGTCAGTCAAGGAAGGAACATTGGGGTGATATTACAGAACAAGCAGTCTATAGAGCAGAAGCTCGAAATCCTGAACAAGTATTATTGTTTTGTATGGCTGTCACCTCAAAAACAGACGTTGATAAAGGGAGACCCTCTTCCTGGTCGGGAGCAATTGATATTATGAGTTACGGAAAAGCTCGAAATCAAAGACTATTTATCATTTCTGCAGGTAATGTTCCTAGTGAGTATTGGTCAAACTATCCAAAAGGAAATCAGCTTTTTTCTGTTCAGAATCCAGCTCAATCATGGAATGCTCTAACCATTGGTGCTTTTACAGAGAAAGTTTTAATCAAAGATTCTCGTTATGATCATTTAGAACGTGTTGCCCAAATTGGTGAAATTTCACCATATAGTTCAACTTCTAATTTATGGGATAAAAAATGGCCAATCAAACCGGAAGTTTTATTCGAAGGTGGCAATCTCGTTAAAAGAGGCGAAAATTTATTTGAAGGTTATGACGATCTTGAATTATTATCGACCTCAAAGCATTTTAATATTAGACAGTTTGATACTATAAATGCTACTAGTGCAGCTACTGCGGAAGCATCTTGGCTGGCTGCTAAAATCCAATATATTTATCCAAATGCTTGGCCTGAAACAATTAGAGCTCTTATTGTTCATTCTGCCTCATGGACTGAACAAATGATTCAACAATTTGATATAAATTTAAAATCTAAAGCAAAGGAAGTACGAGGATTGCTTAGAACTTGTGGCTATGGAGTGCCTGATATAAATCGTGCACTTTATAGCTTTGAAAATGGATTAACTTTTGTCGCTCAAGAAACTATTCAACCGTATATTAAAGAAAATGGTTCGTACAAAACGAATGAAATGCATTTCTTTGATTTGCCTTGGCCTACTGATTTGTTGACATCTTTGGGAGAAACTCCCGTTAGATTTAGAATTACATTATCCTATTTTATTGAACCGGGTGCGGGTGAGATTGGTTGGAAAGATAAATATCGTTATCAGTCTTATGGTTTAAGATTTGAAATAAATAATATCAATGAAACAGAGGATGAATTCAAAAAAAGAATCAATAAAGATGCGAGAGAGGATGATGATGATAAACCTGACACTAATTCTGGAAGTGGGCGTTGGGTAATTGGAAAGAATAATAGAGATGTTGGCTCAATTCATTCTGATATTTGGGAAGGAACTGCATCTGAAATGGCCGAATGCAATTTAATTGCTATTTATCCTATTATTGGTTGGTGGCGAGAAAGACATAATCTTAGAAAATACAATGCTAGGGCTCGTTACTCTTTAGTCGTTTCATTGGATACCCCTGCAGAAACTGTTGAACTATACTCAACAGTTAAAGCGATGATTCAGATTCCAATTGAAATTGTAATGAGTTGAAATATAATAATAAGTGTTATATTTAATTTTGAGCTCGCTAATTTTACGGTTTTTGTTTCTTTATCGTTTTCCACCTGATAAGTGTTTTGTTCAAAATACTCAAATTAAATCTATTCCGTTTTTTTTTTTGAGAAGTATCTTATCGGTTTCATTTCCTATCAACTGTCCTTAATATACAAGTTGGGCTACTGTTGTTTTACGATAAATTAAAAACATTTTGTTCATTTTATCGTTTTTCACTTTGACTTATGTAACTCTCATAGTGGTATCATTTTGAAGAGTAAGTATTCTGATGATTATCAGTAAAGATTCATATATAAATGCATTTATTTTTTTTATTTAATTATGGCATCCACTATTGTTTTTTCTGTTTGTTCAAATAAAGTAGCAAAATCTTTATCGGCAACAGCAATTGGTGGGTGTATGGTGAAAGTTAGTTTATTACCCAGTCCCATTGGGAAATTTCCAAATTTGAATACTTTCCATGAATTATTAATGGTAAGAGGTACTACATAAGCATCAGGAGCATATTTACAAAGAATCTTAAGTCCACTTTCTGCAAATGGTTTTGGCTTGCCATTTCTTGTTCGGGTTCCTTCGGGATATATAGCTACTGACCGATGATATTTTTGAATGTATTCTCCCATTTGTTTTAACATTGGTAAAGCTTGTCTCGGGTTTTTTCGATCAATCAATACAGAGCCGCTATGTTTTAGATTAAACGAAATGCTGGGAATATTTTTACCCAACTCAATTTTACTAACATATTTTAGATGGTATTTGCGTAAAAACCAGGCCATACCAATAATATCAAATGTTCCCTGATGATTCGCTACAAAAATAAGAGGTTTTCCATCGGGAATCAATTCTCTGTTTTTGCAGGTCATTGATGAAAACGTAAAACTCAGTGTGTATTTTAGAAAAAAAATAAATATGTCAGCACTTTTTTTATGAGCTTCATAGCCAAAGACATGAAAACAAACCCACTGAATGGGCTGAAACAGGCATATAAAAAACAAAAACCAGATATAGGCCAAAATTGATAGTGGGTATGATAAAATTCTTTCCATATTCTTAAATATTTAATACAAAAATAGCAATTTATCTAAAATATAGAATACATTTTTTGATTTATTAAAAAGTTTGTTACCTGAGGCTATTTTCAATGTGATACTCTATAAGCTTTATTCAATTTTTTTACTATTTTTGTCATCTCTTTTTGTGCTTTTGCGTGAAATTAGTAGAAAATATAGTATTTGCATTACAAATTATAAAAAGAAAAAAATTATGGCTGACAATTATTTTAAAGAATTCCCTGACAAAGATGGATTTTTTAAAGAATATGGCGGAGCATTTATTCCTCCTGTTCTTGAAGTGGAAATGAAAAAAATTACAGATGCTTATTATTCTATAAGCAAATCGCATAATTTTATATCTGAACTTCGAAGTATCAGAAAACATTATCAGGGCAGACCAACTCCCGTTTATTTCTGTAATCGTTTATCAGAAAAATATGGTGGAAGAATTTATTTGAAAAGAGAAGATTTAAATCATACGGGTGCGCATAAACTGAACCATTGTATGGGTGAAGCTTTATTAGCAAAGCACTTAGGCAAAAAGAAATTAATTGCAGAAACAGGAGCTGGTCAACATGGAGTAGCTTTGGCAACAGCAGCAGCTTATTTTGGATTGGAATGTGAAATTCATATGGGCGAAGTGGATATAGCAAAAGAACACCCTAACGTAGTCCGTATGGAAATACTGGGTGCAAAAGTTATTCCTGTTACTCATGGTTTAAAAACGCTGAAAGAAGCTGTTGATTCTGCCTTTGAAGCTTATCTGAAGGATCCGGTTAATTCAATCTATTGTATTGGTTCTGTTGTAGGACCACATCCTTTCCCCATGATGGTTCGCGATTTTCAACGTGTTGTTGGTATCGAAGCAAAAGAGCAATTTTTTGAAATGACCGGCGAACTTCCAGATAAAGTGGTTGCTTGTGTTGGTGGAGGTAGTAATGCAATGGGAATCTTTACCGCTTTTTTGGATGACTCTGAATGTCAATTATATGGTGTAGAACCTGGAGGAAGATCGCTGAAATTAGGGGATCATGCTGCTACAATGACAAAAGGAACTCCGGGAATTATTCACGGTTTTAAATGTTATTTATTGCAAGATGAAAAAGGAGAACCAAGTCCTGTTTATTCAGTGGCCAGTGGATTGGATTATCCAGGAGTTGGACCTGAACACAGTATGCTAAAAGACTTGAAAAAAGTCAATTACGACACTATTAATGATGAAGAAGCAATTGATGCTTTTTATGAATTGAGCCGTTTAGAAGGAATTATTCCTGCATTAGAAAGTGCTCACGCTGTGGCTTATGCGATTAAACTGGCAAAAGAAAATCCACAATCTTCTATATTAGTCAACTTAAGTGGAAGAGGAGATAAAGATATTGACTTTGTTGTGGATACCTACGGATTACCCGAAAATAGAAAATAAATTTTATATAAAAAAGGCTTTGCATTTTAATTGCAAAGCCTTTTTTATGTGTTATTCCCGAATTACTATTTTTGTATAGGAGGGTTTGCTTACGATTCAGACCTTTTAAAATAGTATCTACTTTTCAAGTTCTCAATTGTGGTTGGCATGAAAAGATCTTCTGAATTTAGAGTTGTATTGTTTTCATCCATATTAAGTGTTTTATCTGTTTCTGCTTTGTTATGGTCAAAAACAAATCCCAAACTCTTTGAATAAAGTGATTTTAAATTTTCGATACTTGAATTTCTGAAAATCTTTAACTCATCGCCATTTCTACGAATTCTTCTTTTGATGTATTTTACATCAATGTCTGTAAACGAAAATTCCCGTTCGTAAGTTTCGCTTCTCCACGAGTCTCTATCAAATAAGAAACTAATACTTTTATAATAAAGTGATTTTAAATTTTCAATACTACTTGATTTGAAGATATTTAATTCTTTTCCAATATTTTTATAGGAATATCTCTTCTTGTTGTCTACTTCAACATCAATAATTTCAGGGTTCTCTGTTGTATCATCAATTTTCCAATAATTCTGATCGTATACATAGGCAATGCTTTTGTGATATAGAAATTTTAATGCCTCTATGTTTGGAGAACGAAAGATATTTAAATTATAACCAAATTGTCTCGCTGATTTTTTTGGATGAATTGATTCGTTGTATTTCCAAAATGCTTCAGTCAATGGGACATTTCTTGCTTCCTTGCTGTTTTCATTAAATCCGAAAATTCGCGTCATTATTTTATTCTTTTGAGCCCAAACTCTTTTTGACAGACGCTGTAATACTTCTGGTTGCTCAGTACTATTAGGATAATATTTCATATCTCCATCTTCAGAAGCAAAAGTCCACAATTCATCGGCCGAAATATATTCTTCATGCATAAGTTTTATAATGCTTTCGTTTACCGATTCTTGTATCTTATTTTCTGTGTTTTCGCCAAATGAATTGTGAGATATTATTATATCAAAATGTGTATTGGGTAACAATTGTATTATTGTTCGTTCCAATTCGTTTTTATCTTTTTGACTATTTATCGTAATGTGTTTTAAATTACCCATAACACCTTCAGCTTTTAGTAACTTTAGAGCATTATAAAAGCGGGCTGATAATTCACGATTGTTAGCATTGCTCAAACAAACAACAAAACAATTCCATTACGGGTGGCTTAAAATTGTACCACCGGCCCACAATGTTTCTTCATCGGGGTGTGTTACGATTATTGCAACAGATTTAGATTCTTTATTTTCCATCTTATTATACCTTAAAATATTTCTTAAACAACTTTTCTTTGTATTATATATGCAACAATTACAATGCCAAAAAAATAAAATAAGTCTTTATTTATTATAACTTTGATTCCTTGCTTTTATTGCTCCTATATATATGTTTTATAACAAATTAACTTTGATGATTGTTTAATATGCAAGCGTGTTTTTGTCAAAAATTAAAGTGCAAATATAGTTAAACTATGTTATATAAAAAATGGATGTAAAAATAGTTTTTGCAGCCATTTTTTGTAACCATTTATAGTTTAATGAAAAATGCTCAGGAAATTTCTGGGCACAGCTGTTTCGAAGCTTACAACTTCCGTACTAATTGGATGATAGAATGCTAATAATCTAGCATGTAAGCCGAGTCTCCCGATTGGAGATAGTGCTGCACCATACTTTTTGTCGCCGGCAACAGGATGACCAATACCCTGCATGTGAACCCGGATTTGATTTTTTCGTCCAGTTTCAAGTTCTATTTCTAAAAGGGAAAATTGATCGTTTGATTTTATTGTACGATAATGAGTAATAGCTTGTTGTCCACCATTATCGGTTGAACTTGAATGAATTTTTAAAGATTTATCGTTTTCAGTTAACCAGCTAACTATGGTATCTTGTTCTTTTTCAACTTTGCCTTCTACCAATGCAACATAAACTCGGCGTGTAATAATCCGATGCCAGTTTTCTTGCAAAATTAATTGAACCTCTTTGCTTTTGGCAAACATAATAACTCCCGAAGTTTCACGGTCGAGCCTGTGAACCACATAGATGTGATTTTGAGGAGAACCTTTTTTTACATGATTTTTCAAAATGGAAAATGCTGTTGTTTCGTCACTATTTCCTGTACTTACAGTCAATAATCCTTCTTTTTTTTCTACAACGATTAAATAGGCATCTTCAAAAATTATTTTTAACTTTGGATGGTTGAGTTCAATGGTACCACGTCCACTTACTACATTTACAATGTCGTTCGGATTTAATTCGAGATTAAATTGTGTGGATATTTTATTGTTCACCATTATTTGTCGGTGAGCTAAAAGCGATTTTATTGAATTTCGACTCATACCACCCATTTTTTCTAACAAAAATGTCATTAACTCTACTTTTTCGTAGACTTTTAGTTTTGTTTCTTTTGGTGCCGGAGTAGCTTTGGGTTTATATTTCATTTTAAGATTTTAATATTTGAGCTAATGAAGTTATTTTAAATTTTGAGCTAATGAAGTAATGAGAATAAAATAATGTCGCATTAATAAATAAGTAAAGTGTTGTTTCTCTGCTCCTTATTAAATTGTAAATACTTAATATTATATACTAATCAACCAATCACAGATTTTACAACAAAAACAGCTGCGTTTTCTCCATCGATAGCCGACGATGTAATACCACCTGAATAGCCTGAACCTTCCCCTGCCGGGAATAGTCCTTTTATCGTAGGATGTTGACCTGTTTCAGGATTTCGTGGAACTCTGACTGCTGATGACGAACGGGTTTCTACACCCACCACTACAGCGTCATAAGACACAAAGCCCCTCATTTTGCGATTGAATTTTTTAAAGCCTTCACGTAAACGGGAAGAAATAATGTCTGGGAGCCAAAAGTGTATTGGTGAAGATATTAAACCCGGTAAATAAGAACATTCGGGTAAATCGTCTGAGAGTTTTCCATCTACAAAATCGGCCAATCGTTGTGCCGGAGCTTTTTGTCCCTGACCGCCATTATTTTTTAAAGCAAGATTTTCAACGGATTGTTGAAATTTCAATCCGGCAAGAGGACCAAATTCATTAAATTCAGCAGGAATATCTTCTGGTCGTATTTCTACAACAATACCCGAATTGGCATAAGGTGAATTTCGTAGAGAAGCAGACATCCCGTTTACAACAATTTCATTTTTATTGCTACCAGCAGGAACAATATGTCCTCCCGGACACATACAGAAAGAATAAACACCACGATCGTTTACCTGCTCGACAAGATTATAGCTCGCTGCCGGTAAGTACTCACTTCGGGTTTTACAATGATATTGAATGCTATCGATAAAAGATTGTTTGTGTTCTACACGTACACCCATGGCAAAACCTTTAGGCTCGATGCTGACTCCCTGATTATATAACATTTCGTATATGTCGTGTGCAGAATGACCTGTTGCAAGAATTAATGAATTTGCTTTAAAAATGCTTCCATCTGCTGTTTTACACCCTTTTACTTCATTGTTTTCGATAATTATTTCCGTGAGTTTTTGTCCGAAATGTATTTCTCCTCCGTGCGAAGTAATTGTTTTACTAATGTTTTCAATTACCAATGGAAGCTTATCAGACCCAATATGAGGATGCGATTCATACAGAATCTCTTCTGCAGCTCCGTGATAATGAAACAATTCTAAAATGCGGTCTGTATTTCCTTTCTTTTTTGAGCGGGTATATAGTTTGCCATCCGAAAATGTGCCTGCACCTCCTTCGCCAAAGCAATAATTTGAATCCGGATCAATACCTTTATTTCTGTTTAACTGCGCAATATCAAGTTTCCGTTCACGAGCATTTTTTCCTCGTTCTATTATAATGGGTTTTAACCCGGATTCTAATAATTTTAAAGCAGCAAAAAGTCCGGCAGGTCCTGCACCAATAATTAATACAGGTGTTTTATCATTTACAATTTTAAAATCAAATTCGATTTTTTGTAGTAATGGGGCTTCTTCGTCCCAATAAACTTCGTATGTGGCATTCACTTTTGGTAAAAATGCTCTTGAATCTATTGATTTTTTTAACGTACGAATACGAGTGATTCGTAGTGGTGAAATCTCCAGTTTGTCGGCAATAAATTTGGGTAACAAAACCTTATTTGAGGCTTGTTCCGGAGTGAGTGAAAGTTGTATCTCTTTTAACATGAATTCTAATAATGTTTTGGAGTGACAAAGATAAGCAAAAACTACCTTACGGCAGTAAATTTGTAATAATTAGAACTTTTGCTAAGAAAAACTGATTATTTGTCAATCAAGTATTTTTAAACCTTCAATTTTATTTAATTGATGAATCATTTCTACAGCATATTGTTTTGGAATATTTAATTTCATCTCACAGAGATTGTCGAAGTTTTGTTCAAGAATTTGTACTGTGACATTTTTTATCAGCCGCATAACATCGTTCATCACTAAATAATCAAAACTAAAATGCAAAAAAATATCTACTGTTTTTTCAATAATTTCTGCCTCCCGAATGGCATCCAATGCAGCTTCTTTATATGCTGTGGTTAAACCACCGGTTCCCAGTAATACTCCACCAAAATATCGGACAACAATAATCAGAATGTTCGTGAGTTCAAATGAATTTATCTGACCAAGAATAGGACGACCGGCTGTGCCTGAAGGCTCTCCATCGTCATTTGCCCTGAAATCATTTCGCTCCGAACCAATCATATATGCAAAACAAACATGACGAGCATCAAAATATTCTTTTCGATAGTTTTTTACAATTTCAATAGCCTCTTCCGACGTATTTACAGGCGTAGCAAAAGATATAAATTTACTTCCTTTTTCTTTGTAAATACCGGTTGAAGTTGTGGAAATTGTTTTAAATGAATCAGACATTATCAATGAAATTTGTTTTTTTACAAATATACGATTTTTGAATTTATTGAAAATAGAAGTTTTATTAAACTTTTTCCTTTTTATCGAAAACCTTATCGATTTTAATTTGTTATTAATAATAAGTTGAGTACTATTCTTTTAATGATTTGTAAAAAAAAATTATTATTATGTCAAAGCTCGAATTAAAAAAAATATTTTTGTATTTTGATCATGAATTAAATCAAATAAGTCAGAATACAGATATAGCATACCGTAGTGCGTTGAAAAATGATGCACAGCAAGTTATTTTACTCAATAAAGATGAAATAGATAATTGGGTAATTCAACTAAAGGAAAGAAAGATTTCTTGTTATGAGCTCGAGAAATTCTTGGAATCAAAAAGGGAATTAATTAGTTTGCCGCAATTGGAAAGTATCGGAATGAATATTGATGAAATTGACCAACTAAAGGGAGATATTTTAAGGCTAATTGCAAAATCAATTCTAAATACATTTCTTGATTCTTTGTTTAAAAAACCCTCAATAACAAGAATACTTGAGACAAAAAGCCAAAACTGGTTCTGAAAATTATATGTCACATATATAGATTGTAAGCGATGTTTTTTGTCAGAAAAGTTTTGTTGAAATTATTTTTTTCAAAGCAAAAGTTAAGCCTGCATTTTGTAGGCTTAACTTTTGCTTTGAATCTACGAGTTACATTTTTTTTTGTCATGTTAATAATAAAATTTTAATTTATTGCATTTCGGAAAATAAAAAAATGTATATTTGCAGCGCTTTTGAAAAAAACAGAATACACTATTTGCCTCTTTAGCTCAGTTGGTAGAGCAATTCATTCGTAATGAATAGGTCGCGGGTTCGAGTCCCATGAGAGGCTCATTTAAATTTTCAACTTTCTCCTTTTCTGTATGCAAATGTTCAATTGTGGATTGCTGTCTACTTTTATTCCTGAAATATTAATGGTAATAGGCTATTTGTTCTGCCTTATTGCTCCCAATGTTCAGCTAGATAAAAATGCAATTGATATAAAGAATGAAATTGTAGTTGTACATGAATATCAATATGATAGTACAATATCAACTACTGTATTTTATAGCGATTTTGTACTAGCGTGTCCTTTAGCTCCGGAAATTAAGAGTGAAAAAATATTTAGTACAATAAGGTTACATTCATATTTTGAAGAATCAAATTTTAAACTCACCGAAAAGTTTAATTTTGAACTATTTTCACGTCCTCCTCCAACATTCTGTTGAATATTATTTAAAGATTTGTGTTTGAATACTTGTTTTTTTAGGGTTGATATTTATTGATCCTTGCATTTTGTTGTATAATAATTTTATTTTCATCTTTTAATTTCCCCACAAAGATATGCCAAAAATAATTATAGCTTTTCTATTGTTAACCCTTTCATTAAATCTGTTTGCAGAACTTCCGGAAAAACCAGATGCTGTAACCGGTTCAACAAAACTATATAAAACCGATAGTTTGCATAAATACATCAATATACCAAAGGTCCCAAAACAATACAGTTTTGAACTGGGTTATCGGAATATCTTTTCAGTAATAGATAATGCAAATGCCTTGATGGGAAATTCAGCTACACATGGTTATGGATTTTTGTTCGACTATGCCTGGCAACTTAGTGGTTTAAATAAAAAAAGACCAGCGGTATATCTTTCTGTGCCAATGGGCTATACAGTTGTATTTGCTGATAATAATTTGTCGAAAAACATTTCTTTACTAAATTATGGTTGGACGGTAAGGCACGAATTGGCAGAAAACAAGTCGAGCGTTCCTTTTTTGGGTTATGGATTGTTATTGAATACATTAAAAGTAAACGGGACACCCGGAGGTGTTATGGGGCATCAAACGCAGTTTGAATTTGGTTATAATTTTAATGCTAAATCTAAAGTAAAATACATTGCTAAAATTCAATACAGTTATGCCTCTTTTCCAAAGTTGGGAGTAAAAGAACGCTTACATTTTCAGTTTGCCGATCTTAGAGTAGGAGTAAGGTTCTAAAAAAAACAGCTAAAAAGTCAATTTGACTTTTTAGCTGTAAAAAATTGAAAATCAATTTTATGTACGCGGAATGAGACTCGAACTCACACGCCGTAACCGGCACTACCCCCTCAAAGTAGCATGTCTACCAATTCCACCATCCGCGCAAAAAATATAATTTTTATTTCAGCAATTCTCAATTTTAAATTCAAATAAGAAATTGATAATTGAAAAATAGAAATGTGCCCAAAACAGGACTCGAACCTGCACAGCCTTACGACCACTAGTCCCTGAAACTAGCGTGTCTACCAATTCCACCATTTGGGCAATTAATACAAAAAAATATCTTTTGGACAAAAAAGCGAAACACGTTTGTTTCGCTTTTTTGTTTTTTGTTGAGCGAAAAACGGGACTCCCCGAAAAATCGGGATAAACTTTTCGTCCCGATATACACTTTCGCATTTAATATTGAGCGAAAAACGGGACTCGAACCCGCGACCCCGACCTTGGCAAGGTCGTGCTCTACCAACTGAGCTATTTTCGCAATATAATTTACAATTATAAAATAAAACTTTTTCTATTTTTTTTTAATTGCGCTGCAAAGATAGTGCGTTTTTGATAATTTGCAAATATCTCAACGAAAATTTTATAATTTGAATCATTCGCTTTCACAAATTCATATTGAGAATGAAAAATAATTGAGGTTTACTTAATTCTAGTTGTAATTCGCATTAATAAAAAATTTTTTCCACAATTATTAATGTGATTGTAGTAATTTTGCGCTTGCTAATCAAAATCCGATAAATGGAGGAACTTAATAAAACAGATAAAAAGATACTTATTGGTATTCAATCAAAATTTAAAAAAGCACTATATGATTATCGGTTAATTGAAGATGGTGACCATATTTTGATAGGGCTTTCAGGGGGAAAGGATTCGTTGGCATTACTTGAATTGTTGGGTGAACGAATGAAAATATTTGTTCCTCGTTTTAAGCTTACGGCAGTTCATGTAACTGTCGAGAATATTGCTTACGAATCGAATTTAAATTATTTGAAAACTTTTTCAGAGAAGTTCAATATCCCTTTTGTTCATTATAAAACAAAATTTGATGGCACAACAGATACCCGGAAATCGATCTGTTTTCTGTGTTCATGGCACAGAAGGAAAGCGTTGTTTGCTGTGGCAAAAGAGCTGGGATGTAATAAGATTGCACTAGGGCATCATTTAGACGATATTACTGAAACGTTATTGTTAAATCTTTTTTATCAGGGCTCGTTTGGAACTATGCCACCCAAGCTAAAAATGGATAAATTTGACATGACCATTATTCGTCCTTTATCATTAATTTCGGAAAAAGAGATGAAAGAAATAGAGCGTATCAGAGAATATCAAAAGCAAGAAAAAAATTGCCCTTACGAAAAGGACTCTTCACGTAGGAATGCCAAAAATCTCATATCTGAACTCGAAAAATGGAATCCTGAAGTTCGGAATAGTATTTGGGCTGCAATGGAAAATGTTAAAAGTGACTATTTGCCAAGGAAAGGTGACTAGATGATTCGTTAATAGTTTAATAGGTGTATTTGTATCGTTCAATTGTAGTAAGTAATGAGAATAATATAATGTCTTATTAATAAATTCGTAATATGCTATTTATCTTTTTTTTGTTAAATGGTAAGTGGTACATTGTTTAATAGTAAATACTTAGGTTGTTTATGAAAGTGTTTTTGACTATTTTTTTATTGATTACTTCCAATATATTTATGACCTTTGCATGGTATGGCCATTTAAAAATGCGTGAATACAAATGGTTTGATTCATTACCTCTGGTAGTTATAATACTCATAAGTTGGGGGATTGCTTTATTCGAGTATTTCTTTCAGGTTCCGGCAAATAGAATTGGTTTTAAGGGGAATGGTGGACCGTTTACTTTGTTGCAATTAAAAGTTATTCAGGAAGTTATAACATTAGTTGTATTTACAGTATTTTCTTTGGTCCTTTTTAAAAATGAAACATTCAGGTGGAATCATCTCGTTGGGTTCTTTTTCCTTGTGCTTGCCGTTTACTTTATTTTTAAGAAATAAAATCTTCACTGCAATGTTATTTCAAAAATTCAGTATTTATTTGTTATTATAATTAAATACTATAGTCCTATTTATTGTTTGTATTGATATTTATATCAATTTACGGACTATTTTGATTAAATTTGTATTCGTTTTATATTCAAAATAAATAAGTTGACCTATTTTGTAAGTGAAATGACTTCTTGAAGGAAACTTTATTCTTGTTTACAATTATTTAAATGTCTATTCATTAAATATGAAAGAAATCTTTAAACATATTATATTCTCTTTTTTGTTTCTTAGTTCTATAACTTGTCTTTATGCAATTAAAGCTACTCCCTACCCTGTAGTAGTAGATCAACCCGACGGAACAAAATTGACTATTCGCTTAAATGGGGACGAATACTTCAATTACCGTTCTACATTGGATGGTTACTCATTAGTTAAAAATAGTGAAGGTTTTTTGACTTATGCTGAACCGGATAGTTTGGGCCATTTTAAGTCGACAAATGTTATTGCAAAGGAAATTGATAAAAGAACTTTAATTGAACGTGCTTATTTACAAGGTTTAAATAAAAATATTGATTTTAGTAAAATAAATCAGTTAAGGCGGTCGATGTGGAAAGCTAAATCTGTTACAGAAACGTCACCACAGAAAGCCTATCCTATTTCCGGAACTCCAAAGTCAATAGTAATCTTAGTGAATTTCACAGATGTTACATTTACTGTAGCAAATACTAAAACTGCTTTTACTAATTTATTAAATGAAAAGGGATATGCTACAAATGGCGGAACCGGTTCTGCCAGGGATTATTTCAGAGATAATTCAACCGGTGTTTTCGATCCTGAATTTGATGTGGTAGGTCCTTATAATTTAGATCATGACATGTCGTATTATGGCGCAAACGATGCGAGTGATAATGATTCCAATCCCAGACAAATGGTAATTGATGCTTGTGCAAAGGCAGCGGCAGCAGGAGTCGATTTTTCGCAGTATGATACTGATAATGATGGAGTAGTGGATAATGTCTTTATCTATTATGCCGGATATAATGAAGCTGAAGGAGGTCCAGAAAATTCAATATGGCCTCACAGATGGACTTTGGCAAATAAAAGTACAAAATTTAATAATGTTGCGATTTATGATTATGCCTGTACATCTGAATTACGTTCCAGTTCAGGTCAAAATATGTGTGGAATAGGTACATTTTGTCATGAGTTTGGACATGTTCTAGGTCTGGTAGATTATTATGCTACAGATGGAGCAGAACATCATACTTTATACACTTGGAATATAATGGATACAGGGGCATATTTGAATAATGGACGAACACCACCTTCTTATTCTGCCTACGATAGATTCTTTATTGGTTGGTTAAACCCCGTGGAATTAAAAGATTTTGGAGAATATACGCTCGATACTTTATCAACTACAAATACGGCATATATAATTACACAGGATGGAAACCATAATTTGAATGGTGCTAACCCTTCTCCCGTAGAATTTTTCACTTTAGAAAATAGGCAAAAAGTGGGTTGGGATAGATTTTTGCCGTATCACGGTATGTTAATTACTCGTATTTATTATAATGCAAGTACATGGGATGCAAATACACCAAATAATGATCCGTTGTCAATGGGAGTTGATATTATGGAGGCAGATGGAGTGGCAACCGACAACTCTTCTTCTGGCGACCCATTCCCTGGAGCGGCAAATATAACGGAGTATAACTTGGTTTTAAGGAATAATACGGATATTCATAAACCGTTAAAAAATATTCGTGAGACAAATGGCAAAATAATATTTAATTTTGGTTCAAACTTCACTGTCATAGAGAAAATTGATGCTTTTTCAACGGTTCAGGGAATACCTTCGGAGCTACAATCTTTAATAATTAGTGGCTCAAATCTAACCAGCAATATTAGTATAAGTCTTTCAGCAGATACACTTTTCCAAATTAAGAAAGATACCGACTCTGAAACAGCTTGGGGTCAATCAATTACACTGATAACGGAGGGAACCATTGTATCTGCTACAAATATTCAGATTCGTTATAATCCCACAGTTCCATCTTATACAAAAACGCATACCGATAAAATTGTTTTTCAATCCGGTTCAGATTATTATGAATTAGCTCTTACCGGAACATCTACCCGTAAAGTGTCTGTTGAAAAGCCAATTGCGATGGAGCCTGACAATATAACTTTTTCTGGTTTTAAAGCAAATTGGAATACGGTTTTTGATGCTACAGGATATTATTTGACAATTTACTCTTTAAAGGATGCTGCTTCAATATTAAACGAAGGTTTTGATAATGGATTAACGCCATCGAAAGACTGGACAATAAATGTGAGTACTATTTCTTCGTCAACGATTTATAGTGGTATTGCAACTCCTTCTCTTCAATTTTCGAATACAGGTGAATCTGTTGAATCTCAAAAGTTTTTGTTGCCTGCTATTAGTTTGTCATTCTATATCAGATCGATGGGCGCAAAAAATGGTGGTTTTATTGTTGAAGCCTTAACAGATCAAAATATATGGGAAGAAATTGATAGTATTCCGGTGACAACCAGCTTAAATGAAAAGAACAAAACGTATTCCTTTTCAACTAGTAACCAATATTATAAATTCAGATTCAGATATTTCAAAGGGATTGGTTCAATAACTTTTGATGATGTTGCTGTCGGTTTTGACGAAACAATTGAGTATATAGATTCTGATAAATGGGTTTCAGAACTTTCGGAGGTTGTATATGATCTTCAACCCAATACCGAATATCTATATTTTGTAAAGGCAAGTGATAAAAATACCGAATTCCAATATGAAAATATTACGGAAATGTCTAATACAATCATAGTAAAAACATTGGGTTACCCATTGGATAGCGGCTTGTTGGCAGTTCCGGATGTAGAAGGGAATGTGAAAGTGTTTTTGCCAACCAAAGAGGCTAAATTATATGTTTACGATATTCAAGGGAAATGTGTGAGAATTATTAGTCCCGTTACAAGTGTTTTTCAAATATTTGACTTGCCGAGAGGGCATGTCTATATTTTAAAAGCAAATAATCGATTAATAAAAGTTATAATATAAATACAAATAAAATTTGAAAAAGTTTTCCGCCACGACTTGCGAGCCATGACGGAATTTTTTTTTATGAATATTTCGTAACTACTCAGCCCCCCAACCCCCCTAAAGGGGGATTTCTGGAGCGACATTCATCATTTATGCGCTTTAATTTGTTTTTTTTTGTGAAAATTTCATTTTTTTTACTCTGCAATTTTCCCTAAAAACGTCAAATGAAGTACTTCTTGAAGTGCTGAGTAGTCACAATATTTCATTTCATTTTTTTTTAATTATCAATTATCAATTATCAATTATCAACTACCAACTACCAAACTACCTACTATAAACTACTTACTAAATTATGTTATCAGTTGATGCTCTTACCGTTGAATTTGGCGGTCAAACACTTTTTTCAGACATTTCATTTGTGATAAATGAAAAAGATCGGATTGCTCTTATGGGCAAAAATGGTGCTGGAAAATCCACTTTGTTGAAAATTATTGCAGGTGTTCGCGAACCCTCAAAAGGAACAGTTTCCTATCCAAAAGAATTAAAAGTTTCGTATTTACCTCAACATTTATTGCTTGAAGATAACCGCACTGTTTTTGAAGAAACATCTACGGCTTTCTCCGAAATAAATGAAATGGGAAAACAAATTGAAGCACTGAATGAAGAACTTACGGTTCGAACGGATTATGAGTCCGATAGTTATATGGAATTGATAGAACAGGTTTCTGCTTTAAGCGAACAGTTTTATAGTATTGAAGAAATAAACTACGATGCTGATATTGAGAAAACTTTGATAGGATTAGGCTTTCTGCGTGAAGATTTTACGCGTAAAACTTCCGAATTTAGTGGCGGGTGGCGAATGCGTATTGAATTGGCTAAAATATTACTCCAACGTCCCGATGTAATTCTTTTGGATGAGCCGACTAACCATTTGGATATTGAATCAATTCAATGGCTCGAAGATTTTCTGATAAATTCTGCAAAGGCTGTAGTCGTAATTTCGCACGATAGAGCATTTGTGGATAATATTACCACTCGTACCATTGAAGTAACTATGGGTCGGATTTACGATTATAAAGCAAAATATTCACATTATCTCGAATTGCGCAAAGAGCGTCGTGAACAACAACAAAAACAGTTTGATGAACAGCAGAAAATGATTGCCGATAATATGGAGTTTATCGATCGATTTAAGGGAACCTATTCTAAAACCCTACAAGTTCAGTCGAGGGTAAAAATGATTGAAAAGCTTCAGATTCTGGAAGTTGACGAAGAAGATACATCATCCTTACGACTTAAATTTCCACCTTCGCCACGTTCCGGTAATTATCCGGTTACAGCTGAAAATGTTGGAAAAACGTATGGTGAAAAACGTGTTTTTGCCAATGCCAACTTTATGATTGAACGGGGAGAAAAAATTGCCTTTGTCGGAAAAAACGGTGAAGGTAAATCGACGCTTGTTAAAGCCATTATGAAAGAAATTGAGCATGACGGAATTCTAACGCTTGGACATAATGTGAAAATAGGATATTTTGCTCAAAATCAAGCTTCGATGTTGGACGAAAATCTGACTGTTTTTCAAACGATAGATGATGTGGCGGTAGGAGATATACGTACAAAAGTGAAAGATTTACTGGGTGCATTTATGTTTGGAGGTGATAACTCATTTAAAAAAGTAAAAGTGTTATCAGGAGGTGAACGTCAGCGACTTTCGATGATAAAGTTACTGCTTGAGCCGGTTAATCTTCTCATTTTAGATGAGCCTACAAATCATTTAGATATGAAGACGAAAGATATTTTGAAACAGGCTTTGGTTGATTTTGACGGTACATTAATTGTGGTATCTCACGACCGTGATTTTTTGGATGGATTGATAACTAAAGTATATGAATTTGGAAATAAAAAAGTAGTGGAACACTTGGAAGATATTTATGGTTTTCTTGCCAAAAAGAAAATGGAAAGTCTCAGAGATATTGAAAGAAAGTAATATTGTTATTACTCAGCCCCCCAACCCCTCCCTCGTTCCTCATGAGGTAAACACCTAAAGGGGGAGTTTTAGAATGCTAATTAGAGTTAATTCGCAAATGAATTGTTTGTTTTTCTTTTATGGTAAATTTACTTCCATGTTTGTAACAAAATTGCTACTCAAAAGCAACTGTATTAGTGCTGATTCGTAAAGTAATATTTTATACTTTGTCTGAAAGCTAGTTTAACACAACCCTTTCTTTTATTATAAACTTAACTTTTAAAAATAAGATTAATTCAATAATAATGCGTATTTTTATAAAATAGAGACTGTTAATTGTTTTTGATTCATTATTAATTATTTAGCGAGTATGGGAGTAAAGAAAAATTTTGTTTTGGATACGAATGTTATACTTCATGATTATAAATGCATACTTAATTTTGAAGAAAATGATATTTATATTCCAATTGTGGTATTGGAGGAACTAGATCATTTTAAAAAAGGGAATGAACAAATAAACTTTAATGCACGTGAATTTGCGAGAGAACTCGATTTGATTGCGAATGATAAATTGTTTAAAAACGGTGTTGATATTGGAGAGGGGAAAGGTAAATTGTTTATTATTACTGCTGGTGTATATCCTGAAATTTTCAATACATCTTTTGTAGAAAGAACTCCTGATCATAGAATTCTGGCTGCCACCTACAATTTAATGTCAGATAAAAAGAAATGCACAACTATTCTTATTACAAAAGATATAAATCTCAGGATGAAAGCATTATCTATGGGCATTAAAGCTGAGGATTATATTAACGATAAAGTAACTGATTTTAATATCTTTGAAAAGAATCACGAGACATACGAGAATGTACCGCCTGAACTTATAGACAAAATGTATAGTGGCGATGGAACAATACCACTAACTGAGCTTGAATTTGCTTCGGATATTGAACCGCAGGAATGTTTTGTATTGAAAAGCGTACGTTCAACTGTGTTAGCCAGATATATTCCTCAAACAGGTTTGATAAAAAGAGTTGAAAAAGAACGTTGCTTTGGTATTGAACCTCGAAATGCCGAACAGGCTTTTGCTATGAATGTTTTACTCGATGATGACGTAAAGCTGGTTGCTCTTACAGGTAAATCGGGAACAGGAAAAACTCTGTTGGCATTGGCAGCTGCTTTGCATAAAAATGAATCTTACAAACAAATATTGCTGGCTCGACCCATTGTTGCGTTAGGTAACAAAGATCTTGGGTTTCTTCCCGGTGACGAGAAACAAAAGGTTGCACCTTATATGCAACCCTTGTTTGATAACCTGAATGTGATAAAACATAATTTTTCGTATCAGGGAAAAGAAATACGTTTGTTGGAAGATATGCAAAAAAACGATCAATTAGTAATTGAAGCGTTGGCTTATATCAGAGGGCGAAGTTTGAGTGAAACATTTTTTATTGTTGATGAAGCACAAAATCTTACTCCACACGAAATTAAAACCATCATAACTCGTGCAGGTGAAGGAACAAAAATTGTATTTACAGGTGATATTCATCAAATTGATTCGCCTTATCTGGATATGTTCTCCAATGGATTGGTGTATATGATTGACCGAATGAAAGGTCAAAATGTGTTTGCACATATTAATCTGTTGAAAGGTGAACGCAGTTTCTTATCTGAACTGGCCAGTGATTTACTCTAAAATTATATGATTATCCGCATACTATACAGCAGATCTTTAACAGGGGCTTTGCCCCTATAACCCTACTTACTTTTTTGCCTTAACACAAAAAGTAAGCAAAAATACCTCACCCGTCCTTCGGACACCCTCTCCAACTGGAGAGGGAACAAAGGTAAAATGTTTATAGACTGCGTCCGCTTCGCTCAAAAAACTATCGTTTGAAAGGCTAAAATCCTCCAAACTCCTCCCTTCGGTCGTCAAACAGGAGTATTTTTGCGCCTTTCTCACTTGTTTTTTGGCTCACCGAACGAGGTCAATCCCATCAACTGAAAATTCAATACAATTGTATAAATTGCGGATAATCATTTAAAATCATACTAAATTGGACATAAATAACAGAGTTTACTTAAGCGGTAAATTCTGTTATTTTTTTTATGATAGTTGAAAAAAATCATTTACGCTAATTTACTACCTTTGTTGCTTTGTTTTATAAATATATTTTATGTCCAATTCTGTTGAAATTACAAATAAACTTGCAACTGATAAAATAGGAAAACTTATTTGGAGTTATTCCTTACCATCAATTGTTGGAACAGTTGTAATGGCCTTGTATAATGTCGTCGACCGCATATTTATTGGACAAGGGGTCGGAGCGTTGGCTATTTCGGGAATTGCTCTGACATTTCCTTTCATGATTTTGCTAATGGCTTTTGGTATGCTGGTGGGTGTTGGTGCGGCTTCCAGAATATCCATTACTCTTGGAGAAAACAAACGTGAAAAGGCCGAAAAGATTCTATCAAATGCTTTAATCTTGACCTTTATTATTTCGGGTTCAGTTATCGTTCTTTCTTATATTTTTTTAAGTGATTTGTTACGATTGTTTGGTGGAACGCAGGAAACGATACAATATGCCGAAGAGTATATGCGAATTATTATCCCTGGTGGAATATTGTCTGCATTAAATTTCGGGTTTAATAATATTATGCGTGCTTCAGGTTACCCCGCCAAAGCCATGTATACAATGGTTGTTTGTGCTGTACTCAATATTATTCTGGATCCGATTTTTATATATGTCTTTCACTGGGGAATTGCGGGTGCAGCTATTGCAACGAATATATCCTATTTTGTCGGTACAATCTGGGTGTTATCTCATTTCCTTTTGAAAAATTCAATAATAAAATTCCGTAGGAAAAATTTCAAGTTAGAAAAAGATATTATCAAATCAATTCTGAGCATAGGTATGTCGCCTTTCAGTATGCAGTTGGCAACAAGTCTTATCTTTTTATTGATGAACACCACTTTAATACATTATGGAGGTGATTTGGCAATTGGTGCATTTGGTATAATCAATAGCATTAATACCTTGATTATTATGATAATCATTGGATTAAATCAGGGGACACAACCAATAATCGGATACAATTACGGTGCGGGTTTGCACGATAGGATGTTTAAAACATTGAAATATTCAGTCGTTATTGCTACAGCAATGTCAACTTTTGGATTTGTACTCGGAACATTCTTTCCGAACTTTATGTCAGCTATGTTTACACAGAATGTTGAACTTCAAACAATTAGTACCCAAGCTTTAAGGATTTCAGTTTTGATGTTTCCTGTTGTTGGTTCACAGATAGTTATATCTAATTTTTTCCAGTCAATTGGGAAGGCCAACATCTCAATATTTCTCAGTCTTACACGTCAGATTATCTTTTTGGTTCCCTGTTTACTTATTTTACCTCCAATTTATGGTTTGTCGGGAGCATGGGCTGCTATGCCAATGTCTGATGGTTTTTCAGCTATCGTCTCGTATCTGACTATTTATTTCTTTGTTCGCCGGTTTAGATCAAAGCTTAATTTGGGAAACAGTAATACTCCTTAAACTACAACATAAATGTCCTGTCAATAAAAGCCTGAAAGTTTTCTTTGTATTGATCGCCGATAGGAATGTAAACTTTATGGTCAAAAATAATACGGTTACGTTCAATCTCTGTAACACGGTCGAGGTTTACAATAAATGATCTGTGAACCCGCATGAACTTATCTTTTGGCAATTGTTCTTCCATCGATTTTAAACGGATTAATGTAGTAACCGGTTGATCGTTGGTTAAATGGATCTGAATATACTCGTTAGCACTTTCGATATATTTTATATCGGATAACAAAATACGTACAAGTTTATATTCTGATTTTACAAAAAGAGAATCTTTTGTAGTCTGAATTGTTTCTTTTTGTTTGTTATTTAATTCGAACCAGCTCATTGCTTTGTTCGCTGATTTCAGAAATACTTCGAAACTGATGGGCTTCAAAATATAATCAATAGCATCTACTTTAAATCCTTCAATGGCAAATTCGCTGTAAGCAGTAGTGAAAATGATTTTTATATTATGCGTCAGCGATTTTACAAAGTCTATTCCATTCAAATCCGGCATGTTTATATCAACAAACATTAGGTCAACATCATGATCTACAAGAAAATCCATTGCTTCATAAGCACTTTGAAACATGCCTACATTTTCAAGGAAAGGTACTTTATCAATATATGTACTGAATTGCTTCAAGGCAAGTGGCTCGTCGTCGATGGCTAAACATTTTATTTTCATATATGATTATTTTTTTTAATTATCACTTGGAACCTGTCTGCCTTAGGTAGACTTGCATGTAAGATTTTTATCAACTTACGAAAATCTCTTTATAAGTAAATGGAACAAATTAATGTAGCATTTAGAGACATTAATAGAACGCTGATTTTTGCTGATTTATCGGAAAATGAAGGATAAAACAAAACGGATTTTTCTTGCCATCGGCAAGATGATTAAGACGCAACTGTCTGTAAATCATTCCGATTTATCGGAATTCAAATCCGTTTTTTCAAATCCACTCTATCAGTGAAAATTGCGCCTACCTGTCGCAGGCAGGTTCTATTCTTAAATATTTTCATGCAAAATACGACATTATTTGTTATCAATTACTTATATGCTCGTTTCATAGAATAATAATTATTAAAAAAACGAGCTCGTATCAAGCGGTAATAATAGTGTTGTTTTTCTCTTTTTGATTCTCTCTGACATCATAAATCGGTATCGAAAGATTTATTTCGAATTTCTGTTCGTTTTCATTTATATTTAATGTGAAATCCTCATTGTAAAGCAAAGAAAGACTTTTTTTTATATTTACCATTCCGATGCCGGAATAAATTTTTTCATTTTTTTCATGAATTGGATGTCTACTATTTATAACACTGCAATCTAAGCGATTATTATTGATTGTTAGTTTAAAAGATACAAATGATTTAGCCTGATAACTTACTCCATGTTTAAATGCATTTTCTAAAAATGAAATAAATAACATTGGAGGTATTTGAATATTGGGTATTGTTTCGGGTACTTCAAAATTAATTACAACTTTTTGAGAAAAACGTAGCTGCATTAAAGTAATGTAGCTTTCGATAAATTCTATTTCTTTTTTTAGACTTGTTTCACCCTGAGCAGTATCATAAAGCAGATAGCACATAAGTGTTGAAAGTCTTATAATGGCATCTTTTGCCGTTTCGGTATTAATATCAACCAGCGCATGGATATTATTCAGTGTATTCATTAAAAAATGAGGACTTACCTGATGCCGTAATAAAGCAAGTTCAGTTTTGAGTTGCTCTTTCTCAATATCTTTCCTGAGACCCTCTTCATTTAACCATTTTGACATTGTTTTAATAGCAGTTCCGGCACCTACAACGAGTATCGCAATAATCATATTGTCAATAAAAATCATATAAATTGATTTTTGAATTGATTGGGAGGGTAGACGGAATCCCATAGGGGCTGGCATATTCGATCCCAACTCCATTGGAGGCATGCCTGGTCCTAATTCCATTGGAGGCATGGCAACCGGCTGAGAATTGGTTAAGAAAATAAGGATTGATACACTTACAGAAATTATAATTAAAATAGAAAGTAGCATAAAACCAATGTATGCCAAATATTTCTTTTTGAATAATAGTTTGGGTATAAGAAAATAAACGTTGATTAAAAAAATAATTAGAAAAGAAGAAAGACGAATCCATTCCACTGATACTTCTCCCCAATTGATTGTGTCGGATTGTCGATTCTGAAAGTATGGAATGGATAATATTCCCATCCAAACGACAAAATATATTATTGATTCGATGTTTTGAAGATTTGGAGTTTTAGGTTGGAAGTATTTCATCAGATTTCTTATAAGATAAAAAATAATTTATTTTCTGAAAGTTTGTAAAAAATAGGGGAAGTATGCAGACTTTCGTAACTACTCAGCCCCCCAACCCCCTAAAGGGGGAATTCTGGAGCGACATTCATCATTTATGCGCTTTAATTTGGCTATTTTTTTGTGAAAATTACATTTTTATTCTCTGCAATTTCCCTAAAAACGTCAAATGAAGTACTTCTTGAAGTGCTGAGTAGTCACAGACTTTCTCTATTTTCTTTATTAAAAAAATATTTTTCGTTAAACATATATTTATTGTTTATTGGAATAAATGTCCCAGGCAATCTTATCGATGACTGCTGTAGAGAAGCTTGCTTTGCGGAGTGACGCAAACAGACTACGGATAGTGTCCAGTGAATTTGTTGCTAATAATTCGCTTACCGTTGTGCTGGTTCCATCGTCAAATGTAATTTTCAGGTCTTTTTTTTTGTTTACAATTGAGTTGTCTACTTCATCTGTTGTATTTGTCACTTCAATAACTTCTACGGTTGCATTTGTTTGCAAAATATTATTAACATAAACTTTAGCACTGTCTAACGAATTTAGTCCAATCTTTCTTTCAATTTTTATATTTCCAATACTGAATGAATATTTGTTTTCGTGGTGTCGTTTGTCTTGCTTATTTCTGATAGAGGTATAAGTCTCATTATATAAATTCCCCGTAGCATTTGCAATTGAATAGGAACAAACAGCTGTATCACCATCGCTATAGTCACATTTAATTGAATAACCATCGGCAAAATTGAATCGAGAGGCATATTTATATCCGTTTTTGGTTGATTTTGATGATTGAATTTGTAAATCACCGGCATTTACATCGTCAATGTTAATGTTTGAAGCCATTTCATACTCCCAGATACGTGCATTTAGGAAATAGTCCTGATACTTGGTTAAAGTTACTACATAATTATTCGTAAGTGTAGTGTCTGCAGATCGATATTTCAGTAATTCACTGTAATTTTTCACTTTAGATGTCGGTAATTTTACAATCATAAGATCGTTGGCTGCCGTTTTTGTAAAAAATCTTATCGTTGGTGCTGTTCCTTTTTGGTATGAGGTGGCTTTGTATTCGTAAACTCCGGCAATATCAGAGAGTAAGATATTGTTGTAAGTTGAATCAACTCTTGTAACTGAAGATTTTACCAGGCTTGGTGCATCGGCAGAACTGGATGAAATGTCTAATACCTGATAACCTGCACTCGAAGAAATTTTGTCCAGTGCCGTATTCAGATTTTCAACACTTTGATTTATAGAAGATTCTAAGGATTCTTGACTCAAATCTTCTTTTGATGTACAACCCCATGAGATGCCTCCAATAAGGATTAGTGCTAAATAAACATTTTTTGTTTTCATCCTCTTAACCTTTTAAATTTTATACGTTAATACTAATTTAGTGAATTATTAGTACATTAACGCAAATATACCTTTGAATAATATAACAGACAAAAAAACATCAGTAAAAAGGTCGGTTTTTTAAGTAGAAATATACTTCAATATACTCATTTAATAAATGTTATACCATCTGTAAATAGAAAAAAACCAAAGGTCGTATTCTAATTCTACTATGGCAAATGCCTTTACACTAAATAAATAGTGTCAATAGGATAAAATTGCTCCTGTTTGCCACAGGTAAGCTCGAAATTGGATTATATTGTTTCTGTGAACAATATCAGATGAAACATGTGAGAAATATAGCCCGTTTTTTTATCGGATGTAAATTTAAATAAAATAATTCGCTTCATTGTTGTTCGCTGAAAAATCAATTTGAAAAAATATCGCCCCGGCAGTGCTACAATAGAAGAAATCATTCAATAAAAGTTGTTTCCGAGCTTTTATCAAATGTATGCCGGACAACAGTGGTTTCGTATAGAATAAGTTGTATTGTGCTCTCGGTTTATTTTCTGTACCTTTGCAAAAAATTTGCTGTCCGTCGGTTTAAAGAAGAACTTGTGAAAGAAGAACGGAAGCATTAACATTCTATGACATTTGATAAATTAGATCTTATAGAGCCGATCTTAAACGCTCTACAACACGAAGGCTATACTCAGCCAACTCCTATTCAGGAAATTTCAATTCCAATCGTACTTACAGGACAAGATTTATTAGGATGTGCTCAAACAGGAACCGGTAAAACGGCTGCTTTTGCCATTCCAATACTTCAACTGCTTTCTTTAAATAAGGGAAATGATAGGTCACCACGCAAAATAAAAGCGCTTATTGTGACTCCAACCCGCGAACTTGCCATTCAAATAGGTGAAAGTTTTGCTGCGTATGGACGATTTTTGAACTTGCGTCATACCGTTGTTTTTGGTGGCGTATCGCAGCAATCGCAGGTAAATCCATTGAAAATGGGAGTGGATATTTTGGTTGCTACTCCGGGGCGATTATTAGACCTACAAAATCAGGGTTATATAAAACTGAATGATTTGAGCATTTTTGTTCTCGATGAGGCTGATCGAATGCTTGATATGGGTTTTATACACGATGTGAAAAAAATCATAAAACTGATTCCCGAAAAAAGACAATCACTTTTCTTCTCAGCTACTATGCCTGAATCAATAAGAGTATTGGCTTCCACCATTCTTAAAAATCCCGAAGAAGTGGCTGTTACACCTAATGCTACAACTGCTGAAACTGTTCAGCAGGAGATGTATTATGTAAATGCAACCGACAAAAAAGATTTGTTGATTCATTTATTGCAGGATAAATCGATTGCTACTGCTTTGGTCTTTACCAGAACAAAACATGGAGCCGATAAAGTGCAACGATTTTTATCGAAAGCAAATATAAAAACCGAAGCAATTCACGGTAATAAATCGCAAAATGCGCGTCAGAATGCTCTACGAAACTTTAAAGATCGTACAACCAGAGTGTTGGTGGCAACGGATATAGCGGCTAGAGGTATTGATATTGATGATTTGAATTTGGTAATTAATTACGAAATACCTAATATTCCTGAAACTTATGTTCACCGAATTGGACGAACAGGTAGAGCAGGACTTAATGGTAAAGCAATCTCATTTTGTGATGTAGAAGAACTTGAATATTTACGTGATATTCAAAAGTTAATATCTTTGCAAGTGCCAGTAGTTAAAGGTCATCCATTCGAAGGCGATTTTGAATTGACGGATAAAAAATCGAAAATAAAACCAAAGGTTGCACAACGTGGCAAAGGTTCTGGAATTGATCCTGGAAAAGGAAAACGTAGGGTAGGAAATGATAAAAATGTAAGCAAACCACAGGCAAAGAAAACGCCAATTTCAACTGCTTCGCAAACAGAAAATAATTCAAAAAAGATATTTCTAAATAGGTAAATAACTTATTTATAATATTTTATATGTGCTTTAAATAATTGTTTCTGCAAACGTTCACTGCTGAAAAATTATACAAGTGATTAACTTTGACTTTGTATAAAGAGATTAATAAGTTGAATTTTTGTATAAAAAATATTAGTGAATGAAAGTTTGTATAAAAAAAATAATCTATCTTTGAACTGAAAAAAGAATTCATTAATAATTAAACTAAATAGAAATCTTATGAAAACACAAGAAGACGATTTATTGGTATACGATGAAGATGAAGCGGTGAAATTCATCCTTGATTACATACCGGCCGAATCAAAGCAAAAAATTACTAGCGATTTGGTGGAATATGTGTTGGATGTAGTTTATGATTATTACGACGAAAATGGTTTGATTGACGAAGACTCAACAGAAGAAGCCAGCATCGATGAAGAAGAAATGTTTAAATACATTTTAAAATGGTCAAAAAAAGACAAAATGGGACTAACCGAAGACGATATTCAATTAATTTTGGATGGAGAATTTGAATATGGCAAAACACTTGGAATATATACCGATCAGGAGTAAACAGGAAAGGTAGAGAATCAGAGAATCTGAATTTTCAAAAGGAAAAGACACCAATGCAAATTTTATTGCTTGGTGTTTTTTCGTCCTATTCCAACTTTTTATTTATCTCTTGTTGAATCAATTTAGTTATGTATTATTTATTTTACGGTTTAATTTGGTTAATTACCTGGCTGCCATTACCTATACTTTATATACTTTCAGATTTTATTTTTCTGTTCGTTTATTATGTAGTAGGGTACAGGAAGAATGTAGTAAGAAATAATCTGAAAAATTCTTTTCCAACTAAAAGTGCAAAAGAACTTAAAAAGATCGAACGAAAATTCTATCGTTATTTCTGCGATGTGTTTATAGAATCTCTCTATGAAATGCACATATCAAAAAAAGAAATGATGAAACGAATGAATTTTAGTCAGTTAGAGTTGGTTCTGGAGCAATATGAAAAAGGGAAAAGCTGTATGTTGATGACGGCTCATTATGGTAACTGGGAATGGGCATCAGGTTTGTCATTGTTTTTACCTTCTGACAAACCTCTTTATGGTGTATATAAACGTTTAACCAGTAAACATTTCGATGATTTGATGTGTGAATTACGTATGAAATCGACGGGCTTGAACGTTGAAAAAAATGATTTATTACGAAAATTATTCCAACTCAGAAAAGATAAACAATTGGCTATGTTTGGGATGATATCAGACCAAAGGCCTCCACGAAACAGTCTGCATTATTGGACTACATTTTTGAATCAGGATACTCCGATTATTACAGGTACAGAAGTGTTAAGTAGAAAATTTGACTATCCTGTGTTTTATAGTGAAATTACACGCATTAAAAGAGGGTATTATAATTGTGAATTTATTCCGATATCTTTAGAGCCATCAAAAACTTCTGAATTTGAAATTTCGGAAAAATACATTCGTTTGCTCGAAAAAACGATTGAAACCAAGCCGGAGTTCTGGCTTTGGACACATCGGAGGTGGAAATTTAAACGTGAAGATGCTATTTAAGCAATATAAAATTAAAAACTTATTAAAATGACTACAGCTGTTGTCATTCTCAACTGGAATGGTGAGAATTATTTGAAACAATTTCTTCCATTCTTAATGGAAAATACGAATGTTCAGAACGTGGAAGTTATTGTCGTAGACAATGCTTCTACAGATAACTCATTGGCAATTCTGAAACGAGACTTTCCTACTATAAGAACGATCCTTCTTGATAAAAACTACGGATTTGCAGGTGGATACAATAAAGCTTTAAAACAAATAGAGGCTGATTATTTTGTTTTATTAAATTCCGACGTGGAAGTTAGCAGCGGTTGGCTTGAACCACTAGTTAATTTTATGAATGATAATCCTGATGTTGCAGCCTGTCAACCTAAAGTTTTATCTTATTATAAACGTACCCATTTTGAGTATGCAGGTGCTTCCGGTGGATTTATCGATAGGTATGGATTCCCTTTTTGTCGTGGACGGATTTTTGGAAATATTGAAGAAGATAAAGGTCAGTACGATGATGTTACAGATATTTTTTGGGCTACCGGTGCATGTATGATGGTTCGGTCATCGCTTTTCAGCAAAGTAGGTGGATTGGACGATGAATTTTTTGCACATATGGAAGAGATAGACTTGTGCTGGCGATTTAAAAGCAGGGGATATCGCATTTGCTGTGTCCCTCAAAGTGTTGTATATCATATAGGTGGTGGAACGTTAAACGCTGAAAGCCCACATAAAACCTATCTCAATTTTAGGAATAATTTATTGATGTTGTACAAAAATGTACCGAATGATCTATTGAAATATACGATGACTATGCGTTTGCTTTTTGATTATTTGGCTGCATTTCAGTTGCTTGTGACAGGAAAACCAAAAAATGCATTGAGCGTTATGAAAGCAAGAACGGATTTTAATAAAAATCAATCTGAATTTGATGAAAAAAGAAATGAAAATTTACTTTATTCTACCAAGGATAACCAGTCAGATATTTATCAAAACAGTATCGTGTTAGATTTTTACTTTAAAAGAAAGAAAACATTTAAATCACTTCAATTGTAGAATAGCTACTCTTATACAAAACAGAGGCGATACTATCTGTACCGCCTCTGTTTGAGTTATGTTATAAATAAGTTTTTTAAACCCCTAATGACGTACGAACAGCTTCAATTTTTTTGTTGGCAGCATCTTCTGCGGCATAGAATTCAGCACGTGATTTCATTTCACCTCGCACTTCGATATAGAATTTAATTTTTGGTTCTGTACCTGAAGGCCGAACGGATATTTTGGTGCCATCTTGAGTGAAATACTGAAGAACATTAGAAGTGGCCGGCATTAAAAGATCAGTTACAGTACTATTTAATACATTCGTTTGCTTCAAATTATCATAATCTTTAATCAAAGCAACTTTTGAACCGGCTATTTCTTTTGGCGGATTTTCTCTGAAATTTTTCATCATTTGAACAATCTCTTCAGCACCTGATTTTCCTTTGCGAACAACAGAAATTCCTTTTTCCTTTCCGTAGCCATATTCTACATATATATCCTGAATCAATTCAAATAGGGTTTTGCCATTGTCCTTTGCCCAAGCAGCAATTTCAGCCATTAAAGCACAAGACGAAACAGCATCTTTGTCGCGAGCAAAATCTTCAGGTAAGAAACCATAACTTTCTTCGCCACCGCCAATGTATTCTTTCAGACCTTCGTTTTCACGAATGATGGCTGCAATCCATTTAAAACCGGTAAAGCAGTCATACATTTCCACCTTGTTTCGGTCTGCAATTTGTTTTATGATTTCAGTGGTAACAATTGTTTTTACAATGTATTGATTCCCATTAATTTTGCCTAATTCACTCCAACGACGAATTAGATAATAAATAAAAATCAAAGCAGTTTGATTTCCATTTACTAAAATCCATTCACCTTTATCATTTTTTACCGCAATTCCCAAGCGGTCAGCGTCAGGATCCGAAGCCATCACGATGTCAGCATCTGTTTCAATGGCTTTTTTTACTGCCATATCTAATGCTGCCGGCTCTTCCGGGTTGGGCGAAATTACAGTTGGAAAGTTACCACTCACTACATTTTGTTCGGGAACAGCAATAATATTGGTAAATCCGTATTCTTTTAATGCTCTAGGAATTAATACAACTCCTGTTCCATGAATGGGAGTATAAACAATTTTCAGGTCACTATTGCGCTTGATAGAATCAGGTGAAAGAGACAGTTTTTTGATGTTCTCAATAAATGCCTTATCAATTTCTTCTCCAATAATCTCAATTAATTCAGGTTTCCCATCGAATTTTATTTCATCAACGTTGGAAATTTTCAATACCTCCGTAATTACATTTTTGTCATGAGGGGCAATCATTTGAGCTCCATCATTCCAATATGCTTTGTATCCATTATATTCTTTAGGATTGTGCGATGCTGTAAGAATAATGCCACTCTGGCATCCTAACTGACGGATAGCAAACGATGCTTCAGGAGTTGGACGAAGATCTTCGAATAAATATACTTTTATATCGTTTGCGGAAAAAATATTCGCAGAGATTTCAGCATAAAGTCGGCTGTTGTTACGGCAATCGTGACCAATAACCACGCTGATTTGAGGAACATCCGGAAACTGAGCTTTCAAATAATTACTTAAACCTTGAGTGGCAGCTCCAACGGTGTAAATGTTCATTCTGTTGGTCCCTGCTCCCATAATGCCACGCAAACCACCTGTTCCAAATTCTAAATCACGATAAAATGATTCAATCAATTCTGTTTTATCGTCGGCATTCATCATTCTTCGAATGTCATTTTTTGTTTCTTCGTTGTAATTGCCATTCAGCCAAGTTTGCGCTTTGGCCATTACATCGTTTAGTAATGTCTTGTTATCCATATAATTTATGTTTGATTATTTTATTTCAAATTGAGGTCTAAAATTACATCTTTTTTCTGAATAACTAAAACAATAATTTCGTCGTAGTGGTTCAATAAAAAAAGGACATAAAAAATATGTCCTTTTAAAAAATATTGATTTAGACTTAATTTTTGATGTTTGGTAATTCCAATCCGTAACCTTTCTTTTTATCTTCGGCTTTCAACATTAATGCCACGATAAATGCTAAGCCACCGAAAATCATGAAGATGAGATTTGCAATTGAATAATCATATCGCAAAGCAATTTCCTGTTTGTTGATTTCGTCGTAGCCTGCTTTAACACATGCATCTTCAATTTGTTGTTCGATTTTTGCTTTGCCTTCAAGTGCCTGAATCGATTTTACGGCATCAAGGTTTACACTAACCAGTTTATTCTTAAAGTCAGCAAAACCAGTGGTGTCCTGAATTCCTTTGTATTCGGTGTTTACTAATACCTGATTGATTAATCGGGTAGTAGTCTTGTCAACTGCTTTATCGAATTGGATTTTATTCAGGTTCATTTGAGGTTGCATTTGAGTATAGGTTTCAACAATGGCAGCTTTAACCACTACTTTTGCTTGCGAAACAGTTGGATTTGTTGCACTTAATACGATTCCTATTAAAAGTGGAACGCCCATTAATCCCCAATTTTGAATCCAGAATATCAGTGCATAAGCTGTACCGAGTTGTTTTTCAGGAATAATTTTAGGAACTGAAGGCCACATGGCTGAAGGAACAAGTGAAAGTGCAATTCCAAGAACTATGGTTACTGCAATGGCTAAAATCCAGTTGTTTAAGAATGGAATTGAAAAAATACCATGAACGATAATTAATAAAATTGAACCAATAATCATTATGGTAGCACCTTTTCCTTTTTTATCGTATAAATTTCCAAAGAAAGGAGTAAGGAATAATGTCCCTAAAGGCAATACGCTCGGAATCAATCCTGCCAAATCCGGATCAACCTGATATTTGTTTATGACAAGATCGGTGGCAAACTTAATCCAGGGGAAAACGGCTGAATAAAATAAGACACATAAAAGTGCTATTAACCAAAATCCTTTATTGGAAACAATTTGAATGATATCGCTTAATTTAAACGGCTCTTCAGCCTCTTTTTCCATATGAGCTTCCGATGCTTCCAGTTTTATATCCATTCTTACATAAACAATGAATGCAATCAAACCGATACAAAGCAGTAATGCTCCAAATAAAATCGGAATAGCCACATCCCCGAAGTATTTAGCAATTGGAAGTGGAATGGCAACTGCCAATAATGTTCCCATACGTGCAAAAGCAACCTGAAGTCCCATGGCAAGAGCCATTTCTTTTCCTTTAAACCACTTTACAATTATACGTGAAACGGTAATTCCTGCGGTTTCAACCCCAACGGCAAAAATGGCATACCCTAAAGCAGCAAACATTACCTGTGCTTTTATTCCGAAAATTGGAGCCAATCCTTCAGGAAAGAAATGTGAGATGGCCAAAAACTTCATACTTGCACCAATTACCATAATGGCCGTAGAAAGAATGCCTGTAAATCTTACTC
Source organism: Paludibacter sp. (assembly GCA_028692715.1). GTDB lineage: Bacteria > Bacteroidota > Bacteroidia > Bacteroidales > Paludibacteraceae > Paludibacter. The sequence continues at coordinate 13,604 of JAQUWU010000008.1, read as the reverse complement.
CTGTTTTATCGAGAAGAATTCCTCCCAGAATAAGCATTAGTAAAAATACATTAAACCAACCGTAAGCACTGGTAAAAATGCTATAATCCATACTGTCCCACAACAATTGACTTTCAAGCATCGGTTTTAGTGGGCTCATTGCATCTGCAATAAAATAGCCACAGAACATTGTAAACGATACGATAGCTAAAGCAGTCCATCTGGCAGCAGATGAATCACGGAGCGAAGAAGAAATTTTCTCGGTCATAAACTATTTGTTTTATTAATTTGTTTTCTTAAAAATCAGTATAATTTTTTTTCGCACGCAAATCTACTGAAAAAAATCATGTGATTATGCGAAACTGCCAAAATTTCCGATAAAAATACAATTTTTTCTGGTATTGTTTTTGAAAGATAAGATTCAATTATTATTAATTATTAATTATTCTACGAGGATTTATTTATTATTTTTGTAGACTAATTAAGCAGAGTTAAATTCATTTTGGTAAAGAAGGAAATATTAAGTAAGAATTTAAGATTTATAACGATATAAATTTGTTGAAAAACCACAAATGATTTGATTCAAAATAAAAGAGAAAAATATATGACAGTCAACTATTCCGAACAATTACATAATGTGCTATTATACAGTACACAAGAAGCTGAACGATTGGGAAATAACTATGTTGGTCCTGAGCATTTATTATTGGGAATTATTCGCAATGGTAAAGGTAAAGCCATCGACATTCTAAACATTTCTCACGTTAATATGCTCAAAATAAAACAAACTATTGAAAGTCAGATTCGAACAGACTTGGATCCAACCGGCGAAGAAATTCCAAACCTGAAAAGTACAGAACGTATAAAAAAAATAATGGAACTGGAATCTCGCTCGCTATCTTCTGAAATTGCTGATACAGAGCATTTGTTATTAGCTATTTTGAAAGAAAAGAATAATTTGGCAGGTGATATTTTAATTGCAGAACATCTCACGTATGAAGATGCAAAGTCTTATATAGAAGCTCCTAAAGATATTCCTATGATGGGTTCTAGTTTTCAGGACGAAGACGACGATGAAGATGATCCAAGACATAAACAAAAATCGAATCCCTCTGCAGGTGCTAAACAAAGTGATACACCGGCTTTGGATACTTTTGGTACAGATATTACGAAAGCAGCATTGGAAGATCGTTTAGATCCGATTGTTGGACGTAACCGTGAAATTGAACGTCTGGCTCAAATTCTGAGTCGTCGTAAAAAGAACAATCCGGTATTAATTGGTGATCCAGGAGTAGGCAAATCGGCTATTGTTGAAGGATTGGCATTGCGGATTATACAACATCGTGTTTCAAGGGTATTGTTCGACAAACGAGTTGTGTCGCTCGATATGGCCTCGATTGTTGCCGGCACAAAATACCGTGGACAATTTGAAGAAAGAATTAAAGCTATTTTAAATGAATTGTCGAAAAATCCGGATGTGATTCTGTTTATCGACGAGATTCATACCATAGTAGGTGCAGGGGGCGCTCCGGGCTCATTGGATGCTGCCAATATGTTGAAACCGGCATTGGCTCGTGGAGAAATTCAATGTGTGGGTGCAACTACTCTCGACGAATATCGTCAAAGCATTGAAAAAGATGGTGCGTTGGAACGTCGTTTCCAGAAAGTGATGGTTGACCCTACTACTTCGGAAGAAACCTTGCAAATTCTTGAAAATATTCAAGATCGCTACGAATATCATCACAATGTACGTTATACACCCGAAGCAATAAAAGCTTGTGTCAGACTGACCGAAAGATATATTACTGACCGTTGTTTCCCCGATAAAGCAATTGATGCGTTGGATGAAGCAGGATCGCGGGTGCACATTGGTACCGTTTCGGTTCCTGTTGAAATTGAAGAACTTGAAAAGAAAATTGAAGATCTTAAAAAAGAAAAACTGAAAGTTCTTTCCGAGCAAAAATATGAATTGGCAGGTCCAATCCGCGATCAAGAAAAACAAACTCAATATCAGCTGGAAGATGCTGTGAAACGTTGGGAAGAAGAAGCTCAGCAACATCCCGAAACGGTCGATGAAGAACAGGTTGCCGAAGTAGTTGCTATGATGTCGGGTATTCCGGTACAACGAATTGCTCAGGCTGAAGGACTGAAACTTCGTCAGATGAAAGAAGTACTTCAGAACAAAGTAATCGGACAGGATGAAGCTGTAAATAAGATAGTAAAAGCTATTCAACGTAACAGAATTGGACTGAAAGATCCGAACAAACCAATTGGTTCATTTATCTTTATTGGTCCAACAGGAGTTGGTAAGACGCATTTAGCAAAAATTCTTGCAGAGTTTATGTTTGATAGCTCAGATTCACTTATTCGTGTAGATATGAGTGAATATATGGAGAAATTCAGTGTTTCCCGTCTGATTGGAGCACCTCCGGGATATGTTGGTTACGAAGAAGGCGGTCAACTGACAGAAAAGGTACGTCGTAAACCTTATTCAATTATTTTGCTTGATGAAATTGAAAAAGCACATCCCGATGTTTTCCATATTTTATTACAGGTGATGGATGAAGGTCGTTTAACCGATAGTTTGGGACGCAGAATTGATTTTAAGAATACGATTATCATTATGACTTCCAATGTGGGATCACGTCAATTGAAAGATTTTGGTAAAGGCGTTGGATTTAATACACCTGCTGATGTTGCAATGGATTCAGAATTTTCTCGTGGAGTGATTCAGAAAGCCCTTAATCGTACTTTTGCTCCTGAATTTATTAATCGTATAGATGATGTAGTAATGTTCGATCAATTGAGCAAAGAATCTATTAAATCAATTATCGATTTGGAATTAAAAGGAATATTTGGACGTATAACCGCATTAGGTTACAAATTAGAACTTACTGATGCAACAAAAGATTTTATCGCTGAAAAAGGCTATGATGTTCAGTTTGGTGCTCGTCCATTGAAACGTGCCATTCAAAAATACCTTGAAGACGAATTAGCAGATGTTGTACTTGCCGGTGAATTAGAAGCCGGTGATACCATTTTAATGGAATTAAATGAAGAAACCAAAGAAATAAAAGCTAAGATTGTAAAACCAATTATTGCTCTGACTGATTAGTTTTCTGATTTTTTATATTTTCATCCCTGTTACATGCATTTGTAGCAGGGATTTTTTTTTTGATCACATGTTAAAATTATATAATTTGCTGTTAAATGTAGTTGGAATATCCTTTTTATACTATTTTTGCCTGTGAATATTTGTTGAAATAAAAAAATGGATTTAACGACATAGATGGAAGAACCTAAACTAGATACTCAAATTAAAAGTGAAGTATTGAGCGAACAAAAGCGAGACATAAATATTGAAACAATTTTGCATTTATGGTCCAAAACTTACAATACATCTGGCAAGCCGGATTGGTCACATATTTTTCCGTATTATCATAATGACATGATTTTTCAGGATACAATTCAGAGGATAGAAGGGAAGGAAAAGTTCGTTGAAATGTGTAACCGACTTACTGAACGAACTAAAGAACTTAAAATGGATATTGTTTCCATTGTCCAAAATGATGATATTATAATATTTGAATGGGTTATGACCATGATGTTTAAAAAATGGCCAAGTACTCCTATATATGGTTCCACTAAGTTGAAAATAAGTGAAGATGGTTACATTCTGGAGCAAAGAGATTATTATGACTTATGGGGTGATATTTTTAATAATATTCCCCGCTTTGGGAAAATGTACAGGAAATTTTTATTAAATAAATTTGGTTGATTTTTATAAATTGAGAGAGATGAAGAAATTTGAACTTCCGGAAGAACTTAATTTCTTGACTGTAGGTCGTTTGCCTCAGAAGGTGTCGCATGAATCGATGAAAGGCAAAGTCTGTTTAATCACAGGAGCTACCTCAGGAGTAGGCTATGAGGCTACTATTCGTTTGGCAAAGGCTGGTGCCTGCATAGTAATGATGGTTAGAGACAAAGACAAAGCTGAAATATTATGCCACAATATTCGCGCAACTAATAATTGCAAGGCGGATTACTTTATTGCTGACTTCTCAAAATTAGAAGAAGTGAGAGTTGCAACTGAAGCTATCATGATGAAATACCCGAAGATAGATGTGTTAATAAATAATGCCGGGGTACATATGACAACCCGACAACTAACTGTTGATGGAAATGAAATGGCTTTTGGGGTAAATCATTTAGCTTCCTTTCTGATAACAAGTATGTTGTTAAAACGAATGGTGGAAAATGCTCCAACCAGAATTATTTATGTTAACTCAGAAGGTCATCGCTTTAATGGATTGCAACTAGATGATTTAACATGGAAAAATCGTTGTTACAAAGGTTTAAAAGGTTATGGTGCTTCTAAAATAGCACAATTAATGACTATTTGGGAACTGAATGATTTACTTATTGGAAAGAATGTGACTATAAATGCAATGCATCCCGGTGCTGTAAAATCAAATATCGGTTATAATAACGGGATATTATATAATTTGTATTCAAAATATATTATTCAGCCCTTATTAAAATCCCCAAAAATTTCAGGTGAAGCAATTTATTACCTTGCCTCTTCGCCCGAAATGGAGGGGATTTCAGGCAAATTCTTTAATTTGACCAATGAAGAAATCCCTGCCAAACATGCTCTTGACAGGGAGTTGGGTAAGAAAATATTTGAAATAAGTAAAAAGTTGACAAAAATTGATCAGGGAAACTATTATGAAATTTGATATAGTTGTTGTTGGGGGTGGTTTAGCCGGTTTAACTGCTGCTGCATACATTTCAAGAGCAGGAAAATCAATTGCATTAATTGAACGTCAAATGAAAACCGGAGGATTGGTGCAAACATTTCATCGGGATAATGTTTATTTCGATGGTGGGTTGCGGTCAATAGAAAATTCAGGTATCGTTTTTCCAATGTTACGAGACCTTGGGATTGAAATAGATTTTGTAAAAAGTCCTGTTTCAATAGGTATTGCTGATGATGTATTAAGATTAAAAGATTATAACAGTCTTTTTGAATACGAAGAATTACTTAAAAAACATTTCCCCGAAAACAAAGAAGATGTAGGTAAAATTATTCTCGAAATAAGGAAAATAATGAAATACATGGATGTGTTATATGGCATTGATAATCCTGCTTTCCTGGATATTACCAAAGATAAAAAATACTTGTTGACCGTTATTTTTCCATGGTTGTTCAAGTTTTTAGTTGCTATACGAAAAATTAAGAATTTAAATGAACCCGTAAACCAGTATTTAGCTAAATTTACAAACAACCAGAAGCTAATTGATAATATTGCGCAGCACTTTTTTCAGGCAACACCTACATCCTTTGCTTTAAGTTATTTCCATTTGTATCTCGATTATCATTATCCCATCGGAGGTACAGCTGTTTTAGGTCAAAAATTAGAAGAATTTATAGTGAAACATGGAGGTGAAATTAAAACTTCAACAACAGTTATCAGTCTTCATCCTGAACAGAAATACATTGTAGATCAACATGGAAATCGTATTGAATACAATAAATTGGTTTGGGCAGGTGATATGAAATTGCTCTACAATATCATTTCATTAGAAGAACTCTACGATCCGAAATTAAAAAATAAAATTATTGAAAAGCAAAATCAACTGAAAGATTTAAAAGGTGGTGATTCTGTTTTTTCAATTTACGCTACGGTAAATGAGAAAAAAGAATATTTCACTAAAATATGTACCGGTCATTTCTTTTATACACCTTCAAAAGAAGGCTTAACATCTTTGTCCACAACTTTTATTGATAAATTCATAAAGGATAAAAGGGTTGATTCAACGAATAGTGATGTCAAAAATAAGATAAAAGAATATTTGATGGAATATTGTCGATTGAATACCTATGAGATTTCGATTCCTGTTTTAAGAGATGAGAATATGGCGCCAGAAGGTAAAACGGGTTTGATAATCAGTATTTTATTTGATTATCAATTGACAAGGAAAATTGATGATCTTGGTTGGACAATTGAAATGAAAGAAGTTATTGAGCAATACATGATAAAAACCCTCGATGAAAGTATATTTAAAGGATTAAAGAGCAAAATATCTGAACAATTTTCATCATCTCCACTCACTATCGAAAAGTTAACCAGAAATACACAAGGTGGAATAACAGGTTGGGCATTTACAAACCCAATGATACCCGTTGAAAATGGCATGCTTTCTATTGCTAAATCCGTCGACACAATTTTACCCTCAGTTTTTCAGGCCGGTCAATGGGTTTATAGTCCATCGGGAATGCCAATTTCAATACTGACAGGGAAACTAGCATCGGACAAAGTGTTGAAAATGAAATAGAAATTACATTCTTCGGCTAACTCCTTCAGTAGGTACGCTCTCGTGTTTATAACGATTTATTGCAGTCACTACAAAGGTGTAATGTCCTTTAATTCTCATTTCCATTTCGCGTAAATCAATACAGTTCTCGGTGGTCAGCGTTAAGATATTTGCCGGATTGTTTAAGTCACCCACTTTTTTGCCTTTAAATGCATACACAACATAGTAAGCTGTTTTGCAACCACCCTCTTCGTTAATATCATCCCAAATTAGATAAGCCTCAGAACTGTCTTTTAAAATTCTGATATTTTGAGGTTGAGCAGATGAATCGCCTTTGATATTTCTATTGATAGGGCAAATTGCAGGGTATTTGTATAAACCGTGCTGTAGACTGTCGTTTAAGCCTTGTTTGTTTTGTAAAAATGTTTTGGAACTGAAAAAGGCAGCGCCATCAATTTGTGGGATACTTCTGTTTAATCTTATCTGACGAATTAACTCATTCCCTTTTTTCCAGGCAGGTTCAGCACCCGACATCCCCAATTTTGAAGCGTATAAACCAATATACAGATTTTTTCCGAAAGAGTTTTTACTCCACCAATTTGCAAGAATTTTGTAATCGGCCACTTTTTTGCCAATTTCCCAATATAATTGTGGAACAACATAATCGATATTTCCTTCTTTCAGCCATTTAAGAATGTCGGCATACAAATCGTCGTAATTTTGAACACCAGCACGGGTGGCTGAACCATCGGGGTCAACGTTATCATTTCTCCAAACACCAAATGGTGAAATTCCGAATTCAACCCATGGTTTTAGCGATTTAATGGTTTGTTGCAGTTCGGCAATAACCATATTTACATTGTTTCTTCGCCAGTCGTCCTTTTGATTTGGTGCAAATCCTCTCGGAAATTTTTTGAAAGATTCATTGTCAGGAAATTCCTGATTACCAACTTTATATGGATAAAAATAATCATCAAAATGTACTGCGTCAATATCGTAATGTTCAACAACATCTTCAACTACTGAGTTTAAAAACATTCTGGTTTCGTCCAATCCCGGATCAAAATAATATTTACCACCGTATCTTACAAATAAATCCTTGTTCTTATAGTATAAATGATCTTTCGACAACATATTAATATTATCGCTATTAGATAACCGATAAGGATTTAGCCATACATGAACTTCGATACAACGTTTGTGTGCTTCTTCGATAATAAATTGTAATGGGTCGTAATAAGGATTCGGTTTAACGCCTTGTTTTCCAGTTAACCAATGTGACCAGGGTTCTAATGCCGAAGGATAAAAAGCATCGGAAGTAGGACGTATCTGCATGATAACAGTATTAATATTGTTTTTCACACACCCATCCAATATTTTTCGCATTTCTTCTCTTTGTTCTTTTGAACTCAGTTTTTGGGAACTTGGCCAATCAATATTAGCTACTGTAGCTATCCAAACAGCACGCAATTCTCTTTTTGGAGATTGCGCAAAAACTGAAGTTATTAAAAAAATATTTACAATAAAGAGAAAGAGATATTTTTTCATTTTTGTTTTGCTAAATTTTTATTTTGCAAAATTAGCGAAAAATTTAATATATTTTTGATTAAAACGACTGCTAAACGGAAATAAATGTACTTTAATTATTCTGATTTATAAATTGTATTTGTAATAGAATTGAAACATTGACACTAAACGATCGTTTGATCTGTTAAAATAATAGTCTTATTTTATTTAAAACGGAATGAATTATTAATATTTTCATAACTTTGCAGCATGGAAAATGAAAAATTAAAAAAAATGAATAAACAATTGACAATAGCTTTAGTAGCGCATGATAATCGCAAAGCCGATATGGTAGATTGGGCAGTTTATAATGCAGATATGTTGTCGAAACATAAATTGGTATGTACCGGAACAACTGGTGGTTTAATAGAAGCAGCATTAAAAGAAAAAGGAGTGGAAGTTGATATAACCTGTATGAATTCTGGTCCTTTGGGTGGAGATGCCGAAATTGCTGCTCTTGTAGTTCGTAAACAGGTAAATCTGGCTGTTTTCTTAATTGACGACCTGAATGCTCAACCGCACGAAGCCGATATTCAAATGTTGTTGCGACAATGCCGAATCCACAATGTGCCTATTGCGTGCAATCGGTATAGTGCCGATTTAATGATTACCAGCTCATTGTGGGATAATGATGAATATGAACCTACTGAACCTATGTATGTGCAATATCATAGATAAATGAATGAAATTTATTGAATGAAGACACTTTCAAAATTAAATTGAAAGTGTCTTTTTTATGCTGAAAAATCAAGCTTAATATATTTAACTAAAAAATCAAATATGTTTCATAAACCTTGATTATTAAACACTTCCGCAGAACTTATAGGAATACTTTCTGTTTGTAGTTTCGAATAATTATTTGTATTTTTGACAAAATATTTAATGTTGTAATTTTTTTTAATGAAGACATCCCGAGTAGGTTTATTTTTTTCTTTATTTATTATTTTTTGTTTACCAAAGTCGGGTTCAGCTGCAGTTAACAATCAGTTGGTTACAGAATTATTGGTCATTGATAATGACACAACTTTTCGTTATTTGTATTTATATGATACTAATGGTAATAAAGTGCTGGAAACCAAGTATTCTGGGCAGTCTGATGCATGGAAACGCTTAACTCAAACTGAATGGTTTTACGAGGGAAATGATTGTGTTCTACAACGTGAAAAAAACTGGAATGTATCTAGTTGGAATACCTCATACGAAATTAGTTATAACTATAGCGGAGGCAATTTTATTTCAGAATTACATAAATCAATCAAAAATAATATTCCAACAGAAATAAAAAAAATCAGTTATCAATATGATTTGTCGAAAAAAGTAACTAAACTTGACTCGTTGAAACAGAATGGACAATGGATTTTATCTCAAAGAGCCGATTATACTTATATTGAAAATAAAATTGACTCTGTAATCACAAAAATCTACGAAAATTCATATTTGTCCAGTGAATATGTGTTGAAAAATAAATACAATGAAACAAGTGTGTTGACATCTCAAATCACAAGAAAAAGAACTAATACTGAGGATGATTGGTTGAATGATGGGATGGTAAATTATTATTATATGTCTGGGACTACCAATTTAATTTCACAACGAAATAAAATATGGGATGAAACAAATTCTGTGTGGGAGAACGATCAAATGATTGATTATAAGTATAATGACGATAATGAGTTGATTTCGGAAGAATATAAATTATGGAAGTCAATGTATTGGAATGATGTTCTTAAATATGAATATTCATATGATAATCAGATGTTGATACAGAAATCATTGTTAATCCCAATATATCATAAATGGAGAAGCATGATTTCCATCGTTTATTCCGATTTTGATGGAAATAAAGCTAATTCGGTAGCATCAAAGTTCGACTTTTGGGGAGGTGAAACAGGACAGTTCACGACATCATTTATTCCCTATTTATTTAATGATGAACCAACTATACAAAAAGCAAATAAAATTCAGTTAAACTATTTACTAATTGATGATACTTCAATTGAGTTAATTGAAAAAAATAAAAAAGAGAATCTCCCTGTTTATCCAAATCCTTCAAATGGAATTTACTATATTGATACACAGATTTATAATATGAATTCATGGCAATTGATGGATTTAAATGGCAGAGTGTTGATAAAACAAGAGATTACCGAAAAGTCGGGTGTAATTGACATTAGCGAATTTGCAAATGGCATATATATTCTCAGAGTTAATTGTAACGAAAGACAATTTACACAAAAACTGATAAAGAATTAAATTTAAGATTAAAGGAATCACAAAAACGATTACACAATGAAAACATTAAAATTTATAATTTTTATGACGTCGATTTCAATAGCTACAGCAACTTTTGCTGCAAACCCATTTTTTGAAACTTACAAAACAGTTCATCAAACAATTCCATTTAATGAAATAAAAACGGAAGATTATTTGCCGGCATTTGAAGAGGCTGTCAAGCAACATACTGTAGAAATTGATGATATAATAAATAACCCGAATGCTCCAACTTTTGATAATACAATTGTAGCATTAGAAACTTCAGGGGCATTGCTTACAAAAGTTGCTTCGCCATTTTATAACCTTTTAAGTTCCGAAACTAACGATGAATTACAGGGAATAGCTGAAAAAATATCTCCTATAATGACGGAGCATTCTAACTCTATAAAGTTGAATGAAAAACTTTTTTCCAAAGTAAAAGCTGTTTATGATCAGAAAGATAAATTGAAATTGACCAAAGAGCAACAGATGCTTTTAAAGAATACTTACGATGGATTTGCTGATAATGGTGCAAATTTGTCGGATGCCGACAAAGCTATTTATAGGGAATTATCAAAAGAATTGAATTTATTACAGCTTCAATATGGTCAGAATGTTTTGAAAGAAACAAACAAATACAGTCTGTTGATCACTGACAAAGCATTATTGTCGGGTTTGTCCGAAGATTTTATTGAAACCCTCGCCGAAAATGCAAAAAATGCGACTAAAACAGGTTGGATGTTGAATTTGAAAACTACTTGTTATGTCCCATTTATGAAATTTGCCGATAATAGAGATTTGCGCCGTGAATTATATATGGCATATACAACTAAATGTGTGAACGGTGGCGAATTTGATAACCGCGATAATGTTGAAAGGATTGCTAATGTCAGGTTTCAAATCGCTAATTTATTGGGACATAAATCGTATGCCGATTATGTGTTAATAAACAGAATGGCTGAAAAGAAAGAAAATGTGTATGATTTACTCGATAAATTATTGAAAGCCTATAAGCCTACGGCTGAAAAAGAAGTGGCAGCAGTGCAGGAATATGCAAATAATCATGGTGCTTATTTTCAATTGCAACCATGGGATTGGTCTTATTATTCTGAAAAATTAAAAGATGAAAAATATGCAATTAATGATGAATTACTAAAACCATATTTCGAACTTGAAAATGTAAAAAAGGGAGTGTTTGGTTTAGCAACTAAATTGTATGGCATAAAATTCACGAAGAATCCTAAAATACAGGTGTACAATCCCGAAGTTGATGCTTATGATGTGACTGACGAAAAAGGGCAGTTTCTGGCAGTTTTGTACACGGATTTTCATCCGCGCGAAGGCAAGAGGGCAGGAGCATGGATGAATGATTTCAAAGCACAATGGATGGATGGGAAAAAGGATAGTCGTCCGCATATCACAGTTGTAATGAACTTTACACGCCCTACAGCAACAAAACCAGCTTTATTGACTTTCGATGAAGTGACAACATTTTTGCATGAATTTGGACACTCTTTACACGGAATGTTAACAAAATGTACATATCAATCTTTATCAGGAACGAATGTTTATCGTGATTTTGTAGAACTTCCATCTCAGATTATGGAAAACTGGGCTTCTGAAAAAGAGTTTTTAGATGGTTTTGCAGTTCATTATCAAACCGGTGAAAAAATTCCGGCAGAGTTAATTCAAAAAATTAAAGCGGCTGAAAATTTCAATATTGCTTCTTTCTGTTTACGTCAGTTGAGTTTTGGTTATCTTGATATGGCTTGGCATACCCTAGAGAAACCATTTGTTGGAGATGTAATATCATTCGAAGAAGAGGCTATGAAATCTACTCAGATTCTACCTAAAGTTGAGCATACTGCCATGAGTACTAGTTTCAATCATATATTTTCAGGAGGTTATGCTGCAGGATATTACAGTTACAAATGGGCTGAAGTGTTGGATGCCGATGCTTATTCTGTTTTTACAAAAAATGGAATTTTCAATAAAAAAACAGCTGACTCATTCCGTAGAAACATATTAATGAATGGAGGAACTGAACATCCAATGGTTTTGTATAAACGATTCCGTGGTCAGGAACCAACTATTGATGCTTTACTAAAGAGAAATGGAATACTTTAAATTAAAATAACTGAGACAATAAAATTAATCACGTGGAATAAATATAATTTTTCACGTGATTTTTTCAGTAAAATGAACTACCTTACATTCAAAAAAAAATAAACATGAGAAAGTATTTACTATTTATGTCCTTGATTTCAGTGTTTTTTAGTGCATGTAAAACGAAACCAAACTATAAAAGTTTTGACGAATATCCAGTTTACGATGGTTCTGATCTAGAATTGACTTATTCACCACATGCTTCTAAATTTCGGGTTTGGGCGCCTACAGCTTCTCAGGTTAAAATATTACTTTACGACAATGGTTACGAAGGCGGAGCGTACGAGGTATTGGATATGGATAGAGCCGAAATGGGTACCTGGACACTAAAAATAGATAAAGATCTGAAAGGCAAATTTTATACATTTCAGATTAAAGTAAATGAAGCATGGTTAGATGAAACACCCGGAATGTGGGTAAAAGCCACCGGCGTAAACGGAAAACGAGCCGCAATTATTGATTTTGCCGATACTAATCCCGAAGGCTGGGAAAATGACAAGCGACCAGCGTTGGATAAATTTACTGATATCAGCCTTTATGAAGTACATATTCGTGATTTTTCGGTAGCGCCAAATTCAGGAATGATAAACAAAGGAAAATTTCTGGCATTTACCGAACATGGAACTAAAAATACGGCTGGTGACGCTACAGGGATTGATCATTTGAAAGAACTAGGAATCACTCACGTTCATATTTTACCCGCTTTTGATTTCGCTTCGATTGACGAAACAAAACTCAATGAAAATAAATATAACTGGGGTTATGATCCCTTGAATTATAATGTTCCTGAAGGAAGCTATTCTACAAATCCATACAATCCGGTGACAAGAATAACTGAATTCAAACAAATGGTTCAGTCCTTGCACAAAAGCGGAATTCGTGTAATTATGGATGTCGTTTATAATCATACTGCAATGGGGAAAAATTCACATTTAGATCTTTTAGCTCCCGGATATTTCTATCGCATGAATGCTGATAGTACCTGGTCGAATGCTTCGGGTTGTGGTAATGAAACGGCATCAGAAAGACCAATGATGAGGAAATTCATGGTTGAATCTGTTGTTTATTGGGCTACCGAATACCATGTTGATGGTTTTCGGTTCGATTTAATGGGAATTCATGATATTGAAACGATGAATGAAATCCGTGCAGCACTTAATAAAATTGATCCTACAATTTTTATATATGGAGAAGGCTGGACAGCAGCTTCATCTCCTTTGGCCGTAGATAAAAGTGCGTTGAAGAAAAATGCAAAACAATTAGACAATATAGCTGTTTTTAGTGATAATATTCGCCATGCTTTGAGAGGACGTTGGATGCAT
>JAQUWU010000007.1 GCA_028692715.1 Paludibacter sp. | reverse complement strand
TTTTAGATATAACCGTAGGGCATATATGGGGACAATATTCAATGTAACCCTCAAAAGGATGGTTCAAAATTCCAAATAGTCAATAATAACAGGGGTTTCGGAGTGCGCTCTAAACGCCTATACCAATTAAATTATTTCCCTTTTGACAAAAAACACACGTGCCGTATATTGGTTATTAGTTAAGTGAAAAACCACATTTTACTGCCGCTTCTCTTTTTCATACCGGAATTTATTATGAGCAGGAATCAAGCTTAAGATATTTATCAGATGCAGTGACACATCATTTTCCTATTGCTGCAAAATATTTTGATTTGTGTGCAACAACTGGCGGAAAATCAACATTGTTTCCTCATACTTTAGCAGAAAGGAGTCTGCTCGTTTTAAATTATTATAAATTTTGATTATCATATAATTGCATTTATAATTTGCGTCTTTGTGAATATTAATTTAAAAAATATCGAATCTTGATATTTTAACTTATGTGGTTTGTAATCAATAGTATAAATGATTTTATAACAAGGCGTATATTTATAACAATTGAAAATTATGTTCTTGGGTAGGTGGAAAATGGGAGTAACCGTTGTAAAATTATGCTCCGACAGAGTAATGAATAAGGCTGAATATTTAATATGAAAATACTTTTTTTAGGTACTGGCACTTCAACCGGCGTTCCACAAATTGGATGCAATTGTGCTGTTTGCTCTTCTTCTGATCCAAAAGACAATAGATTGCGCGCTTCTGTATTGATTTCTGATAATGAGAATGAAATATTAATCGATTGCGGCCCTGATCTTCGTCAGCAATTACTGAAAAACAAGATTACTAAAATATCATCTATCTTATTGACACATGAACATTACGATCATGTTGGAGGATTGGATGACGTAAGACCGTTGGGCAGTGTAAATGTATATGCAGAGCAAAATGTATTAAAGGTAATACGACGAAATTTGCCCTATTGCTTTGTCGAAAATAAATATCCGGGTGTTCCGTTAATTAATTTGCATACTATTGATACGAATGAATTTTATATTGGAAAAACAAAAATTCAACCGGTTAGGATTTATCATTATAAGTTGCCCATTTTAGGTTTTAGAATAGGAAAAATTGCTTATTTGACTGATGTAAAAACGATAGATGAAAAAGTTATTGAACAACTTCAAAATTTAGATGTTTTAGTACTAAGTGCTTTAAGAATTAATGAACATATTTCTCATTTGTCATTAGAACAAGCACTGGAGTTAAAAACTAAAATTAATGCAAAACAAACTTATTTTACTCATATGAGTCATGATATGGGATTGCATGCAGTTGTGAATAAGTTGTTGCCTAAAAATGTCCAATTGGCATTTGATGGGTTGGAAATTGAAGTTTAAATTCTTAATTTGGAATATATCTAAATAATAATAAATCTTTTGTTTAAACTTTTTTGATATGAATACTTTGAAATTAAAACTTATCAGCCTAATATTTTTAAGTGTTTTCCTTTCGTCTTGTACCAATTTATTATATACAAGCCTCGATGTACTGCGTCCTGCAAAAGTTGCTTTTAATCCTAATGCCAATAATTTGTTAATCGTAAACAATGCAGTTGTACAGCCTGTTGAATATGGTCATACTACTCAATTAATAAATACGAAACCTAAAAAAGTATTAGTGAGTGCCGATAGTTTAGGTATTTTTTGTATAAGTTCTCTTACTGAAGAAATGCAATCGAAGGCTTTCTTTTTAAACGTCAATTTCCTCCTCGAAACGATAAATAATTCAGGCGATTTTAATACAAATCAACTACTCACATCCGAAAAAGTGAAACAATTATGTTTGGAAAACAATTCTAATGTTGTATTGTCATTAGATAATATTAAGGTGTATGACGATTTAAGTGAGTATTTTGACAGTCAGCAAAACTCTTTTTTAGCATCACTGGAAGTGAAAGTTGAAACAGACTGGAGTGTACATTATATAAATAGTTCTAAACTCACAAGTGTACAATTTGTAGATACTGTCTATTGGGAGGCTGAATCATACAAACGGAAAAATACAATGAGTCAACTTCCGTTGCGATATGATGCCTTAATTGATGCCGCAATAACGGCAGGGAAGAAATCAATTGACAGGTTTGTTCCTCGTTGGGAAAAAGTAGACCGTTATTTTTATAACCCGGGAAATAAACTAATGAGAGAAGCCATGGATTCTGTTTACGTGAAAAACTGGAAATCTGCTATTGACTTGTGGGTATCGGCTTATGATAGCAGCAAAAGTAAAAGGATAAAATCACAGGCTGCTAACAATATTGCTATCGCATACGAAATTATTGGCGATATTGATAAAGCATTTGAATATGCTACGGTTTCATACTACATGCTGGATCAACTTAACCTATATGATTATGAGTCGTATGTAAGAACTATGGAGTATGTAAATGATCTTTCACAACGTAAAAAAGAAATTGACATTCTGAAAGATCAACTTGGAGAAAAATAACCAATAGAAAATAGATTAATTAAAAATGGATAGTAAGATGCTTACAAAAAAGGATGAAATTGTACTGGAAAAAAGAGGTATTTCAGCTCAGCAGATCGATGACCAGTTAAAATCTTTTGAAAACGAATTTCCGTATTTAAAAATAAAATCGGCTGCCGAAGTAGGAAGGGGTATTGTGAAATTGGATGAAAACGAAGTTCAGTCTGTACTCAGGGATTGGGAAAGCTACCTTCAAACAGATGCATCTATTTTGAAATTTGTGCCAGCTTCAGGTGCTGCAAGTCGGATGTTTAAAGATTTATTCGAGTTCCTGGATGGAGAAAGTGAAGAGCCTGAGAATGCTTTTATGATGAGATTTTTTAGCGAGATACAAAACTTTGCCTTTTATTCCGATTTGAATGAGGTTTGCCTAAAAAATGACCATCTATACATTCCGGAATTGATTAAGAATAAAAGAAATAAAGCAATTGTTGCAAATTTATTGCTGGATAAAGGCTTGAATTACGGGTCGTTACCCAAAGGATTACTTAAGTTTCATAAGTACGCCGATGGAAATCGTACACCAATGCAGGAGCATTTAGTGGAGGGAGCATTGTATGCCGCAAACAAATCAAAAAAAGTAAATATTCATTTTACGGTTTCGAAGGAGCATCGATTGCTTTTTGAAAAGCATTTGAGTGAGTCCCTTTCAGACTTTGAAAAGAAATTTTCTGTAAAATATCAGGTTGGTTTTTCAGAACAAAAACCATCGACAGATACTATTGCTGCTGATGAAAATAATCAACCTTTCAGAGATAAAGATCAGCTCGTATTTCGTCCGGGTGGGCATGGAGCTTTAATTGAGAACCTTAATGACCTCGATGGTGATATTATTTTCGTTAAGAATATTGATAATGTAGTGCCGGATTCTTTAAAAAGCGAAACTGTAAATTATAAGAAAATTATTGCCGGCTTATTAGTTGGTATTCAGCAGCAATGTTTTGCTTATTTAAAAGAACTTGAGAGTGAAATAATTAGTGATGAAAAACTGGCAGTTATTGCACAGTTTTGCGAAATAAAATTAAATATCCATTATTCCGATATCAAATCTTTGTCTCATAATGAACTGAAATCATACCTGATCACTAAATTGAATCGTCCGATTCGTGTTTGTGGAATGGTGAAAAACGAAGGAGAACCCGGTGGAGGTCCTTTCCTTACTGTTAATTCTGATGGTACTGTTTCACCACAAATTCTTGAGAGTTCGCAAATTGATCAGTCAAATACAGTTGACAAGCAAATTATGCAACAATCGACTCACTTTAATCCGGTTGATTTGGTTTGTGCAGTAAAAAATTATAAAGGACAGAAGTTTGATTTATTAAAATATGTTGATAAAAAAACAGGCTTTATTTCACTTAAATCGAAAAATGGAAAGGATCTGAAAGCGTTGGAATTGCCGGGTTTGTGGAATGGTGCTATGAGTGATTGGAATTCGGTTTTTGTAGAAGTGCCGGTTGCCACTTTCAACCCTGTAAAGACGGTTAATGACTTATTGAGAACAGAACATCAATAAGTTAGATTTCATAAAACAAACAAGTCCTGATAAATTGAATTTATCAGGACTTGTTGTTTTATCAGATAGTTATAATTCTTTTTATTTCTGTGATAATGGCTTGTGCAAATGCTTCTGCTTGTTCAGGTGTACCGGATTCAGAATAAATACGAATTATCGGCTCAGTATTCGATTTGCGTAAGTGTACCCATCCGGTTGGAAAATCAATTTTAACTCCGTCGATATCATTCACTTCGTATTGTTGATAGGAATCTTTAATACTAGCTAAAATTTTATCAACATCAATATTAGGTGTCAACTGAATTTTATTTTTCGATATATAATATTCCGGATATGTTTTACGAAGAGCTGAAACAGTCGTTTTTGATTTTGCCAAATGTGTCAAAAATAATGCAATACCTACCAATGCATCTCTACCATAATGACTTGCGGGATAAATGACACCCCCATTGCCTTCACCTCCAATAATTGCATTAGTTGCTTTCATTGCTGTAACAACATTTACTTCGCCTACAGCAGCAGCAGTATATATTCCACCACGTTTTTGCGTTACGTCACGTAATGCACGTGTTGAACTTAAATTTGAAACAGTATTTCCGGGTGTGTTTTGTAATACATAATCGGCAATCGAAACAAGGGTGTATTCTTCACCAAACATGCTACCATCTTCGCAAATAAGAGCTAAACGATCGACATCCGGATCGACAACAAAACCCACATCTGCTTTACCAGCTTTCATAATACCGGAAATCTCAGTCAAATGTTCGGGTAGTGGTTCGGGATTGTGAGGAAACTGTCCGTTAGGTTCGCAATATAATTTTTCAATTTTACTAACGCCAAGTGCTGTAAGTAGTTCAGGAATTGCAATTCCTCCAACTGAATTCACACAATCGATGGCTACACTAAAATTAGCAGCTTTTATAGCTTCAACATCTACCAATTCAAGAGCAAGTACACTCTGAATATGTTTTTGAGTATAACTGAAATCTTCGGTTAGTTTTCCCAATTCATCTACTTCTGAAAATATAAAACTTTCTTCTGAAGCAATTTTCAATACGTTTTCTCCTTCAGCAGCATTCAAAAATTCACCTTTTTCATTTAATAATTTCAGCGCATTCCATTGTTTAGGATTATGACTCGCTGTCAGAATAATTCCTCCGGCTGCTTTCTCCATAGTTACGGCTAATTCGGTAGTTGGTGTGGTGGCAAGACCAATATTTACCACATCGAATCCCATTCCCAACAATGTTCCAATAACCAATTGATTTACCATTTCGCCTGAGATGCGTGCATCACGACCAACAACAATTTTAAGAGATTTAGTTTCTTTAGTTGCTTTTATCTGAGTTGCGTACGCAGCTGTAAAACGAACAATGTCTAACGGATTTAATCCATCACCAACTGCTCCGCCGATAGTACCGCGAATACCGGAGATTGATTTAATTAAAGTCATGATATTTGAAGTTTGAGAGTTCCAATTTGAAAGTCTAGTGTTCTGAGTTTTGTGTTGTTAATAAAAACAATTGATTAGCAAGTCCAAATTAACCAATTACTAAATAACCAATCACTAAATATTAAAACGACTTATTTCTGAAATTTTATCTTAATGTAGTATCCCATTGGAGTGGCAGGATCCCAGAAAGTACTAAAATCTATTTTGGATGGAACAATCAATCTTGCTATAGATCCGTTACGTTTCATATACGAAATCGCTTCATGAAATGCAGTACAGGCATTTTCGTCATTCTCATCGTTGTAATTGAAATCTAGTGGATAATTGGCATCTATTGTTGTCCAGTTGCTAATTGTGTCGGCTTCTGCCTCTAATGTATATTGTAAATACCGTGGAACAACAATATCGTTTGTTTCTATTGTGTCAGTTCCGGTTCCTGGATCTACTATGTTAATATACAAGCCGTCACTCGTAAGGTAATATTCATTTTTATTCCAAATAGTTGAATCGGGGGGCACCGTTTTTATAATGGTAATGCCTTGTCGTTTAATAAAATCCTTAATTAAAATTTTTTCATTTTTCAACTCAGTGGCATAAGTTGTATCGTTACAAGAACTTAAAATTATTGTAAAGAAAAAAGCTATAGAAATTAAATAAATTATTTTTTTCATTTAGGTATATTATTATTTTGCAAATATCCGATTAAAATACGGTATTTGAAAGTTAAATAAATCAAATAAAGTTATAAGTTATACATGTTTCGAAAATTAGGTAAAATCTTATATTTTAGACAGATTTGAAACCTTACTCTTTTAATTCAACTTCATAAATTATGGAGGTGTAAGGTGGTACTTTATTATCTAAACCCTGCATTCCGTATCCAAGATACCAGGGAATTAAGAATGTGGCTTTTTCGCCTTTATTTAATATTTTTACTCCTTCTTCCAGACCAACTATCACTTCTTTTTTCCCGATTGTAAATTCTTTTGATTCATTTAAAACCGTTTTTCCTGAAATCAATTTCAGACTGTAATTGATTTTACACAATTCATCTTTTCTCAATTTCTTTCCATTCGTTTTTTTGTTAATCGTATACCAAAATCCGAGCTCGTTTTTTATATAGAAGGATTTATTTTGTTTTTTTACGTAGATTTCAAGCAGACGATCTTCTTTATTTGCCAGTTTTTTATTGATTTCCAACAAGTTTTGTGCATTATGATCATTTTCTATCCCTTTATTAGAAGGTAGTTGAGGTGATACTTTTTTACACGAAATAAACGCAATTGAAAATAATAGGATAATGGTTATGGATATACTACTTAATTTCATGATTTTCAGAAATTTTTATCCGCATCGGCAAAAAGCGAATGTTTTGTGTCTTTCTCAGAAATAATAGCTTTCTCGGATGGAATCTTCCAATCAATGGCCAATTTTGGATCATTGTACATAATTCCTCTTTCGAGTGTAGGATTATAAAAATTATCGCATTTGTACGAAAAAACAGCCGTTTCACTTAATACTGAAAATCCATGTGCAAATCCTTGTGGAATAAGGAATTGAAGATGATTTTCTTCGGTTAGTTCTACGCCATACCATTTCCCGAAAGTAGGAGAGTCGGCACGTAAATCAACAGCCACATCCCAAACTGATCCCTGAACAACCGATACCAGTTTCGACTGACTTTGAGGATTTAGTTGGTAATGCAATCCGCGAATCACTCCGTAAGACGATTTCGACTGATTATCCTGACAAAAAGAAAGATCTATTCCCGCATTACGATAGTTATTCTCGTTGTAAGTTTCACAGAAAAAACCCCGTGCATCTTCGAATACTCGAGGTTTTATTATGACTAAATCTTTTATTGGTGTTTTAATTATTTCCATTCTATCTTCTAATATTTTTTTTAGTTTCACTTTAAATTATACTTTCAAACTCATCACCACATCACCACATCACCACATCACCACATTACCACATCATCAAATCATCACATCACCACATCACCACATCACCACATTACCACATTACCACATCATCACATCACCACATCATCACATCACCACATCACCTCATCACCACATCACCCAATATCTTCTTTCGAAATTTTAATTAGATATTCACCGTAATGATTTTTCTTTAATGGTTCAGCTAGTTGAATCAGTTTTTCTTTTGAAATATATCCAGAACGATAGGCAATTTCTTCCAGACAGGCCACTTTTAAGCCTTGACGATTTTCGATCGTTGAAATAAAATTGGATGCATCAAGTAGGCTGTCATGAGTTCCGGTATCGAGCCATGCCATTCCACGTCCCATGAGTTTCATGCTTAATCGTTCTTCTTCAAGATACAAACGATTTAAATCAGTAATTTCCAGTTCGCCACGTTTTGAGGGTTTCAATCCCAATGATTTTTTTACCACATCATTGCTGTAAAAATACAAACCAGTAACTGCATAATTTGATTTTGGCTTTTCAGGTTTTTCTTCAAGGCTCAATACTTTACCGTTTTTGTCAAATTCTGCAACTCCGTAACGTTCCGGATCATTCACATAATAACCAAAAACAATGGCTCCATCTTTTATTTCGGCAGCTTCGCGTAATGTCCTCGAGAAATCGAAACCATAGAATAAATTGTCGCCCAGTATCATACAAACATTATCGTTGCCAATAAATTTTTCACCAATAATAAAAGCCTGTGCTAAACCATCAGGTGAGGGTTGAATGGCATATTCTAATTTTATCCCGAAATCGTCACCATTTCCCAATAAATTTTCGTACAAATGTATATCATGTGGAGTCGAAATAATCAGAATCTCGCGTATTCCTGCCAGCATCAGAACTGATAATGGATAATATATCATTGGCTTATCGTAAATCGGAATAATTTGTTTCGAAATACTTTTTGTTATAGGATAAAGCCTAGTTCCAGAACCTCCGGCTAAAATGATGCCTTTCATATTGTTTGTTTAAACGTTTGTAAAGTTAGAAAGTTAATAAAGTTTTGAAGCTCAAAAATAATTAAAAATTGGCAACAAAGACTCAAAATATGAGTTTAATCTTCATCAAAACTGAATTCACCAGTTTTATGCAACTGAAAATATTTATTGAGCAAAACCATAAATTTACTTATTTCTGATTGAGCCTGAAGTGTTTCCGGAGTTATTTCGGTCTTTTTCATTCTTAACAACATAATGGCATATTGAAAATTAAAACAGATTTCAATATCAGAAATTGGCGAATTTAATTGCTGGTTGCGCAATTGAGTAATCAGAGGCACAATATGATAAAACTTTGCATTATATCCCGCTTCATTTCCTGATTTCAACATAAGTGTATGAAATTCATTTAGTTCGGAAAGAATATTGTTGTTTAATTGTAAATGACCATTCTGTTGAATATTTTCATGTCGCATCATTTCAATCAGACTTTCGTACCATTCGTACAAAGATTTACGTTCAGCATCTGTTGCAGGATAAGGTGCGATAATTTGCATATTTATGGCATCAATATCAAGTTTGAAAGCCCTGATTAAGTCTTCAATCTGCCACATATACAGCAGATATTCGCAAATATTCCCTTTTTTTAATTTGTGAGCTATAAACATAATTTAATTTAACCCCTAGCCCCTAAAGGGGAACTGAGTTTGTTTTTTTAATTCAATAAGAAGTATACAACGTTAATATTTATTTTCTTCGTTTATCTTCAAGTATTTTCTAAAATAATTCCCCTTTAGGGGTTAGGGGTCTTAAAAACTCCAATCTCCTTCTTCGTCAATAAATGTTGGTTCAATAAAATCTTCAATTTCTCGTCGGTCTTTTTTAGTAGGTCTGCCGGTTCCTCTGTCACGTCCGCTTTGTCCTGCTAGTTTTGCCAGTTCAATTAATTCCAACTGATCTGGAGTAGTGACATTCAACATAAAGTCGGGTACAAGTTTGGCGTTCATTCTGTTTTCAGACAAAGCCAATACTTTGAATGAAAATAAAATCGGATTTTTTTTGATGGAGACAACATCACCGACTTTCACATTTTTCGATGGTTTTACCTGTACGTTTTGAACAATGACTTTCCCTTTTTTACAAGCATCTGAAGCTAGCGTTCGTGTTTTAAATAAGCGAACTGCCCACAACCATTTGTCTATGCGTACTTCGGTTTTCATATACCTTAACCCCCAAAGGGATTTTTTTTTAATGTGATTAAATCTATTTTGAATTATAGCCCCTTTATTGGTTTGGGATCTTTCCCGTTAAACTCAGTCATTGTCAATTGCATGCCGGCCAGACAAAAACTTTTTATTATTTCATTGCAACGTTCTGCTTTTTCGGGCAACACCTTCATTTGCTCTTCGGTCCATTTCCCAAGTACATATTCTATTTGTTTACCTCTTGAAAAATCATTCCCAACGCCAAAACGCAATCGGGCATAATCGTTATGTCCTAAAATTTCCTGGATATTTTTCAATCCGTTATGTCCGGCATCCGAACCTTTTGGTTTTAAGCGTAATGTTCCGAATGGTAAAGCAATGTCATCTACGATAACCAACACGTTTTCAATCAAAACGTTTTCCTTTTGCATCCAATAACGCAACGCATTGCCACTTAGATTCATAAATGTAGAAGGCTTTAATAATATCATTGTGCGCCCCTTCAGTTTTACTTCGCAAGTAGCACCGTAACGGTTTTCGGTAAAAAAAACATTGGACGCTTTAGCAAAAGCGTCCAACATTGTAAAACCTATGTTGTGGCGGGTATCTTGGTATTCGCTACCAATATTTCCCAAACCAACAATTAAGTATTTCATCATCTAGTTATAAGTTTATAAGGTTTATAATGTTCATGAAGTTCTAAAGTTTATGTGACAAAGGCATTAATGTCTCCCAACTTTTAAACTTTCAAACCTTGAACTTTTAAACTTAATTACTATTTTGCTGTAGTAGTAGCAGCAGCACCACGAGCAGCTCTTGTCAATTTAACTTGTGCAACAACAGCGTTTTTAGCGTTAAGAATTTCAAGTTTTGGAACTGAAACTTTCCCTACCTGAATCGATTTTCCTAAACCTAAGCTAGTTACGTCAATAACGATATTCTCAGGGATTTCTTTGTAAAATCCTTTCACTTTTAGTTTACGCATTTCTAAAGATAATTTACCCCCGGCTTTTACACCTTCAGCAAGACCTTCAAGTTTAATAGGAAGTTCAACAATTACCGGTTTGTCTTCAGTTAATTGCAAAAAGTCGATGTGCAATACTTTGTCGGATACAGGGTGAAATTGCAATGCTTTCATGATGGATTTCACTTTTTTACCATCAATGTCCAAATTAACTACAAATACATCCGGGCTGTAAATTAATTTACGAATGTCACTTACAGTGGTTGTAAAGTGTACATTTTCTTTTCCACCATACAATACACATGGTACGTTTTCAGAAACTCTTTCAGCTTTTGTAGCTTTTTTTCCAAGACCAGTTCTAACTGCTCCTTTTAATTCAAATGTTTTCATTTGTTGTTTTTATTGTGTTACTCAAAATTTAAGCGTTTTATTATTAAGTGATTAGTCGCTTAATTTCCCATCACACTTTCTTTCGCAAAAAAGTGGAACAAAGGTAGTTATATTTTTGGAAATGTGCAATATCTTAATTGTATATGAAAATTGATTATTGCTATTTGAAAATTAAGTACTTTTGCCAAAGAATAAATTCTTTGTGAAAATGAATAAGACTATCGATAGAATGACTCCATTTATTGTAATGGATGTGTTGGAACGAGCTAACGAACTGCAAAGTAAAGGAATTGATATTATTCACCTTGAAGTGGGTGAACCAGATTTTGATATGCCTGAATGTATTACTAATGCTTCGATTGATGCATTGAAGAATGGAAATACACATTATACTCATTCCTTAGGCGATCCTGTGTTGCGTCAAGCAATCAGTAAATTTTACAAAAAAGAGTACAATGTAGTTGTTGACCCAGAATGCATTTTGGTTACTTCAGGCTCATCACCAGCTATTTTAATGACTTTGATGTTGCTTTGTGAGTCTGGCGATGAAGTAATTATGTCTAATCCCGGTTATCCATGTTATAAAAACTTTGCATTGGCTTGCCAGGCTGAGCCTGTTTTTGTAGCATTACAGGCCGAATGCGATTTTCAATATGACATTGAAGAAATTAAGAAAAAAATAACAAATAAAACACGTGCTATATTTGTCAATTCACCTATGAATCCGACCGGAACGCTCGTAAATGATCAGGTTTATAAAGAGTTGGCGGCACTTGATGTGCCAATTATTTCCGATGAAATTTATCACGGATTAGTTTATGAAGGAAAAGCAAGGTCAATTCTTGAATTTACAGACAATGCTTTTGTGGTAAGCGGTTTTTCGAAACGATTTGCTATGACTGGATTGCGACTGGGTTATGTGATAGCTCCAAAGCAATTTATGCGTTTGTTGCAAATTATGCAACAGAACTTATTTATCTGTGCACCTAGTACAGCCCAAAAAGCCGGAATTGCTGCAATTAATGAGGCAAGTGCTGATGTTGACAGAATGCATTCAATTTACAATCAACGTCGTATATATATTATTGAGCGATTGAAAAAAATGGGATTTATTATTCATACTGAACCTCAGGGTGCTTTTTATGTGTTTTGCGATGCGCGTATGTTTACCAATGATTCCTATAAATTTGCCTTTGATGTGTTGGAAAATGCACATGTAGGAATTACTCCCGGTGTAGACTTTGGGACAGGAGGCGAAGGATTTATCCGGTTCTCTTATGCAAATTCAATTGAGAATATTGAAAAAGCTATGAATAGGTTAGAGGTTTATTTATTGAAAAAACAGCAATAATAAACAGATTTATTGATGATTATGTCGAAATAAATTGCAATTATATCTGAATTATTTGGTTTGCGCTGGTAGTAATTCAAATAAATGTATTATATTTGCAGGCTCAAAATAGAAAAGAAAATATATTCATTTTTTTAAAGTTAGGGAGGAAACAAACAATAGCTAAACAATTAACCATCAGACCCAGACAAGGTCGGATAAAAGAGCAACCCAATCGTATCAACGAAAAGATTAAAGGGTTAAAAGAAGTTCGCTTGGTAGGTGATAATGTAGAACAAGGTGTATTTTCGTATGATGAAGCCATTCGCATAGCTGATCAACTTGAATTAGATTTGGTGGAAATTTCACCAAATGCAGTCCCGCCGGTTTGTAAAATTGTTGATTATCAGAAGTTTTTGTACCACCAAAAAAAACGTGAAAAAGAAGCCAAAGCAAAAACAGCCAAGGTAATTCTGAAAGAAATCCGTTTCGGACCGCAAACCGATGATCATGATTACAATTTTAAATTGAAACATGCGATAGGATTTTTGAAAGAAGGCTGCAAAGTAAAGGCATATGTATTTTTTAAAGGACGTTCTATCCTTTTCAAAGAACAGGGCGAAGTTTTATTACTACGTTTTGCCAGCGATTTGGAAGATTATGCCAAAGTAGATCAGTTACCACAGTTAGAAGGAAAGCGCATGATTGTGATGTTTTCTCCTAAAGCCAAAGTAACTACAAAACCAAAGTAATTACATAACTAAGGATTTTTACAACTAAATTATAAGTAACAATGCCAAAAATGAAAACTATTTCCGGTGCTAAAAAAAGATTCACTCTTACCGGAACAGGAAAGATCAAAAGAAAACATGCTTTTAAAAGTCACATTTTGACTAAAAAAACAAAAAAGCAAAAACGTAACCTTACTCACACTGCTCTTGTTTGCAAGACTGACTTGACTAACGTTAAAGAAATGCTTTGCTTGAAATAGTCAACAACTTTTAAAATCTCATTCTTAGTCCAAAATCGAATGTTTTTAGCCTGAAGATCGCATAGAAATGCGGCGCTAACATTCACAAATCATTTAATTATGCCAAGATCAGTAAACCACGTTGCTTCACGTAAAAGAAGAAAAAGAATTTTAAGCCTCACCAGAGGTTATTTCGGAGGTCGTCGCAATGTGTGGACCGTAGCCAAAAATACCTGGGAAAAAGGGTTGCAATATGCATACCGCGATCGTAAAACCAAGAAACGCAACTTCCGTGCTTTGTGGATTCAACGTATCAACGCTGCTGCACGTTTGGAAGGTATGTCTTATTCAAAATTGATGGGTGCTTTGCACAAATCAGGTATCGAAATGAACCGTAAAGTATTGGCCGATTTAGCCATGAATCACCCCGAAGCTTTTAAAGCTATCGTAGTGAAAGCTAAAAACGCTTAGTCAAAAAAATATTTCTTATAAAAACCTGTTTCAATTTAATTTGAAACAGGTTTTTTTGTGCGATAAATTATTTTACAGTAATTGTATATTAGTAAATGTTGTTCTCTTCATTTTCGAATAGATGATTTCATTTATGAATAATTCTCCCTTTCGGGATATTTGCTTTAATTCCTGTATATCTGTGATATAGCTTGGTGGCATACATATTGATTACTAAATGGCAAATACATAAAATCCATTAAATATTATGAATATGAAAACAAATTTTTTTGTAGGTTTAGTCGTTTTGACTTTTTCAATGTTTTTTACATCCTGTAATAATGACGTTGATAATCCTGAAGTTGTTGTTTCGGCAAACGAAAAGTTTACTTACTCTACAACAAAGGCAATTCAACTTGAAGTAAATGTGAATGATACTTATAACGATGAATACTATTACAAAGTTGAAGTGTTTGATCGTAATCCATTCTCTACAGACACTGTTGCAAATTTACTGACTGCCGGTGTGGCTAAAGGAACTAGTTCGTTAAAAACGAATTTGGTAATTCCACAACACATTTCTCAAATTTACATTCGTCAGACAGATCCATTAAAACGTAAAACTGTAAAAATAGTAGAATTAAGTTCTGGATCTGATAGTTTTTCTTGTAATTTTAAATCATACAGTACTTCTGTAGCAGCCGTTAAAGCAGCAAAAGTAGTAGCAACTCCTGATCCAAAAGCTGTTGATTATGAATTGCCTGCTTCATATACAACCTTAACAAGTTCTTCTGTAACACTTAATGGTATTAGTTACTACGTCCCATCCGGAGTTACTAATTCAGGTGTCGATTTTGGTTGGAAATCCAATTCCGCATTATATGTTGCAGGTACTGTTATCATAAATGCGAAAAAATTTTACATGCCTTCAAATTGTAAACTAGTTGTTCTTCCGGGTGGAAGTGTTACTTTTGATACTAAAGCTGATTTTGAGCAAACCGGAATTATTGTGGCTGTTCATCCACAGGGTTCACTTATATTTAATAATGTAAGTTCTGTTGGAAATGGTTCTTTTCTAGTAAATGATGGAAATACCTATTTTAATGATGATTTTGAAATCCGCTCTAATGCTAAAATTATAAATAATGGAACTTTAGTGGGTACCGAACTTACCCAAACCAATAATTCAGAATTAGTAAATAATTCAGAAATAAAGTTTTCTACAAATTATATAATGAATTCAAACACAAAATTCAGAAATGAAGGAACTTTTGAAGTAGCTGGAACGATTGAAACGGATAATGTTACTGCAGTTATAACCAATAACCATTATATGAAAACTTCAGATTTTGACATGTCGAATGGTGGGGGTGTTTTGAATAATAACTGTAAAGTTGAGTGTACTGATATGTCATTAGGTGGTGCAACGGTTAATTGTTCAGCCGGTACGCTTGTTACCTGTAATAATTTATATGTTAATAAAAGCACTGTTACATTGAGTGGAAACGCCATGTTTATGACTGGCGTATCAATTAATGATGAAGTGGGAAAACTTACTGAAGGAGTGATCTTTAACTATAATGCGGTTATTATCGGTAAAAATGATGGAACAGGAAACCCATTATTTTCAGTGAAAAAATTGAACCAAAAAACCGGATGGAAAGTGTTGAGTTTACAGGGTGATTTAGAATACTCTTTGGCATCGGGCGAAACACCTAATTCAAATTATTATTTAAGTATTGGTAGCAATGTCTCAATAGTTGAAATACCTACAGTATCAATTTCGGGTAACGATTGTAACAATGGTGGTGTTAATGCAGATAATGGTAGTGGTAGCCCTGAAAGCCCTGAGTTTCCAATGCTTGTAACTGAAAACAATGAATATACATTTGCTATGGAAGATCTTTGGCCTAATTTAGGTGATTATGATATGAATGACTTTGTATTTACCATTCACAATATTACAAAAACCATCAACAGTGAAAATAAAGTGTTGGAAATGTCCTTCGATATTTTGCCCCGTGCAGCTGGATCAACCAAAGAATTAAGTGCGGTTCTTCAATTTGATAACATCAGTTCTGGTGAACTTTCATTAAGTTCTACCGGTTCAATAGGAAGCATTGAAAATGGTCAGACAGAAGCAAATATCCTATTGTTTCCAAGTGTTCACAGTTTGTTTGGTAAGTCGTCGCCAGTAGTAATCAATACTTTCAGCAATGCCAATAAAGTTGAAACTCAAAACTATACCTTTACTGTAAGTTTTGCCAATCCTGTAAGCAACGAAGATGTAATTATTAGTAAAATGAATTTTTATATAATTGTTGGAGATGCAAGTGGAAACGATCGCAATGAGGTACATTTGGCCGGATTCAAGCCAAGTAGTAAAGTTCAAAAGGAAACGAATAATTATAAAGATTCGAACAATATGGTTTGGGCAATTATGTTGCCAGTAGGTGACTTCAAATATCCGACTGAATCTGTAAAAATATATGAAGCTTATCCTCAGTTTAAAGTTTGGGCTGCTTCAGCTGGAACCACAGATACAGACTGGTACTTATATCCTACAACTGGTTTAGTATACCTTAAATAATTGTTTAGTTTACGAAAAAAAAACGGTTTCAATTTATTTTGAAACCGTTTTTTTTAATTATTAGCCAATAACTCTTGTGCGTTTTTTAAAGCGGCTTCAGTTATATTTTTGCCGCTGAGCATTTGGGCAAGTTCATTTATACGTTCAGCAGACGTTAATCGTTGAATATGAGTTTGCGTAATGTCAGCACTTTCGTCTTTGTAAACCCGGTAATGTTGAGCTCCTTTCGCCGCAATCTGTGGTAAATGTGTTATGGTAATGACCTGCATTCCGGCACTCATAGTTTGCATTATTTCGGCCATGCGATGAGCAATTTCTCCCGAAACTCCTGTGTCAATTTCATCAAAAATAATGGATGGCAAGTCAGCTTTATTTGCCATTAACGATTTTATGGCAAGCATTAAACGTGAAACTTCACCCCCGGAAGCAATCTGATTAACAGGTTGAACTGGTCGGTTTTTATTGGCAGAGAAAAGAAACTGTACTTCATCAATGCCGTTTTCGGTAAAATCATGAAGAGGAGAGATGGCCACTTGGAATTGTATATTAGGCATCCCTAATTTTGTCAATTGTTCCACTAAAAACTCCTCAATAGGTTTTACTGCCTTTAGTCTCGACTCTGTCAGCAATTTTGCATCAATGCTCAATTTGTTTTCAGCATTCTGCAAGTCTTTCGTCATCTTTTCCAATTCTTCGTCAAAAGAGTCAATCCGCTGCAACTTTTTGTCAAATTCATTGCGTAAGGCAATTAATTCGGAAACGGTAAGTACTTTGTATTTTTTCTGCAACGTAAATAATTCACTCAGGCGGTTTTCTACTATTTCCAATCGTGTCGGATTAAATTCAACACGTTCCTCGAACGAAATCATTTCGGCGGAAATATCTTTCAACTCAATTAAAACTGATTGTAGGCGTTCATACCAATCATCTCCTGATGGAATGTAACTTTTTATCCGTGAAAGAGCAGCTATACTTTCTTTCAATAATGGAAGTGACATTTGTTCGTTTTCCAGCAATTGATAGGCTTTAAGTAGTTCTGATTTTATTTCCTCGGAGTGACTTAATGTGTCCTGTTCAACTTCTAATTCTTCCTGTTCGTTTTCGAAAAGCTTAGCATCAGTCAATGTCTGAAACTGAAATTGTATATAATCGATATCGGAAGATTGCTTATCGGCGGTCTTTTGCAATTGTTTTAATTCTTGCTGAAGCTTTTTCCAATTGGTATAGGATTGTTGATAACTGATATAAGAGGTGGCGTTTTGCGCAATTGTATCCACTACTTCCAGTTGATACGCTGTATTTGATAATAACAGATTTTCGTGTTGGGAATGAATGTCAATCAGACGGTTGCTCAAATCTTTAATAATATTCAGACTGACAGGGGTATCGTTGATAAATGCCCGTGATTTACCTGTATTGGTAAGCTCACGGCGAATTAGACAGGAATTTCCTTCATTATCCAATTCGTTTTGGGTAAAGAAAGTATCGAGGTGTTTATATTTTGAAATGTCAAATTCTGCTTCAATAATACATTTATCAGCATCAATTTTTATCGATTTAGAATCGGCGCGCTGTCCCAAAATCAACGAAAGTGCACCAAGAATAATTGATTTTCCGGCACCGGTTTCTCCTGTAATGACAGAAAATCCTTCTTCAAAATTGATGTCAAGTTCGGAAATTAATGCGTAATTGGATATATGAAGGGATTTAAGCATATTATAAACTATATTTCAATATTTTAGGAAAACTGACAAAGTGTTAATTATCTAATATCTTTTCATATTTTGATATCAAAGTAGGATTTACATCCGATAAAATTTCAACGGCATCGGTTTTTTCTTTTGTTAATCCTTTTGAAAAGATATTTATCAACTCATCATTTTTTGCATCTAAAAATGTAGTAATTACCAGTGATGATGGTCTTGCTCTGTAAGCATCGCGTAAGGTAGACAAACCTGCTGCAATTTTAGCACGCCCGTTACTTGCATTTATCGACATTTCGTCCAATCCCATGCGATGATATTCGTAAAAATAATTGCGATATTTTTTAAAGGCTTCATCCAATAAATTATTAGTTAATGCATAACGATTGTGAGGATCTTTTATCGATACATCCCAGCCTCCTAAATTAGAACCCTGAGCCGCAGTTACAATACTTTCAGCTTTCTGGAAATAGGCAGTTCCGCCTAAACGTGAATATGAATCCATGTCGAAACCAATAATTATGTAAGAATAGTAAGCCAAAACAGCTGTCAGATTGGAGGTAATTACATTTTCATTCCATTCCAGTTGATCAAATTCCTTGTAATTGAAACTATAACTATCGTCTTTATAATTGAAAAGTGTAGTGTAATACGCAGTATTAAAAACAGGTCGACGTGACTGAATCTGAATTTCAGTAGTGAAAACATCATCTTCTACTTTTTTTACTATAATATTCATTGTACATTCAATCCGCTCGGTATTTGCGTAGGTCATTTCTGTCCATTTTCGGTTGTTTACGAATTCGGACATTGATTTTTCGAGTGTATTGAAAACAGATTTATTTGTTCCCTGAATTTGTTCGGAATTTATTTGAATTTTACAGTTGAGTTCCTGTGCCTGAATAAATCCGGCGAAAAATATTATTTGTAAGAAAATTATTTTCTTCAGTATTTTCATTTTCATCAAATTATTTGTGTAATTTCATTCACAATGTCTTCTGCTACTTCATTTTTATTTTTTAGTTCAAATGTTTTTTTTGTACCTGAACGATGAATTATACTAATTTTATTGGTGTCGTAACCAAATCCGGCACCCTCATCCTGTAAAGAATTCAACACTATAAAATCGAAATTTTTACGTTCCATTTTCTGTTGTGCATTGGCTTCTTCGTCATTTGTTTCCAGCGCAAATCCAACAATAAATTGTTGTTCCATTTTCATTTGTCCAATAGCAGCTGCTATGTCCTGAGTCGGCGTAAGCTCTAATACTAAATCCTCTATTCCCCGTTTTAGTTTATTGTCGGAGGTTCCTTTTGGGCTAAAATCGGCTACAGCAGCACAAAGAATTGCGCCATCCATGCCATAGAAACGGTTCATAACTTCATTGTACATCTCTTCGGCAGATTCAACATCTACACGTTCTATATTGCTATGAAAGGTTTTTAAGTGAACAGGTCCTGATATTAAACAAACATCGGCTCCCTGTTTTGCACACACTTCAGCCAACGCAAATCCCATTTTCCCGGAAGAATAGTTACCTACAAAACGAACAGGATCAATCTTTTCGTATGTAGGACCGGCAGAAATGAGTATTTTTTTTCCGGATAATGATTTAGGCGTAAAAAAGTTATCAAGAAAACGAACAATATTTTCAGGTTCTTCCATTCTTCCTTTACCATCAAGTCCGCTTGCCAACTCACCACTTGTAGGTTCAATAATCAGATTCCCAATTGATTGAAGCGTTTTGATATTTCGTTGTGTAGCAGGATGTGCAAACATATCGAGATCCATAGCAGGCGCAATGAAAACCGGACATTTTGCTGATAAATAAGTCGTTAAAAGTAAATTGTCGGCAATCCCGCCGGCCATTTTTCCAATGGTATTGGCAGTAGCTGGTGCTATAAGATAGGCATCGGCCCACAATCCTAGATCGACGTGGCTGTTCCAATTACCGTTTGTGGGATCAAAAAAATCTACCAAAATTGGATTCCTCGATAAAGTGGCAAGTGTCAGCGGAGTGATAAATTCTTTTGCCAGCTCAGTCATTATCACCTTTACTTCAGCACCTTCTTTTACTAACAAACGAACCAATTGAGCTGCTTTGTAAGCTGCTATGCTTCCGGTTATTCCTAAAATAATTTTTTTGCCCTGTAACATCTTGTTTTAATTACAATTTATAAATTTCCGATTTGCAATTGTAAATGCAAAAATACAAAAAACAATTGAACACCGTACAAACAAAAAAAGATAAAAGAATATTGATTTTGTGTGCTCAATATTCTTTTATCTGATCAGAAATGAAATGAAAAATTATTTATTTCAATTTATCTTTTATCGGATTACGATAATACACTTTATCTTCAATAAACTCCTGAGTAGCGATAAGAACTGCTTTTGGAAGTTTTTCGTAGTAACGTGAAATTTCAATTTGTTCTCTGTTTTCGAAAACTTCTTCAATGTTTTCGTTAAACGAAGCAAATTCAAGAAGCTTTTTATCCAGTTCCGATTTGATTTCTACGCTAATTTGATTGGCACGTTTACCAATAATTTTTACCGTTTCGTAAACATTCCCAACATTCTCACTTAATGTGTTCATGTCGCGGGAAATGGTGTTCAATGGCGCATTTACTTTTTTGTAGTCCATACTATATTTTGTTTATTAATCTTTTACTACTTTTTTTGAATCGTTAAAAATCTTGTCAGCTTGTTTTCTAAATTCACCGTCAGGGAATTCATTTATAAAATTATAATATTCGTCTATCGTACTTCTGTAACGATCAATTTTCCGATCTTCAACACTCTGTAACGCTTGTTGATATTTCGATTCTAGAATCAACATGGATAATTCCTCGCGATAGGTAGTTGTAGGGAAATTCCTTAGTGCATTTTGTGCCGTAATTATAGCCGATTCGTAATTATTTCCTAAATAATTTCCCAGATTGAAATATAATTTTGAATTTATAAATGCTTTGTAAGCTAATTTGTTATGTAATTCATCCAATAATTTATTGGCTTCAGGCACTCTTTCGCTCTCAGGATAAACATCGAGAAATTCCTGAAATGCTGCAATTGCATTATAGGTTTCAGTCTGATCCAATCGAGCATCCGGCGAATCGAGATAATAGCAATAGCCAATCATAAATTTCGATTCAATTACGTATTTTCCCTTCGGATACGTTTTTACATAGGTTTTATAATACTCGCTGGCCGAAAAATAATCCTTCTGACCCATGTAAGACTTTGCAATATAGTTTAACACCGTTTCGGAGCGATCGGTACCTTTATAGTAAGTTGCAATCCCATCGAAAAGTGTTGAAGCACGCATAAAGTCACCTTTGTCGAAATATTCAACAGCTTTGGTATATTTCAGTTCTGCATCATCGGATTTGAGTAATTTTTGATAATTGCTACAGGAAACCAGTGATAAAACTACTAGTAAAATTAAAATCGGAAGTCTTTTCATATGATATTTTGGACTGCAAAAGTAGTTATTTAATCAGTAATAAAAAAATTTAATTGTTCGATTTAACAAACACTGATATTTCAGACTTTTATTATCGATATTTTAACTGATTGATAATTTAAATTATTGGTTTTTAGAAATTAAGTGTCATGATTTAAGGTCGTTTCTTAAAATCTAATCTATTCCTCAATAAGGAACGATAGCAAATACAATTGATAATAAGAATGTGACATTTTTAAACAGTTTCTTAATTGTTCTTATGACTTATTCTGTTATATATTTTTTAAAGCCTTCGGTATAAACTACTTTATTTTTACCGTTTTTATCTGAATAGATCAAATAGCATTCCATATCGGGAATCGTTTTACAAATTTGCAACGCACTATCCACCCCGAGTATCATAAATGCTGTAGCGTAGGCATCGGCTTGAATACAGGTAGGTGCTACAACTGTGGCGCTTAGTAAACTATGAACCACCGGATAACCTGAACGTGGATCTATTTCGTGTGCATATTTTTTTCCATCACGATAATAAAACTGACGATAATTTCCTGAAGTATTGATGGCTACACCTGAAATGGCAACAATGGTTTGAAAGTCTTGTTCCATGGATGTCGGCTCATCAATCGGCTTATCAATGCCGATTCTCCATTTTTCGCCTTTTGGATTTAATCCTTTGCACATAACTTCACCACCAATTTCAACCATATACTGTGTACATCCATTTTCTTCTAGAAATTTGGAGATGACATCGGTGGATTGCCCCTGAGCTAAAGCACTTGCATCGAGTTCGATATGGGGATTCTCCTTTATTATTTTATGGTTTTCCAGTTTTATTTTTTTGTACCCGATATATGGCAAAATACTTTTTAAATCAGGGTCTTTATCTCGTTTGTGATTTCCAAACCCAAATCCCCATGCATTTACTAATGGAGCTACTGTTATATCAAACGCTCCATTTGTCTTTTCCGAAACCGAACGAGCCATTGCATACATTTCGTCAAAATAGATGTCGGTTTTTACAGTATCCACATTTTTATTTATTTGAGAAATAATTGAGTTTGGATTGTATGTAGAAAGTGACAGGTCGAACTGTTGGAGTTTTTCCTCAATTTTGGATTGTAAGTCGATTCCTTCAGGTTGAAGATAGGTGGCAGAATAAAATGTTCCTTGCGTTTTTCCTTCGTTGTGGATATATTCAACTTTTGGTTTTGTGGAGGCATTCTCAAAATATTTATATACAAATGCTGCTACTAAAAAAACCGAACCAATTATTAGGGAGAGAATTACTTTTTTATTCATAATGTTAGTATTCAAATATTAATCGTTGTCCGCGAACCGTTTCATCAAACACACCCATGTCATACACTTTCTGACCGTTTACCCATGTTTTTACTACTGAATTGTCGAAACTAGTTCCTTCAAAGGGTGACCAACCACATTTATATAGTATGTTATCGGTATTTACCGTCCATGCTGCATTTGGATCAACCAACACCAGATCAGCAAAATAGCCGGGGCGTATATATCCGCGTTTTTCAATTCGAAATAAATCAGCGGGTGCATGACACATTTTTTCTATCACCTTTTCAATTGTAAAACTTCCCTTTTTTACCAGTTGTAGCATTGCCACCAGCGAATGTTGCACCAATGGACCCCCTGAAGCAGCTTTCAGACATGAACCTTCTTTTTCGGAAAGTAAATGTGGTGCATGATCGGTTGCTATCACATCAATTTTATTGTTATTTACGGCTTCTATTAATGCCAAACGGTCGGATTCAAATTTTATTGCAGGATTCCACTTGATACGGTTGCCATATTTCTCGTAATCGGCATCCGAAAACCACAAATGGTGAACGCAAACTTCTGAAGTAATCCGTTTTTCTTTCAAGGGAATATCGGAACGAAATAAGGACATTTCTTTTTCGGACGACAAATGAAAAACATGAAGCCTTGCATTATATTTTGTGGCCAGTTCAACTGCATACGACGAAGATTTGTAACAAGCTTCGGCATTCCGAATCAGGGGATGATATTTCACAGGAATATCCTCGCCCAATAAGTTTTTATAATACAAAATGTTTTTTTGAATCGTTCCTTCATCTTCGCAATGCGTAACAATCATCATGGACAATTCTGAAAATACTCTGTTGAGTGTTTCTTTATTGTCTACCAGCATGTTTCCGGTTGAAGAACCCATAAACATTTTGAGTCCCGCAACGTTTCGTGGGTTTATCTTTTTTAATTCATCAATATTGTCATTGGTAACCCCCATTAGAAAACTGTAATTTGCAAGGGATTTTTCAGCCGCAATTTTATATTTATCTTCAAGTAAATCAACAGTTACAGCCTGAGGGCGGGTGTTGGGCATTTCCATATACGAGGTGATACCACCTGCTACAGCTGCACGACTTTCAGAAAAAATATCGCCTTTATGGGTTAGTCCGGGTTCACGAAAATGAACCTGATCGTCAATTACACCCGGAAATAATAATAAGCCGGTTGCATCAATTTCTGTATAAGGTTTGGAGGTTTCAATCTCTTTGTTTCCTTCAAAAACTTCCAAAATTCGCTCACCATCTATCAGCACCGAACCAATAAAAGTTCTTCCTTCGTTTACAATGGTTGCATTTTTTATTAATTGCATCATACTTAAGTAATAGAATTTATTTCCGATAGCTGTCGGGATGATTTAGATATCGCTTAAAGCGAAATGATTTTCTTATACTTGCATCGAAATCCGCCCCGATTTATCGGGAAAAATCTTTTTTTTTATCCGTTTCTTTCTGCTAAATCAGCTGAAATCAGCGTTCTATTATTATTTTAAAATGCTGTTTTATTTAGTTCCACATACATTTTTTTGAAAATTACTTCTTCTTCTTTTTCTGAGGATATTTTTTTGTCCAACTGTTTATTTTCAATTGTATTACGCCAAGAAATGCTTCGCCAAAAATCCCACCGCTCATTTTGGATGTCCCCAATACGCGGTTGATAAAAATAATAGGAACTTCGGTCAATGTAAAGCCACATTTATAAGCGGTAAATTTCATTTCAATCTGGAACGCGTATCCTTTAAATCGGATACGATCCAAATTAATGGTTTCCAGCACTTCTCTACGGTAACATTTGAATCCGGCTGTAGTATCGGCTATATTCATTCCTGTAACAAATCGAACATATTTAGAGGCAAAATAAGACATTAAAACCCTACCGATAGGCCAGTTTACAACATTGACACCACACACGTAACGCGATCCAATAGCAACATCTGCACCCTGATTGGCACAGGCATCGTAGAGTTTATTCAAGTCGGCAGGATTGTGCGAAAAGTCGGCGTCCATTTCGAAAATAAACTCATATTTCCGTTGCAGTGCCCATTTGAATCCTGTAATATAAGCAGTTCCAAGTCCAAGTTTGCCTTTTCGCTCCACCATAAATAAACTTTGGGGAAATTCGGTTTGTAAACGTTTTACAATAGCTGCTGTTCCATCGGGAGAGCCATCTTCAATCACTAATACATGAAAAATAGTAGGTTGTTGAAACACCGTACGAATAATATTCTCTATGTTTTCCTTTTCGTTGTAGGTAGGAATAATGACTAGATTTTGCGACATGGGATGCGAGTTACAAGTTTTAAAGTCTATAAAGTTTTAAAGAAATCAACTAAGTACATGACAAAAATTTATATGCAATTTATATACAAAGAAATAGAACCTGCCTGCAGCAGGCAGGCGCTATTTATACTGATAAGACGGATTTAATCCCGATAGCTATCGGGAGGATTAAATATCGGTAAACCGATATGATTTTTAGGATTACAACTAAATCTTATCTTGCTTGCAAGATTAAATCTGAAACAAATCCGTATTTTAAAGTGAAATTATCAGCTTTAATCAGCTAAATCTGTGTAGATCTGCGTTCTATTTTTTCTCATATATTAAAAAGAAATCTATTCAAAAATAAATAATTCGGAAGGTTCTGACCTATCCAATGTAATTAGTTGTACATCTTTTCCAACTATTATCTTTTTTTCTTCCAAATAGTTCTGTACCGTAGTATAGGCTAAATCAGGAAGATTGTTTTGACGACTCAAATGGCACAAAAAAATGTGTTTCAAACGAGAATGAAAATTTTCGGACAAAAACAACCCACACTGATCATTACTGAGATGTCCTGTTTTGGAAATAATTCTGTTTTTTAAATGAACGGGATACGAACCTTCTTGTAACATCTGTTCATCGTAATTTGCTTCCAGAACGGCAAAGTCCGCCTGTTTTAATTCATTAGCAACTTCTTCGCCTATATATCCTAAATCCGTAGCAAAGGTAAATCTTTTTTCTTTATATTCAACAGTATAACCTACATTGTCGGTAGCATCGTGCGAAACAGGAAACGATGTAATGTTGAATTCACCTACCTGAATAGTTTCACCTTTTTCTATATATTTCTTGCTGGTATACAGTTTTTCTGTA
Organism: Paludibacter sp.; assembly: GCA_028692715.1. Lineage (GTDB taxonomy): Bacteria > Bacteroidota > Bacteroidia > Bacteroidales > Paludibacteraceae > Paludibacter. The sequence continues at coordinate 124,541 of JAQUWU010000007.1, read as the reverse complement.
ACGCAGTAACTTCGTTGTATTCCTTCGTGAACTGCACGGGTTGTATAAATGGGCACATGATGTTTTTCACCGATGGGTCCTACAGCTTTTATATGGTCGGCATGATCGTGTGTAACAAAAACACCCCAAATATTCTCAAAATCAAGACCTATATTTCGTAAATGTTTACGGATGGAACGAACCCCAAGTCCGGCATCTATCAACAACCCACGGGATGCATTACCTATATAATAACAATTTCCACTACTTCCACTACCAAAACTTTGAAAACGTAATTTATCCATAACTAATATTTAGCATACAAAATTAACATTAAATTCGTAAGAATGACTATCATAAGACTACAAATAAACGGAAATAACGTTAAGTGATTATAATTGTGGCGAAATTTAGCTTATTTGTAGGGTAAAAAAGAAACAGATAGAGAAAATTTTCTTTATCTGTTCACTTGGTTTAGGTTGACAATTTATTTGTCGAAGTCACTATTTTTATGTGATCCATCGCAAAAAGGTTTGTTTTTGCTTTGACCACATCGACACAGGAATGTTTTATCTGACATTTCCTTTTCTTCGCCAGAGGCTAATATCAGTTTGAAATTTCCTGATACTACAGAAGGACCCCCTTTGATAACTTTTACTTCAATACTATTCTCACTCATAAAAATACGTGTTTAATGTTTTTAATGTAAACAAACAACACAAAGGATTAGTTCAAAAAAAGTTTACTACTTAGCACACGGATTAAACGGAACAAACGGAAGAACTTGTTTGTAAAAAAATGTGATATGAAACAAAAAGTAACTGATATGGATGCTATATCATGTGATATGAAGAGTAAAGCAACTGATATGGATGCCATATCATGTGATATGAAGAGTAAAGTAACTGATATGGATGCTATATCATGTGATATGAAGAGTAAAGCAGATGATATGAAGCGTAAAGCAGATGATACAGGGTTTAAAGCAGATGATTATTATAGAAAAGGAGGAAGTGCATCTTTCAAACAAAATGCTTTGATTCTAGCGTGAACTGCTGCAAAGACTGCAACATCCGATGTCGTTGACTCACGATAAGTTCTTACTTCAAAACGGAATTTAGTTGCGGTGGCTGGAGCAACAAGAGTATATATGGGCAAATAAAAACCGAGCAAGAAATACTTCTGCCCGGCTTCTTTTACAATTATTTGAATAACTTATTATTTTAAACTGAGAGAACAATTATCAACTGTTCCGTAATTACTCTTAGTTGCACGAATTTCAAAATTAAACCCGTCTGCATCAGCAGGAGCAACAACTTCCACTTCATATTTTGTCCAAACAGAAACAGCTTCGTATGTAGCAGAAGGCTGCAATGCACTTGCCCAATCTGCACCAGATGCAGATATGTTTGAACCTGCCTTTGTAAAACTTGACCAAATTCGAATACCTGATGAACTAGCAGATTTTAAATTATCTTTATACCAGAACGAAACAACATAAGTTTTCCCAGCTTCAATTCCAGAAACCGCTTGTTTTAAATCACATCTTCCGTTCGCATCACCAGCCATTTTAACTGCAATACTTCCATTCTGAGCATCAGTCGTGATTTTCTCAACAGGTAGGTTGTTGGGAGAAGTACCAATATTCCAACTTGTAGGTACAACGCCAGAAAAATCTTCAAAACTTCCGTTTGTAAGCAAATTTACCCCTGCAGCAGTAGGTGCTTTAACAGTAATAGTAAATGTCTGATTTGCTGTTATAATTCCATTGGTTGCTACTATGTTGAGTGCGAAAGTTTCTTCTGTAGTTGGTGTTGTACCGCTAATTGTCATGCCATTTATCGATAACCAAGACGGTAAATTGTCACACGAAATAACAGTTGTGCCAGTCAAATTTGCTTCTTGTGATATAAATGTATGGCTAAATTGTTCATTTACATTTGCAGAAGCTGAATTTGCAGAAGTAATTTGCAACACAGGTAAATTTGGATTACCTGAAACTACATCATCAAGATTACGAATGGAAATCTGTTTTGTATCATCGTATCGTGTTACAAATGCAGTAATGTTCTGTGCGCTTACAGGAAGACTTGTTGTAGCGAAAGTAGCTTGTGAACGAGTATAAAGTATTATTTCGCCCGTACCATCATTTATGGTCGAATTTCCACTATAAGTATTTGATGTATTTGTGATTGTGGCATTTTCAATTTTCACTAAACGAGATTCGTAAGCGTCCATATTGGCTGTAATTTGTGCTATTGTAGCTGTAGTCGGTGTAACAGTGTTTGCACTCGAAATTTTTGTGGCATTTGACAAAGGTACATTGTTGATTTGTAGTAGTTTTTTGTAAAATTCCAAGGATTGTCCGGAAACAACAATTTCAACTTTATCACCTAAAGAGAAACTATGATCACTGTCGAAACGAACCATAATACCTGCTGAATTATCTAAAGAAACTAGTTGTAAATTGGTGGAATATGAATTCAAATTTACACCATCAGAAACAACAATACCTACAATTTTCTTCTCATCCGGTATGGTTACTGAAGTGGTTTTTGCTACATCGCTATTCATGGCACGAACATCGGCAATAGAAATTTCTGTTGCATTGCTGACATCACCATTGTCAGGGTCAACAACAGCTGCTGTTGTTGCATCTTTTGTAACTATTTTAATGTCATCCACACGAGTTCCATATTGAGTTTTTGCTGCAGTGAATTTTAAATTTATAGTATTTGTTCCTGTTGGTAGTGTGATTTCCAGATTCTCTACCAAGCCCCATCCGCTTACATCTTTCGAATAAACAACAGGAATCCAATCAGTCGTTCCACTAATTCTATATGACACAGACAAAGTGTCACTTACAACAATACTTCCAAACGAAAGAACCAAATTTTTTGCACCACAGGTAGCAATGTTCTTTATAACTAAACTTGCACCTCCAGCAGCGGCCATAGCATTGGCAGAACCCGAAGCTCCTGTATACCCGGATGAAGGTTGATTCCCACGGAGAGTTACTGCGCCACCATCAGAACTATAAGTTACTGCAGAAGCTCCCTTCCCATTTTTTTGATATTGTGTATAATTGCCTACCGAAAGCCATCCATCAGTCGGAGTAGTAGTGCTTAATTCTGTACCAAAATTTTCAGAATATATAACCGTTTCTTCATTTGAATTTTCTTCTGGATCATTCACATTAGTACAGCCGGTAAATGCCATTGTAAAAGCAAACAGCATAAATACCATGAATTTTATTTCCTTCATAATTTCTAAATTTTAATTTATTATTGTTTATTTAATTATCTTGTATAGTTTACGGTGCTTAAATATCCATCAAAACCCGAACCCAAGTCGCCCAAAGTTCGTAAAGTGAGTTGATAGTTACCCGTATATTTTGGGTCACTATTATACCAACTTACTAAAACGGTTATATCTCCTTTGTAGGTAGATGCTGGTAATGGGTTTTGAGCAAATTTTGCATACTCGCTGGTTGCAACATATATTTTACCTGTAGCATCAACTAATTCTCTTGCAATAGGAACTCCTGTTATAGTAGGTATAGGGTTACCGAAATACAATTCGGAAGCAGTTAGTTTTTTATATGTAAACTCAACTTCTCCATACCCATTAAAATTTGCATCTTTAATACAAATAAGTCTATAATGCATTTCGTCTTTAGGGGCTGCAAGTATTTCTGCAATCGTCATGGTATCCGCCACAACAGCTTGAGGCTCTGCGTTGCCATAAGCAATTACTTTTTCACGAGCTATAGGCATTGGAATAGCACCTGGTGAAAGTCGAGTGCCTTTTAAATAATAGGTTCCAATTTGTGGGCTTTCGCCATATTTACCAATACATAAATCATTCAACACAACCGATACTCGTTGTCCTATCGGATATATTGCTGATATTCCAGATGCATCAATTGAAATACGGATAGCACGTCCGTTAGTAAATTCTTCTTGTACAGAAATATATTTATATACATTTCCTTCAATATCGGTACTAGTTACAATACCATTTATCACAACTGGATTGTCTGAACTTATTCTATCTGCAGTAAAAGAACCGAGCGAAGTCATATAAGTAGAGCTTAAATCTTCAATTGTAATAGTTGATTCAATTTTTTCTCCTTTTTTAATTTCAGTCTGAGGATCCAAATTGTACTGTGAACAACTTCCAAAAATAAGAATAGAAACTAAATAGATGGTTTTTTTTAATATACTTTTCATATCATTTTATTTGATTAAAATTTATATCCAACATGGAAAAATAGGTTTAAACCCCAGGCATAATAATATTTATTCAAGAACCAATCTGCTCCTTTTGGATTAATTGCTCCACTACTCATTGGGATACGGGCTTGTTGATAACCGCCGGTAATCATCTCGGTATTGTTCAATAAATTGCCAACACTTAAATTAAAATTCAAAGAATTTCTGTTTTTAAAATAAATAAGTTTACCAACCGATGCATCGAGCATAAAACCACCTTGAAGTTTTTCTTGTTTACCAAGCTTTTCGTATAATTCCTGATCTGCTTGTAGAGCCAACTGATTACTCTCGGTAAAGCGGTTTGGAGCAAAATCAAGATAGTTATTGTCGTAATAATTCAAGGTAACATCTGCGAACCACATTTTATAAAAGAAATCCAATGTCACATTAGCCGCCAATTGAGGTCCTGAATTAACTTTCAAACCATTTGTCAATACTGTTTCTGTAAAATCGTCAACTGCACCATTTTCATAACTTTTAATACCTGTGGCATTGCTTGTATAGTGATAATCGGCATAAGTACCGGCCGATGATAAAGTAAACATTGCATTAATAGGTACTGAAATGCCTACCTCAACACCTTGATGAATTTTATTTACGCCACTTAGTAAATGATTTATAAACGTTTTGTATGCATCATCATAATAACCAAGTTTTTCAACAGCATCGTTTATATGAGTTCGAAAACCAGTCACTCTACCACGAATTACTTTATAATTAAATGAATAAGTTAAATCATAGCTAAGAATTTTCTCACTCGTTAAATTCGAAACAAGCACGTCTTTAATACGTTCCGATACATAAGCATCTTTTACCAATGGTGCTCTTGTTTCGGCAAGTACATTTGCTTTAATAAAACTTCTATTATCAATGTTGTATGAGAAACCTGCTTTAACTGATGGGTCAGTGAAAAACCAAGTGGTACTTTTACCATAAGAATTTACGTCCTGACCTTTCACTTCGCGCAAGTACCATGCACGACCATTTTCCATATGTCCGTCACGATAAAACTGAGTATAGGTTGCTTTTGTTCCGGCATAAAAATCTAATTGTGAAATTTTCCATTCAATATTGGCAAATGCATTGGCTGTCATTACATTCATATCGTAATTATAACGTATAATATCACCTGTAGTTTTATTTTTATCAGGATCATTCAGATCATTTTCAATAATACGAGAATCAGCATCTTGTAAAGTTCCACCCACCAAATCCCGTTCGGCATAGGTATCTTTATCAATATAATTGTTAGCACCAAGCATATCATCAATTGTTACATAGTGCATAGCTTTGGAGCTTCTGGCTTCAACACCGGCAGTTAGTTTTACATCTTTATTGATTTGATTGGTATAAACCGAATTTAATATTGATTCCATTAAATCATTGTGTCTACGTTCCAAAATATATCTTGCTTGACCATCAGGATTGTCAATATTGTTTTGAAGGTTCGCATTATATATTTCATCCCATTTCACTTGTTGCGTGTACTCATCAGTTTTCCAAAGAGATGTTAACTGCTCATTTAATACATTATCGTCGTTGACAAAACTTGGCATATTTCTATAATAATCGGGACCAGGGTTTAAACCATCGTATGAAAATGCTGTATTACTATACCAACTGTGGTGAAAAGCAAATCCAGTGCGTAAACGTTGAGTTTCGCTAATTTTCCAATCATGTGCAAGAATCGCTGTTGGGTCAAAAGTTTCTACAATTCTAGAATTGCGGATTTTGCCATCCTGATAACCCCAATAAGGATTATAATAAACAGAGCCTCCCACTAAATCGTATGTTTCTTTAGTAATTGCAGATTGACTTGCTCTACGTGTTGGTGCTCCAAATGCCGATAATGAAATGCTGTGTTTTTCATTAAATTTCTTTTCGGCAGCAAGAAATAGTCCTCCTGAATTATAGAAATTTCCATCAACATTGCTTTTTAGTATTCCATCACTATTGGCCCACCGAACAACGCCTGATGCCGCAAAAGCCCAACCATTATTCAGTAATCCTGTGGCATAAGTATATTGTCCGCGGATTTTGTACGATCGGTTCGATAATGCTATGTTGGCATTTGAGCCGGCAGCAAAAGAACTTGCCTTAGCATCTACATTGGTATTATTTCCCAAATTACCAAAAGCATAATTATTGGGTGAATAACCGTATGTTATGTCTTTGTTACGAAAAGCATTGTTCAAACCTCCTAATGAGGAATAATTAAAACCGCCTCTTTCAGCATCTATAAAGTGTACTCCATTTACATAAGTAGATTCATAGTTGTTGTCGTAACCACGCGTACGAAAGCGCATTGGACTGAAGGAATAACTGGTTTGAGAAAGATATATATCACCTTTCGAAGATAATGTAGCAGATGTGCTCTGAGAACGCCCTTCATCTTCACTTATCTGCGATTCGCTCAACTGTATGATCATATCTTGTTTTACTTCCTCCTGAACATCTACTTTCAGTTCAAAAGTTCCTAAATCATTTTCTTTGTCAGCATTAATTTTAATCAGTTTTATCTGAGTGAAATAACCCTGACGCGAAATACTTAATTCATCATCGCCCGCTTCAATATAACTCAGGGTAAATTCACCCTTTGCATTAGTTTGAGTCGATATGTTTTGTTGTAGTAGCGTAATTTTAACTCCCGGTAATGGATTTTCTGTTCCCGAAATCAGAACAACACCTTTCACTGATGTTTGCGCAAAAAGTGAAACGGATGTCAACAACGAGACAAAAAGTAACTGCAATAGTTTTCTCATACAATTCATTATTAATTATTTACATTCATTTTTTAAGCTTTTGTGTCAATATATATTCTTTTTTTTAAAGGGCGTGCAATGTAGCATCATTTTTCCAATTATCACATAAATATGCAAAAAGAATTTAAAACTTGTCACTAAATTTAATATAAAAATAATACTTATTTCAAATATAAATTATTCGAAAATCATAGAAATCATATAATCAGATAGTTATAAATTGTCGTAAAATAACCTTTTAATCTTACTTTTCAACTATTTCTTAAAATTTGTAGTTACTGAATCTCTTCATTATTTCAGAAAATGAATTCGAAGCATTTCCAAGAAAATAAATCTCAACCCTATTTTTTTCTTTCACTTTTTTTTCTCACTTTTGTTGACAGATTTTTTACAAAATAATAATAATAACAATATGAAAAATTCTTTCAGAATCATTTCTTTTATATTCACAGTCTTGTTTCTTAGTCAGGCATGTACTTCAAAAAATAAAGTAGCTGCTAGCTCTAGTGAAAAGTTGAACGTACAAGTAACTTGTGTAGGTTTTTATAATCTTGAAAACCTTTTTGATACCATTAATAACGAAAATGTAAATGACGAAGAATATACACCGGATGGACCAATGAAATGGGGAACCATGAAATACACTGCCAAAATTCAACATATGGCACATGCTATTTCCCAAATAGGACTCGAAAACTCACCTGTGGGAGTAGCCATTTTAGGAATTTCAGAAATTGAAAACCGTGGAGTTGTTGAAGATTTGATAAAACAACCCGAACTGAAAGGACGTTCGTACGAAATTGTTCATTATGACAGTCCCGATAGACGTGGGGTAGATGTGGGTTTAATTTATAATCCTAAATATTTTATTGTCACCAACAGTAAATCTTATCGTTTGAAAATGGAAGACCCTGGTTTTCTTACGCGCGACCAATTAATGGTAAGTGGTTATTTGTTAGGAGATAAAGTGCATATAATTGTCAATCATTGGCCATCACGTTATGGTGGTGAAATGTCTTCTCGCCCTAAACGAGTAGCTGCAGCACAACTTACAAAATCAATTGCCGATTCCCTTTTTCGTGTTGACCCGAAAGCACGAATTATTATTATGGGTGATTTGAATGACGACCCATCCAATGAAAGTTGTGAAAAAGTTTTACAAGCAAAAAAGGAATTGTCCGATGTTAAAGATGGCGAACTTTATAATACCTTGTGGAAAACGCTGGACAAAGGAGTAGGATCGCTGGCATATAATGACCAATGGAATCTTTTCGATCAGATTATTATTTCATCGGAACTGGCTCATGGAGAAACAGATCATCTTAAACTTTGGAAAGCTGAAGTATTTAATAAATCATTTTTAACTCAACAAGAAGGCAGATACAAAGGATCTCCATTAAGAACTCACTCCGGCGGTGTTTGGACAAACGGCTATAGCGATCACTATCCTACGCTGATTTATCTTTTAAAAGATGCAAAGTAAAAATTAAATTCACTTTCTGTTAAATAGCAAAAGAGGCAAAATTCAGAAGTATTTTGTCTCTTTTGTTATTTATGTAAAAATAGAAATTTCAGAAAAAAATCGCTACTTTTGTACTTTATCAAAAAAAACAAACCAATTATGGAATATACCACCTTACAGGGAAAATTAATAATGCCGGAATATGGCAGAAATATTCAACAAATGGTAACTCATGCGCTTACCATCGAAGATCGCGAAGAAAGAACCCGTTGCGTACAAACAATTATCAATATTATGGGGAATTTATTTCCTTATTTGCGTGATGTGAATGATTTTAAGCATAAACTGTGGGATCATGTCGCCATAATGTCAGACTTTAAACTGGATATTGATTTCCCATACGAAATTCTTCAGGAAGAAAATTTATATTCTCGCCCCGAACCTATCCCATACAAAAATTCCAGAATTCGTTATCAACATTATGGTCGTACATTGGAAGAAATGATTGAAAAGGTAGCCGTTTATCCCGAAGGAGAAGAAAAAAATGAGTTGATTCGTCTCATTGCCAATCAGATGAAAAAATGTTTTCTTACCTGGAACAAAGAAGTAGTGGACGATCGTAAAATTTTTGACGATTTACGAGAACTTTCAAAAGGGAAACTTGACATTTCCGAAGATTTCTTAAAACTGGTTGAGTCACGCGACGTACTTTATAATAAAAAAAATAAACCACGGAAAAAGAAATAAGTATTTACTATTTTACAATGTACCAGTTACTATTTAATAAAATAAAGAAATTCAGCTCATTACTTGAATAGTAATACGAGAATATATTATTTTCATTACTTAATAGCAGTCTCTAGTATTTTATTTTTATAACTGATATTTGATAATTGTTAACTGAAAATCTATGTCATCATTCAAAATTGAAGGCGGTCGCAGACTTTCCGGATCTATTACTCCACAGGGAGCAAAAAACGAAGCGTTACAGGTTATTTGTGCAGTTTTACTCACTGATAAAACAATTACGATCAGTAATATCCCTGATATTTTAGATGTCAACAATCTGATTGCATTGTTGTCCGATATGGGTGTTGTGGTGAATAGATTGAAACCTGATACTTATAGCTTTAAAGCTGAAAATATCAATCAGGATTATTTACTAACAAAAGATTTCTACAAAAAAAGTGCTTCTTTGAGGGGCTCCGTAATGATTGTAGGGCCGTTGGTAGCACGATTTGGTAAAGCAATTATTCCAAAACCGGGAGGCGATAAAATTGGTCGTCGAAGACTGGATACACACTTTTTGGGAATACAGAAACTTGGTGCCGATTTTCACTACGATCCAGATTTAAAACAATATGAAATAAAAGCAGATAAGCTAACCGGATGTTATATGTTGCTGGATGAAGCATCTGTTACCGGAACAGCAAATATAGTAATGGCAGCTGTTTTGGCTGAAGGAATTACTACTATTTATAATGCCGCTTGTGAACCATATTTGCAACAACTTTGTAAAATGCTGAATAGTATGGGAGCAATTATCTCCGGTGTTGGTTCAAATTTGTTGAAAATTGAAGGCGTTAAATCATTGATAGGCTGCGATCATCGCATTCTTCCCGATATGATTGAAGTTGGAAGTTTTATCGGTATGGCTGCTATGACTGCTTCTGAAATAACCATAAAAAATGTAGCTTACGATGAGTTAGGAATTATCCCTGATAGTTTCCGTCGTTTAGGCATCGAACTCGAACAAAGAGGAGATGATATTTTTATTCCACAACAAAATGATTATACGATAGAATCATTTATTGATGGTTCCATTATGACGATTGCCGATGCTCCATGGCCGGGATTAACTCCTGATTTATTAAGTGTCTTTCTCGTGATTGCCGCTAAAGCAAAAGGAAGCGTTTTAATTCATCAAAAAATGTTTGAGAGCCGATTGTTTTTCGTCGATAAACTAATTGATATGGGCGCACAAATTATTCTTTGTGATCCGCACAGGGCAACCGTAATAGGGCAGGGGAATCAACTCCATTTACGCGCTTCTACCATGAGTTCACCCGATATTCGTGCAGGAATTGCCTTATTGATTGCTGCCATGGCTGCAGAAGGAACCAGCACTATTCACAATATTGATCAGATTGACCGTGGTTATCAGGATATTGATATTCGTCTGAATGCATTGGGCGCTAAAATAACCAGAATCGACTAAAATTGAACCTTATCGTTCTTATCGTAAACCATTTTATTCTTCGAATTGTTTCTATCAACAACACTCTCATATTTTCAACCATAATTAAAAGGAGGAAATTACTATGTTAAACAAAGGAATTACAGACTTAATCAATAGTCAAATCAACAAAGAGTTTTATTCATCGTTTTTATATTTGGATATGTCAAATTATTATTACGATAAAAATTTGAATGGTTTTGGAAACTGGTTTGCTATCCAAACGCAGGAAGAATATGCTCATGCAATGTTGTTTGTAAAGTATTTGCAAAACAACGGAGAAAAAGTAGTCATGAGTACTATCGCAGCTCCTGAAAATACATACAAAGACTTTAAAGACCCTCTTGCTGTATCACTTGAGCACGAAATTTACATTAGTGCATCTATTAATGATATTTACGCTGTTGCATACGAACTAAAAGATTTTAAAACGATGCAATTTCTAGATTGGTTTGTAAAAGAACAGGGTGAAGAAGAACAAAAATCAGATGATTTGAATAAACGTTATGACTTGTTTGGTGTTGATGCACGTGGATTATATTTGCTTGATGCAGAATTGTCTACAAGAAATTATTCAGCTCCGTCCTTAGTAATTTAAGGCTATTCTAACATATTTAAATGCTCTCCATACTCATTCCTACATACAATTACGACATTACTCAACTGACGAAAGAACTTCATCGTCAGGCAATGGATCAAATGATAGATTTTGAAATAATTGTAATGGAAGATGGATCAACTAAAGAAGTAGAAACAAATCATTCAATTAGTGAATTAGTGAATTGCAGACACATTGTATTAAAAGAAAATATAGGTCGTTCTGCAATACGAAATAAACTTGCCGATGAAGCAAAATACGAACATTTATTGTTTATGGATTGCGATGCAGAAGTATGTTCAGAGCAATTTATTGAACGCTATTTGTCTTTTTGTCACGAAGAATGTGTTGTTATTGGTGGAACAGCTTATGACCCGGATGAATCGAATCCGAATTTTAGTTTGCGCTTAAAATATGGTCGTAAACGAGAAGCCAGAACAGCTGTTGACCGTGAAACCTTAGAGCATAAAAATAAAATCGACAATCAGTTCTCCTCTTTCCGGGGAGAGAGGCAAGGGGTGAGGTCCAACTTCGCCACATTCAACTTCCTCATTGCAAAAACCATTTTTAACCGTGTTCGTTTTGATGAAAGCATTCGTGGTTACGGTCATGAAGACATGCTTTTTGGACATCAATTACACCAGCTTGGATTTGAATTTATTCAGATAGAAAATCCGCTAATTCATAAAGGACTTGACAGTAACGAAACATTTATAAAAAAAACGGAGGAAGCGACTCGCAATTTATTTTTATTATATAAAACCGGTAAATATCCCTTTCTGGCGCAGGAGTCCAAACTATTATCGACCTTTTTAAAATTTAAAAAATGGAATTTTGTTGGTTTGTTTGCTCTTAAATTTGATTTTACTAAGTATTTGCTAAGCAAACAATTATGCAGTAAAAATCCTTCTCTTTTCCTGTATGACTGGTATAAAATTCTTTTCCTTTGTAAAACTTCGTATATTAAATGACAAGTTGTCAGCCTTAAGAAAATATTTCAGTTTATAAATCGTTATTTATGTCAGAAAAGTCAGCAAAAGGCTTTGGCATAAATTTCGCAAAGTCCCCAACTGTAATGATATTCTCAATTGATAATTTTGATTTTAAAAAATCTAAATGGATATTATAAATTCAATTGTTCAGCGTAAGTCATGTCGCACTTTTTCTTCTGAAAGCCTTAAGCCTTCGGACAAAAAACAGTTAGAAGAATTTATAAATACTGGGAAAAATGGACTCAATGGAGAAACTGTAGATTTTATTTTGTTGGAAAAAAGCGATACGGATGTTCAAATGAAAATTCCCTATGGCTTAATTCGGGGGAATAAGACTTATATATTTGGTGAAATCAGGTCTTCACCTGTTTCACGGATTAATTATGGTTATTTGCTGGAAAAAATTGTGTTGAAAGCTACTGAATTACACTTGGGAACTTGTTGGGTAGGGATGTTTGACAGAGAATACTTTAACGATGTTCAAATTGAAACAGATTTGGTAATTCCGGGTATATTAGTAATTGGCTATGCGAGTGAAAAGATTCCTGTAAAGGAAAAATTAATCAGAAGAGCTGTAAATGCAGATAAACGCAAGCCATGGGAATCATTATTTTTTAACTACGAAACCAAAGAAGTGCTGAAAAAGCAGGAAAATTATAAATACGTTGAATCTTTGTTAATGACACGATTAGCACCTTCATCAGGAAATACTCAACCTTGGAGGATTTATTACAGTTCAGAAAATAATGAATTTCATTTTTTCAAAAAAATAACCAATCAGACCTACGAGTTAAAGGGTCTGCACGACATAGATATGGGAATAGCCATGAGTCATTTTGAACTGGTATCTCTGAAAAACGGACTAAAAGGTGATTGGCAAAAAAATGATATTTCAAAGATTAATACAATTGATGATTTACAATATACAATGAGTTGGAAATGCGAAAATTAATGAAAATTTAAAATATATAATTATTTATTTAAAACTAAAGAATATGAATATTAAACCATTAGCTGACCGTGTGTTGGTTAAACCTGCACCGGCAGAAGAAAAAACGATTAGTGGAATTATTATTCCCGATTCAGCAAAAGAAAAACCATTAAAAGGTGAAGTTTTGGCCGTAGGTAATGGAACAAAAGATGAAGAAATGGTAGTTGCCGTTGGTAACAATGTATTGTACGGAAAATATTCCGGAACAGAACTCGAATGGGAAGGTGAGAAGTATTTAATTATGCGTCAATCTGATATCTTGGCAATTATTTAAAGAACTGCCATCAAATCCTCTATAGGGGAAATTAATAAATAGTAATTAGTAAATGATTAATAGTAAATATAATTATGTCAAAAGAAATTTTATTTAATATCGAAGCTCGTGATCAACTTAAAAAAGGAGTTGATATATTGGCAAATGCTGTTAAAGTAACACTTGGCCCAAAAGGTCGTAATGTAATTATCGAGAAAAAATTTGGTGCTCCACAAATTACAAAAGATGGTGTTTCGGTGGCAAAAGAAATTGAAGTCGAAGATGCGTTCCAAAATCTTGGAGCACAATTAGTTAAAGAAGTTGCATCTAAAACAAGTGATGATGCCGGTGATGGTACAACAACTGCTACAGTTCTGGCTCAGTCAATTGTAGGCGTAGGAATGAAGAATGTTGCTGCCGGTGCAAATCCAATGGATTTGAAACGCGGAATTGATAAAGCAGTGGCTGAAGTCGTAAAAAGCATTGCAGCACAGGCTAAAACTGTTGGTGACGATTATGATAAGATCGAACAGGTTGCGTCTATTTCGGCTAATAACGATGCGGTTATCGGAAAACTAATTGCAGATGCAATGCGCACCGTTTCAAAAGATGGTGTAATTACTATCGAAGAAGCTAAAGGTACCGATACAACGATCGAAGTAGTAGAAGGTATGCAATTTGACCGTGGTTATATCTCGGCATATTTTGTTACCAATACCGAAAAAATGGAAGTGGAAATGGAAAAACCATATATCCTTATCCATGATAAAAAGATATCGAATCTAAAAGAATTACTTCCAGTTTTGGAACCTGCTGTTCAATCTGGTCGCCCATTGTTGGTTGTTGCAGAGGATGTTGATAGCGAGGCTTTAACTACTTTAGTAGTAAACCGTCTTCGTTCAAATTTAAAAATCTGTGCAGTGAAAGCTCCCGGATTTGGTGATCGTCGCAAAGAAATGTTGGAAGATATTGCTATTTTGACGGGTGGTATAGTTATTTCAGAAGAAAAAGGTATCAAACTGGAACAGGCAACATTAGAAATGTTGGGAACAGCTGAAAAAATATCAGTTAACAAAGACAATACTGTTATTGTAAATGGTGCTGGTGATAAAGAAGCTATTGCAACCCGTGTAACTCAGATTAAAGCTCAGATTGCTTCAACAACATCTGATTACGACCGCGAAAAATTGCAGGAACGTTTGGCTAAGCTCTCAGGTGGAGTAGCTGTCCTTTACGTAGGTGCTGCTTCCGAAGTTGAAATGAAAGAAAAGAAAGACCGTGTGGATGATGCTTTAAGTGCTACCCGTGCTGCTATCGAAGAAGGAATTGTTCCCGGTGGTGGTGTTGCATATATTCGTGCCATCGATGTGTTGGAAAACTTGAAAGGTGATAACGATGATGAAAATACTGGTATCGAAATCATTAAACGTGCTATCGAAGAACCACTTCGTCAGATTGTTGCCAATGCCGGAAAAGAAGGTGCCGTTGTTGTTCAGAAAATTCGTGAAGGGAAAGCTGACTTCGGATACAATGCCCGTACAGATGTTTATGAAAACTTCTTTGCTGCAGGAGTTGTTGACCCGGCTAAAGTTACCCGTGTTGCATTGGAAAATGCTGCTTCAATTTCCGGTATGTTTCTGACTACCGAATGTGTAATTACAGAAAAGAAAGAAGATAATCCAGCTCCACAAATGCCTATGGGCGGCGGAATGGGTGGAATGATGTAGACCCCAACCCCTAAAGGGGCTTAAGAATTCGGGGCACGACTTAAAGTTGTACTCCGAATAATAAAAACTATCTTCCCGTCGGCGAAATCCGGTGGACTCTATATATAAATTGAAATCCTTGTTGTTTACGAACGGCAAGGATTTTTTATTTAGAAGTAATCATTGTCAAAAATTAAAGTTATATTATCAAATATTATCTTTGGGATGAGATGCAATTAAATATCTTTGTAACAGTTTTTTAATAAATCCTTTAATCATGAACGAACAACAAATTAATCAGGTATTTGAATATGCTAAAACACGTTATAACGAACTTGGTATAGATGTCGAAAAAGCAATTAGTGAATTGGATAAATTATCCATATCATTGCATTGTTGGCAGGCAGATGATGTTTCCGGCTTTGAAAGTGGAGACGGCGAATTAACAGGCGGAATTCAGGCAACAGGAAATTATCCGGGTAAAGCAACTACAATTGCTGAGGTACGTGCTGATATAGATAAAGCAATGGCATTGATTCCCGGTGAACATCGTGTGAATTTACATGCATTTTATGGCGATTTTCAAGGAGAAAAGGTTGACCGTAACGAAATTGAACCTAAACACTTCCAAAGCTGGATTGATTGGGCGAAAGAAAAAGGATACAAATTAGACTTTAACGCAACTTGTTTCTCTCACGATAAATCAGCTGATGGATTTACCTTGTCGCATCGCGATCCTGCCATCCGTGAGTTTTGGATTGACCACGTAATTCGTTGTCGCAAGATAGCAGAAGAAATTGGACGACAATTAGGCTCTAAATGTATTCATAATATATGGATTCCTGACGGATCAAAAGACCAAACAGTTGATCGTTTACTCTATCGTCAGAATTTGAAAAATTCCTTGGATAAAATTTTCGAATACAAAACCAACGATGATTACATGTTAGATAGTATCGAATGTAAATTATTTGGTATTGGTAGCGAAAGTTATGTAGTTGGTTCTCATGAGTTTTACATGGGTTATGGTGTTGCCAATAATAAAATGATTACTCTTGATTCAGGACATTTTCATCCTACAGAAGTAATATCTGACAAGATTTCATCGTTATTACTTTTTGCACCCGAAATAATGCTTCATGTAAGTCGTGGTGTTCGGTGGGATAGTGATCATGTTGTTCTATTAAGTGACGAATTATTGGCACTTTCTCAGGAAATTATTCGTGCCAAAGCACTTGATCGTGTTCATGTGGGGTTAGATTATTTTGATGCATCTATAAATCGCATTGGAGCTTATGTTGTAGGAGTTCGTGCAACTCAGAAAGCATTTTTGCAAGCCTTGTTGGAACCAATAGCACAACTACGTACATTTGAGGCAAAAGGTCAAAACTTTGAACGCATGGCATTATTGGAAGAAGCAAAATCACTTCCATGGTCGGCTGTTTACGATTATTATTGTAACCAAAAAGGAGTTATTGCCGGAGAAGCGTATATTGCTGATATTCAACAATACGAAAAGAACGTTACTTCAAAAAGATAAATACTTTTCCAGTCCCTCCTTTGGGTGGGGCTGGGATTTTTATATAATTATTAACCTTATAAAATCGACCAACTATTTCATCCCTTTGAGATTGGAATAAGTTGGTTTAAAAAGAAAATCATGAATGCACTTTTAGGAATTTTATTTCACTCCATCGGTGGTTTTGCATCCGGTAGTTTTTATATGCCTTTTAATAAAGTGAAAGGTTGGGCATGGGAAAGTTTCTGGATTGTCGGAGGATTGTTTTCCTGGTTGATTGTTCCACCACTTGCTGCTTGGCTTACTATTCCTCACTTTACGGAAATAATTTCTTCCGCTTCTACACAAATACTATACATCGTTTTTATTCTCGGATTGCTTTGGGGAATTGGCGGACTAACTTACGGTCTCGGAGTACGATATTTAGGAATGTCCTTGGGTAACTCCGTGACACTAGGATTTTGTGCTGCTTTTGGATCTACAGTCCCAGCCATTTATTATTCGTTTTTTCCAAGTATAGGAAAAGTGTCTTTTACTGATATGCTTGCAAATCCGGGTGGACAATTGGTCTTATTGGGTGTGTTGGTTTGTGTTATTGGTATAGCAATTTCGGGGAAAGCCGGAATAATGAAGGAGAAAGAACTTACCAAAGAACAACAAATGGCAAGTGTGGCTGAATTCAGTATGGTAAAAGGTTTAATTATTGCAGTTATTTCAGGTATATTAAGTGCCTTCTTTAACTTCGGTCTTGAAGCAGGAAAACCAATGGCTGAAGTAGCTATGAAAGCTCCTGATATGCTGTTTGAAGGATCAAGCCATTTGTTTCAAAATAATGTTACTTATGTAGTATTGCTTTGGGGTGGACTTACAACCAATTTTATCTGGACGACGATTTTAAGTTTGAAAAACAAATCGTATCGAAATTTTACTGATAAAAAAACACCGATTTCAAAAAATATTCTTTTCTCTGCAATGGCAGGAACAATCTGGTTTTTGCAATTTTTCTTTTATGGAATGGGCGAAAGCAAACTTGGAAATGGTGCAAGTTCTTGGATCCTACATATGTCTACCATTATACTCACAGCCAATATGTGGGGTATTTACCGCAAAGAATGGACTGGGGTAGCCCCAAAAACGAAATGGACGATTACAACCGGAATTGTTGTTATTATTTTATCCGTATTTTTAGTGGGTATTGGTAATTCAATGTAAATATAGGATTAAAAAAAAGCAAAATATAAAAAATGGAGATGCAAATAATTGTATCTCCATTTTTAGTTGGAATTTGAACTTAAAATTTTCTATATTTGTAGTCGAGAATAAAAATATTTGATAAACATACTATAACCGGAAATGGAACCAAATTTAAATTATTTGATAACAAACGAAGAAGATGAATTATGGGGGCTTACAGTAACAACTGTGGGACATCAACATATCCTAGAAAATGATGTTTATCCGCCAACAAATCATCCACTTGGATATTTTTTTAATGTAGATAAAGGGAGAGTTTTAAATGAATATCAGTTACTTTATATAACTGATGGTAATGGCGTTTTTACTTTTGGAAATTCAAAACAATCTTGTTTTATTACTGAAGGTAAAATGTTTTTTTTAATGCCAGGTGTATGGCATACCTATAAACCAATTGAAAACTCGGGTTGGAGTGAATACTGGATAGGCTTCAAAGGCGATATCATTGAGAAAATTGTATCAGAAGGTTTTTTCTTAAATAGAGCTCCTGTTTTTAATATTGGGTTGAATGAACGTATTATTGATTTGTATCTGAAAGCTATTGAAATTGCTAATGAAGAACGTGCCGGATTTCAACAAGCGCTCTCAGGAATTGTGATGCATATATTAGGTTTAATGTATTACCGTGACAAGACCCGTGATTTTGAAGATGAAGAATTGATAAATAAAATAAATAAAGCGAAGGTTATTATGCGCGAATCGGTTTATCGAAATATTGGTGCAGAAGATATTGCTAAAAGTTTGAATATAAGTTATTCAGGATTCAGGAAGGCCTTTAAGGAGTTTACCGGGACCTCACCATCTAAATATATGTTAGAGTTGAAACTAAATGAAGCAAAATTATTACTTTCAACTAGTAACCAATCCATTAAAGAAATTTCCTATTGCTTAAAATTTGAAAATCCGGATTATTTTCCTATCTTTTTTAAGAAAAGAACTGGTCAGACACCAGGCGAATATCGAAATATAAGTATTTCTGAAATGAAATAAGTCTGCTCTTTATTCTGCGACTTATTATTTTTTACTTGCTTTCTTCTTCATCAACAGGGAAAATACCTTGTGGTTGTTTAATAAGGTATTTTGTCATAGTCTGATTGGATTCAAATCCAATACCCGTTATTATATGACTTTTTTGAGTGATCTTAATTAAACTATCTGAATAAAATTTTTCTTCTCGTTGATTCCAAAAAAGTTGTTCTGTTTCAAATAATTCTCCTTGTAAATTCGTTGAACGAACTTTCCCTCTCAGTTCCCATATTTGTTCATTCTCGTTAAACTTAGCATAGCGTGCATGGATATTTGCATCAACTACTAAATTCACATCAAATTTTTCAAAATGGATTCCTTTTGGAAATTCCCAATAAGGTTTATTCGCTTTGTCGTAAATATCCCATACTGGCGCAGAAATACGGAATCGTGTAATTCCTGAATCGGATATTACAGTTGTAATTTCTGTGGCATGAAGCTTCGGAAGGGTTGAACGGTCGACGACAGCTGCTATTGTATCAGGTTTGTCGTTGCTACAGGTAACCGTTAAAAACAACACAACAACTACCGTAAGGGCAGTTGTTATGTTACGATTAACTTTATAGTTTAAAATTGTATTGACAATTTTGAAAAATAGCATACAGTTGAGTTCTGTTTTTTAATTATCTACATGTTGTAGTTTCACCAATCCAACCACCTACCGTAAAAGATTTTCCGGATTGTAAGTCAGGTTGGAAGAAAACATCTTCTTTTGAAGGGAAATAATCACTATATACACGAATTAATTTATTCGCATCTTCGATATTTTTTGCACTCTGATCAACTTGTTTTGCTTTGATAAATTTATCAACAGCTACCCAATAGATCGTTTTTGCTAAAACGGCATCGTCATAGATTCCTTTTGATTTTGCGTACATCGAACCAATCAAAAGGTATGGACTACCATTGTTTGGGTTGTATTCTAATGAATTGCGTGCATATTCTCGGGCACGGGGGAAATTGTTCAATTCAATATAATAAATTTGAGCAATTTTATATTGATAATCCGCTTTTTCTAATTTAGCGGTAGCCAGTTTTGTTGCATCTTCATAAAAGGCTATGGCTTTTGAAAATTCATTTTTTTTGTATGACATTTCAGCACAACCATTAGCTGATTCAGAGGTAGGTTTAATTTTATAAACAGCTACTGCAGCTGAAAAATAAACTTCTGATTCAGTACAACGTATGCGTTTGTAGAAATTAATCACATTGTTTAAGAAATCAAGGTTTTTCAGATTCGCTTTCACTTTAGCTTCGTAAACTCCATCCAGAGTATTACAATCGGCTGCACCACTTTGTACAAACAACCCATCAATCGCTTGCTCCATTTGGGTATTATATTCTGCATATGCCTGATCTGCATCTTTTGATTTCATTTCAAAAATACTTTTCACTTTTAGGTAATCAGCAATATATTTATCAGTAGTTTTTTTATCAGCCTGATAATTTGCTGTAGATAATAACATAAACTGACGTATAACTTCAAGTTCAGAAGCTTCACCCATACCGTCGATTGATTCTTCTAGCCATTTATAAGCTGGTTTTTTTGCTTCATCTCCTTTTACATAAGTAATGTAATCAAGTGCTTTCCAACCTAAAATCAACGCTTTAGGATATCGAGTGTCATCTCCGAAATATTTGATTCGGTTGTCGTACATACCCATTAATTCATCAAATACAGCTTTGTATTCAGCATCAGTTTTAGCTTGTGAAATTGCCCATTTTAGAATGTCACTACCTTTCGAATAAATTACCTTATTGGCGTTTGGACATTCATTATATGCAGCTCTCCAAGGTTTTAATGCATCTGCATATTGTTTGTTTTTTGCTGATTCATTAAACAAACTGATATTTACCAAACATTGTTCTGTAATTACCGGTGCTTCCTGAGTAGTAACTTCAGGAGTTGTAGTCGTTGTTACAATTTCGGTTTTGTCTTTTTTGTCTTTTTTGTTCTCTTTTTGTGCAAAGCAGTTGGTAAATACTACCACACTAACTAAAAGAACAGCAATGTTTCTCGTTTTCATTTTGATATAATTTTTTTATTTTTTTTTGAAATTAAAGTTTGCGTTTAAAAAACCAGTGTTCGTTGAAAGTTACATTAAGTGTAAATTTGAAATAATCTTCTCTTAAACTTGTGCTTGAACCTATTATACCATACTCAAATGTAGTGTTTAACATAGATGTTGAATTGGTGACTTTATTATATAACGGTAATCCTAACCCAAAACTTATGCCAAAGTTTTCTGGCGGCACAACACCATCCACTTTATAATATGCATTTGACATATTAACTCCGGCGCGATATTTTATTTTATCAGAAAATTTACGCCCTCTGTAATTAGGTAAATATTCAAACCCTAAAGCTATTTTTGATCGATCGTTTAATACATCACTAGCTCCTAAAAAATTAGCATCACTCCATTTCTGTAAGCTATAATCCAAGCCAACAGATAATTTTTTGTCATAAGTATAATATAAACCTACACCAAACATTGTAGGTAAGTCAAATTCTGTATCCCCATCCACAGTTAATGTGTCATTTAATACACTCGAACTAATCTCAGTATATTCTCCATTGAGCTTTGCTTTGTTTTCATAAATTATACCTAACGTTATGTCATGTTTTTTTGCAAATGTATTATAATACTGAGCTCCGAACCGAAACCGAAAATTATTGACACTTAAAATACTATATTGAGTAGTTGAATTAAACCCACTTAAACTTCCAAAATCAATATTTCTATAGTTATTTAAACTACCATACATATAATATGCATTCAAACCTAATGAAAAATGTTTAAAAAGATTGGTAGAGACACCTGCGTAAATCTGACTTATACCACCACTACCACTAAAGTTTTTTGTGTATTCTATAGTGTCCGATTCACTTGTGTTTGAAAATATAGTTTCAGTATCGGTGTTGTAAAAACTATATCCCGAAAAGGAGTAGGGAAGAAGCCCTGCACTAAATCCCAGCCATTTATAAATGGGGAACTGCATGGTTATATATTCCAAATTTGCATTAAAAGTTGTTTTGCTTCCGTTTGGGTCAGAAAAACGAGAAGCTAAAGCTGATGTGCCAAAATCAAACATAAAAGTCATACTATCAACACAGCTGTATGATGCAGGGTTTACAGTGTTAATATTGTAATTGGAACGTGCACCTATCGAAACTCCTCCCATAGCTCTTTGTTCTCCTGAATTGGCGTCATTTAATTCTCCAAAGCCAAAACGTGTATAAGGCGAATTTGTATTGTTTTGACTATTAGCTAATTGAATTAAAAATAGCGACGAAATTACGAGAAGAAAAATCTTATTTTTGTACATTATATTGAAGTATACGGTTGAGTCCGATTAACACTAAATTTTTTTCTGCAAAGATGGCATTTTTTAGCTTGTTATCAAAGTAAAAAATGCTACCGCCTGTTAAAAAAGTTGAAAGTTGTGGATATTTAATTTTTAATGTGTTTATGTAACCATCTATCTCGAATACAATACCATAAATAGCGCCCGAAATTAATGCTGATTTAGTATTTTTTCCTAAAAAAGGGTTATCATTCGAGGGACTAACCAAGGGTAATTTTTGTGTAAATTCATGTAACGAACGTAATCTCATATCTACCCCAGGTGCAATATTCCCACCCTCATAATTTCCTTTTGCGTCAATAAAGTCGTAAGTGATTGCTGTCCCTGCATCAATTACTAAAATATCAGTTTCAGGTTTCAAGAACGAAGCACCCACGACAGCAGCTAACCGATCTTTCCCAAGGGTATCGGGAGTTTCGTATCGGTTTTTCACAGGGATTGAAGTCTTGCTTGATAATTCGAAATTAATATTTATCTTTTCGTTTAATACCCTCTTCAATTCATAATTATCTGAAATTACACTTGAGAGTATACATGCATCTATCTTGTATTTATTTAATAACGAATAAATATCATTAAAATTGATAGTTTTAAAAATAAAACTATCAATTAATGTGTTTTTATCGAAAAGCCCTATTTTGCTACTAGAATTTCCCTGATCGATGCACAAATTCATAATTTTAAAGTTTTTTTTATGAACTTATTTAAAACGTTAATTTATAGAATCATTTTTTCAATTGGAATGACCAGAATTCCTTCTGCACCCAATGATTTTAATTTCCCAATTATATCCCAAAATCTTTTTTCTTCAATTACAACATGAAGCGAATTCCAACCTTTAGTTGCTAATGGCATAATGGTTGGACTTTTTATACCGGGCAGTACTTCAATTATTTTATCCGTATTTTCGGCAGGAACATTCATTAATACATATTTTTTCCCTTCAGCCATTTGTACAGCTTCAATGCGGAATAATAATTCATCAAGAACTAGCTTTTTCTCATCGGAGAGCTCGGGATTTGAAATAAGTAATGCTTCAGATTTCATTAGTACTTCAACTTCTTTCAAGTGGTTGGTAACAAGTGTACTGCCTGAACTTACTATGTCGAAAATTGCATCGGCAAGTCCAATAGAAGGTGCTACTTCAACTGAGCCAGTGATAATATGAGTATCTGCAGTTACATTATGCTTTTTTAAATAGGTGTCTAAAATCTTAGGATATGACGTGGCAATTACTTTTCCATTAAACCACGAAATGCCTGTGTATTCAGTTTCTTTTGGAATTGCAAGCGAAAGTCTACACTTACTAAATCCTAATCGCTTGATAATATTTACTTTTTTGTTTTTTTCTGCATATTCGTTTTCTCCAACAATACCAATGTCGGCGACTCCATCAGCTACAGATTGAGGAATATCATCATCGCGTAAAAATAATACTTCTAATGGGAAATTTCGAGCGGGTAAAAGTAGTAACCGTTTCCCGGATTCAAGTTTAATGCCTGATTCACTAAGCAATAACATGGTTTCATCATACAATCGACCTTTAGCTTGTACAGCAATTCGTAACATAATTTATTTTTTTTATTATTTAGCGCACAAAGGTACAAAAAATGAATGAGTTCAGCATTTTTTCAAAAAAAAAGTCCGTTATTGATATAACGGACTTAAATGCCAGCAAGAATTCCTTTCTGCGATAGCTTTTTTTATTACATAGCAGGAGCTACGGTGTCAACAGCCATAGTGTCAACGACAGCAACTGTATCAACAGCAACAACTGTAGAATCAACAGCTGGAGTTTCTTCAGCTGCTTTAGGAGCGCAAGATGCGAAAGCCAAAGCTACCACAAAAAATAAAATTACTTTTTTCATTTCTTTAAATCTTTTAAAATTAAACATGTTTGTTTTGCAATTCAAAATCGATGCAAAGGTACATCATTTTTTGAGTTAGCATTAATAAATATCATTTTTTTTTAAATTATTTTTTATTTTGGTCGAAATTTAGGGGCTTTTTAGTCATTTTGAACCAAATTTCGACAAAACAGGGTGAATTTTAATAGTTTATAAAAAAAAAAGTCCGATAGATTTTTCTAGCGGACTCAAAATTCGTAAAAATTTATTTACGTTTTCTTAATTACATAGCTGGAGCAACTGTATCAACTGCTGCAGTGTCAACTACTGCAACTGTATCAACTGCAACAACTGCTGTGGTGTCAACTGCAGGAGTTTCTTCAGCAGCTTTAGGTGCACAAGATGCAAATGCCAATGCTACTACACAGAATAAAAATACTTTTTTCATTTTTTTAACCTTTAAAATTTAACGTGTTAATTTTGTTATTCAAAATCGCAGCAAAGTTACATCATTTTTTTATTGTACATTAATATTTAAGACCTTTTTTTAAATTATTTTCATTAGAGATACAAAATAATTATAAGTGACAGTAAATCAGCTAAATAAATATGTTAAGTTGTAGATGAATAAAGATATCTTTTTATGCTTTTTTTCGGAGTTTTCTCAAATTCGTGTGGATATAGCTGTATCTTTGAAATTGCTTCATATGAAGCAACAATGGCATTTAGTAATCTTTTGTTTTCTTCCATCACTACTTCCAGCTGTTTTTGGTCTAAGTGTTCGGCATCAACTGCATCGTAATCAGGACAAACTAAAGCAGTTAATTTCCCATTATTTTCTATAATTAAACTTTCCATGACATAGGGCATATTGTTGAGTTTTGCTTCAATTTCTTCGGGATAGATGTTTTGTCCGTTTGCTCCCAAAATCATTGATTTGTTTCGTCCTTTAATAAAGATATTACCTTTTGCATCGACAGTTCCTAAATCACCAGTGTACAACCAGCCATCTTTATCCATAATACGGGCACTAGCTTCTTCATTTTTATAATAACCGTTCATTAAATTTTCTCCCTTTACACATATTTCACCGACACCGGTAGTGGGCTCTACATCAATTAGTTTTACTTGCATACCATCAAGAATTTTTCCTGAAGATTTTGGAATAAAATCCTTATGATTTGAAAAACTGATAAGTGGAGCACATTCAGTCATACCATATCCAACTGTGTAAGGAAATTTTATTTTTTCAAAAAAATCTTCTACTTCGGCGTTTAATGGTGCACCTCCAACTACAATTTGTGAGAACTCACCCCCAAATGCATCCATTAGTTTTTTGCGGATTTGGGCTAAAATTGGTTGATCAAGAAACGGTATACTTAATACCCAACGCATGGATGGTTTTGCCAACAAGGGTTGAATCTGTTTTTTATATATTTTCTCAACAATTAATGGAACTAAAAAAACAACATTTGGTTTAATTTCAGCAAATGCATTTAGTAGTATTTTGGGAGAGGGTATTTTTCCAATAAAATGAATATGACAACCGGCACAAGTTGATGTTAAAAATTCAAATGCGCAACCGTATGCATGTGCAAGGGGTAAAAATGAGATGACTTTATATTGTGGTGCAACCAATCCTGTACGTAATCCAAATGTGATATTTCCCGCAATGGCATTTCCACTTGTCATAACTCCTTTACTAAATCCTGTAGTTCCAGAAGTGTAATTGATTGACACCAACTCATTGTTTGGTTTGTCAACGTATCTTACATTGTCGCGATAAAAACCTTGTGGATATTTTGAATGGAAAAGGCTATTAATATAGTCGGGTTGCAAGTATTTTTGAACCAATAATTCCTGAATTTCATGTTCTTTGTTTTCAGTTTTTGGTTCTTTATTTGGTAAAGCTATACAGTTGAACCCAGTTAAAGAAAAAACTGCTTTTACTGTTGAAAGTTTTTCTTCTTCCAGATTTTCCCAAATATTGTCCCCTGTGAAAAGTAAAGTAGATTCTGAATGATTCGTTATGTGATGTATATCATTAGCATTGAAATCTTGTAAAATGGGGACAATTATCGCTCCATAAGTCACAGCTGCAAGATAGGTAATAGCCCAGTTAGAGTTGTTTCTACCTATTAATGCAACTTTATCATTAGGCTTTAATTTACATTGTTCGAATAATATATGTAGTCGTGCAACACGTTTGGCAACATCTGCATAGGTTACTGTTAATTCTTCGCCATAGTTACTGTAAGCCGGAAATTCCCAATTATTGCGGAAAGAGTCTTCTATAAGACGAATAAAGTTTTCCTGAATCATTTTTATGAGTTTTCAATTTATATTAAAGCCGATACAAAAATAATGAATTATTACACATATCAATAAATTGTGTGCAGAATTTTTATTTATTAGGGAAAAAAACAATATTTTGAGTTTTATTATTCTTGTCATGATATTTTGAAGAGATCAAAAATGCTAGCTCTAAAAAAAAATGTATCTTTGTAGCTTCAAAAAATCAACATTTAAAATTATGAATATTTCGTATAATTGGCTGAAACAATATATTAATATTGATATTACGCCCGATGAATTATCAAAAGCGCTGACATCTATAGGTTTAGAAGTAGGTGGAGTAGAGGAAGTACAAACTGTGAAAGGCGGATTGGAGGGTCTGGTAATCGGAGAAGTGTTAACATGTGTTGAGCATGAAAATTCAGATCACTTACATGTTACAACCGTAAATATAGGAGCTGACGAACCTTCTAAAATTGTTTGTGGTGCACCTAACGTTGCAGCGGGTCAGAAGGTGGTTGTTGCTACTGTTGGAACAAAATTATATTCAGGCGATGAAAGTTTTACGATTAAACGTTCGAAAATTCGCGGTGTTGAATCGATGGGAATGATTTGTGCAGAAGATGAAATTGGAATCGGAGCCAGTCATGATGGTATTATTGTTTTGCCTTCGGATGCTGTTGTGGGGACTTTAGCTAAAGATTATTACGAAATAAAAAGTGATTATTTATTGGAAGTTGATATTACTCCTAATCGTATTGATGCAGCATCACATTTTGGTGTTGCCCGCGATTTGGCGGCATTTTTTGCATTGAAAGATAAAACAGTAAAATTGCAAAAGCCATCGGTTGATGCCTTTGCTGTCCAAAATACAAAACTTACAATTCCTGTAACTGTTGAAAATACAGATGCTTGTCCACGCTATTCTGCCCTTACAATTTCTGGTGTAAAAGTAACTGAATCGCCCGATTGGTTGAAAAACCGTTTGTTGATTATCGGACTTCGTCCTATTAATAATATTGTGGATGTGACTAATTTCGTTTTGCACGAATTGGGACAACCTCTTCATGCTTTTGATGCCGATAAAATTGTTGGTGCTGAAGTGCGTGTAAAATGTTTGCCCGAAGGAACTCCTTTTGTTAGTTTGGACGGAATGGAACGTAAACTTAATGCTGCTGACTTAATGATTTGTAATGCACAAGCTCCAATGTGTATTGGTGGAGTTTTTGGTGGATTTGAATCAGGAGTTACCGAATCAACTCAAAATGTGTTTTTAGAAAGTGCTTATTTTAATCCGGTTTCTATCCGAAAAACGGCTAAACGCCATGGATTAAATACCGATGCTTCCTTCCGCTACGAACGTGGTTGCGATCCAACAAACACTATTTATGTATTGAAACGATGTGCATTATTAATACAGGAAGTTGCCGGTGGCGAAATTTCGAGTGAAATAGTGGATGTTTACCCTCAGGAAATAAAACCATTTGTGGTTAATCTTTCGAATAGAAAAATAAATTCGTTGATTGGAAAGGAAATTGGTACTGAAAATATTGAGTCAATTCTTTCTGCTCTCGAAATGAAAATATTAAGTAAGAATCATGAAGGTTATGTACTTGAAGTCCCTGCATATCGTGTTGATGTACAAAGAGATGTTGATGTGATTGAAGATATTCTTCGTATTTATGGTTATAATAATGTAGAGATTGGCGAAACCTTAAAATCGACTTTGAGTTATAGCTCAAAACCTGACAGTTACCGACTTCAATATATGATTTCTGAACAACTTACCGCTCAGGGTTTCAATGAAATTCTAAACAATTCGTTGACTAAAAGCGCTTACTATAACAATTTGACTTCATTCCCTGCTGCACATTCGGTAAAAATTATTAACGCATTAAGTTCCGATTTAAGTGTTATGCGCCAGACCTTATTGTTTGGAGGACTGGATAATATTGTTCGTAATGTAAATCGTAAAAATTCAGACTTGAAATTCTACGAATTTGGTAATTGCTACTATTATAATGAAGAAAATAAGAAGGAGGGTGAAACATTAGCCGCTTATTCCGAAGATTTTCATTTGGGAATATGGATTACGGGTAATAAACATTCACAGTCATGGGCTGCAAAAGACGAAAAATCAAGTATCTTTGAGTTGAAAGCCTATGTAGAAAATATTCTGCGTCGACTAGGAATCAAGTTGAATAACCTGGTTGTTGGAGAATATTCCGATGATTTGTTAAGTGAAGCTTTGACCGTTTACAGTAAAGCCGGAAGAAAGTTGGCAGTTTATGGTATTGTTCATCCCAACATTCGCAAAATGATGGACATTGATGTTGAAGTGTATTATTCAGACATTAACTGGAATTCAATTGTTGCTGAGCTAAAACGTCATAAAATTCAATACAGTGAAGTATCTAAATTTCCAGAAGTAAAACGTGATTTAGCATTGTTGTTGGATAAAAATATTGCTTTTGCAGAGATAGAGAAAATTGCTTTCGAAACTGAACGCAAATTATTGAAGAAAGTATATTTATTTGATGTTTACGAAGGTAAAAATCTGGAAGCAGGTAAAAAATCGTATGCAGTAAGCTTTATTTTGCACGATGAAACGAAAACGATGACTGATAGTCAGATAGATTCAATCATGAAAAAATTGCAATCGAATTTTGAAAATAAGTTGCAGGCAAAATTAAGATAAATCTCTAGCCAGAATATTTAAATGGTTGGACTCCAGTAAAATAAATATGTTTTTGATAACAAGTGTATTTATAAATAATTGTAACTTAATATTTATTTTATAAAGCTGAGTTACGTAAAATTCCTTCTTTGGAAGGGTTAGGGAGGTAAAATGAAAGAAAATTCATCTTTTGAAACAGACTTGCTTCACACTAATTATCCTAAACCCGATGCTTATGGAGCATTGAGTATGCCGGTTTACAATTCTGCTGCGTACGAATTCGATACTGCTGAGCAGATGGAAGCCGCTTTTACCGGGAAATCGAATGATTATACTTATTCCCGGATCAATAATCCTACGGTCCAATATTTCGAAGAAAGAGTAAAAAATATTACCGGAGCAATAAGTGTTACGGCATTGAATTCAGGAATGGCAGCAATAAGTAATACATTTATTGCTTTGGCTAAAAGTGGCAGCAACATTGTTACCTCCAAACATTTATTTGGAAATACCTATTCTATTTTGGTTAATACACTTGCAGCTTTTGGTGTAGAAACACGTTTTTGTGATTTAAATAATCCGGAACAAGTTGAATCATTAGTAAATAAAGATACTTGCGCTATTTTTTTAGAAATAATCACAAATCCTCAATTAGAAGTAGTAAATCTGGAAAGACTTTCTGAAATTGCAAAGCGAAATTCTGTGCCTTTGATTGCTGATACGACCGTAATACCGATTTGTGCGTTTAAAGCTAATAAATTTGGAATTGATATTGAAATCGTTTCGAGTACAAAATATATTTCGGGTGGAGCAACCAGTTTGGGTGGATTGATTATAGATTATGGCAGTTTCGACTGGCTTTCGTCTCCCAAATTGCACAATTTGGTAAAAGAGCAAGGGAAATCAGCATTTACCTTTAAACTAAAAAAAGAAATTCATCGGAATCTCGGAGCATATATGACTCCTCAGGTGGCTTATATGCAAACGCTTGGTTTGGAAACAATGAGCTTGAGATACGACAGAGCTGCTGAAACTTGTTTGATGTTGTGCGAGAAATTAGAAAAATTAACGGAAATAAGTTCAGTAAACTACACCGGTTTAATTTCCAATAAATATCATGAATTGAGTAAAAGACAGTTTGGTGAAAAATCCGGGGCGATGTTTACCTTTGATTTAAGCTCACGTGAAGCTTGTTTTACTTTTATGAATAAACTAAAACTTATAAAACGAGCAACCAACCTTTTTGATAATAAAACACTGGCCATACATCCTGCAAGTACCATATTTGGAACATTTACACCTGAAGTCAGAAAGGAGATGAATGTTTCTGATAAAACAATTCGTGTTTCGATAGGACTTGAAAATGTGGAAGATTTGTATCAGGATTTTATACAAGCATTAAAATAGAAAATAGTCGGAAGTTTGTAGTATTTAAACCGCGAATCATTTGCGTGTTTGTTTTTTAAGTATTTACCATTTTACAATGTACCATTTACTATTTAATAAAAAGCAGATATACAGCTAATTACTTGAATAGTAATACGTCATTATATTATTCTCATTACTTAGAGTAAAATTTTGATATAGAATTTTAGATATTTGAGTTTATTCCGAATTTTTTTTTGAACGCAAATTTTGCAAATTCACGCAAAATTTGTTTTTGTATTGTCTTGTTATATAGATATTTATGCATTTGTGTTAATCTGCGGATTTTAGCGTTATTTGCGCCTACCTATCTGTAGGTAGGTTCTACCCTTTTACTGAGTGGACTTATATTTATTTTCTCAATCTTTCTTATCTTTGCAGTATGCTACAGAATTTTATCGCATCACAGATTACTGCACAATTACCCTTTGAACCAACCGAGCAACAAACCCAGCTGATTGAAGAATTGGGTGTATTTCTTATGTCCATCAACAAGGAAAAAGTTTTTTTGCTAAAAGGGTATGCAGGTACTGGTAAAACGTCTGTAGTAAGTGCAATGGTAAGAGCATTAAATGAACTGAAACAGAAAACGATGTTACTTGCGCCTACGGGGCGCGCTGCAAAAGTTATTGCTGGATATTCGGGCTTTCCGGCTTTTACTATTCACAAACGAATTTACAGACAGAAATCAATGTCTGAATTCAAGTTTCAACTAGCTGATAATTTGTTTAACCATACGCTTTTTATTGTAGACGAAGCTTCTATGATTTCGAATACCGGAACAGATACTGCTTTTGGATCTGGTAGGTTGTTGGACGATTTGATTCAATTTGTTTACAGTGGCGAAGGTTGTAGCTTGTTGTTATTAGGTGATACAGCTCAGCTACCACCGGTTTTGCAGCCACACAGTCCGGCTCTTGAGCCTGATAAATTGTTGGGATATGGTTTGAATTTACAACAATTTACTTTGACGCATGTTGTGCGTCAGGCGTTGGAGAGTGGAATTTTACACAATGCAACTTTATTAAGAAATCGACTGCTTGAAGAACAAACAAATGAGTTTCCCGAATTCGAATTGGAAGAATTTGATGATATTTGTAAACTTAATGGTGCGGAATTGATTGATGAAATTCAGCGGGCATACGATGGAGTAGGAGTAGAGGATACGATTGTTGTAACACGTTCGAATAAACGTGCTAACATTTACAACAACGGAATTCGTGCCAGAGTAATGCAGAAAGAGGATGAACTAACAAACGGCGATCTTTTGATGGTGACCCGAAATAATTATTTTTGGAATAAACCATATAAAGAAATCGATTTTATTGCTAATGGTGATATTTTGCAGGTTGTAAGAGTTCGCAGACATTATGAGATGTATGGTTTCCGGTTTGTTGATTTAACCCTGAAATCGCTGGACTACGAATGGGAAATTGATGCACGGATTTGGTTAGATGGTTTACAATCTGAATCACCAAGTCAAATGAATGAAATGACGAATCGTCTTTTTGAAGCAGTGTTAGAAGATTATCCTGAAATCACAACAAAAAAAGAAAAATACAAGAAAGTTTTTGAAAACGAATTTTACAATGCCTTGCAAGTAAAATTTGCTTATGCTGTAACCTGCCACAAAGCACAGGGAGGACAGTGGAAGAAAGTCTTTATTGATCCGGGTCAGGTTTCGGAAGAACAGCTTAATAGTGATTTTTATCGTTGGCTCTATACCGCTCTCACAAGAGCCTCAGAAACAGTGTATTTAGTTAATTTTCCTCAAAAAAAAGAATAAAGAAAACTATGAAATAAAAATGTTCATTTGTATTTTATAAACTCATATAGTATTGAACTCAAATAATTGTTTCGCTGTTATAATTTTATAACGATTCAGTCTGTTTTCGAATTTAAAATTAATGGGCTATAAATGAGCGAAATAAAGATTATATTTTTTTACTTTATAATTCTTTTGTTGCAAAATCAACTCTTTGCACAAGAGATAAATACTCTTTATTTTATCGAAAACTCACCTTTACAACATATTCAAAATCCGGCTTTTCAACCTCAAAACGATTTTTATATCAGTCTGCCGATTTTAGGATTCGCCAGTTTCGATGTAGGGAATAATTCATTGAAATTTAATGACTTATATAATAATCCAACTGATTTGAATATTAATGTTTTAAATCAATTGTCAGGTTTAAATTTGATAAATAATATACTTAAACAGAATACTGTTTTACACATCGGATTTCAGACAAATCTACTTTCGTTTGGGTTTAAAAAGTCTACTTCATTTTGGAATTTTACAATTTCCGAAAAAATAGCGGGAACGATTAATTTACCAAAAGATATATTGGATTTAATGCTTTTTAATAATCCCGAATCGCTTACATCCACTTTCAGCTTTGCTCCATTACAATCTGACTTAACACTTTATACTGAAACTGCTTTAGGTTATTCAAATGAATTGAATGAAAAATGGTCGATCGGAGGAAAGTTTAAATTTTTGCTGGGTCATATGAATATGTCCAATTCAAATCAAAATTTTGATATTCAACCGGGGCTACCTACATGGCAAATTAATGCAACAGGTTCAGTCAATATAGCTAATTTAATTCAATCGGATATTGGTAATAATTATCAAACAGTTTCAAATTATTTAATAGAAAATTTTAATCAAATTTTTAAGCCAGTCGGTTTTGGCGTGGGCATAGACCTTGGTTTAGTTTATCGTTTAAACCAAAACGTTGATTTATCAGCTTCAATTCTCGATTTAGGCTTTATTCGTTGGAGAAGTGATGTTGTAAATTATAACTATTCATTGTCTTATGATGGAATTTTGAATTATAATAATGGTTCCTATAGTAATCCCGGTGATACATTTAATCAGCTCGTAAATAATAATACTGAATTAGTTGATAGTCTTTCAACTGTCTTAAACAGAACCGAAACATCTAATAAAACCAATAATAGCTATTTTAGTTCAACTTCAACAAAATTAAATCTAGGACTGGAATATGATTTTTTCGAACATATGTTAGGATTGGGATTACTGTCGAAAACTCAGTTGTACAAAAATATTATAGTGGAAG
The DNA here is from genome assembly GCA_028692715.1 of Paludibacter sp. Lineage (GTDB taxonomy): Bacteria > Bacteroidota > Bacteroidia > Bacteroidales > Paludibacteraceae > Paludibacter. The sequence goes on along the minus strand of JAQUWU010000007.1, from coordinate 90,790 downwards.
ATGCTACCTTAGCATTAAATCTGCGACCATACAATTGGTTAAACGGTACTTTGTCCTATTCACTCTTAAACGGCACTTTTTCTACTTTTGGAGTAGGAGTTAGTTTAAATGTTGGTTTTGTGAATTTATTTATGGCTACCGATTATGTCTCTACTCAAAAACTTCAATTCAATCCTTCTGATTATTCATCAGTGTTTCCGGAGTTAGATATATCAATACCCTATAATTCCAGAGAATTTAATTTTTCAATGGGTGTAAATCTTGTTTTCGATTATCATAATGAAAAAAATGAGAATAAATCATCAAATATTTGGTTTGGAGATATTCACAAGAATAAATCATTCTCCCCTCAGAAACACAATACTTCAAAGCGCGGTTTAAAATCTTTTTTTGAAAATTTATCTAAGCCCAAAAAAGGACTTCACCCTACAAAATCAAAAAATGATTGCCGTTGTGAACAATAATAAGCTCTTGACCCATTAATACAGGCAAATAATTTGATAATTAAATCAAAAAATTGTTATCTTTGAGCATTTTTTATGCCATTCAAAGATACAATTGAATCTTACTCTTACAAATAAGTACTTTTACAAACAATTTTAAGGAAATATTAAGGGATTTGTTGTATAATCTATATTTATAAATTAAAATTCATAATTTTGCAATCATGTTTCTATTATGCATTTTGATTTAACAGATTAATATTAATTTAAGTATGAAGAAATCATTTATTTTATATATTATATTTTTTCTAGTATTTTTTGTAACATCTTGTGTTAGCGATTTTGATTTTTTTGATGTATCAACCGATGTATTAATTGATGAATCCCTTGTTTTCCCTGTTGCTGAGGGTACTGTTTCGGTACAAGATTTATTGAAAAAACTTGGTTTGCCAGACTATTTAGATACCACAAATTCACAAATTAGTTATGTCGATTCTTTTAAGCTTGTTTTAAGCTATGACAAACTTGAGCAAGCGGATACAATTAAACCTTTCCAGAAATTATTATACTTATCCGCTGAACCGTTATCTATCCCTGCTTTTTATCCCCTTAATCCCTTTTCTTTTAATGCTGATATCGAAATGACGGTAAATGAAAATATTAGCAAAGAGTATGTTGACAGCGTTATCATTAATTCAGCCAAATTGAAAATAATTGTAGAAGTATCACCTGATTTACAAAATATCTCTCCATCTGATTTATCAGTTGAATTTTTATTTAGCGATGATGTTATGAAATTTTACACTCAAACTAATTTATTGTTTCAAGACTTAGAGTATGGAGTTCCCAGTTATAAAACTGTACAGGGATTTAAAATATCGTTAAATAAATCGTCGTTAATACCCTTAGATATTAAAGTTTATTTAAAAACTCAGAGTTCACCCATTAATATTACTCCCGATTCGTATGTTAAAGTAAGAATGGATTTTGTGGATGTTGATTTATCTAGAGTTTATGGTAAGTTTAATGTGGATCTTACTGACAGTTATACATACGATACAAAAGTTAATTTGGATAGTTTTATTCCAAATTCATTCATTCAACTTTCCAATCCAAAGTTGGATTTTTCGGTGACTTCAAATGTAGGAATTGACTTAAAACTTGACGTAAACCATTTAAAATCATTTAATTCGGGAACTCCAGCAAATGAATTCGAAGCAGTTTTCATTAATCCTGCCACTGGAACAAGTAGTACCTCATTTTCCGATACATTTATAGGACCTCAATTGTATGGAGACTGGGTTACAAAAAAATTCGATGAGTTTAATAATGTAAATGGCGAATTTGATAAAGTATTTGATAAAAAGCCTTATCCCAATATGTTGAAGTGGGATGTAGCGATGTCGGCAATAGCTTCCCGGACTTCAAGTTTTATTTCTGTTGACAATAAAACTAAATTAAAACTGAAAGTAACTATTCCGTTACAATTTAAAGAAGATAGTTACTTTACCCTTACCGATACAATTAAAGATATTGATGTAGGAAAGATGTTGGATGCAGTTGATTCAGCAATTCTTGTATTGAAACTTAAAAATGGATTTCCGTTAAGAGCTAAATATCGAATGACATTTTGGAAATCAAATTTAGCAAATGATACAATATCTGCTTTTGGAGGTTCAATAAACAGCGTTTCGGATGATTCAGAGTCTGGAAATTTGACAAGTCAGTATATTATTACTTCAGCAAATGTAAATGACGATGGATTTGTTTCTGAGGTTGTTCCGCAATACATTAAAATAATTTTAAATAAACCGCAGATTGATGCTCTAAAACAAACAAAGTTTATTGTTTTTTCGCTCTATCTGACTGGTGATAAAAAGGATATTCTTGGTACAATGACTTCTTATCCTATAAGTTTGACTACTAAGAATAATTTTGATGTAAAATTGGGTTTATTTATAAAAGGGAATACTGTTGTTGATATTCTTAATAATTAATTGATTTATTTTGAAAAGTAAAAAACGATATACATTAGTTTTGTTTGTTTTGATGTTTTTGACATCAATTTATAGCTATTCGCAGCAAGTAAACACTCTGTACTTTATGGAAAATGTTCCGGTCAGAAATTCATTGAATCCGGCTTTTCAACCATTAAATGATTTTTATTTAGGGTTACCTGTTTTAGGTTTAACCCAATTCAGTTTAAGTAATAATTCTTTTGTTCTAAATGATGTTATTTATAAAGATGCTGTTGGTAATCCTATAACCTTTCTTCACCCGAACGGAGATAAACTGCTTTTTTTGAACGCAATAAATAATTCATTTAATTCCAATACCGATTTTCAAGTAAATTTACTCGATTTCGGATTTAGAACAGGAAGAGCTTACTGGAGTTTGTCTGTTAATGAGAGGTTTACAACTAGAACTTCTATTCCATCAGACATCTTTAAATTTATGCTTTTTGGAACTCCTGAACTAAATCAGAATTCCTTCGATTTTAGTTCATTATCACTGAATGCAACGGCTTTTACCGAAGCGGGGTTAGGCTATTCCATCAAATTGAATAATAAATGGTCGGTTGGTGGAAAGTTAAAAATATTAATGGGGACCGCTAATATTTCATTAATTAATGAAAATCTAAATTTCGATGCCAATACTGATGAGTGGGTATTAAAAGGGAACGGTACCATTAAATACTCATCGCCGATAGATTTAAATGGAAATGGTATTCAAACATTAAATCCTATTTTCCCTACATCTATTATCGATTATCTGAAACCATCGGGATATGGAGTAGGAATTGATGTCGGAGCTACATTTCAACCTGTTGAAAACCTCAATTTTTCTTTAGCTGTAGTTGATTTGGGAATGATAAGCTGGAATAAAAATTTAAAAAAATTAGGATATAATGTCGATTTTAAATATACCGGAATTGATTCTTTAGGTTTAAATTCTACTTTAAATATTGATGATTATGCAAGTTCATTATTAAATGATCTTCAAAATTCATACAGTGATAGCATAGAATCGTCTGCAAAATTATATAGTACTTGTCTTTCCCCAAAATTAAATGTTGGTGTTGAATATGGTTTTTTCCAGAATAAATTAAGTTTGGGTTTATTATCCAGAACTTTATTGGAGTCAAATAAATTATTTGAAGAATTAACTGCTTCAATCAATGGACGTCCGGTGAATTGGTTCAACTTGTCTGCCTCCTATTCTGTTATCAATGGACGAATGAGTAATATAGGAGCAGGGATCGGACTTCGAGCAGGATTTTTAAACTGGTTTTTAACGGCCGATTATATTCCATTAAACTATATTCCCCTTCCATTAAATAAAATAAGTTCAAGTCTTCCAACTTATTCTGCATTAATTCCTTCAAATACAAAGGGATTTAATTTTGCATTGGGTTTAAATCTTGTCTTGGGTAACAGAAAAGACGCCGACAAAGATGGTGTAGATGATAAAAGGGACTTGTGTCCGGGTACTCCAAAGAATGTTAAGGTTAATAAAGATGGATGTCCTGTTGATACTGATGGAGATGGTGTCCCCGATTATTTGGATAAATGTGCTAAAACACCACCTGAAGCATCCAAGCAAGTAGACGAGTTTGGTTGTCCTTTGGATACAGATAAAGATGGTGTACCGGATTATTTAGATAAGTGTCCGCAATCTCCTGAAAGTGCAAAAGGATATGTTGATGCAAATGGGTGCGAAAATGATTCAGATAAAGATGGAAAACCCGATTGGTTGGACAAATGTCCTGATACACCTCTGGGAGTTGAAGTTGACTCTGTTGGTTGTCCACTGGACTCTGATAAAGATGGAATTTACGACACTGTTGATAAATGTCCTGATACAGCTTTGAAAGCTAAAGGTATGGTTGATGAAAATGGATGTCCGAAAGATTCGGATGGAGATGGTGTTCCGGATTATCTTGATTTATGTCCAGATGTAAAGGGAGTAATTGCAAATAATGGTTGCGAAGAAGTTATTGGGAAACCTGTTGGAAACCTTGTAGAAAAACCGGTTCAGACACTTGTCGAAAGAGAAAAAATACAACGAATTCTTAAGTCATTGTTCCAAAAGGCATTACAAGGTATTTGGTTCGACTCGGGAAGTGATAGAATTGTTCCGGGTTCGTATAAAATTTTAAATCAGATTGCTGGAGTTCTAGTTGCTAATCCAACCTATATCATTGAAATAAGAGGTTATACTGATAATGTTGGTAGACCGGAGTCAAATTTATTATTATCGAAAAAACGTGCTCAAGCTGTTATGAAATACTTTATTTCAAAAGGAGTTGATAGTGGAAGATTAAATGCAAATGGCTATGGAGAAAAATTCCCTGTTACTGATAATACAACGGCTGTTGGTAGAGGAATGAATAGAAGAGTAGAGTTTATTGTTTCATATGAAGAAATTACGTTTGAATAAATTTGTAGAATAGTTAAATTGATTTGGTTTTATTATTAATTGCATGACTCTTTCTTGTTATAGCAAGAATTCGCAGTAAAAATAATTGTTTATGATAACTATAAGAAAATTTTGGTTTGTGCTCGTGTTACCCTTGCTAATTTTAAGTTCTTGTGATTTATTGGAATCACTTTCACAAGATATTACCTTTGATGCTCCTGATCAGATATTTACTGTGACAAGTCCTTCGGCTATTGCAGGACTACATAAAGTAGGAAGTGATACTACTGTTGAAATATTTAATAAAGAAATTGATTTGAATGTAACGGAAGTTGTAAAAGATTCTACTGGTTTCAATCTTAATATTATTAAAAAATTAAAACTTAAAACCGCTACAATTAGAACGAATAATAACTTTGATGTAAGTGAACTTGCAAATTTAAAAATGTATGTTGGTGAAACAGCATTGGACAAAAATCTTGTAGGGGAGGCATCAAGTGTCGCAGATATTGCAAGTGGTGGCAAAGAGGTAGCTTTTTTAATTACAAATTCAGAGATTTATGATAATTTAAGTCCTTCAGAATCAGTAAAAATTATTCTAGTGAATGATAAAGTATTGACTTTAACAACGGTTGATTTAGTACTAAAGACTTCATATGTTGTAACTATAGGATTTTAATTTTCTAATGAATTAACTGTTAATTGAATAAAGGAATATTGAAAAAATAGTTGCGAAATTTAGAAAAAAGATTTAACTGAGAATGTAGGAAGATTACCACCTAATTTTTTATTGTCGAAAAAGTGCCATAAATCTCTTTGCTTTATCTTTTTCTTTGTGCTTGTCCTGACTGTGACTGGATTCTACTGTGGTAAAACTGATCATTGATTATTGGAAACTACTTAATTCAATATTATACTGAAAATGAAATCTGCCAAACTATACAGAATGCTAATAACAGTCTAAGCAGTTTAAAACCCGCATCCATCACTTTATATAAACCCAAGTGTCAAGCGACTTACTCGTCGCTTGAATGGGTTGATCTAAGCTACAAGCATGATATTTCTAGAATTGTCTCATGCTTTTTGGATCGCAAAATAGCAACCGCTTCGGCTGAATCTTTTAATTCAAAGCTGTGAGAGATATTTTTTTATACTAACAAAATTATATGTTTAGTTTTTGTTTTACTTCACTTTTTTTTTCTGCTAAATTTGTAAGTTCCTGAAATATAGAAATATAAATTTACAGAATTTGTTTTTGTGAAAATAATTGTACCGTTTTAAAATTATGTGTCAAAAGATATTATCTTTGTAAAATATTGTTTCTGTATTTGAAATAAAATGTTCTTGTCTTAAGTTTTCACATTAGGTTGTAAAATAGGAAAAATTTAAATTTAATAAATAACTATAACCGTTAAAAATTTACATTATGACAAAAAAAAATATCCTGTTTTGTAAAGGTGCAATTGGAATTTTTTGTTTCATTTTAATGTCATGTAATGACGTTGATTTGTCAAATATATCCAAAGATGTACAAATTAATGAGTCGTTGGTTCTTCCTCTCGGTGAAGGGAGTATCGGTATTAATGATATTTTAAATCAACTCGATTTGAAGGATCAAATAAGCATTGATGAGGATACAATTAATTTTGTAACAGAAATAAATAGTGAGTATCAATTTTTAAATATTAATATATTGGAAAATCCTGTAACAACAGATTTGCCCTTTACAATTGCTCCAATTCCTCAAGTACCTGCAAATTCGAAAATCCCAATTGAGGGTACTGTTACGAGTGTAAATTTAGGTCTTGATCCAAATTCAACGACTCGAAGGGTAGATAAAATTGAGATAACAAAATTTACGTTTGGAATAAATATTAGTAGAAGTAATTTGTTTGTTTACGGAACTACGACACCTATATCACCATCAGATTTAAGGATTGTATTAACTTTTCCGAAAATGTTTAAATCCAATACAATTACTCCAACACCAATTGATCCGATTGAAGTTCCTATAACAAATTTTGATCAACTCTCAAATGTTACAATTAATAATTTTTACATGGATACATATGGTTTAACAGGTACACCCATTTCTGTTCAATTATTTTCAGGGAATAGGGAGATAACAGTTGGGGCTTCTGCAACCCTTAATTTAAGTGTGGAAATAAGTGAAATAGAAAACATTGTGGCATATGGAAAGTTTCAGCTAACCTCTTCTGTTCCAACAACTATAAAATTGCCTCTTGATATGTTGTCGGAAATTCCTGATGGATTATCTTTTGCCAATCCAAAGGCAACGATAAGTTTGACACATAATATTGGAACCTACATGCAATTTAACATAGAATCTATAAAAGCATTTTCAAAAGATCATTCAGTTGAAAAACAGGGATTATTTTACGGAAGTCAGTCAACAACAGAAGTTATTGATGTAAAACCTGAAACCCCGGGATTATTTACGACCAAAAAATTACATACTCTTGATAGAAATTATGGTACTTTGGATCAACTTTTTGATAGAACTTTAGATACATTAGAATATAAATTTTCACTCACAACAAATGATGCGCTAAATGATGCTTCGAGTACAGCATCATATATAACTCCAGGTATGAGTGTAAAAGCAAATGTCAAAGTAGTAGTTCCATTCTATTTTAAATCGGGCAGTAACTACACTTTAACTGATACAATACCTAATCTTGATATACCATTCGAATATGTAGAAAATGCAATCCTTGTATTGAAGGTAACAAATGCACTTCCGGTAAAAGCTACACTTTCAATGAAATTTTTGGATGTAAACAATAATGTGATATCTTCTTCACTGAATAGCTCAACTTATGTAATCAATTCTGGAGAAGTAGATGATTCAGGAATTGTTACAGCAGAAACAGTTTCACCAATTAATATTGACCTGACAAAAGAACAGGCTAATGAAATTAAAGATGCGAAAAGTATGATTTATTCTCTTGTTTTTGAAGGAAATAGTAAAGTTGAAAACGGAGTTACTAAAAAATTCCCGATTCAGATTACGAAGAATAATTATATAAAAGTAAAATTAGGCGCTTTTGTTAATGGAAGTTATAGTACTACTTTAGGTTCAAATAATTAAAAAAACTGAAATATGAAAAAGAATATTAGATATAAAATGGTGATTTTCATTAGTTTCTGTTTATTTGCAATTAATTTAAATTCACAGCAGGTTAATACCATGTATTTTATGGAAAATGTCCCGGTTCGCAATTATTTGAATCCGGCATTTCAACCATTAAGTAATTTCTATTTTGGAATACCGGTATTAGGTTTTACTCAATATAATTTCGGAAATAATTCGGTGGCACTTAAAGATTTTGTTTACAACCAAAATGGTCAAACTATATCATTTTTGCATCCATCAACTTCGATAGATAAATTTTATAGTGCATTCAAACCTACTACATTAATTGGTGGAGAATTTCAAATTAATTTACTCGATTTTGGTTTCAGAACGCATAATGCTTATTGGAGTTTTTCATTAACTCAGAAAACTGAAGTTAGTATTGGAATTCCAAAAGGATTTATGAACCTTTTGTTGAATGGTACGCCTGAAATGTACAATAATGAGTACGACTTAACAACTCTTGGTGTAAATGCAACTGCTTATACAGAGGCTGCATTAGGATATTCAAAAATAATAAATGATAGATTGTCAGTTGGTGCAAAATTGAAATTTCTATATGGCAATGCTAATGTCTCAATGTCTAATAATAGTTTAGCATTAAATGCAGGCATTGAAGAGTGGACATTAAAAGGAAGCGGAAGTGCTAATTACTCAGGACCTGCTGATTTGAATGGAACTTCTATTCAAACATTTGATCCAATAATTCCGTCAGATCCTATGGATTTTGTGAAACCTGCAGGAATGGGTGGTGGAATTGATTTAGGTGTAACTTATAAACCAATAAATAATCTAAGTTTATCGGCTGCAATAACTGATTTAGGCTTAATAAGATGGAATGCAAATGTAAAGAATATTGGATATGATGTTGATTATAAGTTTAATGGAATTGATAGTTTAAATATTAATAGCAATCTGGATTTCAATTATATAACCGATTCATTGTTGACAGGTCTAAAGGATTCTTTAAATAATTCGGTTACAAGCAATGCGTATACAAGTTATACAACTCCAAAATTGAACATTGGTGCTGAATATGCATTTTTTGAAGATAAATTGAGCGTAGGTCTTTTATCCAGAACTACTTTTCAGAATAAAGCTGTGTACGAAGAACTGACAGCTTCAATAAATGGTCGACCAATCGATTGGTTTAATATGTCGCTTTCATATTCTATTATGAATGGACGATTTAGCAATTTAGGAGCCGGTATGGGATTACGAGTAGGATTTATACATTATTTCTTCTCTGCCGATTATATCCCACTAAGTTATGCAGGATATACTATCTCAGGTGATATTCCTATGGTAGGATCAAATTTCAAAGTCCCAGTTCCATACAATACAAAAGGAATGAATTTTGCTTTTGGTGTTAATCTTGTTTTTGGTAACAGAAAAGATAAGGATAAAGATGGAGTTGTAGACCGTAAGGATAAATGTGCTGAAACACCCTTTGGTGTAATTGTAGATAAAAAAGGTTGTCCACTTGATACTGATGGTGACGGAATACCTGATTATCTGGATAAATGTGCTAAAACTCCACCTGAAGCTTACAATAGAATTGATCAGAATGGTTGTCCGGTGGATAATGATGGCGACGGTGTTCCTGATTATTTAGATCAATGTCCCGATACTCCTTCTGAAGCATTTGGTTCTATTGACGAGAATGGTTGTATAAAAGATTCTGATAAAGATGGTGTGGTTGATTATCTTGATAAATGTCCTGATACACCTGAAAATGTAAAAGTTGATTCTGTTGGTTGTCCTTTGGATACTGATAAGGATGGAATTGCTGATTATCTTGATTTATGTCCTGATACCCCAAAAGAAGCAAAAGGTTTAGTTGACAAAAATGGTTGTCCACTTGATTCGGATGGCGATGGTGTTTTGGATTATATGGATTTATGTCCTAATACTCCAACTGAAGCATTGAAGTTTGTCGATAAAAATGGTTGTACAATGGATTCAGATGATGATGGAGTCCCTGATTATTTGGATAAATGTCCCGACACACCACTCGAATCACGAGGAATGGTGGATGAAAAAGGTTGCTCACGTGATACTGATGGTGACGGTGTTTTTGATTATCTTGATAATTGTCCTAAAGTTCCGGGTGTAGCTTCAAATAAAGGTTGTCCTGAAATTAAAAAAGAAATCAGAACATTGTTCCAGAAAGCATTACGTGGTATTCAATTTGAGTCAGGAAAGGATTTAATTAGAACAAAATCGTTCCCAATATTAAATGATATCGCAAAAGTTTTGATTGAAAATCCAACTTATTTAATCGAAGTAAGAGGTCATACCGATAATGTTGGTAAGGCTGAAATGAATCAGGATTTGTCTGAAAAACGTGCATTGGCAGTTAAAAATTATTTAATTGGTAAAGGTGTTCCTGAAAAACGGATGACATCAAAAGGATTTGGTGATACATTACCTATTGCTCCAAATAAATCATCAGCCGGACGTGCATTAAACAGAAGGGTTGAGTTTATTATAACATTTGAGGAGGTTAAATACGAATAAAAATAAAAGGGAGTTGATTTCAACTCCCTTTTATTTTAAAAAAAAGTTTAAGAAATGCTGGTTATTTGCCAGTGTTTTAATACTTTTGCGGTTCAATTGAATTTAATGGGTATTTATGATTAGATTTACCAAAAATTCTATTATTGAATTTGAAATAATTAAAATCGAGATATAAAAAATGGGAAGAGCGTTTGAATACAGAAAAGCGACAAAATTAAAACGTTGGGGAAATATGGCCCGCGTATTTACAAAACTGGGGAAACAAATAACAATCGCAGCTCGTGAGAGTGGCCCCGATCCGGATACAAACCCTCGTTTAAGGGTACTTATTACTACTTCAAAAAAGGAAAACATGCCCAAAGAGAATGTTGAACGGGCTATTAAAAAAGCAGTTTCGAAAGATGATGCAGGTTATAAAGAAATGGTTTATGAAGGTTACGGACCTAACGGTATTGCTATTGTTATCGAAACGGCAACCGACAATCCTACCCGTACAGTGGCCAATGTTAGAAGTTATCTGACGCGTCATGGCGGTTCTTTAGGAACTTCAGGCTGTTTACAATTTTTATTCGATCATAAATGTGTATTCAAAATTGCTCCAAAAGAAGGTGTTTCATTAGAAGATCTGGAATTTGAATTAATTGATTTTGGTGTTGATGAACTAGTGGAAGATGAAGAAAACAATATTATTCTTTATGGTGATTTTCAATTTTATTCTTCTATTCAGAAGTATTTGGAAGAAGCTGAATTTGAGATTTTCAGTGCAGAATTCGAACGTATTCCAAATGATATGAAGGAATTGGACGAGGAACAAAAAGCGCAGGTAATGAAACTTTTGGACAAAATCGAAGATGACGAAGATGTTCAAAACGTGTTTCACAATATGGTAGAATAATACCGATTATTACAAGATATAAAAAAACCAACTTTTGCTGCTGCATCGGTTGGTTTTTTTTATTCAGACACTATCTAAATTTATTCTTCGTTTGTCAAATGAATCGTTTGAGTAGGGAAGGCAAAATCTAAACTGGCAGCATTGAAAGTTGTGAGAATTTCTATATTTACCTTTGAGATGGTTTGTGGAATATCCGATTCTTTTTTAATAAAATAAATCAAGGTGATAACCATTGAAAAATCGGCAAATTCAGAGAAGAATACAAAGATATCTTTAGAGTCAATACCTTTTATTTTTTTAGGTAAATTTTTAAGAATATCAATGGCTTCGTTCATTTTTTCCGGAGAAGTACTATAGGTAAGACCAATTTTTGATACGATTCGTCGCATTGGTTCTTCGGAAACATTTTCAACCGATGCTTCTACTATTTTGTAATTAGGAATGGTTACAAGGCATCTGTCTAATGTTCTGAGTCGTGTACTTCGGATTCCTATATCTTCAATAATTCCATCAAAACCGTCAACTTTTATCCTGTCACCAATACGAAAAGGTCGATCAGTAAAAATGGTAATACCGCCAAATATATTTTTTAACGTGTCTTGGGCAGCAAGAGCAAATGCCAAACCTCCAATACCAAGACTGGCAATAAGGGTTCCTACATTTACACCTGCATTATTAAGTGCCATTACAGCTCCGATAGCCCATATAATTCCAAGTAATGATCGACGAATTATAGGTAAAAAGTTGCTATCAATTCGTTTGTTATTAGGATCATCTGCAATGGGTTGAATGTATTCTTCGATCAATGCATTTATAAAACGTACGGCAAACCAAGTTATATTTATTACAATTAAAACCTGATATGCTTTCTGAAAGAATTTATCAATGGATGGGTCAAGATTTAATCTGCTGGATGCTATCCAGATAGATGCCAATGCTATTCCCAGTAATACCGGAGACTCGAGCATTTTAAACAAAATGTCATCCAGACGATTTTTTGTCTTAGAAGTTAATTTGTGAATAACATGTTTATTCAGTATTACGATGGCTTTATTCAATAATAATGCACCCAGAATAATTAACAATGAAATAATCCACTCTTTAATTGAATTTTCGTAATAAATTTGATCTAACATAATTTAATTATCTGTGTATTTAGCTAAATATAAGCTATATTTGTTTTTAATTATATTTTTTAAAAATGAAATTTATTTTTTTTTTTAAATATTTTAAAGTCAACCAATCAACTATCTTCCAATCCCCACGAAACAGCATCACTCGGCATACGCCAATCACCACGAGGTGATAAATTGATTGAACCAACTTTTGGACCGTCGGGCATGCAGGATCGTTTAAATTGTTGCGCAAAAAAGCGTTTCAAAAATACTTTTAACCATTTGCGAATAATTTCTTCTGAATAACTTTCTGTAAATGCAATTTTTGCAAGCATTAGTATCTTGTCTGGACTAAATCCGAATCTTACAAAATAATACAAGAAAAAATCATGTAACTCATATGGACCAACTAAATCTTCTGTTTTTTGAGATATTTCTCCGTTTTCGTCAGCAGGTAATAGTTCAGGGCTCACTGGCGTGTTTATTATATCCTGCAAAATTTCTTCAGATGATTTTTCAAACTGTTGTGCTGCCCATCCCACTAAATAACGAACCAATGTTTTTGGAATTCCACTGTTTACAGCATACATCGACATGTGATCGCCATTGTAAGTTGCCCAGCCTAAAGCCAATTCTGATAAATCGCCGGTGCCAATTACAAGCCCATTGTGCTTATTGGCCATATCCATTAATATCTGAGTACGTTCGCGTGCTTGAGTGTTTTCGTAAGTTATATCATGGATATTTTCAACATGTTGGATATCTTTAAAGTGCTGCATAGAAGCCTCTTTAATAGGTATTTCGTGAATAGTTATGCCCAATGATTTCATTAAATTGATCGCATTGTTATACGTTCGATCTGTTGTACCAAAGCCCGGCATTGTAATTCCGAGTATATTCTTTCTGTCGTAACCCAGTTTGTCCGCTGTTTTTACACAAACTAACAAGGCGAGAGTTGAATCAAGTCCGCCAGAAATACCCACTAATAAGGTTTTGGCATGTGTGTGTTGCCAACGTTTAGCCAAACCTCCAACCTGTATCGAAAATATTTCGTTACAACTGTTATCTCTGTTATCAATAGGCGGAACAAAGGGGTGTTTGTCAAATTTCCGAACCAAATTGAACTGACTAAAGCGGGCATCTTCAATTCTGATGACCCTATAATCATTTGACAATTTTTGATTATTGAAATTTGTATTTCTTACTCTTTCTGAAACTAATCTCTCTACATCAATTTCATTTACTATTAGTTGAGAATTAAAAGAAAACCTTTCAGATTCACTGATAATTTTGCCATTTTCAGCTATAATACCGTTTCCGGTAAATACCATATCAGTAGTAGATTCACCTGCTCCGGCAGAAGCGTAAACATAACCTGCATTGCAACGTGCTGATTGTTGTTCTATTAATTGACGGCGATAAGGGTGTTTGCCAATTAATTCGTTGCTAGCCGAGAGGTTGAATATAATTTCGGCACCTTGAAGCACTTGAAACGAGCTTGGTGGAATTGGCATCCAGAGATCTTCACAAATTTCTATACCAAAACTGAATTTGCCATCCGAAAATAACAAATCAGTTCCAAAAGGAACTTCTTTCCCTGATATAAAAATTGATGTTGCGGTACAATTGGCACCAGATGAAAACCAACGTTTTTCGTAATATTCATTTTGGTTGGGTAAATGTGTTTTTGGTACAACTCCCAGAATTTGACCACCTTGTAATACAACGGCGGTATTGAATAGTTGATTTTGTAAACGAAGCGGGAGGCCAACAATTATTGCAGCGGATGTTGAAAAACTAATCATTTGAAGTTCATTCAATGCTTTTAAAGCTTCATCCAATAGCTTGTTTTGGTGAAAAAGATCTGCGCAGGTATAGGCTGTAACTGATAACTCAGGAAAACAAATAACCTGAACTTTCTCCTCTTCAGCCTGATGAATCAGGTCTGACATTTTACTGACATTAAAGCTGCAATCCGCTACCCGTAATTCGGGAATCGCTGCTGCTATACGTACAAATCCGTTGTTCATTGAACCGAAACCCCTTATGGGGCATTAAATTAGTTTATAATACAAATAGAATAGAAGCTTAAATTAATAAATCCTACTTTAATTAGGATAGTTCCCCTTTTTTATTCCCCTTTAGAGATTAGGGGTTTTCAGATTTTTCCATATCACTTAAATATATCTCTAGCGATTTTGCAGAGATACGAATTTCCATTACTGAAAGTCCCAGTGAAATGATTAATAGTAGTAAAGCAATACCAAATACGTATGCTGAAACTGTTTGAAGTCCAACATAAATCAAAAACATAGTGGCAACACATAAAAGCAAACTGGCAACTCCCAATAATTGCATATTTTTAGTAAGATGTAATCTGCGACGCATATTAATAATCTGTGCTTTGGTCAATGCCGAACGATCTTCCATATATCGGTCTTTCAACGAGCGAACTAATTGTGCATACGAAAGAAATCGGTTGGTGTAAGCCAACAACAACAATGATATAGCCGAAAATAAAAATGTAGGCGTAATAAGCGTAAGTTCTTCCATATTATTAATCTTTTATTTTTCAATTCTATCCCTCTCCTTTTGGAGAGGGTTGGGGTGAGGTTCACTAAAATTTAAACACAATGAGGAGGATCGCATTTAAAACTCTTAACAAGTGCTGCGACTTGACTCCCAAGTTCCAGACATGCTTGATAATTATCCTTTTTAAGCCCCTGTTTTTCATCCACCATTATTTCAGCACTTGTCCATTTCATTGTTTCCACAAAAGTAGTGAGGCGTTTTACAGCTGCACTTGCCCAAGTATAAGAACCGAAACAACCAAATATATGATTTTTTATTCCACGGATTTCTATTTTACTTAATAATGATTCCACTTCGGGATACAATTCGTTACAATAAGTTGGACTCCCAACAATTAAGCCTCTATATTTGAAAATGTCCTGAATGATGACTGATGGATCTGATTTTGAAACATTATGAATGATAACATCTTTAATTCCTGCTTGCGCTACACCTTGCGCTACTGTTTCGGCCATTAATTCTGTATTTCCATACATTGAACCATATACAATTACAACACCTTCGTTGGTTTCGTATCTGCTCAATTGATCGTAAACATCTACCACTTTGGTAATGTACTCTTTCCAAACCGGACCATGAGTGCTACAGATATAGTTTATATCTAAGGGTGTGAGTTTTTTCAATGCTTTTTGAACGGCAGAGCCATATTTACCTACAATGTTAGCATAATAACGAGTCATTTCGTCCCAATATTTATCAACATTCATATTTTCGTCTACAACTGCTCCATCCAAAGTTCCAAAACAACCAAAGGCGTCGCCCGAAAAAAGAATTTGTTCTGTTATTTCGTAAGTCATCATGGTTTCGGGCCAGTGAACCATAGGTGTTAAATGAAATTGTAATTTGTGTTTTCCTAACACTAATGTATCTTCATCCTTAATTTCCAGTGTTTTTCCTGTTACTTCGTAAAATCCATAAACCATATCCAGCGTTTTGCTGTTGCCAACAATTTGCATTTCAGGATAATACTTGCGGAGAAGCTTTAACGAGCCAGAATGATCTGGTTCCATGTGGTTGATTATTAAGTAATCAAGTGTTCTACCTTGAAGTTGCGATTGTATTTTTTCGATAAAAATATCTCCCATAGCTATATCCACTGTATCTACTAAAGCCGTTTTTTCATCTACAATCAGATAAGAATTGTATGAAACTCCTTGTGGAAGTGGAAGCATATTTTCAAATTTATGTTTTTGACGGTCGTTTACGCCAACATAAAAAACATCTTTTGTAATTTCTTGATTTTGAAACATGAAGTAAATTATACCTTAATTAAACAATATACCCTGAAAACAACATTTTAATGCTAATTGTTTCTGACTGCAAAGATAAAAAATAATTAGTAATTCATAACAAGGAATTCTGAATACATAGTACTTAAAACAGAATTGATTAAGTGAAAATTAGTTTAATGCTTATGTTTTTCAATTTGATTTGAATGGATGAAGATTTATTTCTATTGAAATTTTTTGAGTACTTTTGTAGTAGAAATGGAATTTATGTAAACTCAATTTATTCAAATATTTATTCCTCGTTAACCAATCAACTAATTAACTAATTAACCAATAATAATGATCGTTTGTATTGCCGAAAAGCCCAGTGTGGCACGTGATATAGCTGAAGTACTTGGAGCAAAAACCAGAAGAGATGGTTATATTGAAGGCAATGGTTATCAGGTTACTTGGACATTTGGTCATTTGTGTGGCTTATTGGAGCCTCACGAATATGCTCCCGAATGGAAAGCATGGGCGTTGAGTCAATTACCAATGATTCCAGGTCGTTTTGGCATTAAAGTAATGAATGATAGTGGCATTCAGAAACAATTCAAAACTATTGAAACGTTGATGTCAACTGCCGATGAAGTGGTAAATTGTGGTGATGCAGGGCAGGAGGGAGAGCTGATTCAACGTTGGGTGATGCAAAAAGCGTTGTGTAAATGTCCTGTTAAACGTTTGTGGATATCATCGTTGACAGAAGAAGCTATTAAAGAAGGTTTTTCAAAGCTAAAAGATCAGAGTGAATTTCAACGATTATACGAAGCCGGACTTTCCCGAGCTATTGGTGATTGGCTCCTTGGAATGAACGCAACACGTTTGTATACATTGAAATATGGTAAAAACCGACAGGTTCTTTCTATTGGTCGTGTTCAAACTCCCACTCTGGCATTGATTGTTAACAGACAATTAGAAATTGAAAATTTTAAACCTGAAGCTTATTGGGAGTTAAAAACAGTTTATCGAAATACTGTTTTCTCTGCAACAAAAGGTCGTTTTTCAAGTGTAGAAGAAGGGGAAAACTTTTTAGAAACTGTCAGAACAGCCGACTTTTTTGTGATTGATATTTCAATAAAAAAAGGAAATGAATCTGCTCCACGCTTATTTGATTTAACGTCACTTCAGGTGGAATGCAACAAAAAGTTTGCTTATTCGGCTGATGAAACCTTGAAGATTATCCAGAGTCTTTACGAAAAGAAAGTAACTACCTATCCTCGCGTTGATACTACCTATTTGAGCGATGATATTTATCCTAAAATCCCTGATATTTTAAAAGGAATTAAGGATTATGAGCTATTGACTAAACCATTGTTGGCTGGAAAACTTCCAAAATCAAAGAAAGTTTTTGATAATTCGAAAGTGACTGATCACCATGCCATTATACCTACAGGAATTCATCCTACAGCATTAACAGATACTGAAAAGCGGGTATTTGATTTAGTGGCTCGCAGGTTTATTGCCAACTTTTATCCGGATTGTAAAATTTCGACCACTACCGTTTTAGGAGAAGTGGAAAAAGTAGAGTTTAAAGTAACTGGGAAACAAATACTTGATGCCGGATGGCGGATTGTTTTTGCTAAAGTGGTTGAGGATGAAAAAGATGGTGATGAGGATGAAGAATGGACATTGCCAATTTTTGAGAAAGGCGAAAGTGGTCCTCACGAACCAACCTTAGCTGAAAAATGGACTTCGCCGCCAAAAGCGTATACCGAAGCGACTTTACTGCGTGCTATGGAAACAGCCGGAAAGTTGGTAGATAATGATGAACTACGTGATGCATTGAAAGAAAACGGCATTGGTCGTCCATCTACCCGTGCTGCCATAATTGAAACACTTTTTAAACGAGATTATATTCGTCGCGAAAAGAAAAACCTGATAGCAACCAATACCGGAGTGGATTTAATCCAGATAATTCAGGAAGACTTGCTTAAATCAGCTGAATTGACAGGACTTTGGGAAAAAAAACTCCGTCAAGTTGAAAAAGGTGAGTACGAAGCAAAAGTTTTTCTGGAGGAAATGAAATCGATGATTTCGGAAATTGTATTTAATGTAAAAAGCGACAATCGTCGTCCTGGGGATGTTAAACAGGACGCAAAAACAACTATTGAAGGTTCGGTTTGTCCAAAATGCGGAAAAGGAATTCTTTTGAAAGGGCATTCGGCTTACGGTTGCAGCGAATGGAAAAATGGTTGTGATTACAGACAGGCTTTTTAAATAGTTGTGATTTCTTACTGATTTTGAACAATGTTTTTCGTGATATTTCAAATTTGAGTGCCCTCCGAAAAGTCTTTTTTGAACGCAAATTACGCAAATAACACAAATTTACACAAAAATAAATTTAATCATTATATTGATTTATAAGTATTTATATATTTGCGGTTATTTGCGGTTTTCAGCGTTATTTGCGTTCTACCTTTTTTTGGAGTGGGTTCAAATTTCAATTGTTCAACCTTGGTTGAAGAGCAGGTGTTCTCCTGCCATTACATATCCCAATTGATTGGTGAGTAATTTTGATTTTCCAATTTCAAAATCAGGAGTATTTTCGTGTGAATGTCCATAAATCCAATAATCAGGACTTGTTGCCTTAACTAAATCAAGCAATTCAACTGCAAAAGCTCCTATAAATATTGAAATCAATAATTGTGTTTTACAAAATGTAGAGTTCATTTTTTACAACAACGAATTCCATCAATTTTCACTAAAATTCATATTGAAAAATTTGTGTAAATTCGTGTAATTCGTGGTTATATATTTTTTAAAAAAGTAATCAGCTATTTTTACAAAACAACAAAATTAGTTGTGTTAATTTTAAAACCGATCGCTTTGCGGAAAATCATACTTTTCAATTTATCTCAACTACACTTACCCCATTACTTTTCTTTAACACCTGAATTTGAACAGGAATTCGCTCTTTTAAACTATCGACATGCGAAATAATGCCTATCATTTTACCATGTGCTTTGAGTGTTTCAAGCGTAGAGATTACTGTTTCGAGCGTATTACTGTCTAATGTTCCAAATCCTTCGTCGATAAACAAGGAGCCAATGCTGACATTATAACTTGCTAAATCAGATAACCCAAGTGCCAACGCCAGACTTATCAGAAACTTTTCGCCGCCACTCGAAGTGTCTACCAATCGCATTTCGTCAGCTTGATAATGATCTACTAATTTGAAGTTCAATTCCTCTCCCTGTTTGTATTGAGGGTTAAGTTGTAGTGAATATCGCCGATTAAGTTTATACAAATGTAAGTTAGCCAAATCAATTAGATTTTTCAGAGTAAGTCGTTGTACGTAAGTGTTAAACGCATCCTGCGAACCCCCTAAAACATTCATCAAAGTGTACCATTTCTTATAAACTTGTTCCTGTGCATTAATCTCATCCACTACTTTGGCATTGCGTTCTTTAATTTGAGCATCTTTACGGAAACTTTCGAAAATTTCGCCTAATCGTTTTTGCAGTTTTTCTTTTTGATCGTTAATCTCAGCTTGTTTTGAAAGTGTATCTTCTAAGGTATCATCCGACTTCAATTCCTTTTCGAGTTTTTCTAATTCCGTAGCTATACTTTTTTCAAGTGTTGATAACGATATTTTCCAATTTTCAATTGCTTTTCGAATGTTAATATATTGATTTTTTACTTCATCATTGAGCAGTGCTTCTGACAATTCTTCCCGATTAGCAAAACAACTGTCATTTATTTTATTATTTAAATCCGTCAATAAAATTTTTAAATTTACTCCGTTTTCCAATTGTTCTTTATTAATGCTTGTCTTTTCAGCCAAAAGGCCAGTTTGATGTTCCTTAAAACTAGTAAGTTGTTTGGTTGCTTCTTCCAATGCTTTTCTGGCAAGTTCAATGGACGTTTGCAATTCAATGCGTTTATCGTCCGTACTTATTTCCAATGCTAAAATGGCTTTACGGCTATTAATCAACTCTAGAAGCTCTTTGTTTAAAACCGAAATTTGATTTTCAATTTCACTTATTTCATTTATTTTTGTGGTTAACTGTTGATTGAAACTTGTTAACTCAATATCGCATTTTTGAATTGTACTTTCAAGTTCGGCTTGTTTTTTTGCATTATCATTGTATGCTTTTATGTTACTTTCAAGTTGTTGAATAAATTGTATAGTATGTACAAAATCAGGTAATTGCAATTCGGAATCGGCAAATTGAACAACCAAAATTCTTTCAATTTCTTCATTTTTCTCCTTCAACAACAGACTTTCTTTTTCGCTCTCCAGAATTGATTTCTCAATGCCCAAATTAGTTGTAGCAAGTTGCAATAATTGAAGTTCGAATGTTTTTATTTTTTCTTCAATTGCCTTCAACTCTACCGACTTTTTGTTTTTGAGTTTTTGTTGTTCTTGTGACTCCGAAATTTTCTGAGAAAAAGCCTTTTGCTCATCTTCAACCGTTTTTAATGTAGTTTCAATAGCAGCTTTATTCTCAATTTTATATTCAGCATTAAAACCTACAAATTTTTGTTTGACAATTTCACAGTCCTTATCATTTTTAGCAATTTGAAGGGAAAGATGATTCAAATCGGCACTGTATTTTGTTTGCTCAAGTTCAAGGGTTTTCTTATCTGCTTTTAATTGTTCTAATTTAGCTTTTCGTTCATCCAGTTTCTTTAAGCTTTCAGAAATCTCAATTTCCGCATATTTTTCAACTAGCGGATGCTCGGTAGAACCACACAAAGCGCAAGGTGCACCCTGTATTAGTTTCTTGCGTTCAGTTTCCAAACTAACAATATACCGATCTTTTTCATAGAGTTCCTCACCATCTTTCACCAGCAGCAAAGATGTTTTAATCTCATTGTCAAACTGCTGTATTTTAGCTGTAATTTCTTTCTGGTTTTGTTCTAAGTTGGTCTTTTGTTCAAAAAGAATCTTTTGATTAGCAACAAATTCGCTATAGCTTGTCGAAAGTTGAATCAATTCACGCAACTGTTCTTTTTTGGTATTGAGAGAATTGTTTTGAATAACTAAATTTTCAATATTCCCGTTATCTAATGATTCCTGTATTAGTTTTATTTCAGAATTTAGCAAATCTAATTTTTCTTTTTCAACTTTATGGTTTTTGTCTATTCCTTCAAATGAGATTTTATTTTCAGAAAAATCAGCTTTCGCTTTCAAAATTCCTTTGTTTAGCAAAGTTATTCTTTCCCCATTACTTTTGCGCTGAGTGAGCTGTGTATTCCAGCTGCTCATCCTTTTTTCAATGGCAGGAATCGATTTGTTTTGTTCAAAATATATACGAAGCTTCTCAAGAGTCGATACGTGAGATTTTAATTCATACGCTTTACTTTCGACAGATTTCGTTAATGCCCTGTTGCCCTCAAGTATCTCGTTTTTTGCTTTCTCCTTTTCAGTAATATTTGTTTTATGGGAATTTATACTTGTATCAAATGCAATTACTCTTTCCAATAAGGGCTGCCAATCACGAGCCAATTGTTCGGTTTCAACGGTTTTTGTTTTGCAGTTAATTTCCACAGCTTTTGCCTCGTTCAACTTTAAATCAAGTCTTGCCAGCTCTACAACAATTTCATTTATTCGCTTGATTTTCTTTTCAATACTCTGTTCAAGGCGAACAACTTCGGTCAACGTCGCTTTTAATGGTTCGGCAGCTTCGTGCTTTTCCAATAATTGGATAGCCGTCGTATTTCGCTCTATATCAAGCATTAGAAGTTGTTTGTCCGTTTCTACTTTTAGTTTTTGCTGCTTTAATGCATTTATTTGCTCATGACTTTTTAGTCTGTCTTCTACCAATTTCAAATCGTCATTTAAAGCCGTTTGATTTTCAATCAATTGTTTTTCTTCAAATTTCAATTGATTCGCAACTTCCTCGCTAAGTAAATCATCTGTATTTATTTTACTTTTTATTTGTTCTAATCGTTTTTTCTCGTCAAAAATTCGGTTTTTCAACGTTTCACCAATTTTACGGTAAATCTCGTCACCGGCAATTTGCTGCAATAACAATCCTTTTTCTGAATTTTTAGCGGATAGAAAAGCCGCAAACTCACCTTGTGCCAGCATGACAGAGCGAAGGAACTGATCATAATTTAATTGAGTGATTTCGGCAATTTTTTCATCACAAGTTGTTTTTGATTCAGCAATAATTAGTCCGGTACTCAGATTTTTCAATCGTACGGTTTCTACGGGTTTGCTCAACAATTTTCCGCTATTACTTGCCAACCGCATATCCCATTGTGCTTCATATCGTTGATTCTGTGCATCAAAAGTCACTCGTACCATGGCTGTAGCAGCACCATAGCTCACCACATCTTCGAGTTTTGCCGGACTGCCTGATTTGTCAAAGCGCGGTACTTTGCGATAAAGTGCAATGGTAATAGCATCAAGCAAAGTGGTTTTTCCGGCTCCGGTAGGTCCTGTTATGGCATATAATCCTACATCCTCAAAACGTTTGTGCTCAAAATCAATCTCTATAGGCGTTTCGCATTTTAGCGAGTTGATATTTTGTAATTCAATCTTTAATATCTTCATAAAGGATTATTCTTTTTCTGTTACTATTTGCAATATTTCATTAAACGCATCCAACAATTCGGGGTTATCATCTAAATTGACCTTTATCTCTTCGCATTTTAATTTAAAAACATCCAAGGGTTTAAACGTTTTTATATGTTGAGCAGTATCAATTAGGTTTTTTAGTTTATCATATTTAAACTCGTTTTTTACCGAAATTTTCAGCACTTCAGGTTTAATATTCATTGCAAAGTCGTTTATGTCTTTGTACCCAGTTGTTGCTTCTTTCTCATCATCCAATATCACCTCCACCCAGGGAGCTAATATATGATTTTCAGAATTAAGTTCCTCTAGTTTGGCTTTACAACTTTCAACCGATCCTTCAATCTGTAATATTTCACGAAATATTGGAACAGTTATATCCCTTATCTTCATCGATTCACTTATGTTAATTTCCACTACTTTTTTAGCTTGTCCCACTTCACTAAAGCTCAATATATAGGGAGAACCGGAATACCGAATTTGATTTTTGCCACCAACCTTTTGTGCTCTGTGTAAATGTCCCAGAGCAATATAATCGAAAATTTCCGGAAAATCGGAAGCACCGATATCCCCTAAATTACCCACATAAATACTTTGTTCGCTTTCAGATGTTTTGCCTCCAATTGCAAATAAGTGCCCCATGGCTATGACAGGTATTTTTGACGTTTTCATAGCTTCGCAAATTCTGGCTATTTCGGTAAAATGATTGATGAGTGCATTTTTATATCGATTGATTATTTCTTCTGCTGATTCGGAGGCAATGGCTCTTCGAATGTCTTGATCGCGCAAATAGGGAATCGCAGCAACAATAAGATCTTCACCATTTGCAAAAATTTTCAAAATCTCATCTTCCAAATTCTCTGTGGCTTTACCTACAACTCGAATTGAAAATGCATTCAGTAATGCTTTGGGAGCATTCAATGTGCTTGGTGCATCGTGGTTACCTCCTGTAATAATCACTTCTTTGCACGAAGTATTGTACAATCGTGCCAAAAAATCATAATACAGTTTTTGCGCTTGCGATGACGGTACACCCACATCGAATATATCGCCCGAAACTAATAAAACATCAATACTATTTGTTCCAATATATTCGAGCAACCAGTCAAGAAACAGCGATTGTTCCTCCATTTGTGATTGTTCAAGTAATCGATGACCTAAATGCCAATCGGAAGTATGTAGTATTTTCATGATATTGTAAATTGTTGTCTTGTTAATTCAAATAATTCAAATTTGGATTTGTGAAGTCATCGCTATTAGTATGCATTTTAAAAAACAGTACTCTTCGGAAAGTTTATTTTATCAACGCACCAAAAATCCCATTGATAAAGTAGACTCATTTCTCCTGCTCCCAAAAAGTGTAATGATTCTGAGGAACCTTCAACTTTGCCCACAAAGTCACAATCGAATTGAACTTCAGCTTTTTCTGTGTCAAATTCTAGATTAGTTATTGAAAAATTATTAAGTTTGAAAGAACTGAATGCCTGCCTGAAATGAAGATGCCAATCAGCTTTCTCCGCTTCACCGGACATAAAAGTAGTATAATAATCACTTTCTTTATCAAGATATGAACGTACAAAATCAATTGAATGATGACGTATATCGTATTCGTGATTGGGGTGAAACTCTTCGTAAGTGTAATGCGTAGTCATACCCGGAATATGCATTTCATCAATTTCTTCAAGAAATAATTCTTCGGTAATAAACCGATACAATTCCCTGTCATCAACTTCACAAATTGTATCCAGACAAACCTGATTATTGCTCATTAGTTTCATTATTCTTTCTAATTCTATGGGGACTTCAGCATCCGTTAATTCTTCAACCTTGCGAAAGGCTGGTCGTTCGAGAGAATCGTATAGCTGAATTTGAGTCGCAGATTGAAAAGCATTTTCAAACGCCATAATATTATCCAAAAACTGACTTTCGATTTCTGGAGGCAAATTGTTTTCATTTGACATGCTACCAAAAAAAGCTCCATGCTTTTCGGTAAGTTGTTTTTTCTTTTCCTCATTCTCAAGCCGGATGCGATTGAGTCTGTCCTTGGGTAGTTCATTGTTCTTTTTCATAGTTCGTTAATATTTTCCGGATATTTTTAATTTATTTATCGAGTTTAATTTAATTGACATCACGCTTTCAGTATTGTTTATTCATAGGAGAATATTTAAAGCAAATGTAAAAAAACAATTTAAATAACGATGAATGAAATTCATTTTTTTTGCTTATTTTCATTTCATAATAAACGAAAAAAAGCTTATAAAATATTGATATTCAACATTTATAAGCTTATGTGTTTGCTCCTTTTTTGAGATTATTTCCCGATACAGAACTTCCCGAAAATATTACCTAATATTTCATCGTTTGATATTGAGCCGGTTATTTCACCAAGATAATGCATGCACTCGCGGATGTCCTGCGAAAGAAAATCGCCGGTAATACCAGACTCTAAGCCATCTATTACACGGCAAATGGAAGAATGAGCAAGTTTTAACGCTTCGAAATGACGAATATTGTTGACCACCACATCACCGGGCTGAATTTCAGGTATTTGTGCGGCTCTTACCAACGCATTTTGTAATCCATCAGTATTGATTTTTTCGCGCGCCGATATATAAATTCGTTCACCTTCAAATGTTTCAAAGAGTTGATTGAGTACTTCACGTTCTTCTTCGGCAATTTTATCTATTTTGTTAAATACAAGAATGATTTTTTTTCCTACGGAGCGTTTTGAAATTTTCTCGGTCAACCATTCCATGTGTTCACTTAGTTGGGTACAATCCAAAATCCAGAGCACTATAGAAGCTTGTTCAATTTTTTGATAAGTACGTTCAATTCCCATACTTTCAATTTTGTCCTTCGTGTCTCTAATACCTGCCGTATCAATAAAACGGAACTGAATCCCTTGTATATTTATCGAATCTTCAATCGTATCACGGGTTGTACCGTGAATTTCCGAAACAATGGCTTTTTCTTCGTTTAGTAAAACATTCAGCAAGGTTGATTTTCCTACATTTGTTTCGCCTACCAATGCCACAGGAATGCCGTTTTTCAAGGCGTTTCCTACACGAAAAGTGTCTGAAAGAGTTGATATTACTTTTTCAATATTGAAAGCCAGAGTCATTAACTGAGAGCGGTTGGCGAATTCCACATCTTCTTCGGTAAAGTCAAGTTCCAATTCGACAAGCGAAACAAAATTGAGTAATTGGGTTCTCAGACTTTGTAATTCGGATGAAAATCCTCCGCGCATTTGGCTTATGGCCATTCGGTGTGATGAGGAGGATGTAGAAGCAATTAAATCCGCCACTGCTTCAGCTTGCGAAAGATCCATTTTCCCATTCAGAAAAGCGCGTTGGGTAAATTCCCCTGGTTGAGCCAGTTTACATCCATTTGCCAATAATAAATGAAGAATCTCCTGTTGAATAAAAACCGAACCATGACAGGATATTTCAACAATATCTTCACCTGTAAAAGAATGCGGTGTTTTAAAAACACTCACCAATACATCGTCTATCGGTTCGTTGTCAGCATTTATTATACTTCCATAACTGATTGTATTTGCAAATTGATTCAATAAGTTTATGGCTGAATTTTTGGCCTTGAAAATGGCATTACTATTTTTAAGCGCATCAATTCCCGAAATACGAATCACTGCAATTCCTCCAATTCCGGGTGCAGTAGAAATGGCAGCAATAGTACTACTACCGCCAACCCCTAAAGGAAAATCAATATTTGTGTCGTCTTTTTTCATTGCGTTTATTATCAGATTAACTTTATAAATGTTTTCTGACTCCCCTTTAGGGGTTGGGAATTATATTCTTTCCAATACAGTTGTTACGAGCTTCTCAATATAAGGTTTATAATCGGTATTTGCAGCTTCTGCACGGCGGTTTGCAATAATACAACATACTGTCATTGCTTTGTGCCCCATTAGTTTTGATAAGCCGGCAATAGCCGAACCTTCCATTTCGTAATTGGTAATTTTATAGGTTTTATAGCGGAACCTTTCAATTTTATCGTTTAGTTGCATATCGGCTAAATCAATGCGAAGTACTCTGCCTTGGGGACCGTAAAAACCATTGGCCGATATCGTTACGCCACGCAACATGTCGTCTTTTCCAATACGGTTAACTAGTTCTTCATCGGCACTAACGACGTAAGGAGCAGCTAATTGTGGATTCCAATCCAGTTGCTTTTTCATAGATTCTTCAAATTCTAAATCACTTATCGAATCGCGACCGGCATAAAAATTAAGCATACCATCAAATCCGATTGATTTTTTGGAAATTAGAAAGCTGCCCAATGGTATTTCGGGCTGCATTCCACCAGAAGTGCCAATGCGAATTATAGTCAATTGACGGAAATCTTTTTTCTCTGTGCGGGTTTCAAAATCGATATTTGATAAAGCATCCAGTTCGTTCATAACAATATCTATGTTGTCGGTACCAATGCCGGTTGAAATAACTGAAATGCGCTTTCCTTTATAAGTTCCGGTAATTGTATTGAATTCTCTACTAGAAACTGAACATTCTTGAGAATCAAAATAATTGGCAATAAGGGCAACACGTCCGGGATCGCCAACTAAAATCACATTGTCGGCTAATTGTTCGGGTTTTAAGTGCAGATGGAAAATACTTCCATCGCTGTTAATAATTAATTCGGATGGTGGGAAATGTTTCATAACTTATATGTTGAGTCGTTTTTTTAGTTCAATTTTGAATCATTCGAACTACAAATATACTCATTTTATATTCAAAATTTACATTTTAAAACCCATAAATAAGAAAAAAACACGTGTTGGTTAAAGTAGGAGAGGAGGGTGGTTGGTAATTGTTATTTTATTTCATCAACACAACGTTTTACAAAATCAAACCGATTATAATCATCGTGAACTAATACATCGTTCCAAAAAATCAAATCGATGTCAATTGGAATTTCGCCTTTTTCTTTACTGTCAGCAGTCCTACCCAATTGTTTTTCTATATCTTTGAAAATGAGTATTGTTTCCTGAATAGTTTCAACCGATAGGAGCATAATTGATTCGTTGTGAAAGTCATTGCGGTATTTTTCCCCAATCGGTTTACTCACTAACTTGTTGCTGAATTTGATAATTTCAAAAGAATCTGTTATTTTTTCTTTCGCCAGATTTAAATTAAATTCCGGATCTAAATTGCTGCCCAACATTACAATGGCGGTATTCATAGTGTTTTTATTTGAGAAATAGTGTTTTGTTGTAAATTTTAATGTTATCTAATAAACGGAATAGGTTTTCCTGCATAAACTATCATTATTTGATTGAATAACTTTGCTGTAAATAATAAAAAGCCGGAGTCTAATTAACTCCGGCTTAATAATTATATGGGAAAATCAATTAGTATTATAAACGATAATCCTTTAATTGTTCCTGAAGTCTTTTTCTCGCTAAGAAAATACGACTTTTTACAGTTCCAATCGGTAGATTCATTGTTTGAGCAATTTCTTCGTATTTGAAACCTTGAATATGCATTGAGAAAGGAATACGATATTCGTCGGCAAACGAAGCTATGCTGTTTGAGATTTCACCAATGGCATATGACCCTTCGGGACTATCGAAACCGGAATTTTGAGGTAAATTTAAGTGATATAAGTCTTCGGTTTTATCAACAATGGTTTGGTTACGAACAATTTTTCTATAATTGTTTATGAAGATATTCTTCATTATCGTAAGTACCCAACCTTTAAAATTTACATTGTTTGTAAATTTTTCCTGATTATCCAATACTTTAAGAGTAGTGTCTTGTAATAAATCTTCAGCATCATCTCTGTTTAATGTTAAAGAAAATGCGAAATTTCTCATGTTACTTTGCAGTGCAACTAAATCATTTTCAAATTGAACGTTTTTCATACCTTTTATGTTTTGTGTGTGTGAATAAATTAAATATAGCGTACTATTTCACTATATTTATAGTTTCTCATCTAAAACGAAGCGTTTTTTTTGAAAGTTATTCCCTTTGGGAATAACTGTTTGATTGTCAGTTGTCTATACTGAAGGATGTAATAAAAAGAACTCTTTCGAAAATATTTGTTCTAGATTTTCGTTACAAATATAACAAATATTTTTTAATCTTTTGTATATTTGAACAAAAAAAATAACCCAATAATGAAAATTTATAATATTTTAATATTTGTAATCATTACAAATTGTTTCTCGTCTGTTTTTGGAGCTGAAAATGTTAAAAAGATAGTATTTTCGATAGATTTAAAAAAAGAAATTGGTAGTACTACCTGGTTATACATTCAAAAAGGTTTTACCGAAGCAAATGAAAAGAAAGCTGATGCTGTATTGATTCATATGAATACATACGGTGGTGAAGTTTTGTATGCTGATTCCATCCGTACAAAGATAATTAATAGCAAAATACCGGTTTATGTTTTTGTCGATAATAATGCAGCCTCGGCGGGAGCATTAATTGCCATTGCCTGCGATAAAATTTTTATGCGAAAGGGTGGAAGCATAGGAGCAGCAACGGTTGTGAACGAAACGGGAGCACAAATGCCTGATAAATATCAATCGTATATGCGGGCAACCATGCGTTCAACCGCTGAATCGCACGGAAAAGATACGATAATAAACGGAAATGATACCACTTATAAATGGAAAAGAGACCCATTGATTGCAGAAGCTATGGTTGATGACCGAACAGTTATTCCTAATATTATTGACTCAGGAAAAACACTCACCTTTACGGCACTCGAAGCCGTGAAATATGGATATTGCGAAGGAATTGCAGAAAGTGTGGATGATGTTCTAACAAAACACTTACAGCTTGACAATTACGAACTTGTTTCTTTTGAACCTTCTGCTTGGGATAATATAAAGGGTTTTCTGATGAGTTCTATTATTCAGAGTTTGCTGATAATGTTGATTATTGGAGGCATCTATTTTGAATTGCAAACACCGGGAATTGGTTTCCCGTTGGGAGTAGCCATTACTGCAGCAATTTTATATTTTGCACCACTTTATATAGATGGGTTAGCCTCAAACTGGGAAATCTTAATTTTTATCATCGGACTTGTTCTGCTTGGGCTTGAAATTTTTGTAATTCCTGGATTCGGAATTGCAGGTGTATCAGGAATATCGCTGATTGTTGCCGGACTTACACTCAGCATGTTAAACAATGTTGATTTTGATTTTCGACCTGTTGAAACGGGTTCGTTAGGAAAAGCTTTGTTAACGGTTATCGGTGGTATTGCGTTGTCGTTTGCCCTTATTATTTATTTAAGTAGCAAAATAGGTACGAAAGGGATGTTTAGTAAATTTGCCTTAAAAACTTCCATGGATAATACTTCCGGTTATATTGGAGTTTCGATGGACGAACTTAAACTGGTTGGTAAAATAGGATTTGCATCAACCGTACTCAGACCATCCGGAAAAGTAAGTGTTGATGGAGTGGTGTATGATGCGATTTCCGAAGAAGGTTTTATTGAAAAGGGAATGAAAGTAATGGTTATCAGATATGAAGCCGGACAGATTCATGTAAACAAGGTCGATTGAAATAATATTTCTCAACTTAAGGTTTTCGATTGCGAAGATTCATTGATTCGTTGGAAATCACAAATTCAATAAAAAAAAACGGGGTGACTTAAAATCACCCCGCCTTTATATAGTAAAAAGTTAATTACATTAATTCCACACTTCGTTTTACAAAGTTAGCTAACGCTTCGCCTTTCAACATGTTATTTGCTAAAAGAGCAAGGTCAATTAATTGACGAACTTGTTTGTTCTCCGTAGCAAATCCCTTGTAAACAGATTTCTTTTTGTTGCCAATTTCGTCCATTTGTTTTGCCAATTGGCTTAATTCATCTTTTTCGGCGGTTGGAATTTCTTCTTCTTTTTTGCCTTTCTGACTATCTTTCAATTTGTCATGCTTAGCTTTTACTTCAGAAAGTTCCGTTACAAATGGTGCAACTTCTGTTCCACAAGCTGCTTCTTCATCCTTTAATAATTTTTCAATTACCGGATGTGCAGTGTTTACAACCAAATTG
Organism: Paludibacter sp.; assembly: GCA_028692715.1. Classification (GTDB taxonomy): domain Bacteria; phylum Bacteroidota; class Bacteroidia; order Bacteroidales; family Paludibacteraceae; genus Paludibacter. The sequence continues at coordinate 59,833 of JAQUWU010000007.1, read as the reverse complement.
AAACTATCAGGCATTTCACCGTAAAAACTCATCATGCCACCTTGCATTGCCGACATGTCTTTCATACGACGCATAAACTCATTCTGGGTAATGAAAACAGGATTTGAGGTTGCTGAAAGTTGTTCGAAAGTGACAATAAAGTTTGTTTTATCCGTTTTTGGAAGTTGCGATTCGAAAACCGAAACCATCGCATTACGTTGATCGTCGGTAAGGGCAACTTTAGCAGTATCTTCCTTTTCAATAATTTTATCAATGACATCACTATCCACACGTACAAAACGAGTTTTTTCAAATTTCTGTTCTAGCTGACTTACCACATGAACATCCAATTGACCGTCCATAATCAGAACATCGTAACCTTTGTCTTTGGCATGTTGAATATAGCTGTATTGTTCGTCGGAGTTGTTGGCATATAAATAAATTACATCGCCGTTCTTATCTTTTTGGTTTTCACCTACCAGTGTCTTATATTCATCGAAAGTGAAATACTTTCCGTCCACATTTTTAAGCAACGCAAATTTTTCTCCCCGCTCGTAGAATTTTTCGTCGCTTAACATTCCATATTGAATAAATACTTTCAAGTTATCCCACTTTTCTTCAAATTGTGGGCGATCAGCTTTGAAAATTTCAGCCAAACGATCGGCTACTTTTTTAGTGATATGGCTGGATATCTTTTTTACATTTCCGTCGCTTTGCAAATAACTTCGGGATACATTTAAAGGAATATCCGGAGAATCTATAACACCGTGTAATAATGTAAGATATTCAGGAACAATATTTTCAACGTGATCGGTTACATAAACCTGATTGCAATACAACTGAATTTTGTTGCGTTGCATATCAATATTGTTTTTGATTTTTGGGAAATATAAAATACCTGTCAGGTTGAAAGGATAATCAACATTTAAGTGTATATGGAACAAAGGATCCTCGCTCATTGGATTTAACTCGCGATAGAATTCTGCATAATCTTCGTCTTTCAAATCGGCGGGTTTACGTGTCCATGCCGGATTAGTGTTGTTTATAATATTGTCTTCTTCTGTTTCAATATTTTTTCCATCTTTCCATTCTTTTTTCTTGCCAAAAGCAATTTCAATAGGTAGGAATTTACAATACTTGGTCAACAACTCCTGAATTTTCGAATCTTCAAGAAAATCTTTGTTCTCATCATCAATGTGTAAAACAATATCGGTTCCCCGTTCCGATTTGATAGTATCTTCCAATATATATTCAGGATCACCTTTGCACGACCAGTGTTGAGCTACGCTTCCTTCTTTGTGCGATTGAGTAAAAATTTCTACTTTCTTCGACACCATAAATGATGAATAGAAACCAAGACCAAAGTGACCTATGATTGCCTGAGCATCATTTTTGTATTTTTCAAGAAACTCTTCTGCGCCCGAAAATGCAATCTGGTTAATGTATTTGTCAATTTCCTCAGCTGTCATCCCAATTCCTTTATCGGAAATGGTCAAAGTGCCTTTCTTTTTGTCGATAATAACTTGCACTTTCAAATCGCCTAGCTCACCATTAAATTCACCAACGGCTGCCAGTGTTTTCAATTTTTGAGTTGCATCAACTGCATTAGACACTAATTCACGTAAGAAAATTTCGTGATCACTGTATAAAAATTTTTTAATAACGGGGAAAATATTTGCACTCGTTACCCCAATGTTTCCTTTTGACATTTTTAGTTCTATCTTAAATGGTTAAATTTATTTTTTATGGTTACACTCATATTCAAAAAAGATGCCAATTGAGATATGGTGACAGAATGACAGAAATCATAATTTGAAAAAGAATTAATATGTAAATCTTGTCGGTTAATTTTGTTGAGCTAAAATTAGTTTTTTTTGATTCATTGAAGTAAAATATGGATTTAGAATAAAATTAATTCAATAATATCTCATTTCATTGATGAAATAGTCCTTTCTATTGAAAAAACGATTTTTTTTTATTATTTTACTTACATTTGCACTGTTTTTAATAGGAATGTAACAACAATGTAAGACCTATGTATTGCAAATTAGTTAAAGACCTATTTTAAACAATGGAATAATCAAGTATTAATTTTTATTAAATCTAAAATGAAGTACCTTAAATTGTTTTTAGTAATTTTTATTTCCACTTTATCTTTATTTTCGTGTGTATCCGAAGAAGGTGAAGGTGGAATATCTGTTGTTCAGGGATATGTTTATACTGTACTACACGATGATGATGTGTACGATTTTGTAGCCGATACATTTCCAGCTGCAAAAACAGATGTATATATTGTTTATGGAGATGAGCCCATTTATGGTGATAAAATGGAAACTGGATACGATGGTTTTTATCGTTTCCGTTATTTGTCAAAAGGGAATTATAAGGTTTATGCATACTCAACATTGACAACTGACCAGAAAGTAGCCGTTATCGATTCTGTTTCGGTGGCTTACGGAAAAACAGTAAATGTCAATAATATTTATGTCCACGAAGGAAAATCACTTGAAACTTCTTATATAAAAGGACAGGTTTATGCTACTTATTACAATAATAATAAAGGTACTCCTACCGCTGATGTAGCCAGTCCGGCTTATGCCTATGGTGAGCGTGTTTATATTCAACGTGTAGGGGGGCTATATCAATTTGATGAAGTGAGGACAGGATTAGATGGGGTGTTTATGTTCCAAAATCTCGAACCGGGCGATTATGAAGTATTTGTTTTTTCAACAGATCCAATCACAGAGATATTGACACCTGTTACAAAAACCATTTCAGTTACCGAAAAAGGTTCAATTTATACTTTTGATTCAATTTTTCAAATTAAAATTAATACTTAATAATATTTACACATGAAACGAGCATTAAAATAGAAGCTTAAACAGACTATGTTCATTGCGAGTTCTATGCAAAAGGTATTTAACAAATAAAAAAAATAAGCATATGAAAATTAGATTTTTAAAAACAAATTTATTATTATTTGTATTGTTTGGAGCAATATCAATAATAGCTGCAAAAGGTTCTCCTGAATCGTTAAATGAAAAGCGTGACAAGAAGAAAGATCTCACAATACGTGAATATAATACTGATGCAAATGGAAAAAGTCGTTGGTTGGATCATGTTACTGTTTATAACGAAGAAGGTTATAAAATAGAAGAAATTGAATATGCTACCTACGGAATGCGTGAAAGAGTAACATTCTTTTATGATGCAAAATTTGTTTGCATAAAAGAGGTAGTTTATGATGATAGAAATAAAGTGAGTCGTATCAGAAAATACGATTATAACCCTGACGGAACAAAGAAAACTCAGTATAATTACTTGCCAAATGGACGATTATATTCTACAAAAGTCTACCAGTATACCAATTGAATTTGAAAAAATAAACGAGGATCTTAAGAATTCGTTTATTTCTACAATTGAACAATTCGAGCCTATTTCGCTGGGAGAAATGGATGCTGTTAAACTAATGAACAGGGTAGATACTAAATTCCTTATTAATATCAATCAATTGCATGTTTTACTTGATAAAGCTATCGAGCATTACAAAATTGTTGAAATTAATGGAGAACGTGTTCCACATTATTCCAGCATTTATTTTGATACGGAACATGCCGAAATGTACAGAATGCATCATAATGGTAAATTGAACCGTTACAAAATAAGAATGCGTTCGTATGTTGATTCAGGACTCTCTTTTTTAGAAGTGAAAAATAAAAGTAACAAAGGCAGAACTTCAAAAAATAGAATAAAGATTCAAGAAGAAAGTTTTCAATCGATTCAGTTTGATGAAGCAGAAAATGATTTTCTAAAGTCGAGAACGCCCTATACTTCAACGCAACTGCAACCAAAAATTCAAAATTTTTTTGAACGGATTACGTTGGTTGATAAAAATGAAACGGAACGGGTAACCATAGATATGGGCTTAATATACAAAAATCCCGAAACTGATGCAATAAAAGCCGTTGACGATTTGGTAATAGTTGAAATGAAACAAGATGGTGCTTCTAAATCACATTTCAGATGTTATCTGAATGAACTTAGAATTTTACCGAGTAGTATGAGTAAGTATTGTCTTGGGATGGTACTCTTATATACTGACTTGAAGAAAAACAAATTTAATACTAAGATACGTAAAATAAATAAACTTACAGAAAAGAAACATGATACAAACTGATTTCCCTGAATTTGATCCAACAATTGCACAGCAATATGGTGATGGAATGGCTCCAGGAACTACTTTTTTAGGTATTCCATTGTTTGATAACGATGCACTGATTCAACTTTTTCTTCGTTTTGGTTTTAATATCCTTATTGTATGGATAATAGTTCGTTATTTCTACTATAGAAAAAGTGAAAGAAGAGACTTTGTAAATACTTTTACTCTTTTCTCTGTAACTATTTTTATGCTAATATTTTTGCTTAATGATGTTAAGCTTCAAATTGGTATGGGGTTAGGATTGTTCGCCATTTTTGGCATTCTTCGTTATAGGACAGAGCAGGTTTCCATTCGTGAAATGACTTATTTGTTTACCATTATCGGTATTTCGGTAATAAACGGACTAGCCATGACACTCAGTTATTCAGTGCTGTTAGTTACAAATTTAATATTTCTGTTTGTAACATTTTTAGAAAGTCGGATATTTGTTAAACAAACATCTTCGAAAGTTATTTTATACGAAAATATTGATTTGATAAAACCGGAAAGACAGGAAGACCTTAAAATTGATTTGGAAAATAGAACTGGTTTGAAAATAACTAGAGTAGAAATTGGTCATATTGATTTTCTTCGTGATACCGCTTTTGTGAAAATTACTTATTTGTTAGAGGATAATGAACCAAATTCAATAGACGCCTTGACAAAACTCAGCCAATTTTAATTGATGAATAAAGCTTTTAAACTTTTTTTTCCTGTATTTATAGGTTGTTTCAGCTCTACAATTGTTGTAGCTCAAATTAACGATTTTGGCGCGATATCTTCTTTCGCTGTCTCTGAAAATTTTGGACGAAATTCAAGTCTAAAATTGGAAGAGGAATTGCGTTTCGATCAAAATATTAATAGCTTCAACAGAGCAAAGACTACACTAGGGCTTAATTATTCCCTTTTCAGAAAATTATTAGTTGCTGAACTTGATTATAATTTCCTCTATTTGAAAAGTGATAATATTTACGAATGCAGGCATCGTGCTTCGTTTGGTTTATCAACCGAAACTGGAATTCGTCGATTTGATTTAGGGTTTAGAACAAAGATACAATCTACCTGGCGTGATGAATTAAGAGGAGACTATAGTTATAATCCAAAATATGTTTGGCGGAATAAGTTGGAATTGGACTATGATATTTTTGGTGCTCCAATAAAGCCATTTGTTTCGGGCGAAATATTTTGTCCGCTAAATGGTTCAAAAGGATTTTATCTGGATGGCTGCCGAACAACCCTAGGGCTGAAATATAAATTATCAAAACATAATTCTGTAGAATTCAGCTTACTTTACGATCAGGAAGTTCAACAATCTAATCCCAACGGAATAATTTATGGGGTAGTAGGTTGGAATTATAAATTATAAGTTTAACCTTAAAAAAATGATTTGAAAATATTTCGAATCATTTTTTTTTGTCCATATCAAAAGCCAAAAAATCACTATTTTGCTCTGAGTCTGCATTAAAATTCTAATTATTGTCGTATCTTTGTGCCCGAAAATTAGATGTTTAAAAAAGAAAAAATGTAATTTTATGAATGTAGTTACAAAAACCATCACATTGGGTGATGGACGTACCATTACTATTGAAACAGGTAAATTAGCAAAACAAGCTGATGGTTCTGTTATGGTTCGCATGGGCGACACCATGTTATTGGCAACCGTTTGTTCGGCCCAAGACGCTGCACCGGGAACGGATTTTATGCCGCTATCGGTTGATTATAAAGAAAAATTTGCCTCTTCAGGTCGCTTCCCTGGTGGTTTCCTTCGTCGTGAAGGTCGTGCTTCGGATTATGAAATTTTGGTTTCACGCTTGGTTGACCGTGCATTGCGTCCTCTATTTCCGGACGATTTCCACGCAGAAACTTTTGTTACCGTTACCATGTTTTCAGCTGACGGTGTGGATATACCCGATGCGTTGGCCGGTTTGGCTGCTTCGGCTGCTTTGGCAGTTTCAGATGTACCTTTTAACGGACCTATCTCTGAAGTTCGAGTAGCTCGTGTTAATGGCGAATTTGTTGTGAACCCTACTTTTGAACAATTGGCAACTGCCGATATGGAAATCATGGTTGCTGCCACATTGGACAATATTATGATGGTAGAGGGTGAAATGAAAGAAGTGAGCGAAGATGATTTGTTGAACGCTATGAAGGTGGCTCACGAAGCTATTAAAGTTCAATGTCAGGCTCAGATAGAATTAATGGAAGCAGTTGGAAAAACGGTAAAACGTACTTATTGCCACGAAGATAAAGATGAAGATCTGAAAAAAGATGTTTGGGCAAAAACGTATGATAAAGCTTATAAATTAGCAACTGCTTGTAATCCTGATAAACACTCGCGCAGTGAAAACTTTGAAGCTGTAAAAGCTGAATACATTGCCGGTTTTGATCCTGAAACAGTTGATGCTAAAAAAGGATTGATCAGTAAATATTATCACGAAGTAGAAAAAGAAGCTATGCGCCGTTCCATTTTGGACGAAGGCAAGCGTCTGGATGGTCGTAAAACAACAGAAATCCGTCATATTTGGTCAGAAGTGGATTATTTACCTGGAACACATGGTTCAGCGGTATTTACTCGTGGTGAAACTCAATCGTTGACAACAGTTACTTTGGGTACAAAAATGGATGAAAAATTAGTAGACGAAGCTTTGATTCGTGGAAAAGAACGTTTCTTGTTGCACTACAACTTTCCTCCATTCTCAACAGGTGAAGCTCGCGCATCACGCGGTGTTGGTCGTCGCGAAGTGGGTCATGGTAACTTGGCTTTACGTGCATTGAAAAATATGATTCCTGACAATTATCCTTACGTTATTCGTGTGGTTTCCGATATTTTGGAATCGAACGGTTCGTCGTCTATGGCTACGGTTTGTGCCGGAACATTAGCGTTGATGGATGCAGGAGTTCAAATCAAGAAACCGGTTTCGGGTATTGCCATGGGATTGATTTCTGAAAATAAAGGTAAAAACTTTGCCGTACTTTCTGATATCTTAGGTGATGAAGATCATTTAGGCGATATGGACTTTAAAGTAACCGGAACAAAAGACGGTATTACTGCTACGCAAATGGATATCAAGGTTGACGGACTTTCATTCGAAATTTTGGAAACAGCTTTGAAACAGGCTAAAGCCGGTCGTATGCATATCTTGGGTAAAATACAGGAAACGTTGGAAGCTCCTCGTCCTGATATGAAACCAAATGCTCCACGTATTGTGGTTATGTTTATTCCGAAAGAATCGATTGGTGCAATTATCGGACCTGGTGGAAAAATTATTCAAAACATGCAAGCTGAAACGGGTGCTAATATCACAGTAGAAGAAATCGGTGATCAGGGACGCGTGGAAATTGCTGCTAATAATAAAGCTGCCATTGATGCTGCATTATACAAAATCAAAGGCATTGTTGCTATTCCTGAAATAGGTGAAACTTATCCTTCGAAAGTAAAATCAGTAATGCCTTATGGTGCATTTGTTGAGTTTATGCCGGGCAAGGAAGGTTTGTTACATATTTCCGAAATCGATTGGGTTCGCATTGAAACTATGGATCAATCCGGAATCAAGGAAGGTGATATGATAGATGTAAAACTGTTGGATGTTGATCAAAAAACAGGTAAATTCAAACTTTCACGTAAAGCATTATTACCACGTCCTCCAAGAGAAGATAAACCAAAAGCTGAATAATACCTCTCCCTAGCCCTCTCCAAAGGAGAGGGGGAAAATTAAATAATAAAAAAAAACTGCAATCTTTAGAGGTTGCAGTTTTTTTTATTAAAATATCACTCAAGTTGTTATATCAATTGCTTTTATATTTTCCTTCCAATTTTAGTTGAGCTATAAATTTAGCCCAGGCGTCAGCGCGTTTGGCTTTGTTTTGTGCTCGAAGTGTTGTTGCACCCACATTGTCAATCCAGCCCGGATAACCATCGTCAAAATAGTATTTACCATCGTACAAATTGTGGTTCAGGACTAAATCGTTCACGATGAAGGACATAATATCAGATGTTTGTGTTGCGGTGAAAAGTGAATCTGCATCAAGATAGCAGGTGATACGACCATATTTTGAAATAGTTTTCAGCGGAACAGAATCGTTGAAAATAATTTCATGCGTTGAATCATTGTAGCATTTAATTTCTTTGCTTGTAAAAACAATTGTGTCGGTATTCCCTGATTTATCTGAAATTGCTTTAGCTTTAAAAGAAATTCTGGATGAATTTTCTTGCAAATCAGAAATAAAATCACAAGAATTGAAAAGAATAAATGAGAATACGAAACTAATGAAGAAAGATAAATTTGTTTTCATGTTGGATAGTTTTAGTGAATAAGGTCACGACAAAAATAATAAATCTAATTAAAAAACAGGGTGAAATAGTTATTAATTTTTATTGGCACAGTTATTATACTCATCAATACAGTTTTTATTTTTACTTTTGCAATACAACAAATTTAGCACAATTACCATGAGAAAATTTATTTTGATTTACCTTTTAATCTTTTCTATTACACTTTTCGGAGCAAGTCCTGTAGATGAGTTTTTAAACAATAATTTGCTACAATATGCAAATGTCAGTTTGTTGGTTAAAGATTTAAACAGTGGAAAAAATTTGTATGAATTTCGCTCGAACAATAGTGCGGTTCCGGCTTCCACCATGAAAATTGTAACAACTGCTACAGCACTAGAAATTTTAGGAGCTGAATTTCGATTTGAAACTTGTTTGGAAATGGATGGAAAATTAGGCACAGATGGTATTTTAAATGGTAATTTATATATACGGGGTGGGGGTGATCCTACTCTTGGCTCCGAAAAGTTGGGAGATAAACATTTTTTGAATAAATGGGTTGCTGAAATTAAAAGGGCTGGAATTAAACAAATTAGTGGTCAAATAATTGTTGATGGTGGAATTTATGACAATGAAGGGGTAAATCCACTCTGGACATGGGAAGATATTGGAAATTATTATTCTCCGGGAATTTACGGTGTTTCATATCTTGATAACACTTGTAAAGTAGATTTTAAATCCGGTAAAGTTGGAACTACTCCTCAGATTAATAAAATAACTCCTGAAATTCCCGGATTTACTGTTGATAATAATTTAAAAAGTACAAATATCGGTTTTGATAGTGCCTATTTTTATGGAGCACCACATTCGTATAAACGTGTTGTATATGGAGAAATTCCTGCCAACAGAAACTCATTTGTTGTAAAATCGGATATGCCAAATCCGGGTTTGTTGCTGGCACTTCATTTACAACAGAAATTGCTAGAAAATGGTTTTAAATTTTCAACATCACCCACAGATGAATTTGATCCAAAAATAAAACGGAAATTAATTTATAAGCAATTATCGCCTACATTGAAAGAAATTATTACCGAAACAAATTTCAAAAGTAATAATTTTTATGCTGAAGCCATTTTTAGATATTTAGGAACTAAATATTCAACTTCTGCTGGCACAAATTTATCAATACAAGTAGTTCGGGATTATTGGAAATCAAAAGGATTGCCTGTAAATCAATTGGTACAATATGACGGATGTGGTCTGTCTCCCGCAGATCTTGTTTCGGCTAATTTTTTTGTACAACTACTATCCTATATGAATAATAGTAAAAATAAGGATGCATTTTACAACTCACTACCTGTTTCAGGAGAAAGTGGAACTTTGGCTTCATTTCTTAAGAATTCCGCACTTCAAGGGAAAGTACATGCAAAAAGTGGTACTATAACCCGTGTGAAAAGTTATGCAGGATATATTGATAATAACGGTAAAAAATATGCCTTTGCCTTATTGGTTAATAATGCAAACGGAAGTTCGTATGCTGTGACAAAAAAAATGGAAAAGTTTTTATTATTAATAGAATAACTGATCAACAATTTAACCAATCAACTAATTATACTTATAATGATTATCCGCATAATGTACAGAAGATCTTTAACAGGGGCTTTGCCCCTATAACCCTACTTACTTTTTTGCCTTGATGCAAAAAAGTAAGCAAAAAAAATCAAGACTGCGTTCGCTTCGCTCAAAAAACTATCGCTCGAAAGGCTAAAATCCTCCAAACTCCTCCCTTCGGTCGTCAAACAGGAGTATTTTTGCGCCTTTCTCACTTGTTTTTTGGCTCACTGAACGAGGTCAATCCCATCAACTGAAAATTCAGTACAACTGTATACATTGCGAATAATCATATTACTTATTTACCCAATTAACGAATCAATATGAAAAATTTTCTGTATATAAAACAGATTACTTCTACTAACGAGATGCTTTGGAAAATGATCCGCGAAAAATCAGTCCCTGAAGGATTTATTTTGTATACTGATTTTCAAAAGGCTGGTAAAGGACAAATTGGAAATACATGGGAATCGAAAGCACGTAAGAATTTGTTGTTTAGCATGGTGATGTATCCGAAGCACATTCCCATTGATGAACAGTTCGTTATTTCACAATTTGTGAGTTTGGCAATAAAAAAGATACTTGATAATTATATTGATGATGTTTGTGTGAAATGGCCAAACGACATATATTGGAACGATAAAAAACTGGGTGGTATTTTGATTGAAAACTCGCTTCAGGGGAAAAAAATTAAAGCAACAGTTGTAGGTATTGGACTGAATGTCAACCAGAAAAATTTTGAAAGTGATGCGCCAAATCCTGTATCAATCTTTCAGATTTTAGGTAAAACAGTGAGACGGAAAAAAATATTGATAGAAATTCAGCAGAATATTCTTGAAATGTACAATCAACTTGATTTTGAAAAGATACGGTTGGAATATTTTAGCTCACTGTACCGCAAGGATGGATATCATACTTATAAAGCTGAGGATGAAATGTTTCGGGCTAAAATAAAATCAGTTCATCCCGATGGACAGTTGGAACTTCAAACAGAATCTGGTGAATGTAGAGGGTTTTATTTTAAAGAAGTACAATTCTTGACACATTCAACTGATAAAGGAAAATAAACTCCAACTAATCTTTTATCTCCTCATAATCAACATACTCACCTTCTTTCTTGTCAAAAATTTTTGATTTTGAATTCGGCTGTTCAAACGTATCGGAATGTTGCTGTTGAGTTGGATTTGAGTGTTTTCCAAAACCGAAAATAGATCGTATAAATCCTAATACGGAAAGAATTACGAACAATCCGATGAAGAGAATAAATATTATAAAGAAAAAAATAAAGCTCATTTTTGTTTGATTTTAAAATACTGCTTTTGCTACGCGTTTTACGCTTTGTGTAGCCATCATACTGTAGAAATGGATACTTGGTACTCCATGTACTTTTAAATCGTTAGCTTGCTTTGTACACCATTCTATTCCCACTTCCACCGACTCCTCATCTGTTTTGCATTTACGTAATTCTGAAGCAAATTCTTCAGGAATATCGGTATGAAAAATTTTTGGTAAAACAGTCAACTGATTTTTAAGTGTGATAGGCTTAATTCCCGGAATTATTGGGATGTTTATACCGTTATCTCTGCATTTTTCTACAAAATCATAATATTTTTGATTATCGAAAAACATTTGAGTAACCAGGTATTCAGCTCCGGCATCTACTTTTTGTTTTGCATAATACAAATCAGCATTCAGATTAGGTGCTTCCTCGTGTTTTTCAGGATAACAGGCCATACCATACGAAAATGGAGTTATTAGTGATTTCATTTTAGAACCATCCAAAAATTGCCCATTATTAAAATTATTAATTTGAACCTGTAGGTCAGTAGCGTTTTTGTGTCCTGTAGGAGAAAATTCACGTTCGTGTTTAGCTTTATCGCCACGTAAAAGCAGTAAATCTGTTATTCCAAGAAACTGTAAGTCAATCAATGCATATTCAGTTTCTTCGCGGGTAAAACCACTGCAAATAACATGAGGGACAACTGAAATTTTATATTTGTTCTGTATGGCTGCAGCAATAGCAACTGTTCCCGGGCGATGTCGTTCAGCAACCTGCTCGAAAAGTCCCTGAGCATTTTGTTTAAAAGCTAATTCGCTCCGATGAGTGGTGATGTTAATGTATTTTGGATCAAATTCACGTAAAGTATCAATAGTTCGGTAAACAGTTTCAATACCATTTCCTTTTAAAGGAGGTAATAACTCAAAGGAAAAGGCTGTGGATTTGGCACTCTTAATTTTTTCTACAACGCTCATTTATAACAGACAGTTAGTTTAATACATATATTGACTACAAAAGTACGAATTATTTTTAAATGCTAAGACAAAATAATCCATCTGTTAACATGCTATATTTAAAATTACAAGCATTTAATAGCAATTTGCTTGTAGTTTTAATATTCAGTTTAGAAAAATTAAAGTGCTATTTGTAAATTATCGATGTAAGTTTTTCGGAAATTTCCCATAATTTTTTAGCATCTTCTTTACTTTTTGCTGCATTTGTTGGATTAACTAAAACAGGATACCCTTTCATTTCACGTTTCCCATCCGGACCGTAATACTCACCACCTTTTGCATTAGGATCGGTAGCAGCACGTAATTCAGGTAATGCCCCCATGCTTGCCGGTTGAATCATTAAACTGAAAAGAGGATGTAGTGCTTTCAGAACCCATTTGGGAGCTACATGATCGAAAAGGTCAGTGTCAGAAACACCGGGATGAACCGCTATAGCACTGCAATCAATTTTATTGGCTTCAAAAAAACGTTGCAGTTCAAATGTAAACAGTAAATTAGCCAATTTTGATCGACCATATGATTTCATTGGTGTGTAATCTTTTCCATTTTCGAAAAGCAAATTGTCAAAAATCATTTCACCGCTACGATGGGCAATACTACTAACATTCACCACTCTGGATGCAGGTGATTTTTTTAAAACATCAAGCAATAAGCCGGTAAGAGCGAAGTGACCTAAATGGTTGGTCCCTAATTGTTTTTCAAAGCCATCGGTTGTTAAACCGTAAGGAACCATCATAATCCCTGCATTGTTAATTAAGACGTCTAGTGTAGTATGATTTTTCTTGTAATTTGATGCGAAATTTCGTACAGATTCCAGACTTGCTAAATCAAGTTCCATTACATTGATATTAGCTTTTGGTGATTGCTTTAAAATATCTGATTTCGCTTTTTCGCCCTTGGAGAGATTTCGGCACGCCAAAATTATATGAGCATTTTTGTTGGACAATGCTTTTACAGCTTCAAATCCTAAACCACTGTTTCCACCAGTAACAATAATAAATTTGCCCGATAGATCAGGGATATAATTCAGATTCCAATTATTTGTATTCATTTTCTTTTTAATGATATTAAATTGTCATCTTAACGTAAAAATGAGGTGTATTGTTTAAATGGATGATTGGAAAAGATGTGAATTGGAGTGACAAAGTATTGTCTGATAATAAATGGGTTAGAATTCAACAAAATAGGCGATAAGCCCTAAGATAATCAAAATAACACCGGTAAAACTTTTAGCATGTTTTTCAAAAAAGCTGAAGTTGAAACGGTTCATGCCTTTTAAACCTAAATACACTAATGCAAATAAAAACAGGAGTGTCATTACTAAATAAACTGCGGAAACAACAAAGATTCCTGTCCAACCAAAATTTGCAGCCTGAAAATAGAATGCTTCGATCTCTAAACATGGTGTTAAAAACATGGCTAAACTTAAGGATGTAATAATGGCCTTTTTTGTTTTTTTGTTTTTAATTTTCTCGTCGTTAATATCGAAATGACTGTGCTGATGATTTGATGATCGAAAATCAAGTAATAAAAAAATAATTCCCATTACCAACAAGATGGTGGGAGCAGCCAGTGATGTTATTTCACTATAACTTTCAGAAAGTTTAATGCCTACAAATCCTACAATAATTCCTATTATTATTGTGCTTACCATATGCGACAAGCCTGTAATAAATGTAGCGAAAAGTGTCTCCTTTGTTGTCCATTTTTCCGTTTTAGAAATGGCAATCAGTGGGAGCCAATGATGGGGAATTAATGCATGGATTAAACTTAAAAGTAAACTTCCTATAAATAGTTGCCACATGATTGCTGTAGTTTTGTTAGTATAAAAATGTAAAAAACAGATTAAACCGATTAGTAATTCGAAATTAAAAACAATGTTAACCTTATATAGTTTTTAATGAGTTCCTCTTTTATGATAAAAAACGAATAAATGTTTTTTCAGTTAACTTCATAGTTGAAAAATCTACATTCGACCAAAGTATCAAAGAACTAATATTGTTTACTTTTAATATTGAATTTTTTGCTGCAATTTGAGCAGGTAAGCTGGTGCAAGCAGCAATAATTTCAAAAATTGTGAATCTGTTTAAAAATGTTGAGACTAGTTTGAATTTTGAGTTGATTATCTCAGTATTATTTTTTCCGAAGTCAAACAACAGAGGTTTGCCATCAGAAATTATTTCACTTGATATTAATTCGGTTGAAAGATCAAAATAATGATATTCGTTTTTCGTTTTATCTAATTTTTCAATACTGATATTTTCCTTTAAAGAAACTATTTCAGATGATATGATACCATCAAAAAACTGAGTTTGAGCCGGTTCGTAAACACTTTGATCCAGACTAATGAAATGGCTGATTTTATTTTGATCGTCCTGTTCAATTACAGTTCGTCGAAGTATTTTCTCAGGAGAACAAAAAATCAATTGACTCGAAAATCTTTTCATTATTCCACTTTCTTGTTCATTTTCAAAGAAGGTTTTGGTGCTATAATTTTCTTTTTTTTCAATGAATCTGCCGGAATATTCGCTTTGTCGTTATAATTAGCCGGATCAGCTTTTTGAACATCTTTTCGTATACTATCTTGTAAATCAGATCGGTATTCTCGCATCAACGAAATGCTGTCAGTGAATGAGTGGAATGTCCCTTTATATTTTGTACTTCCTAACAATTCTCCCGAAAGTGATTTAATTTTCAGTTTTCGCTTGGCAGGGAAACGAATGCTGTATCGGCGTAATAAGCTGTCACTGTAGGCCTTTTGATAAACACTATCAAGTTTACCATTGTAATAATTTATCGTAAACAAGATGTGCTGATTTTCACAAGAATCTTGAGGGGCAATTTGCTGTAAAAATGTTAGAATATATATATCGCCAAATTGCAAACTACTATTTTTTATTTCAAAGTTTAGTTTTGTTCGTGACGAATCTTTTGTGAATACATATTTTTGTGATTTATTCCAAAGTTCAATTTTCAGCTTTAATAATTCCATAGAGTCAACCGGATGGAATTTTCCCTTTTTTACATCTTCCTGTAATTTAGTCAACTGAACGTTTACACCTTCGTAAATTCTTTCAAATTGTTTTGGGTTTTTAGTGTACCAAATGAGAGAGGAATCGAATTCGGCTTGTGTAATATTGTATTTTTCCAGAATTGATTTATAATAATTAACTTTTTCTCTATTCGAACCATAAGAAAGACCTTTTACATCCAGCGATCCATCCAATTTATGCATTTCGAACAGAATATTGGTCATGTCATTCTTATTTAGAACGCCATTAGGTTTACCGTTGCATGACCAAAATATAAGTGAGGCAACGATTCCGATTAAAAGAATTTTTTTATTCAGCTGATTCATCTTTTATTTCCTTTTTTGACTCTAGACTTTCATTCAGTTCTTTGCGGTAAAAGATTAGAATTAATCCAACCGCAACACTTATGGCAGCATCGGCTACATTGAAAATGGGACTGAAGAATAATGTTTCACCTACACCATTTTTTATAATTGGGAAGTAAAGCATATCCACCACTTTCCCATAAAACAAAGATGAATATCCACCTCCCGGAGGAAAAATACTCGCAACATGTCCCATATAGTCACTTGTACTGAAAATTATTCCATAAAAAAGTGAATCGATAATATTCCCTGCTGCTCCCGCCAGTACTAATGAAATTGTAAGAATATAGCCATTCTTAACTTCTTTTTTTATCAAAATATGTATGTAATAGGCTAAAGCAGTAACAGCAATTATTCTGAAGAGTGTAAGAAATAATTTCCCGATTAATTCCATTCCGAAAGCCATTCCGTTGTTTTCAATAAAATAAATTTTAAACCAGCTGAAAACATCAACATGCTCACCTAATTCAAAATTTAATTTTACATAAATTTTAGATGCCTGATCAACAAACAAGACAAGAAATATAAGAAGAACGGATTTTTTAGTTATTGACATGAAATAGAATTTACAATTCAAAATGGGGAATTCTATGAAAAACAAATTCGGCAAGAGGCATTAATCCTATTGCCGAATTGCTGATGATTCGTTTCGTTATTTTTTTTCATTTTTAGCCTCAATACTCAAAGTGGCATGAGGGACAGCGCGTAAACGTTCTGCAGGAATTAATTTACCTGTTTCTCGGCAAATGCCATATGTTTTGTTTTCGATACGGACTAATGCTGATTGTAAATGTTGTATAAACTTCATTTGACGTTGTGCCAAACGGCCTGCTTCTTCTTTTGAAAGTGTAGCAGCACCTTCTTCCAATACTTTGAAAGTAGGTGATGTATCCATTACATCGTTTCCGTCCAAATTGGTTATGCCATTGCGCAAGTCTTCGTATTCTATCTGTGCTGTTTCAAGCTTTTCGGTGATAAGTTTTCTGAATTCAGCTAACTCAGCATCCGAGTATCTGGTCTTTTCTGTCATAGCGCTAATTATTAAACGGTTTTATTTTTAATTTTCTGTGATTCCACTGATTTATATCGGTTTTTATAATGCATGCGAAAATAAGAAATTTGTTTCAGTTAAACAATTATTTTGGCAATTATATTTAAGGGCAATTTAAAGTATTATCATGGGATTTGTTTCTGTATAAAAAAATAATTTTGTTGTGATAATAATAATAAAATACCGCAATTAATTCTCAGCTCATTAAACTTTTTTTACCGAAACTTTTACTGTATAATCATCAAATTCAAGTTCAGTAAAATCTGTTAAATTAGTAGATAATGATACCGCGTTTGCTAATGTTTGCGAAGCGATATACTCTGCGAACTCATTAACAGCATCGGCGATTTCTTCTCTTGATTCAATCTCAACGATTATTTTGTCAACTATTTCATAACCATTCGATTTTCGTATGTTTTGAATGCGGTTAACCAATTCACGCGCAATGCCCTCGCGAACCAACGCATCGGTAACTGTAATGTCTAGGGCAACAGTAAGTTTTCCTTCGTTAGTTACCAGCCAACCCGGCATATCTTCGGTTATTATATCAACATCTTCGGGTGTTAGTTCTACATTTCCCGAAGGTAATGCTAATACGAACAATCCATTCCGCTCAATTTCGGCAATTTCATTCTTGCCAAACGAATTCATTGCCTGAGCAATTTCTTTCATTTGCTTCCCGTATTTTTTCCCTAATGTTTTGAAGTTTGGTTTAATTTTCTTAACCAAATTCTCCAGATCATTATCGGACGAAAGCACTTCAATTTCTTTTATATTTACTTCGGCTTTCACCAAATCGGCGATGTATTTTAATTGATTAAACATTTTTTCATCGGGAGCCGGAATTACTGCTTTTGTAAGTGGCTGACGAACTTTTTTGTCTGCTTTACGGCGCAATGCCAAAATCATAGAGGAAGTTTGCTGTGCCAATTGCATACATTCTTCCAGATTTTTATCAATTAATTTTTCGTCATATTTTGGGAAGTCTGCCAAATGAACCGATTCCGTTTTGTCTTTTTCGGTAACTGCATTCAAATCTAGAAACAATTGATCGGCAAAGAAGGGTGCAATTGGTGCCATAAGTCGTGCAACGGTCTCTAAACAAGTGTACAGAGTCTGATAAGCTGATATTTTGTCCTCATCATATTCTCCTCCCCAATAGCGTTTACGGTTCAACCGAACATACCAGTTGCTCAAATTTTCTCCTACAAAATCGGAAATAGCCCTACCGGCTCGA
The DNA here is from genome assembly GCA_028692715.1 of Paludibacter sp. Taxonomy (GTDB): domain Bacteria; phylum Bacteroidota; class Bacteroidia; order Bacteroidales; family Paludibacteraceae; genus Paludibacter. The sequence continues at coordinate 41,798 of JAQUWU010000007.1, read as the reverse complement.
GTTGGTTCGTATGTTTCGTAATATTCAGTAATGTCTTTTACTAAGGTATTCAATAAGGAAATAATCCAACGGTCGATTTCCGGACGGTTTTCCATTGGAACATCGGCTTCTGCAAAAGTAAATTTGTCTACGTTGGCATAAAGTGAGAAGAAAGAGTAGGTATTATATAAAGTTCCGAAAAATTTACGGCGAACTTCTTCCACGCCTTCGATATCGAATTTTAAATTATCCCATGGCGAAGCATTTGTCATCATGTACCAACGCAACGGATCCGAACCATATTTTTCAATAGCAGAAAATGGGTCAACACCGTTCCCGAGACGTTTTGACATTTTGTTACCATTTTTATCCAGAACAAGACCGTTTGAAATTACATTTTTAAAAGCTACCGAACCACGAACCATTGTGCTTATAGCGTGTAAAGTAAAGAACCAGCCACGTGTTTGATCCACTCCTTCGGAAATGAAATCGGCGGGAAAGAACGAGCCGGTTTCAACCAAGTCCTTATTTTCGAAAGGATAGTGCAATTGTGCATAAGGCATAGCCCCAGAATCAAACCAAACGTCTATTAAATCCAGTTCACGTTTCATGGGTACTCCACTTGCTGAAACAAGCACGATACCATCAACGTAAGGACGATGTAAATCTATATTTTTTGCTGCATAATTATCAGCAGTATATTCTCCTACTTTAAAGTTTTTATAAGGATTTTCTGTCATAAATCCGGCAGAAATTGATTTGTCGATTTCAGACATCAATTCTTCTACAGAACCGATACAAATTTCTTCCGTACTATCTTCGCTTCTCCAGATTGGAAGTGGTGTTCCCCAATAACGACTACGACTCAAGTTCCAGTCCTGCAAATTTTCCAGCCACTTGCCGAAACGACCTGTCCCTGTTGAAACCGGTTTCCAGTTTATGGTTTCATTTAATGACATCATTTCCTCACGACATGCTGTAGTTTTTATAAACCAACTATCTAAAGGATAATATAATACTGGTTTGTCTGTCCTCCAACAATGAGGATAATTGTGCGTATGTTTCTCAATTTTAAATGTAAGACCTTGTTGTTTCAACATTACGCAAAGATCTACATCAAGTGTAGCATCCTCTTCGGTTAATGTTGTATCGTATGCATTTTTTACAAACCTTCCTGCATATTCCGCATATAATTCAGTATTTACATTGGAAGCCACAAAATCAGCACTTAAATCGTCAATTTTGAAGAATTTACCGGTTTTGTCCACCATTGGTTGGCGGTTGCCATCTTTGTCAAGTAGTAACATAGGTGGAATGCCGTTTTGTTTTGCTACACGATCATCATCAGCTCCAAAAGTAGGTGCGATGTGAACTATTCCGGTACCGTCTTCGGTGGTGACAAAGTCGCCGGTAATAACTTTGAATGCAGACCTTTCCCCAGCCCTCTCCAAAGGAGAGGGAGAGCTTGGAGAAGTAATGTCTCCGCTATTTAGATAAGGACTTATCCAGGGAATTAATTGCTCGTATTCAAGTCCTGCCAGTTCTGAACCTTTCATTTTTGCAAGAACTTCGTATTCATTTTTACCCATGACAGAAGTCAATAGACTTTCGGCAAGAATTAGTTTACAGTCTTGTTTTGTGTATGGGTTTGATGATTGAACTAACACATAATCGATGTTTGGACCAACACACAAAGCTGTGTTTGAAGGCAAAGTCCAAGGAGTTGTAGTCCAAGCTAAGAAATATACTTCTCCCAAGTTTTCTACAAAATTGACTGAGAGAGTTTTAAATACTTTTTGTAATTGTTCGAAATTTTTTTCTCCCGATGTTTCCCCTCTTTTGGAGGGGATTAAAGGGAGGTGAAACTGTGCCACACAAGTAGTATCCTTTACATCACGATAGCATCCGGGTTGGTTAAGCTCGTGAGTTGAAAGTCCTGTGCCGGCAGCAGGAGAATAGGGCTGAATAGTATAACCTTTGTATAATAAATTTTTGTTATACAACTGTTTCAATAACCACCAAAGTGTTTCAATATAACGATTGTCGTACGTAATGTATGGGTCATTCATATCTACCCAATATCCCATTTTAGTGGTAAGATCTTCCCATTCTTTGGTATATTTTAAAACATCACGACGGCAAGCCGCATTGTAATCGTCAACACTTATTTTTTTTCCAATATCTTCCTTGGTGATTCCCAGTGCTTTTTCAACGCCCAATTCCACGGGAAGTCCATGGGTATCCCAACCCGCTTTTCGTTTTACTTGAAAGCCCTGCATGGTTTTGTAACGACAAAAAACATCTTTAATGGTTCGTCCCATCACATGATGAATTCCTGGTAAGCCATTTGCAGAAGGTGGTCCTTCGTAAAATACAAATGAAGGTTTTCCCTCACGGGTTTCAATACTTTTATGAAAAACATCCTTGTCGTTCCAACGTTTCAACTGTTCTTTGTTAACGTCGGAAAGATTCAGACCGGAATACTCTTTAAATTTCTTCATTGGGAATATAAAAAAAGATTAACTAAATGAATTAATTAACCAATTAACGAATAACTATTTCAGGGCTGCAAAATTACAAAAAATAACTGGAAAGAGAAAGTGCTGTATTGAAAGAATTTTTAAGAGATTGCGCCATTAAAAGAGTTATCCAAATTTAATGGTTCGTTTTAAAATATTATTCTCTCGCAAAGTGGCAGAATCGCAAAGAAAGATTGAAAGCTTTTCTTTTTTAGCGTCTTAAGATATGATTTTGTAATACAAAAATATAGAAATTATTTTGTTCTTGCGTGAGTCCAAAAAAAATGTAAGAAAGCCTATATATTGGCATTTTTGTCTATTATATTGATATGTAGTAATATAAATGCTTTTGTGTCGAAGGATTGAAATTGATACGAAATTAAAGATCGGATAAAATAAACGAGCCGATTGCGATTAAGCAATCGGCTCGATCAAAATATATACGAATCATGTTCAATCTTCTACGAACTAAATTCTGGCTTTAATAGCTTTTGTTTCCGCTTCGTATCCGGGTTTTTCCAACAAAGCAAACATATTTTTCTTATATGCTTCTACTCCTGGTTGATCAAATGGATTAACGCCTAGCAAATAACCACTGATACCGCAAGCTTTTTCAAAGAAATACAATAATTCACCCAAATAGTATTCATTGAGCTTTGGAAGTTCAATTTTTAAATTAGGGACATTACCATCGATATGAGCTATCATGGTGCCTAATTCTGCCATTTTATTTACTTCATCAACACGTTTTCCGGCAAGGAAATTCAATCCGTCCAAATTATCTTCTGATGTAGGGAAAATTTTTGTATAATTGCTCTCTTTTATTGAAATTACCGTTTCAAAAATGGTACGTTCACCTTCCTGAATCCACTGACCCATTGAGTGTAAATCGGTTGTTAAATCAACAGATGCTGGGAAAATACCCAAATTATCTTTACCTTCACTTTCGCCATAAAGTTGTTTCCACCATTCACCAATGAAGTGCAATTTTGGATGGAAATTAACTAATATCTCAATTTTCTTTCCGGTTTTGTATAATTCATTACGTACAGCGGCATATTGTGCTGCGGGATTTTCTTCGAAAGAAGTTTCTAAACCGCATTTTGTTTCCATGGTGACAGCACCGGCCACAAACTGACGGATGTCAAATCCTGCTACAGCAATGGGCAACAGTCCAACTGGCGACAGAACTGAATAGCGACCTCCAATATTATCATCGATAACGTACTGTTTAAATCCTTCCTGAGAAGCCAGAGTATGCAAAGCACCTCGTGATTTGTCAGTTATAGCAACAATTAGTTTTTTAGCTTCAGCTTTTCCTTGTTGTTCTTCCAGTTGAGTTCTCAATAGACGGAAAGCCAAAGCAGGTTCTGTAGTAGTTCCCGATTTTGAAATGGAAATAATACCGAATTTTTTATTTTTCAGCATTTCCTGCAATTCATAAAGGTAATCTTCACCGATATTTTGTCCGGCATACACTACTACAGGTGATTTACGGTCAGTGATTAACCAATCGAAACTGTTTGATAAAGCATCAATTACAGCTTTTGCCCCTAAATAACTTCCTCCGATACCAATTACAACTACTACTTCGCAATTCTCACGAAGTATTTTAGCCGTATTTTCCAAATCGCTTAAATGTGCTTCGTCAATAGAAGAAGGTAAATTTAACCAACCTAAAAAATCACTCCCTTTTCCGGTACCATTATGCAGTGCTGCATTTGCAGCAGCTACTTCAGATTTGTATCCGGCTACTTTTTGTTTCGAAACAAAACCAAAAGTTTTGTCGATAGTTAATTTAATATTTTCCATATAATAAATAGTTTGATAATTTTACATACAAATTATTATGTCGTTTTGCTAAATAGATTAACTAATTAACTGAATAACTAATTGATTTATTTAAGTTTTTCAGTCAGCTTGCGAATTTCCATAATGGGTGAACACCTATTGTAAAGGATTTCGTATACTGCATCCACGATGGGCATACTGAGCTGAAATTTTTCATTTATTTCATGAATACATTTAGTAGCATAATATCCTTCAGCAATCATTTCCATTTCAATTTGAGCTGTTTTTACGGAATAACCTTTTCCAATCATGGTACCAAAAAGTCGGTTACGACTGAATTTTGAATAGGCTGTTACCAACAAATCGCCTAAATAGGCAGATTCGTTTATGTCTCTGTGCAGAGGATTTGTGGCATTACAAAAACGGTTCATTTCCTGAATGGCATTGGAAATAAGTACGGCTTGAAAATTGTCGCCGTATTTTAACCCATGACATATTCCGGCAGCAATTGAATAAATATTCTTCATTACGGATGAATATTCGATTCCTAAAATATCATCGCTGATGGAAGTTCTGATATAACTGGTTGCAAACCTTTCTGCCAATATACGTGCCTTTTCGCGTGAGCTACAACCGAAAGTCAGGTAAGATAAACGTTCCAGTGCTACTTCTTCTGCATGGCAAGGGCCGGCAATTACGGCAATATTATCTTTTGGAACTTTATAATATTCTTCAAAATAATCGGAAACTATAAGATTCTCGTCAGGGACGATCCCTTTTATGGCTGAAACAATAATTTTATTGTCAAGCTTTCGTCTTAGCTTTTTTAAATGTTGTTTCAAGAAAGGTGATGGCGTTGCAAAAATCAGAATATCCGAAGTGCGAACCAACTTATTAATGTCGTTTGTGAAGCGAATACGATCAGTATCAAATTTGACACCAGTAAGATATGATGGATTTTTTGATAAACGAATAAATTCATCAATTTGTTCCTGACGACGCATATACCAATTTATTTCATCAGAATTTGAAAGGGCTATTTTTGAAATGGCTGTCGCCCAGCTACCTCCCCCAATAATTCCTATTTTACTTTTTTCGTTCATTTTTCGCTTTTTTCAATCCAGATGGCTACTTCCTCTTTCGATGGATTGGTGAGTTCCATTTTGAACTTTTTATTTAATCCGCAAATATCCTGATGAAATTTATTCGGATTTAACCCTTTTAAATCAGTCACCATTACTATTCCTGCTTTTTGAACAACAGTCACCCATTCTACAGGAATTCCTAATTCTATAAATTTATCCGGTCCATCTTTTTTTGCCACTTTTTCAGGTTTCATTTGAGGAAAGAAAAGCACTTCCTGTATGGCAACTTGACCGGTCATCAACATTACAAGGCGATCCATTCCTATTCCCATACCTGATGTTGGAGGCATACCGTATTCCAGTGAGCGTACAAAATCCATATCGATAAACATGGCTTCGTCGTCTCCCTTTTCGCTGAGTTTCAGTTGTTCTTGGAAGCGTCCTAGCTGGTCAATCGGGTCATTGAGTTCCGAATAAGCATTCGCTAATTCTTTGCCATTTACCATTAATTCAAATCGTTCAGTCAGCTCAGGATTATCGCGATGGCGTTTGCATAGAGGTGACATTTCCCTTGGATAATCGGTAATAAATGTCGGTTGAATATAGTTTCCTTCACATTTCTCACCAAAAATTTCGTCAATGAGTTTACCTTTACCCATGGTTTCATCTGCTTCAATATGTAGTTGCTTGCAAACTTCACGTAGCTGAACGTCGTCCATGCCGTTGATATCGATGCCGGTAAATTCTTTGATAGAATCAATCATGCTGATTCGTTTGAACGGAGTTTTAAAGCTGATAACATTCTCTCCCACTTTAATCTCGTTGTTCCCATTCACGTCAAGGCAAATTTTTTCAATCATTTTTTCAGTGAAATCCATCATCCAGTTGTAGTCTTTGTAAGCTACATAAATTTCCATCGCAGTAAATTCAGGATTGTGCGTGCGATCCATTCCTTCGTTACGGAAGTTTTTGGAAAATTCGTATACTCCTTCGAAACCACCAACTATTAAACGTTTCAGATACAATTCGTCTGCTACACGTAGATATAATGGCATATCCAGTGCATTGTGGTGTGTATTAAACGGACGAGCCGATGCTCCACCGGGAATTGATTGCAAAATGGGGGTTTCTACTTCGATATATCCTTCGGCATTGAAATAATCGCGCATTGATTGATATACTTTGGTACGTTTCAGAAAAATATCTTTTACACCTTCATTCACCACCAAATCTACATATCGTTGACGATAACGTTGTTCCGGATCTTCAAATGCATCGAATGCTACACCGTCTTTATATTTTACAATTGGGAGCGGGCGTAATGCTTTTGACAAAACGGTAAGTTCCTGTGCATGAACACTTATTTCGCCCATTTGTGTACGAAAAACAAAACCTTTGATGCCGATAAAATCACCAATATCCAATAATTTTTTAAATACGGCATTATACATTTCAGGTTGTGCTTCTGTATTTATGTCATCGCGACTTACATATACCTGAATACGACCTTTCGAGTCCTGAAGTTCCATAAAGGAGGCTTTCCCCATGATGCGACGACTCATAATACGACCGGCTATACAAACTTGTTTAGCACTTTCATCAGCCTTAAATTCATCTTTTATATTCGTGGAAAATGCATCGGTTGGGTACAAAGCGGCAGGGTAGGGGTCAATGCCGAGATTTCGTAATTCTACCAGACTCTGACGTCTGAATTGTTCTTGTTCGCTAAGTTCTAAGCTCATAATCTATATTTATACAAATTGCTGCAAAAGTACAAAAAAATGATGAATAATTAGTTATTTATCATTCGCATACCCATGCTCAAATGATAAAAATATTTAATCAGATTTCAGCAAAAAAAGATTCAATAAAAAAAATGATATTTTTCTTGTTCAAATAAAAATAATTTATCATCTTTGCACCCATAATTCAATCAAAAAGAAATGAACACAATTTTGACAGTAAACAAATTTTGGTGGTGGCACTTACAGATTAGCAAATCGTGAGAAGAACACCTGTGTATATTGTTAAAATAATTAGATATTACAAAAAAGGCTTGTCGGAACTCACGATAAGCCTTTTTTGTTATAATTACCCCTACCTCAAAAGGGGAGAAAGAAACACTACTATTGATTGTTAAATATATTTGAAATGAAAAATATAAAAGAAAATATGCAGAACAAAGCTAACCTCAGTTCCCCTGTAGGGACCAGGGGCTCTTTTGGAGCTGGAGGTATTGATGAGAACGGTTTCTACGGTGAATTCGGTGGAGCCTATATTCCGGAGATATTACATGGCACTGTTGAACGATTGAAAAAAGCGTATTTTGCAATAAAAGATGATGCATCATTTAAAGCTGAGTATTACGATTTATTGAAAAATTATGTGGGACGTCCATCGCCTTTGTATTTTGCCAAAAGACTTTCAACTGAATACGGAACTAATATTTACCTGAAACGTGAAGATTTGAACCATACCGGGGCACATAAAATTAATAATGCATTAGGTCAAATTTTATTGGCAAAACGAATGGGTAAAACCAGAATTATAGCTGAAACAGGCGCCGGACAACATGGCGTTGCTACGGCTACTGCTTGTGCTTTGATGGGAATGGAATGTATTGTTTTTATGGGAAAAACGGATGTAGAACGTCAATATTTGAATGTTCAAAAAATGCGCATGCTTGGTGCAACTGTTGAACCTGTGACAAGTGGAAACTGGACATTGAAAGATGCAACCAACGAAGCAATTCGATACTGGTGTTCCAATCCAGATTCGTTTTATATTATTGGTTCAACAGTTGGTCCACATCCATATCCCGATATGGTTGGATTTTTTCAATCGGTTATCAGTGAAGAGATAAAATGGCAATTGCAAGAAAAAATAGGACGTGATTATCCTGATTGTCTGATGGCATGTGTAGGTGGTGGAAGTAATGCTATGGGAACGTATTATCATTACTTGAATGATGAACGTGTTCAATTAATTTCGGCTGAAGCAGGTGGATTAGGAATCGAAACGGGAGAAACTGCGGCAACAATAAGTATTGGTACTGTTGGGATTATACATGGTTTCAAAACGTTGCTTATGCAAGATGAAGATGGTCAAATAACGGAGCCTTATTCAATTTCAGCAGGATTAGATTATCCCGGCATTGGACCGGCACATGCTCATTTTGCCAGAGTAGGACGAACGAAAGTTTATGCCATTAACGACAATGAAGCTATGGATGCAGCATTTGAACTTACACGTTTAGAGGGAATTATTCCGGCCATTGAATCGGCTCATGCATTGGCATTACTAAAAAAAGAAAAAGATAATTTTAAACCCGATGACATTGTTGTTTTAACAGTTTCGGGCAGAGGTGATAAGGATATGGATACTTATGTAAAGTATTTTAACACTGTCCCTAACCCCCTAAAGGGGGAATAAGAAAAGATTACCCCCAGCCCCTAAAGGGGAGGAAAAAATATTAGTACTGATTATTTAATTTATTCTTATGGAAAATATAAAAATTGAAGACAAAACTAACTCAAACTCCCCTTCAGGGGTTGGGGGCAGGCTTTTTGTTAATTCAAAAAAAATGCTGGCCGATTTGCAAACACCGGTAGGAATTTATCTTAAAATACGCGATTTATATACCAATTCAGTACTGCTTGAAAGTTCTGATTATCATGGTTTGGAAAATAGTTACTCTTACATTGGATTTTGTGCTATAGGAGGAATTTCTGTAAACCACTTTGTAATTAAAGAGGAGTATCCTGATGGAACAATAATAGAAACACCCGTGACTGAGAAACTGACTGTTGCAGACCGATTTGACGTGTTTTTAAAATCTGTAGAGTTATTAAAAAATGATAATCCGCTTGGAATTAACGGTTTATTCGGTTACTCATCTTACGAATCGGTTCAATATTTCGAAGATGTGAAACTTTCAGCCCGCGAAACCGTACCCGGAAGTATGCCGGGACTTCATTATGTGTTGTTTAAATATATTATAGCGGTCAATCATTTTAATAATGAACTGACAATAATTGAAAATTTACTCGAAGGTGAGACGTCGAAAATTTACGAAATTGAGGAAATTTTATTGAACAACAATATTGCAACTTACGAATTTTCTGCCGTTGGCGAAGAAAAATGTGATATTTCTAATGAGGATTATAAAAAAATGGTGACCCGTGGGAAGGAAGAATGTTTTAAAGGAAACGTTTTTCAAATTGTGCTCTCCCGCCGTTTTTATCAGGACTTTAAAGGCGACGATTTTATGTTGTACCGAACTTTGCGCTCTGTAAATCCTTCACCCTACTTATTTTATTTTAATTTTGGAGATTTCCGCATTTTTGGTTCTTCACCTGAAGCGCACCTTATAGTTGATGCAAAAAAACAAAAAGCTTACATCAAACCTATTGCAGGAACATTCCGCCGTACAGGTAATGATGAAAAAGACATGGAATTGGCTGAAAAGCTCAGCACTGATAAAAAGGAAAATGCAGAGCATGTTATGTTGGTTGATTTAGCACGTAACGATTTGAGTAGGAATACTGATCATGTGGAAGTGGATGTTTTCCGCGAAGTGCAGTATTATTCGCATGTATTACATTTGGTTTCGAGCGTTAGTGGAAAAATGAAACCGGATACAAAAGTAATCAAACTATTTGCCGACACATTTCCGGCAGGAACGCTTTCCGGAGCTCCTAAAATTAAAGCTATGCAGCTGATTGATAGTATTGAACCACACGATCGTGGCCCTTATGGCGGTTGTTTGGGTTATATCGGATTTGATGGTAGCATGAATCAAGCCATTACCATTCGCTCTTTTGTGAGTAAAAATAATACGCTTTATTATCAGGCCGGAGCGGGAATTGTCGCCAAATCGGACGAAGAAAGTGAATTACAGGAAGTGAATAATAAGTTGGCTGCACTGAAAAAAGCGATAATGGCAGCAACAGCAAAATAACCGGCCCCCTAACCCCCTAAAGGGGGAATAAGATGGGGGATAAGAAGAGAATGTATATAATCAGAGCAAAAAATCAAAAAAATCATGAAAAATATAAAGGAAGATACTAATTCAACTCCCCCTTTAGGGGGTAGGGGGGCATCTGCTTCAAATGGGCAAGGGGGCATATCAATTTTAGTTTTCGATAATTACGACTCATTTACCTATAATTTGGTACATGCAATTAAAAAATTGGGATACACGGATGTGGAAGTGCATCGCAATGACCAAATTACGTTGGAAGAAATTGCACGTTTTGATAAAATTATTCTTTCGCCGGGTCCCGGAGTTCCATCAGAATCAGGAATTTTGCTGGATGTAATTCGTACTTATGCACCCACAAAACCGATATTGGGAGTTTGTTTAGGCGAACAAGCAATAGCAGAAGCATTTGGTGGCACTCTGATTAACCTTACTGACGTTCATCACGGTGTTAGTTCAATAGTAGATGTGTTGGAAGATGATGTTCTTTTCAACGGATTGGATAAAAAAATTGAAGTAGGACGTTATCATTCATGGGCTGTTGAAAAAACAACTTTGCCTGATTGTTTAACTATTACTGCCGTAGATGAAGAAGGTATGATTATGGCTTTAGCACATAAAAGCTATGATGTTCGCGGTGTTCAGTTTCATCCAGAATCGGTTTTGACTCCTGATGGAGAGAGAATGTTGAAAAATTGGCTCACCTCCCCGAGCCCCTCCAAAGGAGGGGAATAGAGCGAATTCCGAAAATTATATAAACTTGAAACATATTTCTTAGTAAACAAATCGCATTATACCCGTATATCTTCCCCCTTTGGGGGAGGCCGGGAGGAGGTCTTATGAAACAAATACTTAATCAACTTTTTAATCACCAGTCTCTTTCGAGAACAGAAGCCGCTGAGGTGATGACTAATATAGCTGCGGGAAAATACAATGATGCAGAAATTGCTGCGTTTATTTCAGTTTATTTGATGCGTAGTATTGAACTTGAAGAAGTGATTGGATTCCGAAATGCATTGTTGGAGCTCGCAATCCCAATGGATTTGTCAGAATTTGACGCTCTGGATATTGTTGGAACCGGTGGTGATGGAAAAAATACGTTTAATATATCTACATGTAGTTGTTTTGCTGTCGCCGGTGCTGGTTATAAAGTGGCAAAACATGGAAATTATGGTGCCACTTCTGTTAGTGGTTCTTCCAATGTATTGGAATATTACGGCGCAAAATTCACAACAGATATCAATGTAATAAAGCAATCGTTGGAAAAATCAGGATTTGCATATTTGCACGCACCTATTTGCAATCCGGCCATGAAAAATGTGGCTCCGGTTCGTAAAAATTTGGGTGTTCGCACTTTTTTTAATGTACTTGGTCCATTGATTAGTCCGGTTCGCCCTCATTATCAATGTTTAGGTGTATATAGTTTGAAAATGATGCGTTTGTACAATTATATTTATCAAAATTTAGGCGTACAATACAGCATTGTTCATTCCCTGGATGGTTTCGATGAAATATCACTTACGGATACTTGTAAAGTGGTGAGTAGCATGGGAGAATTTGTATATACGCCAGAACAATTAGGATTTAAAACCCTGAAACAAGAAGAACTTTGGGGTGGAAATTCGGTAAAAGATGCTGCAGAAATTTTTATGAATGTGCTTGACAATAAAGCTACAAATGCTCAACGTGATGCTGTGATTATAAATTCTGCTTTTGCCATATTAACCCGCATGCCTTACAAAACAATAGAACAATGTATCGTAGAAGCTTCTGATTCGTTGGCAGGAGGGAATGCGAAAAAAACGTTTGAGAAGTTTGTGGAGATATATAAATAAAACAACCCCTAGCCCCTAAATGGGAGTAAAAAATATTACTTTTAATTGACAAAATGATTGAAAAGAAGAAAGAGATGCAAGACAAAACTAACTCAGTTCCCCTTCAAGGGTTAGGGGTCAGTTCCCCTTCAGGGGCTAGGGGTAATATTTTAGATAAAATAATAGCTTCCAAAGCCATTGAAGTAGAATTACGTAAGCAACAATTCCCAATTTCTTCATTGGAAAAAGCCCCGGCATTTTCGCGGAAGTGTTTGTCTATGAAGGAAAGCTTACTAAATTCTAATTCTGGAATTATCTCTGAATTTAAACGCAAATCACCTTCGTTAGGTTGGATTCATGAAGATGCTGATGTAGTAGATATTACTTCGGGTTATAGTGCTGCTGGTGCTTCCGGGATTTCAATTCTTACTGATTTGGAGTATTTTGGAGGGACTCCTATGGATTTGATCGCAGCCCGTCCATTTATTGCTTGTCCCGTTTTGCGCAAAGATTTTATTATTGATGAATATCAATTGTACGAAGCAAAAGCCATTGGAGCTGATGTAATTTTGTTGATTGCCGCAGCGTTGACCGTTGAAAAGACATTGTATCTTGCACAAAAAGCGCATGAGTTAGGATTGGAAGTGTTATTGGAAGTACACAATGCAGAAGAAATTAGTCATGCCAACGATTTTGTGGATATGTTGGGTGTAAACAATCGTAACCTTAAAACTTTTGAGCAAAGCATTCAGACTTCGTATGATTTGGCCGAGCTGATACCCGATAAATTTGTAAAAGTGAGCGAAAGTGGAATTTCAAAAATTGAAACAGTAAATGAACTTCGTAAAGTAGGGTATAAGGGTTTTCTGATGGGAGAAAACTTTATGAAAGAGGAGAATCCGGCGGAAGCATTAGGGAAGTTTATTGGTAAAATAAAGAACCTCTAACCCCTCCCTCATTTGTCAGGAGGAAATCCTAAAGGGGAGCTAGATTACAACTATTTATTTTAAAAGATATATGAACAACGAGATGAACATACAAGACGAAGCTAATTCATTTCCCCCTAATGGGTTAGGAATCAATTCCCCTTTAGGGGCTAGGGGGTTTCGCATCAAAATCTGCGGAATGAAGTATCCCGAAAATATCAAGTTAGTTGCAGGTTTACAGCCTAATTTTATGGGATTTATATTTTATCCCAAATCACCACGTTATGCCGAACCATTGAATGTTGATTCATTGAAATCAATTCCAAAATCAATAAAAAAAATTGGAGTTTTTGTGAACGAAACGGAGGAAAATATTCTTACAACTGTTTATAAATATGAACTGGATGGAGTTCAGTTGCATGGAGTCGAATTGGTTGAAATGTGTAAAGAATTGCGTGATACCGGTTTGATTGTTATCAAAGCGTTCCCAATAGCAGAGGCTTATAATTTTATAGTTACTAAAACCTACGAAGGTGCATGTGATTATTTCCTTTTTGATACTAAAACCGAAGCTTTTGGAGGATCAGGCGTTAAATTTGATTGGTCGATATTGAATGAATATAAAGGTGAAACACCATTCTTGTTGAGTGGAGGAATTGCACCCGATGACGGTGAAGCCATTTTAAAAATTGAACATCCAAAATTCGTAGGAATTGATTTAAACAGTAAATTTGAATTAAAACCGGGAGAAAAAAATGTTGAATTGCTGGGAGAATTTATAAAAGAAATAAAACAACCACTAACCCCTAAAGGGAAATTTAATTAGTTCATTTTACTTTAACTTTTTATAAAAAATATATAATATGGGAATAAAAACTAACTTCAGCTCCCCTTTAGGGGTTGGGGGTAACAGAATTAATCTATTATTTGAACGTAAAAAGGAAAATATTCTGTCGGTATATTTTACAGCAGGATTTCCAAAACTGGATGATACGATACCAACATTAAAAAGTCTTCAGGCAAATGGAGTGGATTTAGTAGAAATCGGCGTGCCGTTTTCCGACCCTATGGCTGATGGTGTTGTGATTCAGAATAGCAGTCAACGGGCATTAAAGAATGGAATGAGCATTCGAAAACTTTTCAGTCAATTGACCGAAGTCCGCGAACATATTCATATTCCATTGGTCATGATGGGTTATTTAAATCCGGTTATGCAATTTGGCTTTGAAGAGTTTTGTAGTGAATGTAATAGAGTAGGAGTGGACGGAATGATAATTCCAGATTTACCTATGTCCGATTTTCTGGAAGAATACAAAGACGTTGCCGAAAAATATAGTCTTAAATTTATATTTTTAATAACGCCAGAGACATCAGAAGATCGTATCCGCGAAATTGACAGTCATACTGATGCATTTATTTACATGGTTTCGTCAGCAGCTGTAACCGGCACCCAAAATTCATTCGATAACAAAGTGGATTACTTTAATAGAATAAATGCAATGAATCTGAAAAACCCTAGATTGATTGGTTTTGGTATTTCCAATAAATCTACCATCGACATGGTAAATCGTTATTCTTCAGGAGCTATTATTGGAAGTGCGTTTATCAAAGCATTGGATGAATCGCAGAATGTAGAGAAAGGTGTTAATTTGTTAATGACAAAATTAAAGGAATAAAAATTTATACTTATATAAAAAATGCCGGACTCAATCTGAATCCGGCATTTTTTATAAATAGTAAATTATCAATTAAATTATCAATTCTTATAAGGTTTTTCTAACTTCAGTTTCTTCGAAACTTTCCACCATATCACCCACTTGTATATCGTTATATCCCTTGATATTTAAACCGCATTCGTAGTTGGTTCCCACTTCTTTTACATCGTCTTTAAAACGTTTCAACGATTCAAGTTCGCCGGTATAAACAACTATACCATCGCGAATGATACGAACTTTATTGGTACGTTTAATTTTTCCTTCGCGCACCAAACAACCAGCAATTGTACCTACTTTGGTGATTTTGAATACTTCTTGAATTTCAACGGTAGCAGTAATTTCTTCTTTTATTTCAGGAGAAAGCATTCCTTCCATTGCCGATTTAATTTCTTCAATAGCATCGTAAATGATTGAATATAAACGAATGTCAATTTCTTCTTTTTCAGCTATTTTACGAGCTGTAGAAGTTGGACGAACCTGGAAACCACAGATGATTGCATTAGAGGCCGCTGCAAGTAAAATATCCGAATCGGAAATTGCACCAACTGCTTTATGAATTACATTTACCTGAATATTCTCGGTTGAAAGATTCAATAATGAATCGGAAAGAGCTTCCACCGAACCATCCACATCACCTTTTACAATGATATTCAATTCTTTGAAATCGCCCAATGCAATTCTCCGTCCCAATTCATCCAAGGTGAAGTGTTTCTTGGTACGGATACTTTGTTCACGTTGCAGTTGTTCTCGTTTGTTTGCAATGTCACGGGCTTCCTGTTCCGAAGCCATTACGTTGATATTATCACCTGCTTGTGGAGCACCATTCAATCCCAGAATCAAGACAGGTTCAGCAGGTTTTACCTCCTGAATACGTTGATTTCTTTCGTTAAACATAGCTTTTACCTTGCCAAAATGAGTCCCGGCCAACACTACATCGCCCTGACGAAGTGTACCGTTGTGGATTAAAATGGTTGATACAAATCCGCGACCTTTATCAAGTGTCGATTCAATTACCGAACCGATAGCACGTTTATTTGGATTGGCTTTTAATTCAAGAATTTCTGCTTCAAGCAATACTTTTTCAAGCAATTCAGCAACACCGGTTCCCTTTTTAGCCGAAATATCCTGTGATTGGTATTTTCCTCCCCAGTCTTCCACTAAATAATTCATTTGAGCCAATGTTTCCTTAATCTTTTCAGGATTTGCACCCGGTTTATCAACTTTATTAATAGCGAATATAATAGGAACATTTGCTGCTGCTGCGTGATTAATTGCTTCAATGGTTTGAGGCATTACGTTATCGTCGGCAGCTACAATTATAATGACAATATCAGTAACTTTTGCACCACGAGCACGCATAGCAGTAAATGCTTCGTGACCGGGAGTATCAAGGAAAGTGATCCGCTGTCCGCTTTCAAGTTTTACATTGTAAGCTCCAATGTGCTGAGTAATACCACCAGCTTCCCCGGCAATTACATTGGCTTTACGAATATAGTCAAGCAGTGATGTTTTACCGTGGTCAACGTGTCCCATTACGGTGACAATCGGTGCACGTGGTAATAAATCTTCTTCACGATCAATTTCTTCTTCACCAATTGCTTCAATTACGTCGGAACTAACATATTCGGTTCTGAAACCAAATTCTTCAGCTACAATATTAATTGTTTCAGCATCCAAACGTTGGTTAATTGAAACCATAAGCCCAATGCTCATGCATGTAGCAATAATCTGATTTACTGAAACGTCCATCATTACAGCTAATTCGTTTGCAGTAACGAATTCAGTCAGTTTAATTACGCTTTCTTCTTCACGCTCACGTTCAGCAAGTTCATGTTGACGCGCACTTACATTATCACGTTTATCACGACGATATTTTGAACCTTTACCTTTTTTATTTGCTCCTGAGAGTCTGGCAAGTGTTTCTTTTATTTGTTTTTGTACATCTTCCTCGTTAACAGCTGTTCTGATTGGCCTTTTAACACGGTTGTTGTTATTCGATCTTGCATTGCCAGTTGTTCCGGGTGTAACTTTTTTAGGACTTGCAAATCCCTGAGTCGGTCCGTTTTGTTGAGGGACTTTATTTATATCAACTTTCTGATTGGTGAAACGTTCACGTTTCTTTTTGTGAGGATTTGCGCCTCCTGCTGCAATGTCAGCAGCTGAACGAAATACTTTTCTCTCGCCATCTCCTAATTTTTTATCGCTGACAACTTTATTTTTTTCTTCGCGTTCCTTCCGTTTTTGTTCCTTCGTTTTTGGTTTTGGACGTGTACTCTGATTTAATAAATTTAAATCAATAGTACCAACTACAACCGGCGATATGTCAAGATTTGGACGTGAAAGAGAGAAAATTTCATCTTCTTCATGATCATTATCCTTTGTCTCAGCGTTTTTCTCAGGTTCCTCTACATGGACTTCAACCGGAGTTTTAAGTTTTATCTTTTTGGGATGCTTTTCAACTTCCGGTTTTGATTCTTCCTTAACAATTATTTTCTCAACTTCAGGTTCAGGAACAGGAACAGATTCAGGAACAGGAACAGGTACAGTTTCTGCTTCTGCTTTTGGACTTTCTATTACCGGTTCTGCTTTAATTTCTTCTACTACAATTGCAGGTTTCTCTACCTCCAATTTTACTTCTTCTTTAATTATTTCAATTACAGGAGTTTCTACAATTACTTTCGTTTCTTCGGGAACAATGACCTGTTCTTTTTCCTGTTTTTGTACTTCCGGTTCTACAGTTACAACTTCTACTTCTTTTTCAGGAGTTTTAGTCTCAACTATTATTTCAGGAACTTTTACCTTTTTATCTAAATCAATATGTCCAACGGATTTAAAATGAGGTAAGTGATCTTCTGGTATTGACACGTGAATAGTGTCGGGAGGTGTATCCTCCTGTTTTCGTTTGGCATAACCTTCTAAAGCAACGGTTTCCGCTTTCTCTTTTTGATGGCGCTCAAAACTCAATCGCTCCGATTCAATTTTCAGAGCCATATCTTTGTTAAATTCTTTTGCAAGTAAAAGGTGCAAATCGTCGGACAACTTCAAATTCGGGTCGACAACAATTTTATGACCTTTTTTCGCCAAAAACTCTACTGCGGTGGTCATTCCCACATTCAAATCTTTACAGGCTTTACTTAATCTTATGGACATATTCTATAATTACAGTTTTCTATTTTTTATCCGGTTTGTTCTGAAAATTTTCATCGCGAACTCGGTGACACGATTGTTGAGAAAATTATTCTTGTGAATCTTCTTTTTCTTCTTCTTCTTCTTTCCCTTTTTCTTC
Source organism: Paludibacter sp. (assembly GCA_028692715.1). GTDB lineage: Bacteria > Bacteroidota > Bacteroidia > Bacteroidales > Paludibacteraceae > Paludibacter. The sequence goes on along the minus strand of JAQUWU010000007.1, from coordinate 23,702 downwards.
TTTTTCTTCTTTTTCTTCCTCTTCTTCAAATTCAGCTTTTAGTACAGTTAGTACATCTTCAATAGTCTCCTCTTCAAGATCTGTTCTACGAGTTAAATCCTGACGGGAAATAGCCAATACACTTTTTGCTGTATCGCAACCGATTGCTTTAAGAGCATCAATTACCCATTGATCGATTTCGTCGCTGAATTCATCTAAGTAAATATCTTCAGTTTCAGCTTCATCCAATTCCCGGAATACATCTAATGTGTATCCTGTTAACATCCCGGCTAGTTTGATATTTAAACCACCTTTACCAATTGCTTGTGATACTTCTTCCGGTTTCAGGAAAATTTCAGCTTTTTTTTCAGCTTCGTTCAGACGAATAGACGAAATTTTAGCAGGGCTTAATGCTCTGGAAATAAACAAATTCAAATTATTGGTGTAATTAATTACGTCGATATTTTCGTTACGTAATTCGCGAACGATACCATGAATACGTGAACCTTTTACACCTACACAAGCGCCTACCGGATCAATGCGATCATCGTAAGATTCAACGGCAACTTTTGCACGTTCACCCGGCATACGGGCAATTTTTTTAATAATAATAAGACCTTCGTTAATTTCAGGAACTTCCAATTCGAACAAACGTTCAAGGAAAACAGGAGAAATTCGTGAAAGAATGATTTTTGGGTTATTATTTTTATTTTCAACCATGGCAACAACTGCTCTTACAGTATCGCCTTTGCGGTAAAAGTCTGATGGAATCTGTTCCGATTTAGGTAAATATAATTCATTTCCTTCATCGTCGATAAGCAACATTTCTTTTTTCCAAATCTGATATAATTCGGCACTTACAATCTGACCAATTTTCTCGCTATATTTACTGAAAACATTGTCTTTTTGAAGTTCAAGAATTTTTGATGATAAAGTCTGGCGCAAAGTTAGAATTGCACGACGACCAAATCCTAAGAAATCAACTGTATCGGTTACATCTTCTCCAATTTCATAATCTTCATCAATTTTTTTTGCTTCGGTTAATGAAATCTCCATGTTCGGATTTTCAATATTCTCATCAGCTACCACAATGCGGTTACGATAAATTTCGAAGTCACCTTTGTCAGGGTTAATAATCACATCATAATTTTCATCTGTTCCGAACATTTTTGAAATCACATTACGGAACGACTCTTCCATTACACTGATAAGTGTACTTCTGTCGATGCTTTTTAGCTCTTTAAACTCCGAAAAAGTATCAATTAAGCTAATAGTTTCTTTTTTGCTCATGGCTTATTTGAATCTAATAATATATTTAGTATGTTTTATTTCTTCGTATTTGAAAGAAAGATATTCTGTTATAAGAACTTTACGTTTCGAACCTTCAGGTTTTTCCATTTTTTCGGTTTCAAGAACGAAGGTTTCATCGTTTACTTCCGTCAAAATACCTGTAATTTTCTTTCCTTCTTTTGTAAGTGTTTCCACTTCGTTGCCAATATTTTTTTTGTATTGTTTTTTAACTTTAAAAGGCTCAGCTAATCCGGCTGAACTTACTTCCAGTTCATAATCTTCCACTTCACGATCCAATAAGGATTGAATATGGCGGTTTAGTTCAGCACAGAACTCAATGGAAACACCTTCGAACGAGTCAATTTCTACTGAAATTCGGTTGTCGGGAGTGATTTTTACATCCACAGGATAATAAATTGTTCCCGATAAAAAATCTTCAACTATCTGATTTACTGTTTCTTTTGCGATCATACTAAGCATTATTCTAACAAACGAGGGGACTGTTGTCCCCTCCTCCATATCCTATTTCGCCTGCAAAAGTACAAAATAATTCTTTATAATACAAAGATTTAAAGGAAAATAATATGTAGGCTGTTTTTTCAAAGACAATTATTCTTTTATTTATTTGAAATTGTATAATTTTTAAATAATATTATAGACCTAAAGATAAACGGAATATATTCAAATAGTTATCATAAATGCTTTATTTCGATTAAATGTTAAATATCCCAAGAATTACATATGTTTGAAAACATACATCGGAAACAGTGTTCCAACTTAATAATTATTGAAATGTAATGAACAATTTTCAAGTATTAACGATTATCTTTGTGAATATATTTAATTTAAAAGATCTAAGGAATGTTCAAAATCCTATCCATAAATCCAGGTTCTACTTCTACTAAATTTGCAGTTTATGAGGGAGAAAGACTTATTTCTTTGCATACTGTGAGGCATACTTCGGAAGAATTGACTACGTACAAGACTATAATTGAGCAATGCGAATTTCGTAAAGAGGTAATTTTAAAACAGTTGAATGAAGATGGAATTTTATTCAACGAACTTTCGGCTGTAGTTGGTCGTGGCGGTTTGGTGCGTCCTCTCGAATCGGGTGTTTACGAAGTGAACGATCTTTTGTTGTACGATTTGAAATACAATACTGTAGCTGATCATGCCAGCAATTTGGGTGGAATTATTGCACATGAAATTGCTGCAGAAATAAACGGTTGCAGAGCTTTTATTGCGGACCCTGTGGTAGTAGATGAAATGCAGGATGTAGCCCGCATTAGTGGTTCTCCGTTAATTCCACGACGTTCGCAGTTTCACGCCTTGAATCATAAAGCTGTAGCGCGAAAATATGCTATTGCTCATGGAACAGAATACGAAAGGTTGAATTTAGTGGTAGCACATTTAGGCGGTGGAATTTCGGTGGCAGCACATCGACAGGGGAAAGTGGTTGATGTTAATCAGGGTTTGGATGGTTACGGACCTTTTTCGCCGGAACGGTCAGGAACGTTGGATGCCGGACAATTAGTGAAAATTTGTTTCAGTGGAAAATATTCTGAAGCTGAAGTCAAGAAAATGTTGGTGGGTAATGGTGGATTAATGGCTCATTTAGGAACAAACGAAGTTCAAAAAATTGCTCTTGCGGCCGATGAAGGAGATGAAAAAGCAAAATTAATTTTAGAAGCTATGTCTTATACAATTTCAAAAGAAATCGGAGCTATGTTTGCTGTGTTGAAAGGCGATTTGGATGCGGTAATATTGACAGGCGGTGTTGCTCATAGTCAGTTTGTGGTAGATTATATTAAACGTATGATTTCCTCATTCTGCAAAGTCGTGATTTATCCCGGTGAAGATGAAATGGAGGCGCTAGCAGTTAGTGGTCTGCGCATATTGCTGGGTGGAAAATGTAAAGAGTATTGAAAAAATAACACAGAGTAACCCTGATTTTATATAGAGTTATTCTGTGTTTTGTTTATTTTTTACCGATATTTGTGTAAATCAAGGAGCTTTATAATTTTTTTGATAGATAATCAGCAGGTATGGTTGACCTGTCCCAATCACTTTCATCACGATATTGTAACGTAAGAATCACTATTCCTTTTTCATTACAAACATTCTGTATGTTTTGGTGTAAATTAAAATTTTTAACGACCAAATTAATGACAAATTATTATTTTCTTACCACCATTTTCCCTGATAATACAGAACGATTATTTGCATTTTGAACAGACAGTTGATAGAAATAAATTCCGTTCGGGATTTCAGTATTATTATTGTCTTTACCGTTCCATTCAACCTGATAATTTCCTGCAGTTTGAGAGGCTGCCACCAAAATACGTATCTGTTTTCCTAATAAATTATAAACAGAAAGCTGTACTCTTGCATCTTCAGAAATGCGATATCCAATGGTTGTATTGTTACTTAATGGATTTGGGAAATTCTGTGCCAGTTCTACACCAAATTGATTTTTTACATGTAATTCAGGCGTTGAGGCTGGTGAGTAGTCGTCTTCTCCGGGAGACCCCCCGATTTGATAAGAAACCCGCCAATCTGATGGGCTGGTTTGATTAGTTGTTGGATTTGATTTATTTGGAACAAGAGAATATCCTTCGCCATTGCACTTAATGGGCCAATCGGCGGATGAATTGTAACTAAAAGCTGAAATTGTATCATTTGCAGCTGTTTTCAATACTATTTTCTCTCCTGCATTATCCAGTTTCCCATCATACTCGTCAAAAGGTCTGAAACTATAACGTGATAGAAACTGAGTACTATTGGAAGCTAATACAATGAATTTTCCGGGACTTAAAACAGTTTCTGATGGGAATTCATATTCAATTGCTTCAGAAAAATGCAATCCACCTAAATTTAAAGTTGATGTTCCGGTGTTTTTTAGTTCAATAAATTCAAATTCACTATTATCAACTAATATCCCGTTTAAAGGATGATATTGAACTTCTGTAATTTTAATATCATGATAATCAGATGGAATACTAAAAAAATTACTACAGATAGCACTCCACTCTCCATTATATAATGTACGTGCTTTAAAGTATGAGGATGAAATAATTGAAATTCCTTTTGTATAAATTGATGCAGTTTTACTGGCTGTGTTATTTGTCCAGTCGGCAGGATCGGTATCATCTGTTGTATAATATATAGTTCCTTTGGTTGTATTCATGGATAGCTGATCACCACTTGAGATTGTAGAACTGAAATTATTTTTCCCGTTAATGTAGAATATAGGTGCATCGGTTGATGGAAAAATTCCGGCATCGCGTAACTGGGTAATGAACTTAGCTGTACGTTGAGGGAAGTAAGTATTCAGCATGTAGCTTTGTTGCGGAACCCAAAAATCTTCTTTTGTATACAAATAAAATGGTCCTTGTGTTTGGTAAGGATGAACATCGCGACGATAATCTCCCCATCGTGCTGATTCTGCAATAATTGAATTTTCAATCTGAACTTTTCTTTTAAGCCACCGTGCTGCAGCTGAATCGGGAGTTAAAACTCCATTGTTAAAACAATGACGTTGAATTCTGTCAGCTAAAAGATGTTTAAAATCGTCGTTTTTCAACAATTGCTGGTAAACTCTACTGGGGCAATTTGCATTATTTTCTTTTAAAATATTCGTGTTTACAGAGCTAAACATCATTTCTCCATCCCAGCAAAGAAATTTAAATCCTTTTCCTGGATTTACTCGGTTTCGCATGGCCGTCCAGTTATGACTATCCCAATCAGAATTTCCACCGTAGAAATTAATTAACATATAATCAGCAATATTAATAACATCTACCAAGCTCTCTGATTGATAATTTGGAGTTCCATCAGAATTTTTTCCTTGTATAAGTTGATAATTATCATTGCTTTCTAAACCCGCATTTGCCATTTCCTGCATTTTATCCCAAGCCAGAATATTACCATCCGAAACTTCAGCATAATCCTTTATTACATCATAATCATCATCATTGCCTCCTAAATATCTTTGTGCAAAATCCTTATCCATTCTTTCTGAAGGAGCATATATTCCCCAATAAATACCGTTTAGAAAAAGATGTGCATAAATAGAGTTGCTGGCTGGTTGACCCATTGCTCTTTGCGTGTCTTTTGTCCAGATGTCTTCCATGTAGGTTGCTTTTATTCGCTGATTATTATCGTGATGAACCCACGAGTTTCCGAAACCAGCACGAAGAATCAGCTTGTCAAATTCCGAACTGCTTTTTTCTCCCATCAAAGGATAATTTAATTTTGTAGAACCAAATTCGCTATCAAAATTGAGTAGGAACGAATGTTTCGGATTTTTCTCGGGACGGCGGCTATGTCCACCCTGCATTCTTAATCCACAATCCAGTTGGAAAGAATTATTGTTTGTATCAAAATATTCAACTGATGCAGAACGTTCCCAACCTCTGCCGGTATCGTAGGTGAAGTCGGTAATTGGCGCACCCGGATAAATATAAATACCTCCGGTGTCTGTATCTTTTGAATCTGAAAATAAATTCGAAATATCAGTAACTATTGATATACTTGGAAGTTCTTTAAGTGCTATTTTTAAATCAGCAGCAAAAGATGCGTTATTTGTCAATTCCGGATCTATTTCGTAATCGCCAATCGCAGTTCCCGATATTGCCGTGTAAGGGCCCCAATTTACAGGATAACCTTCCGGATTATTGGGCTGATGAATAATGTCATTAATAAAAAAATAGCTCTGAGTGGATATTTTACTTGGCACTTCACCAGCTATATAAATTATAGCTCTGACAATGGTGGTTTTTGAAATAGTAAGCTCTGAAGTATATAAAGTTCCATTTATATCTGTCGGTGTATTTCCATTCGTTGTGTAATAAATCTGTGCATTAGTCAGGGCTGTGGAAATCCTTAATTTAAATGAACTATCATAAAATCCGTGTTTTTGACTGAAAACAGGTCCCGGAATAACTCTTCCGGTTGATAAATTATTATCGCTACCGGGTGTTGGATCAAGAAATTGAATGTAACTATTGTTTAAAAAACCATAGGTAATATTTGTTTCCTGTGCCGGGAATGCTGGATTAAAATCACTGATTGCAGTGCCCGATGGATTATATAGTCCTAGATATTCACCACTGCCATTCAATTCAAAATTTGTGTGCAGATTATTTTCCGGAATCCGTCTGTCTTTCGACGATGCGTAAACCATAAGATATCTACCTGCAGTAAGTGATACATTCGGAAACTTCCATTTTCCGGGAGTATTTATGTCATCTGTTAATGACCAATTGAGTAAATTGATGGTCGACGAAGTTGGATTATAAATTTCTATCCAATCAGAATAGTCGCCATCTTCATCCCTGAGAGAACTCGAATTTAAGGCTAAAAATTCATTGATACGAATTGTTTGGGCCGAAATATTTGATATTAATACTGTAAAAATGAACAGTATAACGACATTGATAAAAATACATGATTTTTTCATTGAAATTTGTTAATGTGATTTTTTTTTGAAAAACAGGGCATTCGTCAAGTGTATTGTTTCTCGCTAAGTATTTTAAAAACTGCATCAAAGATATGAATTTTATTTAGTTTTTTTTTAATAAACAAAGACTGATACGTTCTTGTGTCAGTCTTTAAAAATCTAGAGTTCGGTTTTTTAATTAATTATTGAGTGATTTCTGTATGTGTGTTCTTTAGTTTCTTTTTAGAAATTTTTTCTTCCCAGAGAACCCACATTAGAAAAATGATTCCGTAAAATGAATATTTAAATGCATAAATATGAAGGAAATGGAACCATTCAGGATGATATTCACTGATGCCAATAATAAATACAATCCTGAAAATATTAAATACAAAAACAATTAAAAGTCCAAGGGGGATATACCACAATTTTTTGCGCCAGGAGCCACGTGAAAAAGCAAGAATACAGAAAAATATATAAGCTTGTTTTAAACCGGTACAAGCCCATACAATTTGTATTCGATAACCGGTTGTGTGTTCAAAAATATTTCCGGGTTTAAGAATGACATCAGAACCCAGAAAATTTAATATAGCAACAGAAAGCATTGCTGAATGTTTTGCCATCCATATAAAAGGTGCAGAAATATTAATGCCCCAAAAAGTGACGACTGAATCCAATCGGTTCACATCGTCTCCCAATACATTGTATTTCCAAAAAAAATTGGAAACCATCATTACTACTGCAAACAGAATGACACCTTTAAAAGGTTCAAGCTTCTCTGGAAATTTTAATGCATTAATTTTCATATTTCAAAAAAACAATCATTTTATGACTGAAAGTAAATTAAATTCAAGTATTTTACTTTCAATTAACCAGTAAATTCATATGGCTATTTTCCATTTTTATTGGATTATCTGATCTTAGACAGGATTGGGCAGATTTTAAAATTTATTTGTTACCCTCGAAAACGGAACTTTTTCAATAGAACAAAAGTCATTCTTCAGGTATTTAAAATAACCTGTAATTGCAATCATTGCTGCATTATCGGTTGTAAAAGCAAAAGGTGGAATAAATACTTCCCAGTTGTATTTTGCTGCATGGTCGTGAAAGGCTTGGCGTAAAGCTGTATTTGCCGAAACTCCACCTGCAACAGCCACTTGTTTTATGTTGAGATCTTTAGCCGCTTTTCGGAGTTTATTCATTAAAATATCAATCACAGTAGCTTGTAGCGAAGCACAAATATCGTTTAAGTTTTCTTCAACAAAATTCGGATTTTCCTTTGTCTTGTCACGCAAGAGATAAAGAAAAGACGTTTTCAATCCACTAAAACTGTAATTATAGTCCGGAATATGAGGCTTGTTGAATACAAATGCTTTCGCATTTCCATCTTTTGCCAAGCGGTCGATGTGGGGTCCGCCGGGGTAGGGAAGCCCCATTACTTTAGCGCATTTATCAAAAGCTTCACCTGCTGCATCGTCTATTGTTTGCCCTATTACTTCCATGTTGTCGTAGCTTTTTACTAATACAATTTGGGAATTCCCACCGGAAACGAGCAAGCATAAAAACGGAAATTCGGGTCGTTGTTCATCTGCTTTTCCTTCGCTTATAAAATGTGCTAACACATGTGCTTGTAGATGATTTACATCTACTAGTGGAATTTGTAAAGATTGAGCAAGGCCTTTGGCAAACGATGTACCCACCAATAACGAACCCAGTAATCCGGGACCGCGGGTAAAAGCTATAGCACTAAGTTGATGTTTTTCAATTCCGGCTCGTTTCAAAGCTTCATGTACTACGGGAATTATGTTGAGCTGATGTGCCCGCGAGGCAAGTTCAGGAACAACACCACCATAACTTGAGTGAATCGCCTGATTTGCAATTACATTTGAAAGCATTACACCATCGCAAATAACTGAAGCCGATGTGTCGTCGCAGGATGATTCGATGCCTAATATAATAGTTGAACTCATTCGTTAAATCAAAAAAAAGAAATATATGTCGTATCTTTATGTGAAATATAAGATATATAGCTGCTATGGCACGACAATTGTTAAACAGTTTATTTGTATATATTGATTTGTAATTGTTATTTCCGCATAAAATCACAAATTTATTATTTACTTTTGCAAAATAATGCTCAAAGGTATAAAAAAAACACTTAATATAATAAGAATAAGCGTTTCGGTAATAATTATATTACTGGCAATGATTCCTATCTTACTGCAAAGCAGTAAGATACAACGCTTTATTTCTGATACTGTCGTCTATGAACTCACCGGATTGTTACATACTAAAGTCACTGTCGGACTAATCGATTATAAGCTCTTTAATGCAATTGATATTCACGATTTATATGTTGAAGATTTAAAACAAGACACGCTCATATATACAAAAGAAGCTACTGCTCATTTTAGTTTCTGGAGATTTTTTAATGGGAAAATATTTTTCAAATCGGTTGAATTCAATGAATTGTATGCTAATCTGAAAGTTGATACAATGGGAGTTAGCAATCTCGATTTTGTTATAAAAGCTTTTTCGAAAAATGCTAAAAATGATTCGTCAAATGTAGTATATAAAGTTGAACGGTTTCAACTTAAAAACTCAAAGTTCTCTTATACGAATGATAAATTATACAAGGATCTTCCATCTAATATATTCAATATCAATCGAATGAAATTTTTTGGATTGAACCTCGATTTGTCGCTGAATGAACTTAAAAAGGATACGCTGAGTGCAGAAATAAAATATTTAAATGCCAAAGAAAAATCCGGCATAATTATTCAAGATATAAGCACACTGATTTTTGCTTCAAACAAGGGTGTTTCAATTCCCTCGTTGAACATACAACTTCCTGCCTCCAGATTGCTTTTTGAAGATGTTAGTTTGAAATACGACAGCCTTGCCGATCTGAAAAATTTTATTCAAAAAGTGAAATTATATGCTCCTATTCATGATTCTTACATTTCACTTTCAGATTTAAAGTCATTTATTCCCGATTTAAAAAATGTACATGGTATTGCTTCTTTAAACGGATTAGTTGCCGGTAGAATTTCAAATTTAAAAATTCAGAAACTTGAACTGACTTACGGTAAATCAGTCGTTTTTAATGCCGATGTGGATGTTAGTGGATTACCAAATCTTGACGAAGCTTTTATTTATTGTCAGATTAACGAATTACATGCTCAAACAGGAGATTTACAGGATTTTATTTCACAATTTTCGCAGAAACCTTTTCTGTTGCCAAAAGAGTTGAATCAGTTAGGTTTAATCCGATACAAAGGTAATATCACAGGATTCCTGAATAATCTTGTGGCTTATGGAAATTTTAACACAAATCTTGGAAGTGTTTCCACTGATATTCTGATACAACTTGAAAATAAGTTTAGAGATTTAAAGTACAATGGTACGTTGAAGACAAACAACTTTATGCTTGGAAAGTTATTGAACAATAAACAGTTGGGAAAAGTGTCTTTTGACTTTAATACGAAAGGGAGTAAATTGGAATTCAGTGCAATAAAGGGAAGTATTGTTGCTACGGTTCCACTTATTGAATTCAATGGTTATTCCTATCGTGATATTCACTTTGGAGGGAAATACGATGGGAATGGTTTCGATGGAAAAGTTGAAGTACAGGATGAAAATATTCATGCAAATTTTAATGGTATCATTGATTTAACACAAAAATTACCAATTTTTGATTTTGAGTTAAAATTGATGGATACCAACCTGAATGCTTTGCATTTAATTAAAACTTATCCGGGGGCTACACTTTCGTTCAACGCTAAAACAAATATGGTGGGGAATTCACTCGATAATATTAATGGATTTCTTCGTTTTGATAGTATCGTTTTTAATAATAAACGAGTAAATAAAACTCTTAATGTTGATAATGTAAGAATAGTCTCTCGTATTGAGAATAGTTCCAGTTTTATTGGTATTGAGTCGGATGTAATCAATGGCGCATTTAGTGGAAACTTTAAATACAGTACTATTGGTGAGACAATAAATCAGATTGTTCAGAAATATTTACCTGCGTTGAGTGCTGTAAATAGTATAATTACGGCAAATCGTGAACCTAATCATATTGATGTAAATTTGAAAATTGAGAACACAGAGGATATTTCGGATGTAATGGAATTGCCTTATAAGTTGGAGGGAATTTCTACTGTTAATGGATCGATTGATGAAAAAACAAATAAAATTAATTTCAATGGATTGTTCCCGACTATAACTCTGAATAAATTACATGTTAATAATCTGAGTTTATTTTGCGAAAATCAAAATAATAAACTGAATCTGACTACCCGTGCTCAGGTAACAGAGAAACTGGGACAATTAAATATGTTTTTGGTTGCATCAGCCGACAAGGATTCGTTGAACACAAAATTGGGTTGGCAAAATACAAATGAAGTTACCAATGCGGGAGAAATTGTGGCTACAACAAAACTACGAAATGAATCAGGAAAAATTGCGGCAAAAGTAGATATATTGCCCACTCAAATAATTATTGCTGATTCCATTTGGAATCTTCATGCAGGTACTATTAATCTTAATACAGATAGTACAATCAATATTAAGGATTTTCTTTTTGATAGTAAAAAACAATTTATTAAAATAGATGGAATAGCCTCCAAAAGCCAGAAAGATAGTTTAATGGTTACAATGAATGATTTGAACCTGGAATTTATTCTGAAACTACTACAACTGAAAACAATTACAATTGGAGGCTTTGTGACAGGGAAAGCCACACTATTCAAAGTGCTTCATGAACCGGTTTTCGAAGCAAAATTAGATGTTAAAAAAGTTGCTCTTAATGATAAACCTATTGGTGATGCAAAATTAATTTCGACATGGGACAGAGAAAATAATCAAATGGTGGCAAGTGGCATTTTTTGGAATGATAAAAAAGATACAATCGCTTTGGCCCATGGCGTTTTTATTCCGCATAGCGATTCGCTCGATTTTCTTTTTAAAGCTCACAATTTGCCTATTGAATTTTTATCACCTTATCTTGAAAGTGTAGTACAAAATGTAAAAGGTTATGGTTCGGGCTATGTGAGAATGTATGGCCCTTCAAAAACGCTTGGTTTCTCTGGAAATGTGTATGTCGACAAAGCGCAGGCATCCGTTAAAATGTTGAAAACAACCTACTTTTTTAACGACACAGTCCGTTTGAAACGCAAATCAATTGAATTTGAAAATGTAAAAGTCTACGATGAGGAAAGAAATCAGGGAGTAATGTCCGGACGATTGAATCATAATGGTACCTTTAAAGAAATGGTTTACGATGTAAATCTGGAATCTAAAAATATACTTGCGCTTAATACAAAAAATGAGGACAACGATTATTTCTTTGGTAAAGCTTATGCAAACGGGAAAGTACATATTTATGGAGACGAAAAAGTAGCCAATATTGATGTTGATGCTGTGTCTCAGCCGAATACAAAATGTTTTATCAATATGGGTGGTGCTTCCAGTGCTTCGGATAATAGTTTTATTAGATTTGTAAATAAAAATATAGTTCAAAAAGAAGTTGTCGAGACAAAGTCTCCAACAAAAAAAGGAATAAATGTGAAAGTAAATCTTCAGTTGGAAGCCACACCGGCAGCCGAAATGGAGCTTCTCATAGACCCGAAAGGTGGAGATGTTATCACCGGTAAAGGAAACGGAAATCTACGAGTGGAATTTGATTCATATTCTGATTTAAAACTCTATGGTACGTATACGATTAGTAATGGCTATTACTTGTTTACTTTACAGAATCTTATTCGTAAGGAATTTAAAATTGATCAGGGCAGCACTCTTGCATGGACGGGAGATCCGTTTAACGCTCAGGTAGATATTCGAGCTCTTTATTCGCTAACCGCTTCGTTGCGTGACTTATTGGACGAAAGTGATTTGCTCTCCATTTCGCGAACAACTGTGCCTGTAAACTGTGAATTGAAACTTACCGATAATCTGATGAAACCAAGCATTAATTTTGGGATTGATCTGCCTTCGAGTGAGGAAAGGGTAAAACAATTGGTAAATAACATTATTAACACCGATGAAATGATGAACCGTCAGATTTTATATTTGCTGGTGTTCAATAAGTTCTATCTTCTTGATAATGCCAGCAGTTCAACAACTACCAATAATCTGGGTGCAAACGAAGCATTGTCATTTGCGGTTTCAACCGCTAGTGCTCAATTAAACAGTTGGCTCACTCAAATGATTAAAAGCAATAATTTCTCATTTGGTATTGATTACAGTAAAACCGATTTGGAAAGTAGTGATGTTCAGGCTCAGATTAATTATCAACCGAATAATAGATGGGTGCTAAATGGTAATTTCGGTTACAGAACTGATATTTACAGTACCAATACAAATCGCTTTATTAGCGATGTGGATATAGAATACTTACTCTCGGAGGCCGGTAAACTAAGGTTAAAAGGTTATAGCCACACGGTTGATCGTTATCGATTAACTAACAATGGAATAAGCTCTCAGGGATTTGGTATTATTTACAAAGAGGAATTTGCTACTGTTGATGATTTATTTAAATATTACTGGCGTTTATTGACAGGGAAACAAAAAAACGAAATAAAAAATGACACTACAGAAATTAAAAAATAAAATAATTATACTTAGCAGTTTGCTGTTTGTTTTTCAGGGAGTATTTTCTCAAACTATCGAGAGTGTTTACACAAATATGCCCGATGTACTGAATCCTACACTTAGTAAGCAAAATAGGCTCGAATTATTGGAGTATTTTAAAGTAGGGCAGAGTGATAGTGTGACAAATCGTTTTGGTAACCAGGCTTATATTACTGTTTTTGATTCAGTACATCAAGTCATAAAAGTAAAAAACACCCTTGTTTCAACTTTTGAAATAAAGTTGTTTAATATTAACGGCAATGTACCGATTGTAGGAATAATATCAACTGTTTGTGCACCGGTTTGTCAGTCTGCTATACAGTTTTATGATACAGCATGGAATGTAGTGCCGCTTAAATTTAAAATGCCGGATGCAACCGATTGGATAAATAATGACAGTCTTATTAAAACAGTTAAAGACAAACAATGGATTAAAAACGTAATGAAAACAAGTTTTATTACACTTAGTTTTGGTGTGGATACGAATACAATTAGCGCTAAAAATAACAGTTTGCAGTTTTTAAGTGTAGAAGACAAGAAACAATTAGACCCTTTCGTAAATGACCAAATCTTCGTTTATCATTTAAAAGATAAAATTTGGGTGAAAGAACCGAATTGAAAGTCAGAATAACTGTTCATTTAATATGACTCAATTATTTTGACTGTCTACAGTTGTTAATGCAGATGTTTACAAACAAACTGAATAATCTGACGAACTTGTCTGTAGGCAGGGTCGAAATTGGGCTATATTGTTTGTACAATCGGTATTATTTAAAAATAATATCGATTATAACTTCTGCACCAACTTGTTTGTTTAAAGAGTTTTTTATTTGTTCGCGGGATAAAAACAAATCGTGGCGAAGCACAGAAGATGTCAGGCTAACATATAAAACTCTGTTGGAAATCTTCAGATTCGAAGTGTATTGAACAATATTATTCCCTAAAACCTGAGGCCAGGCATCAATCAGTCGTTTTTCATATAGTGGTTTATCCAAATGTTGTTGCCTCAACACCTGTTTAATAACGTCACTCAACAATTCTGTATTTTTCTTCCTCATAAAACTCTCACTAATCACTAATCACTAATCTTCTATCTCAACTTTAACACTAGACCAATTTTTGCACCAGCAGCGAAATCCATGTTGTTAAGTTTATAAAGATATTTTGTTCTGATTCCAAAATCTTGTGCAATACTATACATTGAATCACCAGCTTTTACAATATAGTTATCAAAACCTTTCATCGCCTTTCTTTTCTTTATAGAAATATAAACTTTAGTCCCCGGTCTCAGCGTTTCAGTTGAACTGATTTCATTGTACGAACGGATCCTTTTTTCACTGATATTAAATTCGTCGGCAATGCTTGTATAACTATCGCCGGGTAAAGATTTCACAAAGCGGACTCCATTCATTTTTAAAATATCATGAGGCTGAATTGCCGAAATGGAACCCATTGATCCGTAGTAATTATTCGTTGAACTGGAATTACCATTCTCTTTTTTAGCATAATTTTTTCCGGAGTCAAATCGTTGGAGGTTATAATTCTCAACAATTGAAATTAGCTTAAATGCGTAGGATGGGTCGGTAGCATAACCTGCATTTTTTAATCCAAATGCCCAGCCTTCGTAGTCGGTAGTTTTTAAATTAAACAATGATGCGTATCTGCTTCTGTTTTTCAAAAATAATGCATGATCTTCGTACGAATCCAATACTTTATTGTATTTACGAAAGCATTCTCCATTTTTATCATCATCATAATATACTTTCTGTCCGTCCCATTCCGCACATTTTATTCCGAAATGATTATTGGACGCTTTAGCCAGTTCGCTCTTGCCTGCTCCGGATTCTAATAAGCCCTGAGCTAAAATTATACTGGCAGGAATTCCATGTTCAATTTGTTGTCTTTCAGCAATTTCATGATATTCTTCAATATAAGTTAAGTATGCCTGGTTTTGTGATTGACCATTAGAGAGTAAACTAAAAGTCAACATAATTAAGGTAAGATAAATACTGATAGATAACCTCATGAGTGAATAATTTGTGTTTCGTTTAAAAATAATTATATTTACAAAAAAAGGATATTGGTTTTACGCAAGTATTCTTTTTGATATTATGCTACAAAATTAAAACTTATTAGCGAAAAAGACCGATAAGAATAGAAATATTTATAATTTTGTCGATTCTTTATTTTTACATTTAAAATATTCTTGAAATTTTAATGCTAAGTGTTAGAGAATCAATAAAGAATCAGATATACTTATTATTTAAAATACAATATGGAAAAAAAAACAATTGAAACAAATTACACTGTTTATAATTTTGATGAGTTAAGTGAGTCCTATCAAATGCTTATAAACAAAGCAAAAGAGCAGGTTTCAAAAGCATATGCACCTTATTCTGGATTTTCTGTTGGTGCAGCAGTTGAATTGGAGAATGGAGAAATATTTGCCGGCAGCAATCAGGAAAACTCGGCTTATCCCTCCGGACTTTGTGCTGAACGAGTAGCTATGTTTTATGCTAATGCGCAATTTCCCAATGTTGCGGTAAAATCAATGGCAATTGTTGCATTTACAAAGGGAATTTTTTTGCCAGACCCCATAACACCATGTGGTTCATGTCGTCAGGTTTTGCTCGAAACAGAAATGCGATTTGACCAAAACATCAATATTTTGCTTTATGGAACAAAAAATACATATTTAATTGAAAATGTGAAAGAATTACTTCCATTGTGCTTTGAGAAAAGCAGTTTACAGGGTTAATATTTACATATTTTGCTTTTGAGTTGAATCCTTTTATTGTTTTTTACGATAATTTTTACTACATTGCGGACGAAAAATGAAATGTGAAAAAATACACACATTTTCATCAAAGTGATAAATTAACGTTATGAAAAAGAGAAAATTCAAAATCGAATATCAACTTAAAACTGCTTCTGTTCACATTTTGTGGAATTCAATCAGTACTCCTTTGGGCCTTTCTGAATGGTTTGCAGATGGAGTTACGGTAAATGACAATAATGAATATACATTTACGTGGGATCATAATGATCAAACGGCGTTTTTTGTTGAATCGAAGCAAAATGACTTTATTCGATTCAGATGGGAAGAAGACGAAGGAAAGGATTATTTTTTTGAAATGAAAATTGAAAAATTACAAGTTACCGGCGAACTGGCTTTGATTGTTACTGACTTTACAACTCCCGACGACAAAGAAGATCTTATTTTATTATGGAATAAGTCTATTGAAGTGTTGAGAAGGAAAACCGGAATTTAAATATCAGACTAAAGTCAACAATAAGAAGTAGACGTTTTGTTAAATTTAATGATAAACTGAAAGAACCATTTGGCATAAAGTCAGGTGGTTTTTTTATTTTTAGTAAATGGGATGATTCTATTTAACTATTTTCGCTTAACAAAAAATTGATTATTGAACTTTTTGCAGTAATTTTGTTGCTCTTAAAAAAGCAGCATGTTCAAACTCAAAAAAATAGATACTTACATCTTTAAGCGTTTTTTTACGTTGTTTTTGATGACCTTCCTTATTTGTATTTTTATTCTATTAATGCAATTTTTATGGAAACATGTTGCCGAATTGGTTGGAAAAGGAATAGGTTTGTCAGTATTGGCTGAATTTTTCTTATATGCAATCGCTTCGTTGGTTCCATTATCCTTGCCCTTAGCAATTCTGCTGGCATCATTAATGACTTTCGGTAATTTAGGCGAAAATTTTGAGCTGACTGCAATGAAAGCTGCGGGTATTTCACTTTTTAGAATTATACGTCCACTAATCCTTTTTATTTCATTGGTTAGTATTGGAGCATTTTATTTTTCAAACTATGTTTTGCCCATCTCTCAAACCAAACTCTGGACATTAATTTTTTCATTGCGTCAGAAATCCCCTGAATTTGATATTCCTGTTGGCGAATTCTACAGTGGAATTAGTAATTTCAATCTTTATGTACGTGAGAAAGAAAAAGGATTGTTGAAGAATTTGATGATTTACGATTATTCCGATGGATTTGAAAATGCATCTGTTATGGTTGCCGATTCGGGTCGCGTGCAATTTACTGCTGATAATAAATATCTTCTGCTGACTTTATACGATGGAGAAAGTTTTGGGAACCTGGAGCGGAAGCAACGTATTGCTAATTCTACATCGAGCATCCCTTATAGAAGAGAAACGTTTCAATTGAAGGAGATTTTGATTGATTTTGATACTGAATTTAATCGTTACGATGAAACGTTACTTCAGGATCAACATGTTAGTAAAAATATTAAGCAGCTTACACAATCTATCGATTCTGTTTCTAAAATTTCAGATTTCCGAAGCGCTGAACAAGCTCAGGATTTAGTTAAACATCATTTTTTGGGGAGAGAAAATTATGTAAATACTCAATTGGACACAATGAAAAATGTTGATGAAAAGAAGTTTGATGTTGACTCTTTGTTTGCAAGCTTAACGCAGGCAGAAATGCTCAGAGCCGTAGATGCTTCTTTGGAAAAGTCTCGCTCGATGAAAGAGACCATCAGTTATAACAAAATGATGCTAAACGAACCGGTAATGTATGTCCGACGTCACGAAATTGAATGGCACCGTAAATTCACACTTTCAATTGCTTGTCTGATATTTTTTTTTATTGGAGCACCATTGGGAGCTATTATCAGAAAGGGTGGATTAGGTTTACCGGTGGTTATTTCTGTAATAATGTTTATTATTTATTATATTATAGACAATACAGGTTATAAAATGGCACGTGAAGGACTTTGGACAGCCGTCGAAGGAATGTGGCTGAGTTCAGCTATATTGATGCCCATTGGAATTTTCCTTACTTACAAAGCGGTAGTGGATGCCAGTTTGTTTAATATAGATCAATACATGAAATTCTGGAATAAAATTAAAAATAAATTCACTAAGTTAAAATAATTCTTGTTTGAATTTAGTGAATCAATATAAAACTAAAAATCAAAAACAAAAAATATATGAAATCGACATTAAATACAATAGAAGAAGCCATTCTTGATATTAAAGATGGAAAATTCGTAATCGTGGTAGATGACGAGGATAGAGAAAATGAAGGTGACTTTGTGTGTGCAGCAGAAAAAATGACTGCAGACATGATAAACTTTATGATTACTAACGGACGTGGATTGGTTTGTGGACCAATAACCGAAGATAGATGTTCTGAACTTGATTTGGATATGCAGGTTGAAAAAAATACTTCGTTACATTCTACACCTTTCACCGTGAGCGTTGATTTATTGGAAGGGTGTACAACCGGTGTATCAGCCGCTGATAGAGCTGCAACATTTCGTGCACTTGCTGACCCAAATTCAAAACCAGAATCTTTTGGTCGTCCTGGACATGTTTTCCCACTTAAAGCACGCAATAGAGGCGTTCTAAGGAGAGCCGGACATACCGAAGCAGCTGTAGATCTTGCTCGGTTGGCAGGGTTGTATCCGGCAGGAGCATTGATTGAAATTATGAATACCGATGGTACTATGTCACGTTTGCCGGATTTGTTTATTTTGGCAGAAAAATTTGATTTAAAAATTATCTCAATAAAAGATTTAATTTCGTATCGTTTAAAAACAGAATCATTGGTTGAAAAAGGTGTGAAAGTTAATTTGCCTACCAAATACGGTAATTTTAAACTCATACCATTTCGTCAACTTTCAAATGGTTTAGAGCATGTTGCGTTAATCAAAGGAGAATGGAAAATAGATGAACCTGTATTGGTGAGAGTTCATTCATCTTGTATGACCGGAGATATTTTTGGCTCAATGCGTTGCGAATGTGGTGATCAACTTCATATTTCGATGCAATTAATTGAAAAGGAGGGCAAAGGAGTTGTTGTTTATATGAATCAGGAAGGTCGTGGAATAGGATTAATGAACAAGATAAAAGCATATAAATTACAGGAAGAAGGTATGGATACGGTTGATGCCAATATTCATTTGGGATTCGATGCCGATGAGAGAGATTATGGTGTGGGAGCTCAAATTTTGCGACAGGTAGGAGTGAGTAAAATTCGTTTAATGAGTAACAATCCGGTAAAAAGAATCGGACTTGAAGCTTACGGTTTGTCTATTGTTGAGAATGTCCCTTTGGAAATTGAACCGAATAAATACAATGTATTTTATATGGAAACAAAGAAAAAACGTATGGGACATACTTTGAAATTTGTTGGTGGAAAAGATGACTTGAAATAGTTTAAACACTTGAAATTTAATATTTGTCGTTTGAAAAGTTTAATTTAAAACGTATATTTATGAAAACAGCATTTGTTACTGGAGTAACTTCCGGTTTTGGAAAAGCCATTGCTACTCGTTTAGCAGGATTAGGATATAATCTTGTATTAACCGGTCGCAGAAAACAACGTTTGGATGATTTATGTAGTTTTGTTAATACCCATTTTCCAGTAAAAGCATATCCTTTGTGTTTCGATGTGCGTGATAATGAGGCTTGTACAACGGCCATTTTTTCCTTGCCGGAAGAATTTAAAAACATCGATTTATTAGTAAATAATGCAGGTTTGGCTGCCGGTGCAACTCCTTTTCAGGAAACAGACGTGGATGACTTCGATAGAATGATTGATACAAACGTTAAAGGATTGCTTTATGTCACAAAGCTTCTTGTACCTCAAATGATCGACCGAAAATCAGGCCATATTATCAATATTTCCTCCATTGCAGGTATAGAAGTGTATCCAGGCGGAAGCGTATATTGTGCTTCGAAACATGCCGTTAATGCCATTACTAAAGGATTACGTTTAGATTTGGTGAAATATGGAATAAAAGTTAGTTCCGTGTCACCTGGAATGGCCGAAACGGAATTTGCTATTGTCCGGTATCATGGAGATGAGGAAAAGGCAAAAGCGGTTTACAAAGGACTTGTACCTTTAAATGCAGAAGATATTGCCGATACTGTTGAATTTATTGTTACACGACCAGCTCATGTAAGTATAAATGATATACAGCTAAATCCGGCACAGCAGGCAAATACTTATGTTCAACACAGAGTCTAAATATGTATATTTAATTAACTTTTTATTTTTTAATAAATTATATTACTTTTTTACCTGAAAATTACATTATTAAAAAAAAATACCCTATTTTTGTCCTAATAACATATAAAAATGAATACATTTAAAGATATTCATAAAAGTAATATTGCGAATTTTACGCAAATAAAAAACATTGAAAATGAACCCACTTGAATCAAACAAGGAACCTGAAATTGTACCGGAACAAACTCCCGAGAAAATAGAAATTAATGAAGTTGTTGACGAAAAGGAACAACCTGTAGTATTAGAAACTCCCGAGAAAGAAAAGGTTAAAGAAGCTGTAGAGCAACCAGAAACATCTAACTCTAAATCAATTAATTATTTTGCTTTTACAAAGCCCGAATTGGTTGATGCGTTGAAATTGCTTCTGGAAAATCAGGTAGATACTGTAAAGGAAGAAGTGGAATTGATAAAGCAATTATTTTACAAAAAAATAAAAGCCGATATTGAAGAACAACGTAAGACTTTTGTAGAAGCCGGTGGAGCAGAATTAGACTTTATTCCTGAAAAAAATGAATTTGAAGATGCATTTAAAGCATTAATGAATGAATATCGCAGTAAAAAAGCGGCATTATTGGCTCAGGTAGAAAAGGAAAAAGAAACTAACTTGATTCAAAAACAGCACCTTCTGGAACAAATGAAAGTGTTGTCGGAAAGTAACGATGATGTGTCGGTACATATCAATGAGTTTAAATCTCTTCAACAAAAATGGAAATCGATCGGTCAAGTGCCACAAAGTGCTTCAACAGAACTTTGGAAGCAGTACAATTTATTTCAGGAAACATTTTGGGATTTGATTAAAATTAACAACGAGCTTCGGGAATATGATTTTAAGAAAAATCTTGAATCTAAAGTATTATTATGCGAAGCAGCAGAAAAACTGTCTGAAGAAACGGATGTTATTTCCGCTTTTCAGCAACTACAAAAATTACACGAAGAATGGCACGAATTAGGACCGGTAGCACGAGAATTACGAGAAGAAATCTGGAACAGATTTAAAGAAGCGTCAACGGCCATAAATAAAAAACACCAATCTTATTTTGACAATGTCAGAAAGCTCGAAGATGAAAATTATGCTGCTAAAGTAGAACTTTGCGGAAAAATTGAAGCGTTTGATTTCAAAGATATCAATAATTACAAGGCTTGGGACGAAGCAACTAAAACTGTACTTGCATGGCAGGATCAATGGAGAGCTATTGGTTTTGCCCCCCGCAAAGTAAATCAAAAGATTTTTGACCGTTATCGTAAAGCCTGTGACGTATTTTTTGCTGCTAAGGGCGAATTTTACAAAGAATCAAAGAATATCCTTTTTCAAAACCTTGAATTGAAAAAGGCACTTTGCGAAAAAGCAGAAGAATTGAAAGATAGTATCGAATGGAAAGAAACTGCCGATAAACTTATTCAATTACAAAAAGAATGGAAGAAAGTAGGTCCTGTTCACAAGAAAATGTCGGATGAAATATGGAAACGATTTATTACAGCTTGCGATTATTTTTTTGAACAGAAAAATAAAAGTACTTCTGGTCAGCGTACATTAGAAACTGAAAACCTGACAAAGAAAAAAGAGCTTGTTGCAAAAATTTCAGCATTTGAAAAATCTGATAATGCAACCGAATCGCTTAATACATTACGTTCCTTAATGGCGGAATGGAATACTATTGGTCATGTTCCGTTCAAAGAAAAGGACAAAATATATAAAGAATATCGCGATGCTGTTGATAAGCAATTTGATATGCTCAATGTTGACTCTACGAACAGACGAATGGATAATTTCCGTACGAATTTGAAAGATATTGCCGGAAAGGGTGAAAATAAACTGTATCGTGAACGCGATAAACTTATGCGCTCTTACGAACATTTGAAATCTGAAATTGCGACTTACGAAAATAATATTTGTTTCTTTACTTCCTCTTCGAAAAAGGGTGGGGGATTGATAAAAGAAATGGAGCGTAAAATTGAATCGTTGAAGGAAGAAAGCAAATTGATTGAACAAAAAATCAATTTAATTGACGAAAATATGTAAGATTATAAAATAAAAAATCCCCAAATTTTAAAAATTTGGGGATTTTTTAATGCTTTTTTTTGATAAAAAACCACATTGCCATTAGTTGAGAAAACTCCTAAAGAATAGGATTTGAGGTGTTAGTTTCCTTTGTAATCTGCCGTGTACAAGACATACCCGAAGGCGCAGCCCGCCATTAAAAACCAGACAATTCTCGGTAATTTTTTAATGTTGAGTTTTCCAATCTCAGAACAATGTGGTTCGTTTTTCGTTATTGCAAATATAAAGTTTTATTTTTGTAATTTTCTAATTTGTGATATAAATTATAGTTAAATATAACGGTATTTACCTATTTAACGAGTATTTTTACGAAAATAATTGTTTTTGGCTAATCAGTTTTATATTTTTAGTTTGTAATTAAAAATATATGTACTTTTGTCAGTTCTGATAATAAAACAACTATAGAATAAAATTGTTCCAAAATTAAAATAAATTAGTTTTTAATGTTCAAAAAATCAAACATAGTTATAAAAAATAAGCGTGCTACTTTCGATTATGAGATATTAGATCGCTTCTTAGCAGGAATTCAACTGTACGGGACTGAGATTAAATCCATAAGAGATGGTAAAGCCGGATTGACCGAAACTTATTGTACATTTATAAAAGATGAACTTTGGGTTAGAAATATGCACATTGCAACCTATTTCTTTGGGACATACAATAATCATGATGTGCGTCGTGATAGAAAATTACTTTTAACAAAAAGAGAACTGACAAAATTATCGCGTGCTACAAAAGAAACAGGTAACACAATTGTACCAACCAAATTATTTATAAACGATAAAGGGTTGGCAAAACTTGAGATTGGATTGGCAAAGGGAAAGAAGACTTACGATAAACGTGAATCTTTGAAGCAAAAAGAGGACAAGCGTAGTATGGACAGGGCAATGAAAGAATAATAGGTTTAAAAGTTTATTTATTCATACAACCATACACTTTTATTTATAAAAGTATCGTCTTCCAGTTGTTTCAGAATAAATGCAGCTACATTGGTTCTTGAAATTTTCGGACCCCCTTTCAACATTATTTTTTCTGTACCGAAATTTACATCTGTTAGAAGAGTACTTTCTGTAAGTCCACCTGGACGAATAATTGTCCATCGTAATTCAATGTCGTTAAGTTAAGAGATTGAATTAAATAGCAGTAAATTAATTAGTTAATGTGTTGCTTATTTTAAAAAGATAGTTTATCTTTATAGGGTATAAGGGGGGTATCTCTCAAAATGCTACAAAA
>JAQUWU010000082.1 GCA_028692715.1 Paludibacter sp. | reverse complement strand
CCAGATTTTGCATTGAGGCTTATGTTTATCAGCGGTGTAATATCAACGTCAATAGTGATATTTTCCCCGTACATATTGCCTCCTGAAAATACTTGATGCAATATTACGAAGTTGAGCCCGTCTTTCAGCACGCCTGTTATTTCTTCTTTGTTTTCTTCGGTCGATGTATAAAAGGAAGTAGGGCCTGAGAGGACACTCGCATAATCATCGTCTCTATAGTGTATAATACTACCGAGATTTCGGATGCTATGTCCACTCTCCTTTAAAACCTTCAATTTTGGGAGCTCTATAGGTGGTTTTGCAGGATATTTCCAGAGTTTTGATGTGTTTAAGATATCTTCATTATATATGTATACGTCAATATCCGTATCTGGGTCGTCCCAGCCTACACTAATGATTGCTAAATCATGACCTTGGTGATATATGGGATATACCTTTGTTTCCCATTTGTAGCCATCGCCTTCAAACCTACCATGAATTTTTTCATTTTCGTAAATCTCTTTGGTGTTATTTACTTTGATTTCATCTGATACATAGGTGGAGAAAGATGCAGGAATACAGTGTTTATCATCGCTGTATTCCAAAAGTATCTTTCCCTGATAAACTCCTGTGGTGTTGGGCGTTGGTATCGAAAGCTGAACATAGTCGCCGTTCACATTGATCTCTATATCCCAAGGAGTCCACTTGTAGGTTTCAATTACCACTCGTAGATCCTTGATCGTCGTATCTCCTCGTTTTTTAAGGATGATCAATATTCCGTCGTTCATCCGCTCAGCAGGATGGTGCATTCTAACTTCTGATGTAATTCCCTCTCCAAAATCGCCGAACGATCCAGATAGGACTTCCAGTTCGCTTTCTTGGGCTTTCCCGTCGCCATTAACGTCTTTCCAGTTGTATAGATGAAGATCGTATCCATATTCCTCATTTATCATTTTATTTCTGGCAGTCCTCGGATAATAGGACGAGACTTTAATCAGATCGCAATCGAGCATATCCGTGGGTATGGGTAAAAAGGTGCTTTCATTTTCAGGATTTAGAGTTACGTATTTTGTTTTATCTATAATCAACTTCAGGGGTGTCAGGTTCATTGAATCTTCAGAATAATTAGATATGCTGAGGTTAAATTTCAAATTTGATCCCACTGCTACAGGCGTTGTGCTTAACAATGCCGGTTCAATCAAAATTCCATCTTTTCCTGATGCAATCTCCACGGCACGTTTGGCATTGATTATACCAGCTCCTTGGGCGAAGATCTCCTCATCTATGTCAGTTGCAGAAGACATGAGGATGTCTCTGGCCTTCTCAGATGTCGGATATTCTCCGTAAGTATCCCGGTATGCCTGATAAATTAAAGCAATGACTGTAGCAACGTGTGGTGTTGTGGCACAAGTCCCACGGCCTCGTACTTCCCATGCCGTTTTTCCATTATGAGTATTCCATAGTGGTAACGATTGTGGGATGCTATAGCTGGTGGCCAGCACGTTTGGTTTGACTTGCCCCAGCATGTTCGGGCCACGAGAGGAAAAACAGGTTACGTCTCCTTTATAAGAGGATCCGTTCCACCAATGGTCGTAGATAGCGCCCACATTTATCACATGTTCGCTCGATGGGGCACTGCAGGTTCCATAACCAGAACCGTCGTTTCCAATGGGATACAACATGGTCGTATTGGGCGAAACTTTGGTGGTGAGATACTCTAAGAAGGCAGAATCTTCATCGACGCCTGTGTTAAGGCGAGCATTAACTATGCTTCCGCTTATGATGTTTGCCTCATCTCCGGTATTTGAAACTCCATCATAGCCGAGAGATGCCAAAAGACGGAGAATCCTGTCGTTTTGTCCAAAAATACGAACTGGTATAATTTTGGCATCCGGGGCTATGCCTTTAACGTTCTTTCCTTGGCCAACTATGACCGAGGTGCAGGTAGTTCCATGAAGCCAGCTATCTATATAGAAGGCAACTAGTTCCCCATTTTTTGGTATTTTAGTTTCCTCACCATAGAGCATTCTGGCCAGTGGCAGCGGCGTGTTTCCATCTGCTATAAAATAAATCATGCCACCAGATTCATCGGGGTAGCCATCGTTGTCTCGATCCCAATAAGAGATTTCGTCCCCTCTTCTACAGGGTTTGTCATCTCTGAAATCCACGTTGTTGTTTAAGTCTACATATACTGTGTCGTATGCGCCAGAAATTTTCTCGTCTACCACCAGAACTTTTACCGGTTGGCCATACAAATTGGCGAGATGCTGGTCGGGGTGATCTCCGATGTGATATATTCCACTCTTGCTGGTTCCCGTTACTTTGTAACCCTCTACATCGGTGGATGTGGTATTTGCATACCAACTGCCAGTCATCCCCTGTTGATAAGATGAAAGGGAGTTCAAGTCGATCACCATAGGCCAGCCGTCATAAGGCGAACTTGAATTTGAGATTCTTGCTTGAGTTCCCAAAAGGTCTGGGGTTGCAAAATCAATTCCGGTATCGATCAATGCTATTTTTACACCTTTTCCTGTATATCCCATGTTCCAGGCATCTTCAACTCCAAAGTCTTCCAGCCCGTTGTAGGAATCATAAATATCTGAGTTGCCATGCTCTTCGGTGCTTAACGATGTTGTGATAGTTGATATCATCAATGCTAACATCAAAAGATATTTTGTGTTTTTCATGAAACGGCCCTAATGCTTTTGAAACTTGCAGGTTCTCTTTGGATATCTCCATTTTCAATATATATTATATTACTGTTGTAATGTATCTCACTTTCGCTGTGTGTTATGATTATAACCGTTTTTTTGATGCTTAAGTTCTTGATGACTTCGTTGATTGCTTTTTTTGATTCCCTATCTATCGACTTAGTTACTTCATCCAGGAGAATTATTGGAGAATTCTTCAAAACTGCCCTCGCCAGTGCAATTTTTTGTTTCTCGCCGCTGGACAACTTAAGCCCGTTTTCCCCCACCATCGTTTCATATCCACGAGGTAAACTTTTTATAAATTCGTGCACCCGAACTTGTTTTGCCGCCTTTATTATATTTTCTTCTGTGGATGAAAGATTTCCTATTTTTATGTTATCGGATATGGTGCCGTCAAATAAATAAGGCTCTGAAAATATCATGGAGATACTTTCCCTCAGGTCCTCTCTTCGTACCGTTGAGATATCTTGCCCATCGATGTTTATTTTTCCCCCCTCCAAAGTGTAAAGAGAACATAGCAATTTAAATATTGTTGATTTTCCGGTCCCATTATCTCCTACTACGTAGTTCAGTCCATTTTTAAACGTGGCATTGAATCCTTGAAATATGGGTCTATTATCATAGGTAAACCAGACATCTTCAAAGGTTATCACACCGTCTTTCACTTTTAGCTCTTTATTGCCACCATCGTCTTTTTCTAGCTGAAGTACTTCATTAACTCTATCAAACGCCGGAGAAGAGCTCTTGTAAGCAGTCCACAATAAAGCAAATTGTGAAACTGGACTGAATACGAGGGCGACATTGCTCATGAAAAGTGTAAATGTTCCTATGCTCAAAGAGCCTTGCATAACCAGAGGGCCACCAAATATTATTAAGAGGACCATGGGTATTCCGTACATTAGAGAGTTTACAGAGGTACTCAACGAATTATTTCTTGTGTAGTCGAGGGTTGCGTCATAGTAATCCTTCATCTGTTCTTGAAATTTGTTTTGGGACCATCGTTCCAATCTAAAAACTTTTATTAAAGGTATTATAGGTAGATTTTCGTTTAAAAATGAGTATATGGACGCAGTTTTTTCCAATGATGTTCTTTGGGTATGCTCCAATCGTCGTCCAAAAAAAGACATTGGTATGAGAAAAAACAATGCCGGTATAGTTACGATTAGTGCAAGTTTCCAGTTATAATATAACATTATTGTAAAAGGTGTAATAATCCGTATGGCATTGACTATAACCTGGGGAATGATAAACGTAAATATGTATATAGCAGATCTAGTATTGGCCACGATGCGGCTGAGTAGATCTCCGACTTTCATCTCTTGAGTTTTCGTTATATATGCTGATTGAGCTGCTTTAAAGGATTCTTTAGCGACATCATTGAATATGGTTAACTCCAATTTTCCTTTTTTGTAACTTGAAATATAAGTTGAAAATGAGGATATTACATATGTTCCTGCAGTTCCTAAAATTATGTATCCAAATATTTCTGTTTTTCCTCCAATGAATACGTCATCTATCAGAGACTTGGCTAGCAGCGGGCTGATGAATGTAAATAACATGCCAATAAATTCTAACGCAATAAGAAACGTTATGGTAAATGTGTTCGGCCTGATAAATTTCATGAAGAAATATTTATAACTATCATTTATCATAGCCATTTTCCATTTTTGGGATCGTAGTTGCATAACAATTTCCCGTCCAATTTTCCAGTCAAACTTTCTTCCAATGCTCTGCAGTCCGAACAGGAGTATCGGAATTCACAACTTGTACATTTTTCTACTTTATCTAAATTCAATTTCCAAAATTTGTTTATTCTATCCCACTCTTGTTTAAATATTGTGTAAATTTCATCATCTATTACGTTGCCAATGATGTGATCTCTCATCATGGGACATGGAAGGATATTACCGTTGTTACAAATTGCTAGTGTATGTCCAAGACAAGGGTGGTATTCTAAATTACTCCAAAATTGATACAAATTCACAGGTGATACTTTCGTTTTGGACATCATTGGGTGATCACTTGATAATGTGCTAATTTTTTCAATAACATTATCTATCATCACATTTTTACTTTGAATTTTACTTAAATCATTTCCATTCTTGGAATTTGTTACTAGTAGGTAAATGAAATTATCTGATATTATGTTATTATAATTATCAGTTTGAATGATTAACTTGGCCTTTCCGTCTAGGTCTTCAATTATGTCATCTGACAAACTTTTTTGGTTAATTGTTACATATATCTCAGTTGACTTTTCCTTTACATAGTCTAAAATCTCCCTTGTTTTTTCCCATTCTAGTGTCAAGTCTCCACCAGTAATAAAAATTTTTTTGCAATTCATATCGCTAAGCTGATTAATCACTTTTTTCCATCCTTCTAAGCTTAACGTTTTTCCATTTTCTTCCCATTTATTGCAACCCATGCAACCTAAGCTTCTTTTTATTCCATGGTAACCACAGAACCAACAGTCTCTCTCGCATGAGTTGTTTATTTCAAGAAAGGCCTTGTGGATTTCCGGTGGTTGTAGCACATTCTCGATCAAAGATCCAACTCTCAACCGTTGTACATATAATTTATTATTATAAAAATTTCCCAATAACATTTGTTTTAGCTCAGATAGGAACTTCTCATCCCCTTTAATTGGATTATTTTTTTCGCATGATGTTATTAGTTTTGCTTCATCTTGATTTAACGCATATAATTTCTCATCTATCAAATCGTAAATTGCACCGCAAGTTTCGCCTCTTATGAAACAACATTCGGGGTTAATTCTAAAATACATGATTAGTCACCATAATATTTTTTAATATTCTTATATAACACGCTGTTCTCTTCTACTATGCGTGGATTAATCTCTGCTATTGTAATCGATTCTGATAGGTTTGTTTTCTGTTTGGATTCAACTTCTTTGCAAAATTCCGATGAATACGAAAATCCTACATTATTCTCAAAAACAAGGTAGCAATAAAAACATCTTCTTTTTACCTTGCAGTTTTGACATTTGTCCATATGATTGAGATAATTTCTCATCAACTCGCCTATCTTTTCGTAATTTAGCCCCTCATTTACATTTCCAATTGGATGGTTGGATGTTAATTTTTCACAAGCATGATACTCACCACGCACATCTAAAAATAATTTAAGTCCAGGTACACACGCATCGGTAAATGGCATTATCGATGGAGGTGAATAAATTGATACACAATCTAAAAAAACCTTCTCAAGTGGCTCATTAAATAATTTATAGAAAAAAGACGGTCTTTCGTTCTGTTTTTCAACGTCGAGGCTTTTAAAATAATGGTCTCTAGCTTTTTTCAACAGTTCTCTAAACCCAAGCTTATCTTTTTCTGTGAATTGTTCATAATATCTGCACCCCGAATTGGTACTTACTGTAGTTACTGTCGAAACTGGTGGGACATCATCTCTATTAAAAAAATATTCCAATTTAAATAAATCGCTCTTCCAATCAATGACTGGCATGGAGCTAATGTTTTCATATTTTACATCAATTATTCTGCGTACGTTTTTCATAACATCTTTGAATGTACCATTCCCATTTTTATATAGTCTATTTCTATTATGTTCATCCTCTGGTCCATCTATGCTTATGGACATTACAAAATCGTGGTCCATAAGATAATCCGCTTTTTCTCTATCCAGAAGGCTACCGTTAGTGGTTATATGGTATTTAACCCCCTCATTTTCATAGCACCTTTTAACATATTCAACACATTTTTTAATTAATCTAAAATTTAATAGTGGTTCTCCTCCATAAAATCCTATGACTGGTTTTCTCAAAGGATTATATCTACATCCCTCATCTATTAATGACATGTAGTAGTCTATTGCCTTCTTTGCAATTTTAAAATCCATGTAATTTTCAGAATGGTTTCTACTATATTCGTAATTATCAGAATATGCACAATATTTACATCTAAAATTACATGCTTCTGTAACTCCTAATATCAGTTGTGAATAACCTGTTCTTAACAGATACTCCCTTATGTTTGATGTTGTGATTTCTTGACTGATTTCTTGGTTATGATTTTTGTTTTTAATTCCATTCAGCTTTTTCATCCAACTATGGTAATAATAGACATCATCTGCATCACATATTTTCAACAAATCTTTAATTATTTCGTTTTCATTTGAATAACTATTATTTGAAATTTCGTTTATAACTAATTTCATGGTATTTGAGGATGGAATTAAAAGGCCAATTTCGTCATCCCATTCATACGTATTTCCATTTGATGTTTTAATTTCTACCATTTTCGTTCCGTCCAACATTTCTTCTATTCATTGGTCCTGTCCGTCTTTGTATAACTGTCTAAATTATAAATTGCTGCACCAACTATAAATTGCTGATGCAGCTATTTTCACTACAAATATATTTTTTGAATTTTTTCACATTTCGTAGTAACGCATGGCGTTGTTGAATTGGTATGTTCCACCAACGCCTCCACAAGTTCCGCACTTGGAGAAGCAGTCCCCGAGTACGGTTGTTGCGACCAAATATCCTGTTCCTGTTGATTCTCCGCCTGTCATTGGTTCCATTTTTAAATCACCTATCCTGTTTTAGTCGAGGCGATGCCTCGTCAGGGCGTATCGACAGCTTCTTAATATATATACATTTTCTATATGCTGTAATTGTTTTTAACATATCATCAATGTAATAAAATTTATGATTATATTAATTTATTGATACACCATCCTCGTAACCACATTTAAAAATAATTATAAATTTTATGTATATACGTTTTGGTATTTGATCTTGTTCATACGTTTTCTAATATACTCGTAAAATTGTATGTCGATGTATTACTACCAGTGACTAAATTCGTATGCTAAATGTTCGCGTGAATCTACGCACAAATTTTTGTAACTTACATGCACTCTGGTAAAGTCATGAGCAATTTGTAAATCCAATGAATTGATATGTCCGATAGAGATAAAGCAAAGTTTGCGTATGGATTGGATATATGAACGAATTTATGAAAATCGCTCTGGACGAAGCTCGATTAGGCATAAACGCCGATCATGGGGGGCCTTTCGGCGCTGTGGTGGTTAGGAATGATCAGCTGATCTCAAAGGCCCATAACGAGGTTCTGAAACTAAACGATCCGACCGCCCATGCGGAAATTTTAGCCATTCGTCGAGCATCTTCCACATTGAATACGTTTGATCTCTCAGATTGTGAGATCTATTGCACTTCTGAGCCCTGCCCCATGTGTTTTTCTGCTATATACTGGGCCCGAATCAAAAAGCTCTATTATGGGACCTCTAGGAATGACGTTTCTGCCATTGGATTTGACGATGCTCACATATACGAAATCATAAGGGGACAGCGAACAGAGACCGATCAGATGGAAACGTTGAGCATAGATAGGGATGGTTGCCTTGAAATATTGCAGGAATGGCATGCAAAGCCCAGTCGAAAATTATATTAATCTGACATATCTTGTTAAAATATCATGAAAAAGAGATGCGAATGGGCTGGTGATGATCCCCTGATGATTGAGTACCACGACCGGGAATGGGGGGTTCCAATCCATGATGACCGGCTTTTATTCGAGTTTCTCATTTTAGAGGGTGCACAGGCGGGGTTGAGCTGGTCCACCATACTTAAAAAGCGGGATAATTATCGCATGGCGTTTGATAATTTCGATCCGGCCAAAGTTGCAGAATACAGAACCTATGAGGTAGAAACGCTGCTCACAAATTCGGGAATCGTGCGCAATCGGCGCAAAATTGAGGCGGCCATCGCCAACGCCAACGCATTTTTACAGGTTCAAGAAGAGTTTGGCAGCTTTGATGCTTACATCTGGTGCTTTGTGGATGGAACCTCAATTAAAAATGGCTGGAATAGTTGGAGTGAAATTCCCAGTAGCACCCCAGAATCAGATTGCATGAGTTTGGATTTGAAGAAAAGAGGTTTCAAGTTCGTGGGCCCTATCATCTGTTACGCTTTCATGCAGGCGGTGGGCATGGTTAATGACCACATTGTATATTGTTTTCGATATGGTGAAATCCCTTGAATTTGCTACAAATTTTATAGATATGGTGCATTTTATACTTTTGAAATGTTTTTTGCGGCAAGCATTGCCGCAGAGAACGCCGCTTGAATATTATATCCTCCTGTATCTCCATCGATGTCCAGAATTTCGCCTACAAAGTAAAGGCCCCTCACCAATTTTGATTCCATGGTCTTCGAATTTATCTCTTTTAAATCGACACCACCTTTTGTAACCATGGCTATATTGAAATTTCCTAGGTTTTTCACGATCAACGGAAAATTCGTCAACTTATCCAAAAGCAAATTTCTAGACGTTTTGGTTAAATGTGCACATTTCAATTCAGGTGGTATATGTGTGAGTTCGAGGATCTTCGGAATTAGTCTTTCGGGAAGGGAACATTCTTTTAGTATCTTTCTTAATTTTTTGTTGCCATTACTCTGTAGTTTTTGAATTAATAGCTCTCCAAATTCGTCTTGGTTTTCTGGCACAAAAGACAACTTCAATGTATCACCAGCTCTTATATCTCTCGAAAAGTCCAAAATTCCAGGGCCAGAAAGTCCGTGATGTGTAAGCAGAACGTCGCCTCGGTGGGTTTTCAATTTTTTTTCATCCCGATATAATGAAATGTTAGTATTTTCGAAAGATATTCCTGCTAAATCGCCAAAAGGGTAACTCTTTATTAAAACGGGGGTCAGTGCGGGAGAAATCTCTGTTATCGTATGCCCTAATTTACTTGCAAAATAATATCCATCTCCTGTCGATCCTGTGGCAGGATATGACCGTCCTCCTGTTGCAATTACCACAATTTTGGACTTGTATGTATGGTCTTTTGACACTATTTCAAACCCGTGTTCCGTTTTTGTTATGGTTTTCGCGTCTTCATTGTATCGTAAATCAACGTTTTTTAGCTGACATTCTTTGAGCAATATATTGAGTACATCAGCAGATCTTAGGGTTTCTGGAAATATCTTTCCATTTTTATCGGTGATCATGCTTAGTTTCCTTGTCTCAAAGAACTCAATCAAATCTATATTGGTGAAATTGAGCAAAGCGGGTCGAAGAAATCGGCCATGTTCTCCATAATATCTCAAAAATGATTTGATCGCTCCTTCGTGAGTTATATTACACTGTCCTGAGCCGGTTATAAGCAGTTTTTTCCCTGCAGAATTGTTCTTTTCAAATAGCAAAATTTTTTTATATTTTTTATCATTGTTAATGTTG
>JAQUWU010000040.1 GCA_028692715.1 Paludibacter sp. | reverse complement strand
GATCACAAGAAACTATATGCAATATTTATTCGATGAAATAGAATTTTATAACCAGCTCATTATCAATATATAAATTTAGATATATCAATATTTATCAATAAGTTAAATGCTTGCGAAAGTTGAGTTATATAAAACTTGAATGTCAGATTTTCATCTACTTTTTTGGCAAGCCAAGTGGCAAAGTCAACCATGTTCAAGCTTGTTTCAGATAATTGTGTTATTTAGTTTAAAATCACAAATTTATAAATTATAATCCAAACCAAACAGTAAGAGGAGCTTTTTGAATAGAATTTCCCCCTTTTTTGTGGAAATAAACACCTCACCCCCATAACAGCTCTCCCATACCTCTATGCACTTTTGGGACTTTAGCTACGCTGACCGTTGGTTCTCCAAAGGAAAAAGAAATTGGAATTTTAGAGATGGGAAAAAATTACTCCTTTCCGTTTTAGCGCGGGAAGGAGTTTTTTTGTTAATAAGAAAATGAAAGTATTAACAATATGTGACTTATAGTCTTTGATATATGAAAATTAATGTATTAATTTTGATATATCTTTTATAATGTAGGAAATGTGAAAATGATATTGTAGTTTTGTGAAAATTAATCTTATTTTATGCTAAACTACTATTATGGTGATTCGATTGAAAATTTCATTTCGAAAACTACAAATGAAATTATTGGAGAGATAACTATCTCAAATCAATTTGACTCTAATAATAACCAAAATAAATCATGGAAACTTCAAATTGATATTTTGAAAGAAAGTTTACTTGGTCAAAATGGTATGATTTATTTTGAATTTTCCATTCCAAGGATGGGAAAACGGGTTGATTGTATTTTGATTATACAAAATATTGTTTTTGTAATTGAATTTAAAGTCGGTGAAAAAGATTATTTAAGCTCAAATTATGATCAAGTTTGGGATTATGCACTTGATTTAAAAAACTTCCACAAACCAAGTCACACTGCATTGTTAATTCCAATTTTAATTGCAACTGAAGCTAAAGATGTTCAATTTCAATTTATTGAAACATCCCATGAAGACAATTTAATTAAACCGTTAAAAGCAAACAAAACAAATTTATCTGAAATAGTAAAATCTTGTATAAGTTATCAAAAAGGTAATATCACAATTGAAGGAGATGAATTTATAAAAGGGAGTTACTCTCCAACACCTACCATTATTGAGGCTGCTGTAACTATGTATATGAATCATACTGTCAATGAAATAACAAGAAGCGATGCAGATGCTGTAAACTTAACAACAACTACAAAAACTGTTTCTGCAATAATTGAACGTGCTCAAGATGAGAATAAAAAAATCATTTGTTTCGTAACAGGTGTTCCAGGAGCAGGAAAAACATTGGTTGGATTAGATATTGCCACTAAACATTTAGATAAAGAAAAAGATACACACAGCATTTTTTTGTCGGGAAATGGTCCTTTGGTTGCAATCCTCCAAGAGGCATTAACAAGAGATACCGTTTTTCGAGCAAAAGAATTAGGTGAAAAAATAACCAAAAGCAAAGCACGCGAAGGAGTAAAAGCATTTATTCAGATAATTCACCATTATAGAGATGCATATTTAGTTGACTCAAAAGCGCCATATGACCATGTTGCTATTTTTGATGAAGCTCAGCGTGCTTGGAATAAAGAGCAAACTGTGAACTTTATGCATCGCAAAAAAAACCAACCAGATTTTAAATATTCAGAGCCTGAATATCTGATATCGTGTTTGGATAGACATAAAGATTGGGCTGTAATTGTTTGTTTAGTTGGTGGTGGTCAGGAAATTAATACAGGTAAGCCGGTATTTCTGAGTGGCTTTATGCAATTAAAAATTCTTTTCCTGCGTGGGAGGTTTTTATATCACCTAATTTGACTGATAGTGAATACAATGCATTTGATGCAATTGCAGAAATTGAAAAAGAATGCAAAACGACGTATAATCAAAATTTACATCTATCTGTTTCTATGCGTTCATATAGAGCTGAAAATGTCTCTCTTTTTATTAAACAAGTATTAGATTTAGATCTTATAAATGCAAGTGAGACCTTAAAAAATATATCAGACAATTATCCAATTGTGATTAGTCGAAATATTGAAGCAGCCAAAAAATGGTTGAAAGAGAAAGCACGTGGCTCTGAACGTTATGGTATTGTTGTTTCCTCACAAGCGTATCGTTTAAAACCTTTAGCAATCGATGTACGAGTAGAGACTGATCCTGTACATTGGTTTTTAGGTGAAAAAGATGATGTGCGCTCATCTTATTTTCTTGAAGATGTTGCAACGGAATTTCAAGTACAAGGACTTGAGTTAGATTGGGCTTGTGTTACATGGGATGGTGACTTTAGATATTCCGAAAACGAATGGAAAACATATTCATTTGTAGGTAGCAAATGGCAAAATATTAAAAAGGAAGAACGAAAATTATATTTGAAAAATGCATATAGAGTTTTATTAACACGTGCTAGACAAGGAATGGTGATTGTTGTTCCGGAAGGAAATGATGAAGACCATACTCGTCAACCAGAATTTTACAATAGCACTTTCGAATATCTAAAAAAAATAGGTTTAAAAGAAATTTAATATTCCTTTACTTTCACCTTTGTCAGTTTCAATCCAGCAAAGTCAAGAATTTATTAATCTAAAAAACATAAAATTTTCTGATTATCAAATAATTTACCATGTAAATGATGGATTTAAAGTTAATAATTTGCAAGACTTTAAATTTAAAGAGCAACTTTTGTTTCAACAATTTAAAAATCGAACTCAGCAACTGAACCTTATGTTTGTAGATACTATTTTCCCGATGATTTTAGCAGATTTGGCATTATTGGTTATATTGAAAAAGACTAAATCACTTGCTGATTATATAAATTCAAAAGAACGGATTGAATTTCCTAAAATAATTCATGATAGGATAATGCAGAATTAGAGTATTTTACATTTTATAATAGAAAATATTTATTGAATTTGATGAAAAGCAATTTAAAACTTGAAATTTCAGAATTTAATTGGTTTTCTACTGATAAAAAAGAACTCCAATTGCAATTGAGCATTTTAGTTTAAATCAAAGTTCTGTGATTAGAATTCTTTTTGAAAAAAATAGCTAATTTTAAAAGTCGAAGACAATCGCCTCATCCTTTGGTGGTTTCATTGACAGAGCTAATGAGTATTAGAAAGTAATCGTTAAACATTTGACGACTATGTTGACCATCGCGACAATGCCCCGGAGCCGTGATAGTCGTGAAAGTCACCCGAAAAATAGGAATAATAAATACAACAAACTATGGATAAGCAGTATAACGAAGATGGGTTTATACCCAAACACGGAGGATACGAACGTTTGATTACTTATCAGAAGTCGGAGATTATTTATGATGGCACATATTATTTTGCTCATAAATACCTGAATAAATATGACCGTACTATCGACCAAATGATACAGTCTGCTCGCTCGGACAAGCAAAATATTGTTGAGGCAAGTATGGCTTCGGGTACATCGAAAGAAACCGAAATAAAACTTACCAATGTAGCTAGAGCATCACTCGAAGAGCTTAAAAAGGATTACGAAGATTATATTCGCACTCGTCATTTGACATTTTGGGATAAAAAACATCCATTTTATGCAGCGCTAACACAAAAACACAAAACGCCTAATGCTAACTACGAAACTTACCGTAAAGGAATTGAAAGTCCCGACCCTGAAGTATCGGCCAATGTGTTGTTGAGTTTGGTAAATGTAACTTCGTATTTACTAGCCCAGCAAATGAAAACATTGGAAAAAGAGTTTCTAAATGAAGGAGGGTTAAGAGAAAGAATGGTCCAAGCCAGAATAGAAGTCAGAAAAAAACAAAAATAAATTAATGTTGTAGGAGTCTGTGAGTATTAAATACCTGTTTAAAGCAATTATCCTTAAAAATTATTTGATTTAAAATTTTATTAAAATGTCTTTTTACAACCCCAATATCCAGCGTGCTTTTGAAGCCGATAAACGGGAGTTTATCAAATTGAAGGATTTAATTTTTGCTACTTACAAAATCTGTTACCGGATAAGTGATGGTTGTAGTGTAAAAGATGTTGAGGATTTACGGGCGAAGTATCAATTAGATTTTGTGGGCTTTGATAATCCTTTTCAACAGCAAAATCTAACCTTAGTGGACGGTACTTTTCCGGCTTTGTTGGGAGACATTGCCCTCGAAGTCCTGACAGGAAGGGTGAAATCGCCAATGGATTATATTGTACGAAACCAACCATTTACATCCCTCACCAAACAACATCTGGCTTTGTACGAAGGCGATAAAGTACAGGATTTTATAGAATTATTGGTTTATTCAGATATAGCATCGAAGCATTTTAGCAAAGGAGAGCGGGATTTTACGAAAATTTTCAAGCAAAGGAAAACTGCCGATGAATTTGAGTATTATAGCCTTTTCGAACGCCTGAAAATGTATGATTTTCTGAAAAAAAATATGCGCTTTGAAATTGACAGGACAAAGTCGGAGATCGATGGACGTGAAGTAAAATTGTTTTTTAGGATATCGGTATAAGGGTGTTATTGAACACAAATTATGCAAATAAACACGAAATTTATGTGCCAAGATATCAAAAAATAAAAGAAAAATAATTTGCGTTGTTTGCACCTGTCTGCAGAAGGCAGGTTTTACTTTTTTTCAGAGTGGACTCAACTATAGATTATTTAAACTACCTTTGAATAAAAACTATGAAAAAACTGGTCTATATTTCAGGAGCATTATTTAGTTCAATTACAGTGTTGTCTGTTTTATTTAAAATAATGCATTTATCGGGTGCAACAATTTTATTATATTTTGGTCTGATTGGTTTTGCGCTTATATTTATACCCGCATTTGCTAAATATAAGTACGATAAAACGGAATAATAGTTAGTAAATCCGGCGGGCATGTACAATCGGATTTTTAATAATCCAAGAACAGTAGATATTATTTCTATCAATACATTTGAACTAGTACTGTTGATGAAAGGTGTATTTCGTATTCTGGAGAAATTATTTTTTGTGAAAATATTTACTTATATCCCTTTGAACAAACAACCCACTTAATAAGTTATAGGGAAATACATTTCAAAATCAAAAAACATGGAAGTATTCGATAACGACCGAATAAATTTTTTAAAAAAACTTGGATTAAGCATTTCATCGACGGCTTTGGCAACAACAGGGATTAACGGTACAACTGAAATTATTATGAATAAGAAAGAAGAATTCCCTTTGACTCCAGAACAGCGCAAGTTTATGGATATGCATGAAAAATGGCTCGACGAATTCAAGGAAATGGCTAAAATACAAAAAGTAAAGCCCGAGGATAAAGAAAATAATCGGAAACTGATGAATCTTTCGAAAGAGGCTGAAAAGTGGCAAAAAGAGCTGATTGAGTATATGAAAGACGAGAATTTTGCCCGCTACTATATGGTGGTTTCTGAAAAGGTAACGGCTGCGATATAAACCACCCCAGCTCTCCCTGCCAGCAGTAAGTCAAGTCCAACGGGAAATGGTAAAATAGAACTGCTGCTTTAGAAATTATATTTACCTTACAACTTTATCATAGAACACAATATCAAACGATTAACTATTTTTTAAATACTCTTCTAAGGTCTTTATACGTATTATATTTGTTGAAAGTTTTAAAAACTCTATTTTTTCTTCTTCTATATCTACTTGTTCGAGAAAACAACTGAATGCTTCAAGCATCGCTAAGTTTTTCGATTTTCCTAACATTAGGAGTCTATCACTCCATAACCTAAACATTTCAAATTCAGTTACCGATTCCCTATCTTCAAAAATAATTTCAGCAGATGGAACTGTTTTTACTAGCTCATCTGAAAAGAAATAGTTTTCTAAATTTACCATCAATTTCAACAAGGAACTGGTAGGAAACTTTTTGCTATAATCCATTAATTTGCCTGATAACTCAGTAGGAGAAAGTTGCTTTATCACTTCTAATCGGAGATATGCTATAAAATGTGTATTCCCAATTAGTTTTTCTAATTCATCTATTCCCTTATCTGCTTTTTTAGGTTTTTCATCAATTTGTTTTAAAACATCGATAATTGTTGAATATAGTTTATTTGTTATAACAAAATTTTTGCTGACCCCTAATACTTCATGATTTAAATTTTCATCTAATTCCCAATCAACTTCATTTAACCAACTATCTAAATGATCTATTATTTCATCTTCATCGCACAATTGATTATATATTTCATCTGTCACCTGAATCATTCTCAAAGTCTCAGCTTTTGATAGTTTATTCATCCCTTTTGATAAGAACTGTATAAACTCAGTTTTTAAATCCTCTAAACTCACATTAGATAAATCATCTTCGTCATCCCACATTTCGTCATCCAATTCTTCATCATAATAATTTACGTTGTCGATATAGGTATAATTGCCTTCACCGGCCGTTTTCTTCAGCTGATTGACAATTAGATTTGCCTTAGCCGGATTTTCGTAACCATTATTTATATACAATGGCTGTTCATCATCACCTACTTCTATCTCAATTAATTCAATATCATCGGTATCTTCTTCAAGCATATATTTTGTAACGGTTGTAAACTCTTTGCAGGGTTTAAAACCATATTCCTCAGCAAATTCCAATCCGGCAAAGATTATATTATGAGCTAATTCGTAGGGTATTGTTTCGCAAGGCAATTTTTCTTCAAATTCATCAATATAATCATTAAATTCACCAATTGGCATGTTAAAATAATACATGGAATCTTTCACGCCCAAACATCCTAAGTCCACTAAATAAAAGCTGAAGCTTATGTTTCCATTGCTATGACTACGGGCAACAAGTATACTTGCCAGTCTTGTGAATTCCCAATCGCTGTTTATACGGCATAAGTAGATAGGTAAATTGCGTGATTTTTGACGGATATAATTTTCCGGACTCAAGAGTTGAATGTGTTTTTTCTGATTATTTTTTGCCATAGTTTGAGTTTTATTTTTTCTAAAGATAAAAAGGTTTCTTTTAATTTAGAATTAAAGTGCTTATTCCCTTTAATACTTTAACTGCGTCGTATTATTAATATAAAAACCCCGGTCTATTTCTGATCAGGGTTTTGTATTTTAGTGCCTTTGCGAGAGATTTCTTATTTAATATCGCCTTCGGCAATCAGGTATTCTGCAATCTGAACGGCATTCAGCGCAGCACCTTTTTTAATCTGATCGCTTACGCTCCAGAAAGTAAGTCCGTTTGGATTTGAAATATCTTTGCGCAGACGTCCTACGTGTACCGGATCTTTGCCTGATAGGAACAAAGGCATTGGGTATTTCTTTTCAGCAGGATTGTCTATTATTACTATGCCCGGAGCAACTTCGAAAGCAGCACGGGCTTCTTCCACACTTATCGGTTTTTCAGTTTCCAGCCAAATACTTTCAGAATGAGCACGTAAAGCAGGAACGCGAACACACATTGCACTCACCTCAATGTCTGAATGCATGATTTTACGGGTCTCGTGATACATTTTCATTTCCTCTTTGGTGTAACCATTGTCGGTAAACACATCTACTTGAGGGATAAGGTTGTATGCTAATTGGTATGCAAACTTACTCACTGTGGGCTCTTCGCCCGCAAGTACTTGTCTATATTGAAGTTCAAGTTCGTCCATTGCGGCTGCTCCTGCACCCGATGCGGCTTGATAGGTTGAAACATGTACACGTTTAATATGTGACAGATTTTCAATGGCTTTCAGCGCTACTACCATCTGAATGGTGGTACAGTTTGGATTGGCAATAATCCCACGTGGACGATTTTTAGCATCCGTAGCATTTACTTCGGGCACTACCAACGGAATATCTGTGTCCATTCTGAAAGCAGATGAGTTATCAATCATTACCGCACCGAATTTTGTAATATCTCCGGCAAATTCTTTGGAAATACTGGCACCTGCTGAGGTGAAAACTATGTCGATTCCTTTAAAGTCGTCGCCATGTTTCAGCTCTTTTACGGTGTACTTCTCACCTTTGAACTCATATACACTCCCCGCACTGCGCGACGAACCAAAAAGGCTCAGTTCTGTCAATGGGAAATTGCGTTCGGCCAACACACGCAAAAATTCCTGGCCCACAGCACCACTAGTGCCTACAATTGCTACTCTCATTGGATTAAAATTTAATATAATATTACCCCCGACCCCCTAAAGGGGAGAACGGAGAAATTAGAAAAATTTGTTCTTTTTTGTTAATCATTACACGAAATATTTTTATATTTGTGCTTTAATAGAATAATACTAACCAATATATTCCCCTTTAGGGGTTAGGGGTAGTATTATCGGACTGCAAAAGTAATTCTTTTATATATAATTTATGCACATTATGAAGAATTTAGGTTTGTTTTTAATAATAATTCTGCCTTTTTTTTGTTTTGGGCAGGTGAATGAAAGTTTTTTGGATGGAAACTTTATAAATAATCCTTTTTGGAGTGGAACAACAGCTAACTTTATTGTAAATAGTTCACTTCAACTACAATCCAATGCCGGCAGTACGTCTACATCCTTTTTATTTACAGCTTCCGAAGCATTTGTTGATGCTGAATGGGAATGTTGGGTGAAAATAAATTATACTACTTCCTCTTCCAATTATTCTTCTATTTATATAGTTTCTGACAGAAATGATATTTCGGAAGGCTGCAATGGATATTATGTGCAGATAGGCGGAACAAATGATGAAGTGTCCTTATTTGTTCAGGAAGGAACTAAAAAGACTAAAATAATAGATGGGGCTGATAAACGAACTGATGGAAATCCGGTAGAATTACGGATAAAAGTTACTCGTGATACTGATGGTAATATGAAGTTATACAGCAAATTGTCAACAGAATTAGATTTTTTATTGGAAGGGACAGTTCAGAATAATATAGTTCAGGAAAGTAAATATTTTGGATTATTATTTTCCAATACTTCCACTACCGGTTCTGCTTATTACTTTGATGATATATCGGTAACTGGCAATAAAGCAACAGATTATGAAGCTCCGCAATGGACTGGCTTGGAAATACTGCCTCCTGATAAGCTGAAACTTGATTTTTCCGAAAAAATGGATTTTTCCAATTTTGCGCTTAGCGTCGATAAAGAGATAGGTAGTCCTACTTCGCAAAATGTATCAGACGATAATATGTCTGTTATTCTGGTATTTAACCATGAATTTGAAAAGGGTAAAGCTTACAATATTGAGGTCTCTGGATTGAAAGATTTGGCTGGAAATATCCTTTTAGAAACCCTACGCAGTATTGGAATTGTTGAAGTTACTGAATATGGAGATTTGATAATCAATGAGATAATGTTTGAAAATCCATTAAACTCACTTGAATATTTAGAAATTTATAATACGTCAGATAAAGTGCTGGATGTATCAGGATTAATATTTACTACCCG
Organism: Paludibacter sp.; assembly: GCA_028692715.1. Lineage (GTDB taxonomy): Bacteria > Bacteroidota > Bacteroidia > Bacteroidales > Paludibacteraceae > Paludibacter. The sequence goes on along the minus strand of JAQUWU010000040.1, from coordinate 36,441 downwards.
CAAAACAGATGGTAGTCTGAATACGGGCAACAAAATTCCTCTTGAAACATTGCTTTTTCCCCACCAATATATCGCCGTGTGTGAAAATGTCGATTCGGTAAGAAACTATCATCAGGTTCCAGCGGAAAGCAATATTATTTCTACAAGTTGGTCGACATTGAATAATGAAAGTGCAACTGTTGTCTTGTGTAATGCAGGAAAGGATACTATTTTTGATGAATTGATGTATAATGTGAAATGGCACAATGTGTTAGTGAAAAATCAGAAAGGCGTTGCCCTCGAAAAAATCAATCCATTATTACCAACTCAAAGTGCTGAATCGTGGCATTCGGCAGCTTCCGAAGTAAACTATGGGACACCCGGATACAAAAACTCACAATTCAGGGAGTTAAATTCTGAAATAAATACCGAAAAAAACGTTTGGATTGATCCTGAAGCCTTCAGTCCCGACAATGATGGTACGAATGATATCTGTTTTATTCATTATAGCACCGATTCGCCCGGATATGTAGCTAATTTATTGATATTGACCCCCAATGGAAACAAGGTTTATACGTTGGTAACCAATGGTTTACTGTCAACCGAAGGATTCTTTACTTGGAATGGTATCACCGATAGTGGTAAAAATGTAAATGTAGGGATTTATGTCCTTTATTTTGAAATGTTTAACCCTTCAACCGGAGAAAGAAAGCAAATAAAACTTCCTATTGTAATTTCATCTATATAATTTTGAAATATTAACGTGTTATTATCCAACAAATCAGCTATCTTTGCAGCGTTTTTTTATATCCACTAATTCACCCCTAACCTCTAAAGGGGAACATGATTAGTTGTTATGAGAATTAAATAATAACATTTTAATCCCCCTATAGGGGTTAGGGGAAAGTTTTTATAATATGGAAAAAGTAAGTTACGCATTAGGTTTGAGTTTGGGAAATAATCTGCTAAGCAGTGGTGTTGAAGCATTGAATTATGCAAAATTAGCGCAGGGTATACAGGATGTGTTGGAACAGAACAAACCTGAAATGGCTTATGAAGAGGCTCAGACAGTAATTAATGATTTTTTTCAGACTTTAGCTGCTAAAGTTGGAGAGCAGGCACAAAGCGAAGGAAAGGAATTCTTAGCTGAAAATGCTAAACGCCCCGAAGTACTAACATTGGCAAGCGGATTACAATATGAGATAATAACAAAAGGTGAAGGTGTGACTCCTTCGGCTGCCGACACAGTAAAAGTACATTATCACGGACAATTACTAAACGGAACTGTTTTCGATAGTTCGGTTAATAGAGGCGAGCCTGCAACATTTGGTGTGACTCAAGTAATAAGTGGTTGGGTAGAAGCATTACAATTAATGCCTGTAGGATCAAAATGGAAATTATTTATTCCTTCTGATTTGGCTTATGGCGCTCAGGGTGCCGGTCAGGCAATTGCACCTCATTCTACTTTGATTTTTGAAGTAGAATTGTTGGACATTGTGTAATCACATTCCATCCATCTTCAATGGGAAGGGTTTAAAATATATGTATACAGTTCTAATAGTTAACTAAAATTGAAATATAAATAATTTAGAAATGAAAAAAGCAGTATTAATTCTTGCAGCGATTATTTTGGTTTTTGCTTCGGCAGATGCTAAAGCAAAAAAAGATAAAAAATTTAAGAAAACCAAAACACAGATGACTGTAGAAAAGGTTTTTAATAGCGATGTTGACTCAATGAGTTATGCATTGGGTTTAAATGTTGGAACCGATTTTGCAAAAAATCTGGCTGGAATTCCCGGAGGAAAATCCAATGTCGATTTAGTAGTTAAAGGCTTTACAACTGCCATGAAAGGAGATTCTGCGTTAATGACAACTGAATTTGCAACCGAGTATTTTAAAAACTTTATTACAGCTGCTCAAACAAAAGATCAGGATTCCAAAAAATTGGAAGGACAACAATTCCTTACCAATAACATGTCAAAAGATGGTGTAAAAACAACAGACAGTGGATTGCAATATCAAATTCTTGTTCCTGCCGAAGGTCCAAAGCCAAAAGCAACCGATAGTGTAGAAGTGCATTACGAGGGTTTTTTATTGGACGGAACAAAATTCGATAGTTCGGTTGACCGTGGTGAACCCATAACTTTCCCCTTGAATCAGGTTATTCCGGGTTGGACCGAAGGTGTTCAGCTAATGTCAGTTGGGTCAAAATATAAATTCTTCGTGCCTTTTCAACTCGGTTACGGCGAAAAAGGTGCTGGTGGAGTAATTCCTCCTTTTGCAACCTTGATTTTTGAAGTTGAACTGTTGAATATTAAAACAACAAAAGAAATTCCCGCTTTACAGGAAGTAAAACCGTTGAATTTGAAAAAAAAGTAATTAAATCATCAAATTGGAATTAATAGAAAATTTATAAAATATAAATCAAAATGAAAAAACAATCAATTTTATCAATGGTGGCTATTGTTGCCATATTTTTGCTTACTTCGTGCAATAAATACGAAGCAAAGACTGTTGAGCTAAAAACTCAAAACGATAGTTTAAATTATACTCTTGGTTTAGCAAACGGCGATGGTATTAAAAGCTACTATTTGAAAACAGATTCAACCGACAAACCGATTATTGCATTGTTAAAAGCGTTGGACAAAGCCTACAAACAAGGTGGTGACAAAGACGAAATGTACAAATTAGGTCTTGAAATTGGAAATTCATTCAAACAACAAAAAGCAAAAGGCTTAATGGGTGATTCTACGTTGGCTTTCAACGAAAAACTTGTTAGACAAGGATTAGTAAATGCTTTGAATGGTTATAAGGAAGGTATGAATGCTCAGGATGCTCAAGCATATATCCAAAAAGTAATGTCAGAAATTCAGGCTAAAAAAATGGGAAGTCAAGCACCTGCACCTGCTCCAGCTCAATCTCAATCTCCAGAAGCTACCCCGGTTCCTGAAGAAAATCAACCAGCAGCTAAATAATAATTCAATAACATATTAATAAACAAAAAAATGAAAAAACTGAATATATTTATCGCGGTAGCAATTGTAGCCGTATTTGCGTTTTCTTCGTGCGAAAATAATAAGACAAAATTGCCAACATTATCCTCTCAAATTGATAGTTTGAATTATGCATTTGGTGTAGCCAATGGTGATGGAATTAAAAACTATTACCTTAAAGGTGATTCTACCGATAAAGCAATTAAATCATTGTTAGAAGGATTCAAAGAAGGAATGAAAGGTGAAATTGAAAAAGATAATACCGAAATGGTTGATTTAGGGAGTAAAATTGGTAGCTCTTTGAAAGATCAACAAAAATCTGGTTTAATGGGCGATTCAACTTTAAAAGTTGATATTGAAATTATTAAACAAGGGTTGGTTAACGGTTTAAAAGGATCTACTGTTCAAATGACTGCTGCTGAAGCTCAAACTTACTTACAAACAACTATGCAAGCTCTTCAGGCAAAAAAAATGGAAGCTCAATATGGAAGTAATAAAAAAGCCGGTGAAATGTTTCTTGCCGAAAATGCTAAGAAACCAGGTGTAATTACTACAGCAAGTGGTTTGCAATATGAAATTATCAAAAAAGGAACTGGTCCGATTCCAACTGCAACTGACAAAGTAAAAGTGGATTATCACGGTACTTTGATTGATGGAACTGTTTTTGATAGCTCTGTTGATCGCAAACAACCTGCTGAGTTCCCTGTAAACGGAGTCATCAAAGGTTGGACAGAAGTGCTTCAATTGATGCCTGTAGGTTCAAAATACAAAGTATATGTTCCTCAGGAATTGGCTTATGGCGAAGCAGACCGTGGAGCTATCAAACCATTCTCTATGCTTATTTTTGAAGTAACATTACTTTCTATTGAGAAATAATTTGAACTTACAGACAATTAATCAATTGCTGTAATTCAAATTTTCGATAAAATAAATTTAATTAAATTTTCAGCCGTTGTAGTTTTACAACGGCTGTTTATTTTTTTCCAAATAGAAAGGTATTATTGTCATAAACTTAGCAAATTTCTTTCATTGTACATTAATTGTACATTTAATTTTCATAATATCATTTCTTTTATATAATTTTGCTGTCTAAATGACAAAAACATCAATTGGTTTAACAAAAAAACTAATTGTGATTTTTATATACTAATTAAAATTTAATACGATTTAAATCATGGAAAAAATAGATCAACTGGACCGTAAAATTTTACGGATTATCACACAAAATGCACGTATGCCTTTTAAAGATGTAGCTGAAGAATGTGGAGTTTCACGTGCTGCGATACACCAGCGTGTCCAACGTTTGATAGATATTAATGTAATTACAGGTTCCGGTTATACGGTAAATCCTAAAATGCTCGGATTCCAAATGTGTGTTTACATAGGAATTACATTAGAACGTGGTTCAATGTACAAAGAAGTGGTTCATGAGTTAGAAAAAATTCCTGAAATTGTAGAATCACAATATACGCTGGGAAATTATACAATTCTGATAAAACTTTATGCAAAGAATGATGAACATTTAATGGAATTGCTTAATTCACGCATTCAGGAAATTCCCGGGGTAGCTACAACAGAAACTTTGACTTCCCTCGATCAACGAATCAGAAGATCGGTGCCGATAGAGTGATGCCAAAGCCAAAAAAGGAGGTCTCTGTTGAGGAAAAGCATTAATGTTGAATGAATTAATCTGGAAACTAATATTTTAATGATATCTACAATAGATGTTGTATAAAACAGAGAGAAATAAACTAAATAGCAGGTAAACTATTCTTAAAAAAACATTTTTTAAAATTAAACAATGACAATGGTAAATATAGATGAAATAAGTAATGCATCATTTGATAAAGCGGTACAAAAAAGCAAATTATTAGAAGCGGATTTATATAAAAACCCTACGAAGTATCGAGTTCTTACAGGAGACAGACCAACAGGGAATTTACATATTGGACATTATTTTGGTTCAATTCTTAATCGCGTAAAATTGCAAAATATTGGTGTAGAAACTTATATTTTAATTGCGGACTATCAGGTATTAACCGACCGTGATGTTTTCAAAGATATTTCAAAGTATGTTTATGAGCTAACATTAGATTATTTAGCTTGTGGTTTAGATCCAAAGCAACATAAAACCTACATTTTTCCGCACAGTCATATTCCAGAATTAAATCAATTATTGGTTCCATTTTTATCACTTGTATCCTTGTCGGAATTAAATAAGAACCCAACTGTGAAAGAGGAAATTTTAGCTTCAGGAAAAGAAATTATCAATGCAGGAATGTATACCTATCCTGTGCATCAGGCTGCAGATATTCTTTTTTGTAAAAGTAATGTTGTACCTGTTGGAAAAGACCAGTTGCCACATATTGAATTGACAAGAACAATTGCGAAACGGTTTAATACGAAGTTTAATGCGAATGTATTTCCTGAGCCGATGGGATTGTTAAGCGAATCTCCTATGATTCTTGGACTTGACGGAAATCAAAAAATGAGCAAGAGCAGGAATAATAGCATAATGATAAAAGCTACTGAAGATGAAACCTATAAATTGATTAAATCGGCAAAAACCGACTCAGAAAGACATATTAGCTTTGATCCTATTAACAGACCGGAGGTTTCAAACTTACTTAGATTATCCTCTCTTTGTTTGGGAAAAAGTCCCGATGAAATTGCGAATGGTATTGGCGATCTTGGCTCGGGTAAATTAAAACAAATAACAGCAGATGCACTAAATAGCTATTTTAAAGAAATAAGAATCAAACGCATTCAACTGGAAAAGGACGAATCTTATGTTAGGAGTATTTTGCAAGATGGAATTAAACAGGCAAGACAAACTGCAATTGAAACTTTGGCTGAAGTTCGTGAAGCTATGAATATGATGATTTAAGAAAGCTTAGCTAACTCCCAATAGAGTATCTATGCAAATGTAAGTGTTTAAAGATTCGTAAGGTTTTGGTAATTATCGGTTTTAAACATTTTTACCGCTAATTTATTAATAAAAAAGTCTGTTCAAACGAATGGACTTTTTTTTGAGGAAGTCTGTATATTTGTAAATAATATGTATATTTGTTTCATAATGTTTATATTTATAAATTTATACCTATGAAAAATATTAAATTTTACTGCTTTCTCATTTTAATAGTATCGGCTATAATCACTTCCTGCGATCCTTACACTATTGGAGATCCCTCTGTTTATTGGAACTCGAATACACTTAATAGACTTCAATTAAAAGATAATGTAAAAAGGGTTACCTGGACTGTTGGCAATGGGAATCAGGTGTATGATTTTAATAGCACCGGATTTGTAATCTTTTCGGCATACACAGATGGTGCTTTGTCAATAAACGAAGTGTATAATTATGAATTAAATGGTAGACTTCTAAGTATTGTCAGAATAACTACAGGAGGAACTGAAGATGTTATAACCAAAACTTTTCAATACCAAAATACCGGAAAATATGTTGTTCAAAATAAAAATTCATTGCTTATTGATGCCTTAGTTCCTAATCTTAAAAAGATAATGAATGGTTTAACACAAACTGTATATCAGGATAATGGGAAAAATATAAAAATAATCGAAATGAACGGTAGTTATAATGATACAACTTTAGTTGAATATGTGGGTAATTTTCCGGAGAGCATTACTCTTTCTAATGGAACTGTATATACTGATTTTACATTTGACACTTATGGTAAATTTAAAACATATACCAAAACATATAAAAATACAACATGTTCTAATGAATGTAAGTATTATTTCAAAACAAATGATCAATATCTTATGCTCGACTCTATGGTACAAAGAAATATACAAGATTCGTATATCCAAATTGACAAAGATAAATACAGCTATAATTCAAATATGGATTTAGCTACTCTTTCGAATTCTTTAGGAAATTATCGGTATACTTATACATATGATTCATATCATAACTGGATAACAAAAATGACTGATTTTAAATCTATTGGTACAGAAGATTGGGGGTTGTCTTCACAAGAGTCTCGGGAAATAACTTATTGGTAAAAATTTACACTGCTACCCACGCAAATGGTACAAATATCTGAATCCAACTGCATTATTTGAATAGCCACGTTGGATGTGGAACAAATTTCCGTTTGTATTAAAAAGAAAGTCATAAAATTTAAGTTTCGCCTACTGTAGGAACACATGTTCTTACAATTGAAGATGAAAACGACAATTTTGTAATATAAAGATTTAAAATTTTAGGTAAATAAAATTTTACGTGTATTTACATACAATTTATTATTTTGATTCTTTCTATAATGTGGGCTACAGTTAAATAATATTCAACAGAATTATCGTTGATACACTAAAAAAGCTTGTCCCAGGTCGCAGAACAAGCTTTTTAAAAACTCTTACTCATCAGGGAGAAAGTGAAGATTATTTATACAAACACAAATACGGAGTATCTTCAGTACATTTCACTTTGAATTTTACATCTTTAGCTACTACAAAACTTTCGAATTTTTTATAGGTTTTCCAATCTGTTTCACCAGGTTGCTGAATGGTAAGTTGACCGGAAATTACGGTCATAATTTCTATTGAACCTGTACCGAATTCATATTCACCAGCTGCCATAACTCCAACTGTAGCCTTTCCTTCTACTGATTCTAATCCGATAGATATTACTTTTCCATCGAAATATTGATTTGTTTTAAACATAAGCTATTGATTTATTGTTTGATATTTATTTATTATTTCGGAAGCATTTATTTCCGCAAAAGTAATTGTATTTCCATTGAAAAACAAATATCATTTAGAATAAAAAAATATTTCTCTTCAGAAGAATATTATTGTTTAAAACACTGTACATTTGCAACGTGAAACGCTTAATATCATACAGTTTAGTTTGTTTGTCACTTTTTGTTGTATTCGCAACAATTAATACCTATTCAACCCCGAATTTTTCAAAAGAAAAGTCCGGAATTAATGCTATTCACAGCTCTGATCAGTTTTATTTATCCACTGCAGAATTGCCAAATGGATCTGTAGCTAATGAAATTGTAAAGATTGAAGTTGGTTCAGAAACAGTTGTTTCGCTTCAAAATGCTCACGGTTTTTTGTTTAGAATTATACGTTCAGCGAAATTAACCCACCAACAGTTTATTTCAACTTCTTTTTTCTATTCATCCCATCGCGCTTTAATACAGGAAAGCGGCTATTATCTTTTCCATTTACGGAAATTACTGATTTGATTTTCCATTTCTTCGTCTGTTTCAGACGAAAATAACTCCCTTTAAAAATATTTCTTATTTTTTACAATTTCAATATTGTAAACGCCTAATTGGTGTTTGCAATCTAATTAATTACATCAAAATGGAAAATTTAGAATCAATCGAACAAGTCCTTGATAAAATGGACATTTCTACTATAAAAAAACAGGTTAAATCTCCTGTAGAATCAATTTTAATATTAATCGCCGGCTTTGCTTTTCTTCAACTCAATTTTCTTTTAAAATTTGATAGCAAGAGTGTATTTCCACCCATGTTTTTCATGATTGCTTTTGGATTGTTTATTTGGGGAATTTTAAGTTTTTTGTTTCGTAAAAAATATTATTTCAATACACAAACAAAACAAAAACTTAAAACTGAAGAAGTTCTGATTGACGTAAAAGAACGCGATAAATTAGTGAGAATCATGAATAGTCGCAATTACGAAGAACTTAAAAGCCTAAAACAGTCCAATCACGATGGTCTTAAATTACGGTATATGACATCAAAAGATGGTTCAATTTGTTTTTCTCAAGTCATTTCTTTCGTTTCTTTAGAATTTGTAAATATCACTACTGTTCAGATTCATAAAGATGATGATGCGAAAAACTTTTTAGAATATATCAAAATGAATCATTAAACTTAATTAGAGGTGTCTGAAAAAGTAAAAGACCTTGAAGTTTAGAACTTATTCGGACACCTTCTTTAAAACGACTCATTATGGAAAATAATCCATCCATTTATCAAATTTTTAAGACCATGGATCGGTCTATCGTAAAAAAACATATTCAATTACCTATTGCTGCTTATTTACTTGTCGTTGCAGGAATATCTATTTTTGAATATACTTCTCATTTGTCTCAGATTCATAAAACCTACATTTCTTCAATATTTATACTCATTAGTATTGCATTTATTTTTTGGGGATTTCTATCCGGGATAGTAGATAAATCTTACTTTAAACACATCGGCTCAGGAACTAAAATCTATTTTTTTGAAAAATATTTTGACAAAAAAGATTTTCAGGAGCTATCAAGGATTATTGAATCGGGAAAATTCGAAAATTTAGCCAATTTACATAGCTCGTCAAGTTACAGTACCAAATTACAAATTGCTTATTCAGCCGATAAAACATTTTGTATGGTTCAGATAGTAAAATATATTCCATATAAATTTGCCCAAAGGACTAAAGCCAAAGAACTTGATATGACTCAAGCCAAGAGACTTTTGGAACAAGTTAATATAAATGCATTATAAACAGTAATTCAGCAGAACTATACGATTTGATTACTTCAATCAACTATAAGTGTAAATTTTCTCTGGTATAACTGATTTCATACCGTAAGTAAAAAAATAAAAACGTATGAGATAAGAAAATCGTTAGAAAAAAGTATTAATTTTGTGCTTATTCTTGTTTTCAAAATATATATATTTTACATTTAAAAGTTATGTTATTATGAAGCGTTTTTTTAATCTCATTTTTTTACTTTTAGTTTCATATTCTCTTTTTGCACGTGTTCAGGTTGATACGATAACTGTTCATTCCACAAAAATGAATAAGGATATAAAAGCAGTTGTTATTGTCCCTGAAAATTATTCGAATAAAAAAGAGTATCCTGTTGTTTATTTATTGCACGGATACAGCGATAATTATGCGAAATGGGTAAATACAGTACCATCTATTAAAAATCTTGCTACTGAGCATCAATTGATAATTGTATGTCCGGATGGTGGATTCAGTAGTTGGTATATCGATAGTCCGATAGATTCTACTTTTCAATATGAAAGCTATATTACAAAAGATGTATTGCCTTTTGTTGATGCACACTATTCAACAATTAAAGACAGAAAAGCCCGTGCTATTACAGGACATAGTATGGGTGGACATGGAGCACTTTATATTGCCATTCGTAATAAAGATTTGTTTGCGCATGCCGGGAGTATGAGCGGTGGAGTAGATCTCAGAGCTTCCTCCCAAAAATATGATATTACAAAACGAATTGGAGATATGGAAACCAATCCAAAAGAATGGGAAAACCGTTCAGTAGTGAATATGGTAAACAGTTTAAAAAATAACGAACTTGATTTAATTATCGATTGTGGCGTGTCTGATTTTTTCTATCAAATTAATAAAGGCTTGCACAATAGATTGTTAGCTCTTAAAATTGCTCATGATTATATTGAAAGACCTGGAAATCATAGCTGGGAATATTGGGCAAACTCTATTCAATACCAGTTATTGTACTTCGACAATTGTTTTAAAAAATAAATATTGTGTTTCTTAGTACATGACAAAAAATGTAATAGAGACCATGTATCTGATTATAGAGCTTCATATATGTTCGTAGCGTGGGGACGACCTCGTCCGGTGATCCGAAAAACAAGTGAAGTTGGCTTAAAAAAATAGTCCTGTTTGAGCGAAGAAGGAGCGAGTTTGGACGATTTTAGCCGACTGAGCGAAAGTTTTCCGAGACAAGTGGGCGCAGTCTTGACTTTTTTGCCTACTTTTTGTGTTAAGACAAAAAGTAGGTCGGGGTTTTAGGGGTGGAAACCCCTTTATAAAGTTGAGAATATCAAGATTATAGTAATGAATTCTAGATTTTTGTCATGTACAATAATTGTGTTTTATAATAGTATATAATTTTCATCTTCAGTGTTATTTAAAATCTTACAATAGTAGAGAATTGCTATGTATTAAGAAAAACTTGTTTCCCTCAGAAGCAAGTTTTTTTGATGTTATGGCAAAGTGTTATATATAGTTAATTGTCTGATTGAACACATTGATATTGAAATAAAAAGAATAATCTTTGTGATATTAATATGATATCATTATAAATTATAAAATTATGAAAACAAAAGAAGAAGTCTTTAGTGGAGTAAAACTACAGGGCATACCTATGCTAATTTTTAATTTACTCCTTTTAGTTGGGATTGTTAGTCTTTTTATATGGACTGTAAATGCAGATTTATCTGCTGTTTTCACTGCTACTATTATCATTTCTGATGTTTTATTATTTATTGCTTCATCAATAATGTGGGGCGGTTTTATGCAAATTGAACCAAATGAAGCACGTGTTATGATTTTCTTTGGAAAATATGAAGGAACGGTGAAGGATAATGGATTTTTTTGGGTTAATCCTTTCTATGCAAAGAAAAAGCTTACTTTAAGAGCTCGAAACTTAGATGCGGAACCGATAAAAGTAAATGATAAAAACGGAAATCCGGTGATGATTGGCTTGGTGGTTGTTTGGCGAGTAGCTGATACTTACAAAGCCTCATTCGATGTAGATAATGCATCAATGACCATCAGTGTGGCTGGATCGACACAAGTAGATAATGTAAGTCAGAAAATGAAAGCATATGAACATTTTGTGAAAGTTCAAGCAGATGCAGCATCGCGTTTTGTGGCTGGATTGTATGCATACGATCATTCTGGAACGGCCGATGAAAATGATTTAACCTTGCGCTCGGGTGGTGAAGAGGTTAATGGTATTCTTGAAACACAAATCAACGAGCGTTTATACATTGCAGGTATCGAAGTGGTAGAAGCTCGTATTAATTACCTTGCTTATGCTCCTGAAATTGCTGCGGTAATGTTACGTCGTCAGCAGGCAGATGCTATAATTTCTGCTCGCGAAAAAATCGTAGACGGTGCAGTTGGTATGGTAAAAATGGCTTTGAAAAAATTATCGGATGAAGATATTGTTGATTTGGATGAAGACAAAAAGGCAGCAATGGTAAGCAATCTGTTAGTCGTTTTGTGTAGCGAAGAAGGCGCACAACCGATTGTAAATGCGGGTACGCTTCATCAATAAATGATTTATTAGTGGCAAAGGAAATAAAAAATAAAAGTTTTGTATTACGTATTGATACCGATACGATGAATGCCATTGAAAAATGGGCTGCAGATGAATTTCGTAGCACCAATGGACAGATTTTGTATATACTTGATCAGGCTTTGAAAAAAAACGGACGCATATCTAGAAAAAAACTCTCGCAATAAATTAGGTTAAATATTTATTTGTTTCGAACTTAAATTGAATATTATATGCCATTATAATAGTAATTAATAGTACGGTAGTTTTCGCTGATTAAGGGAAAAATAAGGGATATAAAATAGAATTTTTCTCGTTTTCAGGGTGAATAATGACGTATAAATGACTGAAAATCATATAGTCGAAAGCAATATTCAAATCCACTGTGACAGCGAAAATCCGCATTTGTTTGCCATCAGGTAGATTTTAAAATCGCTTTTCTGAGTATGTGCATTTTTAGAATTTATTAGAAAGAGAGATGTTTGTCATTTCTCTTTTTTTATTGGTTAAAACTGATTTGTAGTGAACATATGTTCAAAACTATTTGTATCTTTGCACCGAAATTTGTTATCAAAACTGTTAACTAAAACTATAATTAATCTGATATGCCTCGTCCAAAACAAGAACGAAGAATAGACTCTCCGCCGCTGATGCTTGGGTTCAAACCCTTTGGTATAAAAAGGAATGCGTTAGAATCAGTCAAACTTCAAATAGACGAGTACGAAGCTATTCGGTTACTTGATTATGAAGGATTAAATCAGGAACAAGCATCTGAGAGAATGAATGTGTCACGCCCAACTTTAACACGTATTTATGAAAATGCGCGTAAAACAATTGCAAAGGCACTAATGGAAGGAAAAATGATTTTGATTGAAGGAGGAAACGTACAGTTTGACCGGCTTTGGTTTAGGTGTAAACGATGCTATAAGTTAGTGGACGGATCAGAAAATCATCTTCCATGTAAAGATTGTGAAACCTGTAACGATGAAGAATTACAATTAATCAATAAATAAATAACATGAGAATAAAGGTATTGTCCGATAATAGAATATTAAGTCCAGAGCTTAAAAAAGAACATGGTTTATGTATTTATATTGAAACTGAAAAATATAAATGTCTTCTCGATACAGGTGCTTCTTCCAATTTCATCGAGAATGCTGAAAAAGTGGAGGTTGATATACCTGATATTGATTATGTTTTTATTTCGCACGGTCACTCCGATCATATTGGTGGATTAGATGCATTTCTTCAATTAAATACAAAAGCCAAAATAATAATCTCTCAAAATGCACTTTCTCAGCGTTTTTATTCTTCACGGAATGGAATGAAAAAAATAAGTTCAGACATTGATTTTACAGCTTATAAAGAGCGATTTATTTTTGTAGATTCTGAAATTGTTTTAGAAAATGAGATTCATGTGTTTCCTTGTACAACCTTCCATTTTCCCATGCCAAAAGCGAATAAGACTTTATTAAAAGAAAATGGGAATGGTCTTTTATCCGATGACTTTAATCATGAATTAATTATAAGTTTTGGTGAAAACGAACAAGTTGTTTATACAGGCTGTGCACATTGTGGGATATTAAATATTCTTGATTCAGTGAAAACTACGATCAACAAGCCTATAAAAGTATTAATCGGAGGATTTCATTTGTTGGATGGAATCGACAATCAATACGAAACTGAAAAAGAAATTACTGATATAGCAGAAAGGATAATTACTGAATTCCCCGATACAAAATTCTATACGGGGCATTGTACCGGTGAAAAGGCTTATTCACTTATTAAACAAAAGCTGGATTCTGCCATACACTGGTTTTATACAGGCTTTGTAACAACAATAGAACTGAACTAATATTCTTATATTTCGGGTAATAAAATATTTTTTCACAGCAAACGTTTTTTTTGAAATCATAAAATTGAATATTGACAAACAATTCCAATTAAAAATAATAAATATATGAAAATTGCCATTACATCAGAAGGGAATCAAATGGATTCTAAAATCGATGCACGATTCGGACGTTGCGCTTATTTTGCCATTTATAATACCGATACAAAAGAAACGGAGTTTCTAGTAAATCCTGCAAAAGATTCTTCGGGAGGTGCAGGTCCTGAAGCAGTACAATTCGTAGCGCAAACAGGAGTTAAAAAAATATTTGCCGGAGATTTTGGAACCAAAATCCATTCTCTGCTACATAGTCTTAGTATCGAAATGATAAATGAAAAGGATAAAACCATAAGCGAAATTATTTCGACATTGTAATAAAATTTAAACAATTATAAATATAATATTATGCCAAAATTAGATGGTACCGGTCCTGAAGGAAAAGGTTCTGCTTCGGGGCGTAAATTAGGTAATTGTAATAAAGAACTTACCGACGAAGAAAAGATGAAAGTCCTTGGAGTCGGGATGGGAAAACGCCGCAAAGAAGGTGGTGGGGATGGTCAAAAGAAACGCTTAAAAGGAGGAAAACAATAAATACAATTTTAAAAAGGAGGTATTATGCCGGGTTTAAATCAAAAAGGTCCAAAAGGACAAGGTGCTATGAGTGGTCGAAAGATGGGAAAATGCACTAACTTTGGAAAAAATAAAAATGATCAAATTGAAAACGATGAACAATCAACCGAAAACATCCCTGAAAACGGAAAGGGACGGGGATTAGGTCGAGGAAAAGGCTTAGGTCGCGGACAAGGTGGTTTGGGAATGGGCATGGGACGCCGTTTTCGTCACGGAGATAATTAATTAACAAATAAAATAATAATATAGATTTTTAAAAATATGGATAAGTGTATCGCAATTCCGATGGAAAACGGAGTTTTATGTTCACATTTTGGACATTGTCAATATTTTGCAATTGTTACGGTTGTAAATAATGAAGTAACAGAAATCAAAGAAGTAACTCCACCAGTTCATGAGCCAGGTGTTTATCCCCGGTTTGTTGCCACTTTTGGTGTAACCGATGTAATTGCTGGTGGAATGGGACAAAAAGCAATTAACCTGTTTAATGCTCAAAACATCAATGCTTTCGTTGGTGCTCCAATGAAAGCAGTAAAAGAACTCGTTGTTGATTTTTTAGCCGACAAATTAACCCTAAGTGCCAACTATTGTAATCACGATGAGAATCACGAATGTGCGCATTAAGAAGAAGAGATACGAAGTAGACGGACGATGCATGGCTTGTCAGTTCGAAGCATTCGAGCGACTTTTGAATATAAATAATGTACCTTATAGAGAACGGCAGGAATTTTTTGGATTTTATAATCTGACAATGGGGCAAAGTGCCGCGTTGACTATGCCTGAAATTCATCAAAAACTAAATAAAGAATTTTGTCGGTTGACGAATTCTGATGATCTGTATAAGGATGAGAAGACGCAAAGTAACCAGTTGGCAAAAGTTCTGTACGACGAATGGAAACCAAAAATTCTTTCGGCAAACGATTCTTTTGATAGTGCCTTAAGACTTTCCATAGCCGGTAACATTATGGATTATGGTCCAAGCGCAAATTTTGATGTTCATCAGACCATTGACAAGGTAATGGCATCGAAATTTACAATTGACCATTCTTTAGAACTTAAAAAGCGAATTTCTTCTGCGCAAAATATCCTTTATCTGGGCGATAATGCAGGCGAAATTGTGTTGGATAAGCTTTTTATTGAAACAATTCATCATAAAAATCTGACATTTGCTGTGCGAGGAGCTGCGGTGATGAATGATGCAACCATGGAAGATGCCCTTGAAGTTGGTATGAATGAAGTTGCCCAATTGATTTCGAATGGCTCTGATGCCCCTTCTACAGTGTTGAGTCAAAGTAGCCCTGCTTTTTTGGATGCTTACGAAAATGCGGACTTAATTATCTCAAAAGGACAGGGAAATCTGGAAGGATTAATTAACGAAAATGATCCGAGAATATTCTTTTTATTAATGGTAAAATGTAATGTTATTGCGGAATTATTGGAAGTCCCAAAAGGTAGTTTTGTGGTTTACAATACATCAATAGAAATCTAGTTATATAGAAACAGTTTGAATTTAAGTAAATGGAACAAATTAATGTAGCATTTAGAAACATTAATAGAACGCTGATTTTCGCTGATTTATCGGAAAATGAAGGATAAAACAAAACGGATTTTTCTTGCCTTCGGCAAGATGATTAAGACGCAACTATCTGTAAATCATTCCGATTTATCGGAATTCAAATCCGTTTTTTCAAATCCACTCTATCAGTGAAAATCAGCGTTCTATTCTTAAATATTTTCATGCAAAATACGACATTATTTGTTTTCAATTACTTATTTTTGTAGAAGTAATTAAATTTGTTTGAAAATGAATTTTCTTTACTGTTGTATTTAACACATAATTCGCATGTTATTATTATGTGAATTATGTGCTTAATTATTTAGCTATTTATTTTTGATGTCATAACCACTTCTTTTTACAAATATAGCTTTAATAGCTGGTAGTATTGTGTTTGTCTATCCTTTTGTTAGCTAATGATAAAAATTTGCAGGAAATGTCAACTTATCTTACTTGTATGTGTTTCCATCGTTTTTCACGAAGTACCTCAGGAATTAGGTGATTTTTGAATTCTACTCAAAAGTGGGCTATCTCAGGTAAAAGCATTAATTCCCTACACTCTGGCATTTTCAACTGTTGGTTTCTTTTATATTGCTTTAACTGATTCCGGAAATGCAGAGTAAACGAAACGAATCCATTTTACAGATTCTATTTATCTGTTTGGGTCTATTTATCATTTACATAAAAAAATGAAATATAATTGATGAAAAAAATTAAAATTGCAATTGCCAGCGGAAAAGGAGGGACAGGAAAAACCTTTGTTTCTACCAACCTTTTTTTCAGCTTGCAACAAAAGAACAACCTGGTAACGCTGGTCGATTGCGATGCCGAAGAACCAAATGACCTGATGTTTATCGAAGGAATACATCAAAAAACAACTGATATCACTCAGCTGGTTCCCATTATTGATAAAGATAAATGCACCTTATGTGGAAAGTGTTATGAGTATTGCAATTACAATGCTATTTTCTTTTTGCCCAATGAAAAAATCATAAATGTTTTAGAAGATTTATGTCACGGATGTGGAGCGTGTTCTGTGGCCTGTGAATTTGATGCCATTACCGAAAAAGTGGAATCGCTTGGCAAGGTAAATCAATATAAAATTACTGAAAAAACGAGTCTTATCGAAGCACGAATGAAAGTGGGCGTTCATTCTGCCGTTCCTGTTATTAAAGGTGCTATTAAAGCAGCAGATTCCGATATTGTTTTACTCGATTCACCTCCTGGAACATCTTGTCCGTTTATTCAAACCGTTGCTTTGTCCGATTTTGTGGTACTGGTTACCGAACCAACACCCTTTGGTATGAGCGATTTAAAACAGTCCGTTGAAACGCTAAAAAGTTTAAATAAACCATGTGCTGTCATTATTAATAGGGATGGACTTGGCAATGATGAGGTGGCAGATTATTTGAAAAATGAAAATATTCCTTTATTGATGAAAATCCCATTTGATAAAAATATTGCAACCTGCTATTCGAAGGGAGAAATACTTTCACGCAACGATCCTGAATGGGAAATAAAGTTCAATGAATTATACAACAAAATAATAGAAGTATATGGAAATAGCTGTAATTAGTGGAAAAGGAGGAACAGGAAAAAGTAGTATCAGTGCTGCTTTCGCCACATTATCCGAAAAAGTGGTTTTAGCTGATTGTGATGTAGATGCTGCTAATTTATATATTATATTTAATCCAACGCATACCGAAGAAGAGGTTTTTATTTCGGGTCAGAAGGCTGTAATTGATAAAGATAAATGTACCAATTGTGGCGAATGTATTAATTATTGTCGGTTTGATGCTATTTCTGAAATTAATGGAGAGGTAGAAATTTTCGAAACGTCCTGCGATGGCTGTCAGTTGTGTTCACGTATTTGTCCTGTTTCTGCCATAACTATGGTGAATGAAGATAAAAGTCGTATGTTTGCAGGTGATTTTAGAAATGGGAAAATGGTTTACGGAAGACTTTCACCCGGTGAAGAAAACTCGGGTAGGTTAGTAAATATTGTGCGTGACAAAGCCAAAAATATTGCTAAAGAAAACGATTTACAAACCATTATTATTGATGGCCCTCCTGGAATTGGCTGTCCTGTAATTTCAACAATTACAGGGGTTGATTATGTGGTAATTGTTACCGAGCCAACACTATCGGGATTACACGATTTGAAACGCACAATGGAAGTGACTTCTAATTTTAAAATTAAAACAAGTGTTATCATCAATAAATTTGATTTAAATACCGAAATGGCAGACACAATTGAATCATACTGTATTGAAAATAATGTTTCTGTAATTGGGAAAATTCCTTTCGATCCTCAAATTGTTGAAGCGATGGTCAATTGTAAAAGTATAATTGAATTTGCACCCAATTCCGAGGTTGCAAAGCTAATAAAAGAGAGTTATAAACTGATTACTCTTAATAGCTGAATTAACAAAAGGTAAAGAATGAGTTCCGTAAAAAAACAGATAATCTCTCTAGTCCTTCTTTGGATATTTTTGATGCCTATGGCAGTAAAAGTATTTCACAGGCACGATCATGTTTTTACTATTACGAAAATCATTAAGGACGAAAACCATTTAGATGTTTACCACAAGATTTGTCCTATCTGTGCATTTCATTTTTTTCAGTTTAATAGTACGCATAAATTCTATCATGAGTACCTAAAAGAATGTTTTGGAGAGCTTGTTTTTGCTATTAATGAAGTTGTTGTAAATAAATATTTTTTTCTCAGTTTTTTGTTGCGTTCGCCTCCTGTACTATTGATTTTAAATACAATTTAATCAATAAAATACATACAGGAATAGACTAAGTATTTACTATTTTACAATGTACCATTTACTATTTAATAAAAATAAGATGAACAACTTATTCGCTTAATAGTAATAAGACATTATATTATTTCCAGTACTTAACATACAGAAAACAAAATAAAGATGAAAAAAATAACATTATTGCTTATACTGATGTTTATCGGTATAAGCTTGTCAGCACAAATACAAATAACTGGCAAAGTTACATCTACAAACGGTAGTCCCTTAGTAGGATGTACCATTGTTTTACCGGAATTGAACAGGGGAACTGTCTCAGATAAAAATGGAGAATATCGTATTGAAAACCTCCCGGCCGGAAAAATAAAAATACAATTCTCGTATATAGGATATAACACTTTAATAAAGCTTACTGATTTTCAAAATTCTTTAAATCAATTAGATGTAACACTTTCCGAATCAGTGATAGAATCGCAGGAAGTAGTTATTACCGGTGGATTAATCAGTTCGCAACATGATAATGCCGTAAAGATTGATGTGTTGAAAAGTAAAGATATTTTACAGTCAGGTACGCCAAATTTTATGGAATCGCTTATGCAAGTTCCCGGAGTAGATATGATTTCCAAAGGACAAGGAGTTTCTAAACCCGTTATCAGAGGACTTTCAATGAACGATATTTTGGTGTTGTGCAATGGAGTGCGTATTGAAAATTATCAGTTTAGCGAAAATCATCCCTTAGGCGTTGACGATAATGATGTAGACCAAGTTGAAATAATAAAAGGACCGGCATCGTTACTCTATGGCTCAGATGCCATTGGTGGCGTAATTAATTTTATCAAGGGAAAAACAGCACCAACGGGTGAAATTATTGGTGATTATCAAACTCAATTACATTCCAACACATTGGGACTAAATAATAGTTTGGGTATAAAAGGAGCGTCTCAACATTATTTTGGCGGATTGAGAGTCAGTAATAAAACTCATGCCGATTACAGACAAGGTGGTGGTGCTTTTGTTCCAAATTCAAGGTTTAACGAATGGTCGGTAAGCTCAAATACAGGTTATACAGGTCAAATTGGAACGTTTAAACTATCATACGATTATTTTAAACAGAAATTAGGAATGTCAGTCCCTGCCGTAATCCCGCTTATTACAGAGCAAGGTCGAGACAATGATATTTGGTATCAGGATTTGAATCATCATTTAATTTCTTCTCAGAATAAATTATATCTTGGAAATTTTAAATGGGAAACTAACGTTGCTTATCAGGTTGCTTTGCGTAAATTACAAACCACGCTCGATATACCGGTTGTTGAGATGAACCTGAATACAATTACCTACGAATCGAAAGTATATTTGCCATCGAAAGTGGGTTCAGATTACATTGTAGGTTTTCAGGGGAAAAGCCAGACAAATCGAAACCAGAACAATCGTGCGGCTCAATTTCTACCCGATGCTGATGTAAATAATATTGGCGTTTTTGGCTTGATACAATACACGTTCTTTGAAAAATTAAAATTGCAAGGAGGACTTCGATTTGATATGTACAAAACTGAAACTTATGCAATGGGCACTCTAGGTACTGAGAGTTATCATGCTCCCTTATCACTTGATTTTTCTAGTCCCAATGCTTCAGTGGGATTGACATACAACCTGAATGAAAAATTTATGCTCAGGGCTAATTTAGCAAAATCATATCGTGCACCAAATTTATCGGAACTTACTTCCAACGGAATGCATGGCGACCGATATGAAATTGGAAATGCAGAATTGCAAGCAGAAGATGCTTATGAAACGGACATAAGCATGCATTTTCATGGAGAGTATTTATCATTCGATTTGGCTGGATTTTACAACCTGATTGATAATTATATTTTTATTTCTCCTACAACTGAGTTGACATCAACCGGTTTGACAATTTATCGTTTTTCACAAACAAATGCTAAATTATACGGTGGGGAAGCAGGAATTCATTTTCATCCTAAGTCAATGCCTTGGTGGCATGTTCAGGGAACTTATTCATCTGTAATTGGAGTACAGGAAAACGATAATTATCTACCCTTTATTCCAGCCCATAAGTTCCGCTACGAAACATGGGTCGAACGGGAAAAGATTGGGTTTTTATTACACCCGAATTTTAAAATATCCGCTCTTACGGCATTAAAACAAAACCATCCATCGCCTTATGAATCAGCAACGGATGGATATACGCTTGTAAATGTAGGAATTAATGCTGATATAAAACTCAGCAATCAATTGATGAATATTGGACTTTCGGGTAATAATATTTTTGATACTCAATATTTCGACCATTTATCAACTCTGAAACCTTTGGGCTATTTCAATGAGGGTAGAAACATAAGTTTAAGCTTGAAAGTGCCTTTTGGAATTAACTAATTAGTGTGTACTAATATAAAATCATTATGAATAATATAAAACATATTGGATTAACTGTTTGTGAAAAAGATGTAAAAACTTTTTACGAGGAAATTTTTGATTTCAAAATCAAAAAAACTTTTGTTTTAACTCAGGAAAATGCAGCTAATATCTTTAATATCCTAACTGCCACCACGGTAATCTCCGGTGAATGCCCTGAAATGGAATTGGAACTGTTTATTCTGGATAATCAGGATAATCTGAAAATCAATACCTTTAATCATGTTTGCTTTTCAACTCATAGGGTGACTGAAATAACAGCAAAAGCAATCCAAAATGGCTACAAAACATCTATTTTACCCAACTCCGGAACTTTATTTTTAAGTGATTCAAATCAGAATATTTTTGAGATAAAACAATCGATTTAAGAGATAATAATAAAGCTTGAAAACAGAAAAAATTTACGTAGATCTTGAAGACTTATGTAAAAACTGTAGGAAATGTGTTCGGATTTGTCCATCCGAAGCTATCAAACAGTTAAATACTAAACAATAAAAAAGTGATATTAAATACATAATTAGTTAAACAACCGACTCTTTTGCTCCCCTTTAGGGGTTAGGGGTCATAAAAAATCAACAAAATGAACAAATTACCCGAAATTGTAAGCGAAGCCTGGAAAACCAGGAAAGGGCCGATTGTTTTTAGCACAGTTAACAAACAAGGAAACCCAAATTCGATTTATGCAACCTGTGTATCCCTCTTTAATGACGAAAAAATTTTAGTAGCAAATAATTTTTTCAGTAAAACTTTTGAGAATATAAGTTCTGGAAGTACAGGGTCTATCCTTTTCTTAACGGCAGAGGATAAATCGTATCAAATAAAAGGAACGATAAGTTATTTTACTGAAGGAGAATTGTTTGATGATATGAAAAAATGGAATTCTACCCGTTTGCCAGGCCATGGAGTGGCTGTTATTGAAATTCAAGAAGTTTATGCAGGAGCACAAAAAATTATTTAAATAGCTAATCAAATTAAAAGTTGTTGTTATGACTCAAATACAAAAAACAAAACTCAGTAATGTAAAAAAAATAATCATGGTCGTTTCCGGCAAAGGAGGTGTAGGAAAATCAACTGTAGCTGCAGGTTTAGCTTTGTCACTTGCCCGCGATGGACATTCAGTTGGTTTGCTTGATGCTGATATTTTTGGTCCTTCCATCCCAACATTATTTAATCTCAATGATAGTGGTCGTCCCGAATCGGTAGAGAAAAACGGGAAAACAATGTTAGTCCCCTTTAATCGCTTTGGTATAAAATTGATGAGTATTGGTTTCTTTTTCGAACAATCACAACCTGTGGTTTGGCGAGGACCTATGGTCACCAATGTGTTAAAGCAATTGTTGAATGACACCGATTGGGAAGAGTTGGATTATCTTATTGTTGACACACCTCCCGGAACAGGCGATATTCACATCACACTTATGCAGGAGTTTGTTATTGCAGGGGCAGTTGTTGTAACAACGCCTCAAAAAATGGCACACGACGATGTTCAGCGAGCTATTGGTATGTTGCAGGATGACAAAATAGGTCTTCCTATTATTGGAGTTATTGAGAATATGTCCTGGTTTAGTCCTACTATTCATCCTGATGAAAAATACTTTTTGTTTGGAAAAGGGGGTGCCGAATTTCTTTCTAAAACTTTCGATATCCCATTATTAGCACAAATTCCAATGAATGAAACTATTGCCGAAAGCTGTGATAAAGGTAAATTACAGGATATTTTTGCAGACGCAAATATTGAAAAAGCATTTACAACACTCACCGAAAAAATTGTTTCACAACCACGGATTTTTAAATATATAAAGTAAAACATCAATAATAAAACCATTCAAATGAAAATTGCTGTTCCAACAAAAGGAAACAACCGAATTGATGATCACTTTGGTCATTGCGAGTTTTACTCTATATATAACATTTCCGTAAAGAATGAAGTTCTTGAAAAACAACCATTACAATCACCACAGGGATGCGGTTGTAAATCGAATATCGCTTATGATTTAGCCGAAATGGGTGTAAGTGTAATGCTTGCTGGAGGTATTGGTGATGGAGCAATCAGTAAACTAGCTTCGCAAAATATCGAAGTCATTCGTAATTGTAAAGGAGATATAGATGAAATCGTAAAAGAATACCTATCCGGGAATATTCAAGATGGCGGCTCAAGTTGTGCAGCTCATGCAAACTCTGGTGCTGATGAACACGTTTGTAATCACTAAAGCAATTTCCAAGTTATTCAATTTAAAATAGTAAATACTTAAATAGTAAATAAATTAATGATTACATACGACTATAAATTCAGGGTGGCATATCCCGATACCGATCAGATGGGAACTATGCATCATGCCAACTATGTAAAGTATTACGAAGCAGCTCGTTGGGAGTTGTTTCGTAGTATCGGAGTTTCGTACAATTCGCTCGAACAATCGGGTGTAATGTGTCCGGTAATTACCATGAACTTTAAATTTATCAAAACAACCCGTTACGATGAATTATTAACAGTGAAAACCAGATTAAAAGCAATGAAAGGTGTTCGTATGTGGTTTACTTATCAGATGTACAATGAACAAAATCAGTTAATTAATGAAGCTGAAACTGAAATAGCATTCGTTGGACGTGATAACTGGAAACCATGTTCTGCTCCTGATTTTTTATTGGAAGCCATACAAAAACATACAACAACTCAAATAATAGATAAATGACAGCTGAAGAAGAAATTGAAATAAGAAGGGCAAGGGCAGTTGCGTTTTTCGAAGAAGGATATAATTGTTCACAATCTGTCTTTATGGCTTTTTCCGATATGTACGGAATGGATAAGGAAATGTCAGCAAAACTGGCAACTTCTTTTGGCGGTGGAATGGGACGATTAAGGGAAGTGTGCGGTGCTGTTTCGGGAATGTTTCTGTTGTTAGGATTAAAATATCCGTTTATCGACACAAAAGATAAAGCATCAAAGAACAAAAACTACAAAGCAGTTCAGGATGTTGCCAATAAATTCAAATATGAAATGGGTTCTTATATTTGTGCCGATTTACTAAAAATTAAGCACGTACCTCAAAATCCGGAATCAGCCGATAGGACCGAAAACTACTATAAGTCAAGACCTTGTACACGTTGCGTAGACAAAGCTGCTCAGATTATTGGTAAAGAATTACTTTTACTCTAACTCAAATCAAATATTTTTTTTATATTTATACTTTATTTCATCAAAACAAGAGAATATAGTACCTCCCGAAATTTTAGGAGGTCAAAAATATTCAAATGTTTTTGTGAAATCAGACTTGCTATTTTTACCTTTTAAGGTGGTAAACATCATATAACTTACAATTTTTTTATAAGTTTTTGAGTGTTTTTTGTGCTGAAATCAATATGAAGTTCACAAAAGAAAATATCTAAAGTTGTTTTGTCGGTAATATTTCGAATATTCATTAAAAATAATAATACATTCAAGAAACTCTCAGTTAAACTTACGCATTTACTTAAAGTACTAAATCTCTAATACCAATTCTAAATAGTGTAATTATGGCTTCAAAAAAAATTATTGTTATCGGTGGATCAGCAGCCGGTCCCAAAGCAGCTTCGAAAGCTCGCAGGATGGACGAAAATGCAGATATCACAATTTATCAAAAAGCCTCTGATCTTTCTATGGCTTCGTGTGGTTATCCGTATTATGTTGGAGGATTTTTTGACGATCGTAGTCAACTTTTGTGCTCACCGGCAGGGGTAGTGCGTGACTCAAAATTCTTTTGGAATGCAAAAAAAATCACTACCAAAGTACAAACTGAAGTTACTATTATTGACAAGAAAAACAAACGTATCGAATTCAGAGATATTAAGACTGGCGAAGTTGGAAGAGCAACTTACGATAAACTCGTTATTGCTACGGGTGCCACAGCTCGTAAACCACCTGTTCCCGGAATTGATTTAGACGGTATTACTTCACTACAATCGTTGACAGATGCTGATTATTTACGTAAAGTTCACGATGAAGGTATCATTAAAAAGGCTGTTGTAATTGGTGGCGGTTTAATTGGTATCGAAACTGTTGAAGCCCTTCATCTAGCCGGTATTGAAATTACATTGATTGAACTTTTGCCTCAATTGCTTACATTTTTGGATAAACACTTGGCTCGTTTGGTCGAAAAATATGTTCAGACCAAAGTAAATGTAATTTTACAAAATGGCGTAGCGGCATTTTTAGGCGAAAACGGAAAGTTAACATCGGTAAAATTACAGGATGGTACTGAAATCCCTTGCGATTTGGCTGTAGTTGCTATTGGTGTTGTTCCAAACAATAGGTTGGCTGTAGATGCAGGATTGAAAATCGGAAAAACAGGTGGAATTATTGTAGATTCGTTTATGCAAACGTCTGATCCTGATATCTATGCTGTGGGCGATTGTGTTGAAATTCCGAATCTTATTACTGACTTGTCGGTTCATGCACCTTATGGCGATTTAGCTAATTTACAAGGACGAATTGTAGGTGAAAATTTAATTTTAGGAAATATATCGCAATTTCCGGGAACTATTCAAACAGGAATCTGCAAAGTGTTTGATTATGGAGTCGGATCTACCGGACTATCAGAGAGTAATGCCATTAGACTTGGTTTCTTAAATCTCAAAACCGTTGTTAATGCAAGTCTGGACAAACCAGGATTTATGAATGGTAAATTGCTGATAACCAAATTAATTGTTGATGAACTTACCGGGTTAATTTTAGGTGCTCAGGTTATAGGTCCCGGAGACGTTAGCAAACAAATAGCTATTTGGGCAATGGCAATAAAAGGTAAATTAACAGTGGATGATATGGCAACAGTAGATTTACCCTATGCGCCTCCTTACTCTTTAGCCATCGATCATAGTATTGCTACTGCTCATATTATGCAAAACAAATTGAAAGGTTACTATACCGGAATTTCGGCTGAAGACCTTAAAGAAAAACTGAAAGTAAAAGACAATATGTTATTGCTGGATGTTCGCAATCCGGATGAATATGAACAAATGCGTTTGGGAATTGGCGAGAAACTGATTCCACTCGGGCAACTTCGAAAAAGATTAGACGAAATGCCAAAAGACAAAAACACAGAAATAATTACCTGGTGTAAAATATCATTAAGAGGGTACGAGGCAGCTCTGATTCTTCAGGCAAACGGATATACAAATGTAAAAGTGCTTGAAGGCGGAATTGTAGCCTGGCCATGGGCGTGTGAGAAATAATATCTAACGATTGACAATCAACAAAAGACCTCACTATAAAATTTATAGTGAGGTCCTTTTCAATAAATGAAGATTAACCCAACTATAAATTCACCGGAACAATCAATTTCAGACTAATATTTCTACCCATATTATAAACACCCGTTTCACTGGTTGCATAATTTTTAGGAGCATATTTCAGTCGACTTAAATGACTTTGGTAAGCAATATCTGCAAGATTTGTCCCACTTAGATAAAGTGAAAACAATGTTTGCTTTTTTAGTACAACATCGGTTCCAATACCGCCATTTATAAGTGTATAAGCATCGGTTACAGTTTCAGTATTAAAGGCATAATAAATATTTTTTTGTTTGAAATGGTGTTCCAGACCAACGAAGAAATAAGTGTTTTTTAAATAGTTCCCGTTGCGACGTAAATCAATGCGCATATTTGAGATCCATTTAGTCGGAGGTGTAAAAGGGAGAAAGTGGGTAGAATCGGGTTGATTCAGTAGGACTGAGTGAACATACGAGAAACTGTTTTCAATATGCAACCAATCCCAGGGATGTGGATGTATGTCGATATACAACTCACCGCCCAGCAGTTGAGCATTCCCCGAATCAAATTTAAAACAAGGAAAATCGCTTTGAATAGAATCGCCACCATTTATGGCATTTAGTTTATGCGAATAGATAAAATTGGAAATATTATTGGCAAATAAATTCAACTTTGCACTTATATGCTCCACATTATATCCTAACTCATAATCTATTTGAAGACTATTTTCAGGCTTTAATTCTGTATTTCCAATTTCGTAACGAAACGAACCTTCGTGAACACCATTTGAACCCAGTTCGCTAATATTTGGAGCTCTGAAACCCCGCGACAAATTGAGTTTCGTATTCCATATTTCGTTTATCTGATATGTTGCACCCATACTTCCGCTAATGCCGTTAAACTTGTCAGAAAAGGCTGCAAATCGCTCCGTTGCAGAGGGGTCTTCGGCAGTGGCTTTTTCATCCAAGGCATTCAGATAGAGAGCAACTCCGTTTTGTTTTCGATGGTCAAAACGAATTCCGCCACTAACATCCAATTTGTCAAAGTTCTTTTTTGCCATTAGAAAACCCCCAACATCAAACAAATTATATTCGGGAACTAAGAATTCACTTCCTTTATTCAAGGAATTTTGGCACATGCCATTTATGCCAAAAGTAAGATTATACCCTTTCATTTCAGGTATTTGATAATGGAAATCATAATTTAGGGTATGCAATTGAAAATAAAGTCCATATTCGTTGGGTGTTTCAATTTCGGCAAATTCCTGTCGTCGGTTTTGCTGATAACCAATGGTGGCGTTTAAACTGCCATCACCAACAAAAAAATTATTATTCCAGACGGCTTTATAATGATGAACCTGTTGATAAGGCATTTTATGTTGATAGGAAACAAAATCATTTTGAGTAGCTAATAATGCATCGCTCGCTATTCCATTGGTTGTTAGAATGGGTTTTATAAACTGTCCTGTTAAACTGTCCCGTTCTCCTTCCACAATGCCGGGAGTAAGATGATAGCTGTTCAATGTAAGATGTGAATAACCCCACCAATTGCTTATGCCGAGTAAAGCCGAAACCGCATCTTCTCTAAAGCCTGAATTGAAAACGTAACCATCACGACTGTTCTGATAATCATGTGCTTGTTTGTTACTATAGCGAAAATCCCAGATAAACGTTTTTTTATGACCTGCAAAATCAACTGAATAAGCCATTAATCCATTGTTGGTTTGATAATTTGCCATTGCTGTTAATCTCATCGTATTTTGAGGAAGTATAGGCGCAGAGATAAAACTGATAACTCCGGCCATAGCATCCGAACCAAACAATAAACTGGCAGGACCTTTCATAATTTCCACTTTGTACACGTCATTTTCATCAATTTCGATGCCATGTTCATCGCCCCATTGTTGACCTTCCTGACGAATTCCATCGTTTACTACTACAACACGATTATATCCCAGTCCTCTGATAACTGGTTTCGAAATACCACTTCCGGTGGTTATTTGTGAAACACCCGGCTGAGAGCTTATTGCATCGATGATATTGGTGGATGTATTATGTTGCATTTCAGTTAAATTCAGCACACTCATCGGGGTGGGTGTTCTTGAAATTTTTGATGCAGTAGTTTGTCCGGTAACAGTTACTTCATTAATTTCTGTAATCGACTCATTAAGTATAAAATCCTTTGCTTTTGTTGTCGTAAGGTTTATTTTTTCCATTAGTGTTCTGTAACCCAACATGCTTACTTGAATTTGCAAGGTTTTAACCGGCAAATTATCAATTCTGTAAAAACCATCGATGTTGGTGATAGCTCCTGTTTTCAAATCGGGGAAATAAAGACTTACACCAATAAGACCTTCCCCATTTGTGTTGGTAATTTTTCCAGACAAAATAGTTATTGTTGTTGCCGTTTCGGCTCTTGAACCGCTTACCATAGCAATGGAAAGAATTAATAGATATAGTTTTTTCATTTTTAGAAATTGAATTTTTAGAAATAAATTACAATAAAATTAAGAGTGAAATATGTAGTTTAGATCCTTGAATTAAAGTATTATGTAGTAAATCGTATGATGAAATTAATTATTTTAAAAAGGGTTGGATATTCAGTTAAACGATAAATCACTCTTGGACAGAATCCAACCTTTTCATTTAAAAATCTCTTAGTAGAATATGAAATCAATGATTAAACTTCCTCTATTTTGATATTTCAGTTTTACAATGCTATAACATTGTCTACTCCATAATTTTTAAAATAAAGAATAGGAAAAAAGTAAATATATTGAAATAGTTGAGGAATTATAAAGCAGGAGGTGCCCTAAGAAGAAAATTATGAGATGATTGCTGTATGAGACAATCGGTTGTTTGTGAAATAATATTATCCACAAAGCTTTCGGGATTTTTTTGTATTACAACTTTGTCGGCGGAGATAAATGAACAAAATTCAAAATCGCAAATGGGACAATCGGTATTTCCTGAATTAGAAAGTAGTGTATGGTCTGTATTAGCCAGCTTTATATCCGGTAATTGGTGATGTTCAACAAAAATGTGAAACGGCTTAATAAGGATCGTACTCATTAGCACTGTCAAGAAGAACAGGGCAAAGAAGGCATGGACTTTATTATTTTTGCTGATAAACATATTATTTTTCGTTAAACAAAGATTATTTTGAACATGACAAAATTACATATAATAATGGAAATACAAAACGAGCTGTTCGAAATTCATCGAACAGCTCGTTTTTATATATTAAAGTCTTTTGTCTTGACTCTTGGTTCTATTGTCTTCTTACAATTGTGGTCCTGAAGCAACCAATGCTTTCGCATCGTCGTTGTCACAGTATTGTTCAAAGTTAGCAATGTATTTAGCAGCAAGTGATTTTGCTTTGGTTTCCCATTCAGTTACATTAGCATAAGTACTACGTGGGTCAAGAATTTCAGTATCAACATTGTTCAATGTCTTAGGCGCAATCAGGTTCAAAATTGGAACTTTGATTGTTTCTGCTTTTTCAATTGAACCATCGATAATTGCATCAATGATAGCACGTGTGTTTTTCAACGAAATACGTTTTCCGGTTCCGTTCCATCCTGTATTTACAAGGTAAACTTTAGCATTGTGTTCTTTTGCTTTACCAATAAGTGTTTTTGCATACATTGTTGGGTGCAAAGTAAGGAATGCTTCACCAAATGCAGGTGAGAATGATGGAACAGGCTCAGTAATTCCACGTTCAGTTCCGGCTAATTTAGAAGTAAAGCCTGAAAGGAAGTGATATTGAGCTGATTTCTCGTCCAAAATAGATACCGGAGGCAATACACCAAATGCATCAGCCGACAGGTAAATAATTTTCTTAGCGTGACCTGCACGTGAAGGAGAAACAATTTTATTGATAAAATAAATTGGATAAGAAACACGGGTATTTTCTGTTTTTGAAGCAGCTGCTGTAAAATCAGGAGTACCATCTTCTTTCACAGTTACGTTTTCTAATAAAGAATCACGACGGATAGCTCTCCAGATATCAGGTTCTTTATCCATTTCCAAATCGATAACTTTAGCATAACAACCACCTTCGTAGTTAAATACTCCATGAGCATCCCATCCGTGCTCATCATCTCCAATAAGAAAACGTTTTGGATCAGCTGATAAAGTAGTTTTTCCTGTTCCGGAAAGACCGAAGAAGATTGCTACATCACCATCTTCACCTACATTGGCTGAACAGTGCATAGAAGCGATTTCTTTTAATGGCATATAAAAATTCATCAAGGAGAAAATACCTTTTTTCATTTCACCACCATACCAGGTACCACCACATACAGCCATCTTTTCGCTTAAATTGAAAAGAACGAATACTTCGGAATGCAAACCATGTTCTTTCCAGTTTGGATCGACAGTTTTCGAACCGTTTAAGAAAGTAAAGTCAGGTGTGCCAAAGTTTGCTAATTCGTAATGTGACGGACGGATAAACATATTAGTCACAAAGTGAGCCTGCCATGCTACTTCCATGATGAAACGCACTTTCATGCGTGTATCAGCATTAGTCCCACAAAAACAATCAACCACATATAATTTCTTTGCAGAACTAAGTTGTTTGTTTACTAAACCCTTACAATCAGCATATGCTTCTTTGCTGACTGGTTTGTTTATTTTGCCATCCCACCACATGTTATTTTCAGTGATTTCATCTTTCACGAAAAATTTGTCTTTTGGAGAACGTCCTGTGAAAACACCCGTGTCAACAGATACAGCACCTGTTGTAGTTAACACTCCTTTTTCAAAACCTTCGTTTGTTGGATCCATCTCATCTTTGAAAAGAACTTCATAAGATGGATTGTAAATTACTTCGAAGTTACCTTTAATACCATACTCTGATAAATCTAAATTTGCCATTTGTCAATTAATTAAATGATTCTATTATATTATTTTCTATTTAAATCTAAAATTGCCTTCTTTGAAGGCACAAAAGTACTACAAATATTTTAAGTACGAAAGGAATTAGAGAAATATTTCTTTATTCCTGTATAAAATTCGTACTAATGTAATAAATATACATTATTATTGAAAGAAATCATCCTTCTGTAGCAGGTAATAAGTATTTAAAATTAACATATATGTTTCCTATGTTATTTAATTAAGCCATTAATATGCATTTTTTTAGGTTTTTGTAAATAAATTGTATAAAATATTTAAAGATGCATAATAATACACTTATTTTGAAAATAATTAAATCAAACATATATTATTTGTTATAAAGAATTGGTGAATTAATATAATTCTAATTATATTTACAAACAACACCCTAAATAATAACATTTTGCTCCTGATTCTATTTTTATTGTCAACAATTTAGGAGAATAATTTAGTATTTTTGTAAGATCAATTTCATTAAAAATGTTCTCCTTCGATTTAGCAAAATTGAAAAGATTGTAAGTAATTGAAAATAAATAATGTCGTATTTTGCATGAAAATATTTAAGAATAGAACCTGCCTGCGACAGACAGGCGCAATTTTCACTGATAGAGTGGATTTGAAAAAACGGATTTGAATTCCGATAAATCGGAATGATTTACAGATAGTTGCGCCTTAATCATCTTGCCGAAGGCAAGAAAAATCCGTTTTGTTTTATCCTTTATTTTCCGATAAATCAGCTAAAATCAGCGTTCTATTAATGTTTCTAAATGATACATTAATTTGTTCCATTTACTTATATAAGTTGCTTTATTATAAATCAATAAATTATATTCCATGAAAATTATAAAATTTACAGTTGTACTCCTCCTTTTTTTTAGTACAAATCTGATCGCAAAGAATACCCGTGAAGTCGAAGACTTTAACAAAGACTGGAAATTTATTTTGGCCGATAGCACGTTGAAAGCTTCAGCAAAAACTTTTGATGATAGTTCCTGGAGAATGTTGAATCTTCCACACGACTGGAGTATTGAATCCGATTTTGGAAAGGATTTTCCTGCTTCGGCTGGAGGAGGTGCCCTTCCTGGAGGTTTGGGTTGGTATCGCAAAACATTTATGGTTGATAGATCGCTTAGAAAAAGAAAAATATTTATCGAGTTCGATGGGGTGTATCGTAATAGTGAAGTATGGATTAATGGAAACTATTTGGGGAAACGTCCAAATGGATATATATCTTTTGGCTATGAACTAACTCCGTTTTTAAAATTCGGATCCAATAATGTCATTGCCGTAAAAGTCGATAACTTGAATCAACCAAATTCACGCTGGTATTCCGGTTCCGGTATTTATAGGAATGTTCGGTTGGTCATAACTCATCCTGTTTATGTTGATAAATGGGGAACTTTTGTCACCACACCACTTATTAACTGCGATAGTGCTGTTATATCCATTCAAACAACGGTAACAAATACGATGAAATTTGCACAATCGGTTGGAGTTGCACAATCGTTATACGATGCGAATAATCAGCTGGTATCAACAATAACGGGAGCATTGATGGTGGATACAGGAAGTTCGAATAAATACCTGCAAAATTTAGTTGTAAAAATGCCACATTTATGGAATTTAGAAGATCCGTATTTATATAAAATAGTTACCAGGCTTAATATTTTTGGCATTCAAACCGATGAATACGAAACTACGGTCGGAATTCGCTCGTTTACTTTTGATGTAAACAAGGGATTTTTCCTGAATGGTAAACCTGTAAAGATAAATGGCGTGTGCGATCATCACGATTTGGGTGCATTGGGAGTAGCAGTCAACGAACGTGCCATTCAACGTCAATTGGAAATACTGAAAGGAATGGGAGTAAACGGAATTCGTACATCTCACAATCCTCCTGCTCCCGAATTGCTCGATCTTTGTGATCGTATGGGTTTTGTAGTTATGGATGAAGCTTTTGATATGTGGCTAAAAAAGAAAACAACTTACGATTATGCATCCGACTTTGAAAAATGGCACGAACGGGATTTGAAAGATCAGATTACCCGAGACAGGAATCACCCTTCCGTATTTATTTGGAGCATTGGCAATGAAGTCGGAGAACAATGGGGCGATACTCCTGCAGTTGATGTAGATTTGCAACAGGCAAATATCGTGCTAAATAATAAAAAAGTAAATGAAACTGAAGATGTAAAGCTCGGACGTTTAGGCAAAAATGCTATATTAACCAGACATTTGGTTGACATAACAAAGTCGGTAGATCCTACCCGTCCGGTCACTGCAGCTTGTAATGGAACCGATGATAATAACCCCCTGTTTCAGTCGGGGGCATTGGATCTGATAGGATTTAATTATCATGACAGTGAATTTGCCGGTATTACCAAACGTTATCCGACCACTCCTTTTATTGTTACCGAATCGGTTTCGTCGCTTCAAACGCGTGGCTATTACGTTAATCCTTCAGACAGTGTGATTATAGCTCCAAAACGTTGGGATAAACCTTATACCAATGCAACAAATCAATGTTCTGCTTACGATAATAGCCGTGCTCCCTGGGGTTCAACGCACGAAAATAATTTGAGAATTGTTGATAAATACGATCATATTGCCGGACAATTTATCTGGACAGGTTTTGATTATCTGGGTGAACCGACACCTTATTGGTGGCCGTCACGTAGTTCGTTCTTTGGAATAGTGGATTTAGCCGGCTTCCCTAAAGATGTGTATTATTTGTATCAAAGTGAATGGACGAATAAAGATGTGCTTCACATTTTCCCTCATTGGAACTGGAATGTCGGCGATACAATCGATGTTTGGGCGTATTACAACCATGCTGACGAAGTGGAATTGTATCTAAACGGCGTATCCCTTGGAAAACGAAGCAAGCAGGGTGATGCAATGCATGTCATGTGGCGTGTCCCTTATGTTCCGGGAACATTGAAGGCTGTTTCCCGGAAAGCTGGGAAAGAAGTCTTAAATAAAGAAATTAAAACAGTCGGTCAACCGATGAGCGTTCGCCTGACAGCTGACCGTATGACCATAAAAGCTGATGGACAAGACCTGTCATTTGTAACAGTCGAATTGTTGGATAAAGATGGTAATGCTTCACCTATTGCCAATCAGTTGGTGAAATTTAGTGTTGATGGAAATGGGTTTATTGCTGGAACGGACAATGGTGATCAGAACGATCATGTATCGCTTAAGAAGCCTGATAGACATTTGTTTTACGGTAAATGTCTTGCTATTGTACAAAATAACGGGAAAGCAGGAAACATTGTCCTGAAAGCATCAGTAGAAGGATTGCCAACCCAACAAGTTGAGATCACCTGTAAATAAGCGATATTAATTTATTTCAACTAATGCAGAAAATCTGCAAAAATAAAATCTCCTGACTAATTACTAATTAGTCAGGAGATTCCCACTAAAAAAAACTAACATCTATTCTTGAGAAAACTAATCTTCAATTTAT
This sequence comes from Paludibacter sp., assembly GCA_028692715.1. Taxonomy (GTDB): domain Bacteria; phylum Bacteroidota; class Bacteroidia; order Bacteroidales; family Paludibacteraceae; genus Paludibacter. The sequence continues at coordinate 1,532 of JAQUWU010000040.1, read as the reverse complement.
TTACAATCCGCTTGCTCCTTGTATCAGGGCATCCAATGCTTGCTGATCAGATACTGTATAGTTATTTCTATTGATTAATCCACCAGTATCCCAGAAGAATGGCATTAATCCGTTTGCAATTGCTTGTTTTGATACGTATTTAAAGAAATATGCCCTTGACGCTAAATGAAGTTTCAATGCATCACCTGTCAAATTATCACGGCGTACGGCACCAAATTCACCCAATATAACAGGTATGCCTTTATCGACAAACTTGTTCTTCATTAATAAAAAGAGACTGTTTAGATCGGATTCTTCTCCCCATGTAGCATTATGAGCCTTATCGGTAGTAGAGTGATAGTCTGCACCCCAGTAATAGAACATATTACCCCAGGTTGCATCTTCAGTCATACCACAAAAATTCCAGGGTGTGTAGTAATGTATTTCTGCCATCAATCTATTTGGTACATTATCTATTGGCAATGTCGTCATTAGTTTGTTTGTATTCGCTATATCGGTTGACGGTCCTTGAACTACTAATACCCGATAAGCATTTTTACCACCTGTAGAGCGAACTGCATTGATAAAAGTCTGATGATAGGACAGTAGGACTGTCATTTGTGCTGCTGTTGATACATTCGGTTCATTCGCACTGGCAAAAATCACATGTTCATCAAAATTACGAAGCGCAACAGCAATTTGCTCCCAATAGGCTTTTTGTTTCAGATTGACCGCTACCTGTTTGTCGACTGTACAATTGTTTTCTAACCAGCCACCATCCCAGTGTATGTTCAGAATAACATACATATCGTTATCAACACAATATTGTACTACTTGTTTAACCCTTGCCAACCAACTGGATTTTATAATTAAAGTGCTTTGGTCTGCATATTGATCCCAGGCGCATGGTAAACGAATGGCATTAAATCCACTCTGTTTTATTGCTTTAATCAGGTCATTTGTTATCAAAGGATTTCCCCAACCAGTTTCTCCTCCGGTGGCCTCCAGGGTATTTCCGATATTCAAACCTACTTTGATTTTTGCCGCCAGCTGCATAGCCGTACTACTCATGCCGGTTGCATCGTCTGGGATACTAATCGTTTTTCCGGTCTGCTGAATTTCAACGCTATCTTTCAATAAGCCTGAAACATAAACAATGTTCCCCTGACGTGTCGAAATAGCTGGATTTTCATTTACGGTAAAAGTCTGAACTGTTTTATCTGCAGATGTAGACTTAGTTGTAATCCAACCTGGCAGAGTAACAGTGTATGTAGAAGAGGATTCTATGTTTACAACAATATCACCCCCGGCAGCATCTAATGTGAAGCTTTTATTAGTAAGGATAAGTTTTTCAAATGCTTGTTTTATTTTTACTTCTTTTGAAAGTGATCCTGCTTTTATTGCAATGACAGCTTCACGTTCACCACCTGAGGCATTCGCAGTTACTGCAATAGCAAGCTGATGGGTACCGGCTTCACCTGACGATGGGCTTACGGTACCCCAAGTCTCGGAACTGGTAGCAGTCCAGCTAAGATTAGATTTGATAGCCAGAG